>JARLJR010000068.1 GCA_031291095.1 Legionella sp. | reverse complement strand
CGAGCTGCTTCTACATAGGTTTCATGAACCTCATAATAAACCAATATATGTATCGTGTACTTAGCTGTAAATCCTGGAATCATGTTATTTTTATGCTCCCAGATTCGTTTAATTAAATCTGAGGTGGAACCGACGTAGAGTACCATTCCGCCTGCTTGCCATAATATAGACGTAGAATGACTTCATCTCGCTTCCTTGTGTTGACTAGAGCATTGGACTCGATGCGATGATATCACTTAAGTTGCGCTGATTACATGGGCCGCCGACACGCATGCGGTACAACATTGCCTCAACCATCACACGAAGATTAGGCTGATGTTGTAGCATGCTCTCCTTTAGTTTCGACCACAGCTCATCACGGAGCATCAGTCTAGCCATTGAAAACTCGTTTTATACTTGGTATTGGAATCGTTATATTTCTTAGTAATCAATAGATTAAAGCAATGCTTTAGGTTCGTTTTTAATTTGAACATCTTCTGGATGCTGCGAACAAGTCGCAGCACGTAGGCGGGGGGATGAAGTGTCAACACGCCCTTACCTATAATTTTTCCATTTTAAATGATAAATAACAATATTCAAGTAATGATTTTTTTATTACTATCAAATTTTAATATAACTAATGAAAATTTAAGCAAGCATTCAAAAAGGAATTGATTTGTGAATGAGAACGCAATAAAAAACTTAATAACCTCTAATGAAAATGAAAAAAACATAGCAAAAACGTTGATTAAATGGTTTAACCAAGACCCTTCGTTATTAGATATTACGTACCTATTAGACCAAAATGTATTTCATCTTTTAATAAGGAAAAATAAATTTCAAGTTCTTGAAAAGCTATTAGAAAATGAAGCATGGCGACCCAAGGCGACTCATTGTGATCGCGGTGGGCATACAGTGTTACATTATGCCGCAAAATGCGATGCTTCCTGTATACGAGTTTTGGAATTATTGATGGGATATTTTCCTGAACTATTAAATGAAGCAGATAATTCAGGAAATACTCCATTACATACAGCCGTTTTAAACAATCAATCCTGGGCTGTTCAAGTATTAGTAAAAAATCCTCAGGTTAACCGCTCCTTGACAAACCTGAAAGGCGAATCCCCAATGAAGCTTGCAGTGGATAATAATGAACTGAATCAAGCGCTATTTTGCCTCGAGTTAGCCTCAATCGAGCAGTTGGATTTACGTTATCGCAGTCCTAACTCGAGCACCAAAGAAATGTTATGGAAAGAATTTCCATTATTATCCAGAGGCCAGTCGGAGATTGCGTCATCTTCATCTATGTTAAGGGTACCCAATACAGGGATAATTCAAGACAGCT
Source organism: Legionella sp. (assembly GCA_031291095.1). GTDB lineage: Bacteria > Pseudomonadota > Gammaproteobacteria > Legionellales > Legionellaceae > Legionella. The sequence continues at coordinate 30,183 of JARLJR010000068.1, read as the reverse complement.
CGGTTATTTTAAAAGAAAATAAGAATCATCATGAGAATCAAGGGATTTCCACAGAGCAATTGATTTCCCTTGTACAAGATTTGATTAGTGCCTATAAAATTAACAGTAATTCTTCAGAGGCTATTCAATTACAAGAACAGTTTAATCAATTCTGTGTTCATCATTCACTAGAAAATATTATTAATTTTGATAAAGCTGATTTGGATACTAAGCAAGTAAGAATGATCCTTTCAAGAGCAATAAGTTTTTTATATCCCGCAGCCCATAAACGTTATTCACTTGTCCAACATGAGTTCAATAGTCTACTTAAATTATTTGCTCACCTCCTTGTCAATAACCGAGTATTAGTCGAAACTCCTCCCCTAGGAGAACTAAACAGCAGTATCGAAAAGCACCACAATAAAATGCTGTTAAAAACGCTATGGTTATTGATTGCTGGGCAGGAAATGCCTAATTCTGTGCGAGAATTTGACTTTGGCATTTTATCTCATCGTATTTTAGGCCTTCTCAACGCCTATTCACCGATTGAGATACTTATTGGTCTAAGACTGATATATCCTGATTGTGACATAGCTCAAAAATCAATCGCTAACTTTTTGATCTTACAATTATTGTTTTATCATGTTACTGCGCAAATTTGTCCTTCGTCCCTATTAGGCATGCATTTACGTTTTCTGTGTAACCTTAATAAGAATCCAAAATCAGAGTTAGGAGAAATAGGGAAGCAATTTAATGAATACCTGGAAAAAGCATTTCAGCTAAGCTCAATGATGTCCAGCCAACCTTTGCTCCATAATTTTCACCTAATAAAACAACAAGTTAACCATCTGGAGCTGATTAAAACCAATAATTCATTTGATGATTTGATAAATCAAGCGTTAGTACTTCCTCCCAAAAAACGCGTAGAGCAGGTTGCACTAATTGCGCATGAATTAAGGACTTTAACAATGGCGTTTTACCAGCGTGTATCACTTGCTGAGTTTAGGGATGAGTGCTGGGTTAAAGAGAAGCGTCAACAAAGTGCACCCAGCATTACGGAGGTGACTGAACAGTTTAATAAATTAAGCGCTTATTTTAGTGAAAAAATTCTCACGCAATCAGCTGAAAATCTTCAAAATGCTTTGCTTTTTTTCATTGAATTAGCTCAACGCCTATGCCCATTAGATTCTGAGCGCTATCCTGACTTAAACCATTTAGTGATGCTGTCTAGTGTGTTTAATAATTTGGGAGTCTCGAGATTAACTAATGCGTTTAACACATTGCCATCCATAGAACGAGGGATTATTGATGAGGTGAACCATGTCGTTTCGAATAAGAGAAACTTTAAATTTATGCGCGATATTTATAATGCGTACCGTACGACCTTGCCGTTTTTAGGCTATATCCTTACTGAAACCACTTTTGCTAATGGCGGGAATGACAATGAATTAGCCCGCACTGAAATGGTAGGCGCTGTCCTGAAAAAACTTATGGAAATTAAAATACAGATTAATTTTGAGCAAGTAACCTATAGCACCACCTTACCCCTTTTTTTAGAAAACTATACACCTCCAGATGAAGAGTTTTTATATCAAGCTTCTCTTAAACATCAACCCGAAAAAGAAGAGAAATCGCCACGAACATCCTATGGAAAGAGCCGCAGAAATACATTATTTCATTATATTAAAAAAGGGGGGAATAGCTCTGATGACACAGAGATTAATAGTCTCCCAAAACCAAGTAATGGATAGCAAGTTTCGCTGCGCGAAAATGCCCTCGACGTAAGCCAAAGATTAATGGCACTTACTTAAGCCTTTCTTGCCAATAATCCTAACGAATTACCGTGGTCAAGGGGGCTTTGGGAGCAATGGAGGTTATATTCCTCTCTAGCCGATTGGGGCGGGGGCTATGCTCCAGAGCTAACGTTATAAAAACGCTTCTTTAACTGTGTCTACAGACCTACAAAAAGGGGTTATCAACACGGTTGATAGACCCCTTTGTATTTTAAGTATCAGCCCTTCACCCTAAGAGGGTCGTGTGGAATAACCACCAAATGTTAAAATACTTGCTTGTATAATTCCTAAAGAGGATAGCTTAAGTAAAAGGAAAAATCCCTCTTTCACTTAAGCTGCTTCTGCTCCATCCAATTCACTGTCATCGGATTCAGTAGTAGATAAACGATTAAAATGCCAAGAACAGTAAAGAGCTCCGATTCCACAAACCATTAAACCTAAAGGTAATGCATTAAGTGTTCGCATGAGAAAATAAGCACTAACAATGGTTAATAACGAAGAACCAAACATTCTTATGGTATGAATAAAAGCTAGAGCAATTCCAGTATTTTCTTTAAAATCGGCTAACATTAAGGACATTACTGCCGGCGCAATAACACTAATCCCTAAATTACAAATTAGAGCAAACGATAAGGCATGCAAGTTAAACCCATAGAGAGTGGAGCTTATCAACATCGCAAAGCCACCTAGGAGGATAAGCCAACTTCCCATATAAATAGTGGATGCCATACTAAAATACTTGCGTAAATGAATTCCTAAGTAATTACCTACGATAATATTTAATCCATTAAAAATAAAAATAACCCCATAGGCCAAAGGTGAAAAACCAAATTGATCAATAATCAAATAAGATGAGTTAATTACCGAAAGCATTACTGCCGCAAAACTAAACATCATAATCAATGAACCACTCCACAAATAAGTGGAGGGTAAAATTTCTTGATATGATTTTATTACTTTTTTAATTGAAAAAGGTTGTTGAGGTGCAGTCCAAAAAGGCGATTCAAAAAGTCCTTTACGTGTTTGCAGTAGTAATGCTATGCCAATAAGAGTCATCAATGCAAAATTTGCTTGCCAGCCACAATAAGTAAAAATAAGAGATCCCAAAACGGGGGCAAGAATTGGAGATATTGAGACAATCATGGAAACATAGGACAAAACTTTTGCCCGTTCTACTGCCCCTTCATAATCTCTAGAAGTTGAAAAAGCTACTAAATTAGCACAACATAAAGCGAAACCTTGTAAAGCACGGCCTAAAATCAACACCTCTATGTTAGGGGCGAAAACACAAATTAAACTCGCAATAACAGCAAGCACTAGACTGCCTGGTAACAAACGCCGACGACCATAATGATCAATCAATGGCCCCCAAATTAACTGAGCGCACCCAAAGACAAATAAATAAATACTTAAAGTAAGTTGGCTTAAATCGTGGGTGGTGCCAAAGTAAGTCGTAATGTATGGCAATGAGGGTTGATACAAATCAAATGTTAATAAAGAAAAGGCTGAGAGTAACCCGATAAGTAAAATAGATGTTTTTGATTGTGGCATAATAATTAATTAAAAAAAGGAACTATTTTAGTTCAATTTGATTTTATTCTCTATAAGCAATTCGCCTAAAATTGCTGACAAAGAAATAAAATGGCCGAAACGCTAATTAAAGACAGGAGCAATTCCTAGGAACCAGCAAAATACCATAATGAATATCGGGAAACGATGCAAAAATGGTTAGAGAAAATAACAGAGAAACTCCTATATACTATCAGCGCATCAAAATTTTCAGTTTCAGAAATTAAAATTGCACACAAACTATACTCCGGAAGTGAATATCATCCATCGGCTTTACTACCACTTATAAATATACCCCATCACTTAATGGCAGGTACTTCCCCCCGCTTTTTTTTCTTAGAGCGATTTTTTTGATGCCGCTCATGCAACAAAAAATACAATCCAGGTAATACCAACAACGTCAAAAAGGTAGATGAAATAATACCGCCAATTACTACCGTGGCCAGCGGCCTTTGCACTTCAGACCCTGTGCCAGTAGCTAATGCCATAGGTACAAATCCTAAGGAGGCAACGAGTGCGGTCATTAATACGGGGCGAAGACGCGCTAGTGAGCCTTGTAACACAGCATCTTTTAAATATAATTTTTTTTGTTCTCGTAATTTATTGATGAACGTAATCATTACCAAACCATTTAAAACAGCTATACCCGACAAAGCGATAAAACCTACGCCCGCTGAAATGGATAGAGGAATACCTCGCAACCAAAGAGCAAAAACACCACCCGTTAATGCTAGAGGAATCCCAGAAAACACCAAAACAGCATTACTTATATTTTCAAAGCTCATGAATAAAAGTAAAAAAATACCCAACAACGTTATGGGTACGACAATTTGCAAGCGCTTTGAGGCTGATTGCAACTGTTCAAATTGACCGCCCCAGCTTATCCAATAACCACTGGGAATCTTAACCGTTTGCTCAATACGTTCCTTCGCTTCGGTAACAAAAGAGCTTAAATCCCGATTTCTCACATTCGCAGTCACCACTACACGCCGTTTACCACTTTCACGGCTGATTTGGTTAGGGCTTTCACTGCGCACCATTTTCGCAACCTCACTTAATGGGATAAAATGACTATGTCCATCTTTTCCAAGAGGCAAAGGGATGAACACTTGCCTTAACACGGTAGGACTTGAACGCAATACCTCAGGTAGCCGTACGATCAAATCGAATCGCTTATCTCCCTCAAACAACTCCCCACCTTTTTTCCCACCTATAGCGATTAACAAGGCATCTTGAATGCTGCCAATTTGCAAGCCATAGCGTGCGAGCGCATTACGATCGATATCTATAGTTAAAAGCGGTAAACCACTCACCTGTTCAACTTTTACATCCGAGGCTCCTGGTATTTTTTTAAGCTCCACACTCATCGCATCCGCTGTTTTTAGCAAAATGCTCATATCATCCCCAAATACCTTCACCGCCACATCACTACGTACTCCTGAAATCAGCTCATTAAAACGCATTTGGATGGGTTGGGTAAACTCATAGTTATTTCCAGGAATCTCTTTTACCGCTAGCTCAATTTCTTGAACCAATTCCTGTTTAGTTTTCTTAGGATGAGGCCATTCTTCGCGTGGTTTCAGCATGATAAATGTATCCGCCACGTTAGGTGGCATGGGATCGGTCGCCACTTCTGCTGTCCCAAGTTTGGCAAACACACTTTTTACCTCAGGAAATTGCCTTACACGCTTCTCAACTAAATCTTGCATGGAAATAGCTTGGGTTAAACTAGTGCCGGGAATGCGCATTGCGTGCATGGCAATATCTCCCTCATCAAGACTGGGAATAAACTCCCCTCCTAAATAAAAAGCCAGGATAAAACTGGTAAAAATCAAACCGATCGCAACCCCTATCACCGTTTTCCGAGCATGAAAGCATTGTCTTAATACCTTCGCATAGCCTAGAGAAAGAAAATGCACCAACCGATTTTCTTTTTCTTGTACCCGTCCTCGCAAAAAAATAGCGACAGCAGCCGGAACAAAAGTTAATGCGAAGAGCATTGATGCCAAGAGTGCGATGATGACTGTTTCCGCCATAGGCAAAAACATTTTTCCTTCAACGCCGGTTAAAGTTAAAATAGGTAAATAAACAAGGGTAATAATAGACACACCAAAAATACTGGGTCGAATTACTTCAGTGGTAGCATCAGCAATGACTTTTATGCGCTCATCAAGATTTAAGATTCGTCCTAAAGAGTGCTGTTGTTCCCCTAAATGTTTAATGCAGTTTTCAACAATAATGACTGCACCATCAACAATTAAACCAAAATCAAGTGCCCCTAAACTCATTAAATTCGCACTGATTTTGTTGGTCACCATGCCGGTAATAGTAAGGAGCATGGATAACGGAATCACCATCGCAGTAATAAGCGCTGCGCGAATATTACCTAAAAATAGGAATAGGATAATACAAACTAATAGCGCTCCTTCGACTAAATTTTTCTTTACCGTATTAATCGTGGCATTAACCAGCGTTGTTCGATTATAGACGGTCACCGCCTCGACTCCAGCGGGCAGCGACTTATTAATTTCTTTCATCTTGGTGGCTACACGTTGCGACACGGTGCGACTGTTTTCACCCATCAGCATAAAAACCGTTCCTAAAACCACCTCTTCTCCACCCTCTGTGGCAGCCCCTGTACGTAATTCCTTTCCAAGCGCCACCTCAGCCACCTCACGGATACGCACAGGCGTTCCGTTAAAGTTTGCTACCACAATATTTTCTATATCGGTGATATTCTTCACCTGGCCCGGCACACGAATAAGATTTTGCTCACCATTACGCTCAATATAACCTGCACCAATATTCGCATTATTGCGTTGCAGAGCCTCGACCAAGTTATTCAAACTCAAGCCATAACGCACCAATTTAGTCGGATCAGGAGTGATATGAAATTGCTTCTCATACCCGCCAACCGTATTCACTTCGGCAACTCCTTCTACGTTGCGTAATTGAGGTTTAATAATCCAATCCTGAATCGTGCGCAGCTGCGTGGGGTTATGACGTTTATTTTGGGGAACATTTGATTTATTAGTAACCGTATACATAAAAATCTCACCTAGCCCTGTTGAGATGGGGCCCAGTGTTGTTTCTGCTTCTGGCGGTAATTTATCTTTCACTTCTTGCAACCGTTCATTAATCAGTTGCCGAGCAAAATAAATGTTTGTTCCATCCTTAAAGGCAACAGTCACTTGAGATAAGCCATAACGAGATAAGGAGCGTGTATAATCAAGATTAGGCAATCCACTCATGGCCAATTCAACGGGAAACGTAATGCGTTGCTCCACCTCAAAAGGCGAATACCCCGACGCCTCTGTATTAATTTGTACTTGCACATTGGTAATATCAGGTACTGCATCAATTGGAAGACGCTGAAAATTGTAGATGCCCAACGCGGCAATAATGAGCGTAAACAAAAGGACAAACCAACGATGTCGTAAAGAGAATTGAATAATTTTTTCAAGCATCATGATTCTTAGTCCTCATGGCTTGCACCTTCCTTACCTATTTCAGCCTTAATGTAGAAACTGTTTTTACTTACATAATGCTGACCTGCATCTAATCCTGAAATAACTTCAGCCCACTCATTGTCTTTTTCACCTAAAAGAACTGGGGTTGCTTCAAAATAATCACCTTGCTGCACATAAACCACATACTGTTTGCCCATTTGTTGAAGGGCTGAAACAGGCACCGCCACGGGAACTGTTTTTTCCTTAATTACTATAGCGCCATTGACATACATACCAGGAAGCCATAAGTGCACCTCATTATTAAGAACAGCTCGTGCCAACGTGGTTTGGCTGTCCTCAATACCTAATGGGGAGATGTAGGAAATAGTACTTATGGATTTAGGTTTTCCTTCATCACCAGTAACAATCACCTCCATGCCTGACTTTACTAAGGACGCTTCCTTACGATATAAGGTGAAATCAGCCCAGACATTCGCAAGATTCGCTATTTCATAAATAGGTTTAGTATTTTGTGCGAACTCACCATTCGTTGCATGTTTTTGTACAATCGTTCCGGTTATTGGTGCTTTTATTTCATAGCTTTGTAAACTCTCATTACTTTCAACTGTCGCTAATAAGTCACCTTTGGTGACTTCATCCCCGAGATTTTTAGTCATTGACTTAATAATCCCTGAATAACGGGCATAAATGGGGGCTGTGGTATCACGATTGGTGGCGATTTTACCCACTACATTTAATTGAGTTCTTATCACGTGCTGTTGGGCAACGGCTGTTTGGATTCCTGCAGCCTTAAGCATGGAGGGGACAATTTTTACTCGTCCTTCATAAGTGGAGTACTGCCAATTTAATTGTTTTCCAAAATAATTAAGTCGAATCGTTACCTCAAAAGAATGAGGCTCCTCAATAACTTGGTTACTTTGTAAAAAATTTCTCATTGGAATAAAACTAATTTGCTCTTTTTTTCCACTAAATCGAGTAAGCTCTAGGCTTAAATCTGACTGTGGAGGCAAAATCGCTTCGCCATTTTTGTAAAAATACACTCTAAAATGAGGAGGCATTCCTCGCTCAAAAATTAATACCTCCAAAGCCAAATCACCCTCTTTAAACAAACGACCTCCCTGGGATCCTCTTTCTATCGCCTCATGCGAATGCTCTTCTTCCATGGTTTGAGTAGCTTCTGCACAGAGTGCTAAAGAACTCATCCCGAATAAAAACGTGACAATTTTCAGAAAGAAAATTACTGACTGTAACAAATTCATTTACTCTCCTTAGTAGGATGAAGACCTAACAACCCTGTCAATTGAATTAATGTTTTGTGATTATCAGCATGAGCTTGCTGATAATGGCGTTCTTCTTCATACAAAGTATTCAATGCAAGCGATAACTCAATGAACGTATATCGCCCCATTTGATAGCCATCTTGCGCTAACTTTATTGATTTTCGCGCAAGTGGTAATAAAGAATTGGTCACCAAATCAGCTTCATAACGACTTTGCTGTGCTTGTAAAAATACATTATATACGGTTTGGCGAACATCAAGCCTTGTTCCTTGATATTGGTGCATCGTTTGCGTCAACTGAGCTTCTGCCGTCATTATTTTGCCCTGATTCCGATCAAAAACAGGAACTTGGGCATAAGCAGACATCACCGCAGCATTACTGCCATCATCAGAAAAATGACGCCCTCCTACTTGAATGTTTAAATCAGGCCAGACCGATCTTTTAACTGCTGTAATGGTTGCTCGTTTCGCCTTTAATTGTTGTTGCATTTGTATGAGTTGCGGGCTTTGCGGTAATTTTTTTAAAAGCTCTGTCCAATTTAATGTGACATCCGGCAATCCTTTATCTACTAGGGGTAAATCGATTCTTAGTCCAGTACCTAATAAACGAGCCAGCTTAGCGCGTTGGGATAATGCGTCACGCTCTGCCCTTTTTTCTTGAATCCCTGCCTCGCCTAAGCGCCCTTGAGCTAATCTTAAATCCAATTCAGACCCTGCACCCGCTTTAACTCGCCGTTCAATCGAGTGGACAATATTTTTATTCAGTGAAATAAGTTTTTTAGTAACCAGATGCCATTGTCCTGCATATAAGGCATCAACATATGTGACCCCAACCGCCATATAAATTGCTGCTTTTTGAACATTAATTTGCCCTAACGCAGCTAAATAATCAGCATAACTTGCTTTTTTTAAATAGAAGAGACGCTTTCCTAAAGGGATAGGTTGCGTTATAGAGGCAGTCGTTTCTGCTGCTTCATAGCTAGAATAGCTTCCTGAGCCACCAAAGTTTTCTGCTGTTAAAGTCAGTTGAGGATTGGGATAAAGACCGCTTTGGATAAAATATCCGCGCATGGCCTGAGCTTTATCTAGTTTCGCTTGCAATTCGGGGTTATTCTTGTAGGCGATTGCCAAAGCCTCTTTAAATGTAAAAACCTTGCTTGCCAAGACCTCTGGGCTTATATAACTTATTAATAAACAAATAGTTAAATTTAAATACCTCATTTCCTGTCTTAACCTATCCCTCATACTTAAGATTAACGATTGCTATCCCATTTAACTATATTATCGAACTAAAATATATTAATTAATTTAAGCTGTATTTTTTGAGATAGCTTTTTTAACTCCAAAGTTACTCAGGCTAATCGATTCCACACTATAAACTTAGCTATTATTGGGAAAACACGAGGAATTAGCCATTGGGACGGGGTAGCCCTAAAGAAAGGATAAGATCGAGAGTAAGTCTTTTGATAGTAAAGCCCGGTGTCGAGCTTATTACCAAGATTTCTCTACTCACATAATGGCACACCCCTGTCTGCTCGGAATGCATAGCCGTAATTTATATACTAAGTCTTCATCGGTGAATTGATAGTCATCTATCATTTCGTGAAGATTAGCCACTATTAATGGCTCATTGTCAAAGCTTAAGAACGTAGTTAATAAGTCTCTTGCGGCAATGAGATTCGTTGTTTTTTGAGGAGTGCTACGTTGCCCAAAGAATCCAGCTTGGACAGGTTCTGTTTTCTCAATATGGGCTTTTAGTGTGAGAAGTATTTTTAAAGTCGGGCTACTTATATCATCAATATCGCCTTCGCCAACAAGCGCCCCTATTTGCAGTAATAGCCACGCTGTTTCCAAGTGAGAATTTTGAGCGGCCAGGTATAAAGGGGTTAAGCCATTCCCATTGAGTACATTAGGATTTGCTCCTTTTTGCAGCAATAGTTGTACTGTTTCTACCCAGCCATTTTGAGCAGCAATAGAAAGCGGGGTATCATCATCCCAATCCTGTTCTATGTTCGCGCCATAATCAAGCAATAAAGATACAATTTGTGTATAGCCATTTTGAGCTGCCACATATAAAGGGGTTGAACCATCTCCGCCAATTGCATTCTTATTAGCCTGCTTTTGCAACAATAGGTGTACTACAGACGTATGCCCACGGTAACAAGCAATATATAAGGGGGAATATCCTCCTCTAAAAGTGGCTTCAATTGCCGCTCCTGCCTCCAAGAGGATATCAACTATTACAGCATGCCCTTGCTGTGCCGCTGCATATAACGGTGTCAAACCATTTCCGTTGATTGCATTCGTATTAGCTTGCTTTTGCAGCAATAGTTGCACTACGGGTGCGTGCCCATAATAGCAAGCAATATATAATGGAGTCTCCCCTCTAAAAGTAACTTCAATTGCCGCTCCTGCGTTCAAAAGCATATCGACTGTTGCAACATGTCCGTACCGCGCAGCTACATATAAAGGTGTTGAGCCATCCCCGCCAAGTGCATTCTTATTAGCTTGCTTTAGCAGCAATAGTTGCACTACCAGTGCGTGCCCATAATAACAAGCAATATATAATGGGGTCCCCTCCCCTCTAGTGTTGGTTTCAATTTGTGCTCCCGCCTTCAAGAGCGTATCGACTGCATCAGGGTGTCCCCGTTGTGCCGCAATGTATAATGGCATCGAGCCACATGGCGCTTGGTTGTCACATACATTGGGATTAATTTGTTCTTCTTCGCATAAAAATTTTATAGCTACAGCGTTTCCTTCTTGAGCAGCGAGATAAAGCCCTGTAAAACCTGCTTTATTTTTAGAGTGAGCATGCTTACTAAATTTCTTTAATTCCATCACAGGTTGTCGACATTGAATTGCCCAATGCAGGGGATATACCCCACCTTTCGTATAGGAGTATATTAGATCTAACATGGGCTGGTGATTACTTTGTTGCACTAACTCAAGATACGTTACTTTTTTATATTCCTTAGCAAGGAAATCGGTTAAGTAAATCTTTTTTCTCAATCTATTCAATAAAATATCGAGACTTTTAAAGTCTTGCTCTTTGATAATAAATAAGAATTCGCGTGCATCCGCACTCAGGCTTCCGTATTCTTTTTCGTCCTGCACCCGAAATGCAGTTTGCCAAAATTGGGATTGTTGAACTTGCTCTTGTATTAGAATTTGAAACTGTTTTTCTATTTCAATAAAAACGTCATTACTAAAATGTTTTTGAAATTTTATTTTCCAAATGTAATCACTACCAAAAAGAGTTTCATTCGTTTTTGAGGTACTCAGCAAAGTATGTAGTTGGGTGGGGGTAAGATGATCAGTAAACCTTAATAATATCTCCTCTGGCAAAGTTTTTATGTTGAGATCGCCAGGGATCTGATTAAGTGGTATTTTACGATCAATGAATTTTGCAGATGTATTACCCATGAGCTTATGATCCTTTTGATATGTCAAAAAGTCTTCGTGGATCAGGACCGAACCTATCCCGCCAAATTCTAAAATAGAAAACAAAAGATTATATAGTATAAAGAATAACCATGCACGTCAATTAGCGACCTATTCGTAAAAAAGATTGGCTAAGGTAACAGTCATGCATACCTGGCGGTATAAGCTCGGACTATACATTTAAGAAAGAGTTAACTGAGTCCCCTCATTTACAGCCCTAGAAGTTGGTTCTTGTGCATACAAAAGTAAAGAAGCTTTTTTATCTAAGGCCAACATTATCGCAATTGGTGTAGCTTTATTGCATTGTTGTAATTTCTCCTTTGCATCAACAATCGTTACCAAATCTATTTTTTCCCAAATGCGGTACTCAAAAAAACCATTAAATGCTTTTGTAAATAAATTCATTTTAAATACATCATTTATTTTACCGAGTACCGTAAAAAATACGGTATAGCGCGTGGCTCTTTCATTGTACAATTATGAAGCTTTTTTGTTTCATTTGGAAAACTTATGTTTAGACTTTTTAATAACGTAAAACTAAAAGTATCAGAGCTTAATAGCGGTAATTATCATAATCCTTTACCTGATATAGATAATAACTTATTGGACCAGATTATTTTTCAAGAACTCGGAAATTTAACGTCCATTACCGGTCTACCTAATTATGGCGTAATTGATGCAATGTTTTATGTAGACAAAGAAGCATGTAAAAGCTTAATAAGTGCAGCTTCTAACTTGTCACAGACAACAGACTCTCCTGAACATTTAAAACATCGAATACACTTTGAACATTATTTAGTAATGACGTATAACTCACTGCCTCATGCCGATTTAAACAATGTAAAATCATGGAGTGAACTGAGTAGGGAACAAGAACTGGAGTTTGTATTAGGGTATATTCTTGATATTTTTTATAAAAATACTGCGGTTACAGGAAAATATTGCGCGGCTTTAGAGCGCTTCGATTTTCAAAAACTTCCGAATATGATGCTGAATCTTAAAGATATTTTTAGCGACCCTCATAAACATATTACCCAATATAATTTGCTGAGACGCATTGATGAATTTAATCGATTGTTATTTTCTTTTAAGTTAGGCTTAATTGAGAACGAATCACCGAGCTTAGATGTTGTTTCTTTCAATAAACTCTTAAATGAGTACCCTGATGTCAACATATTAGATATGAGTGGCATTAATTGGAGAGGAATGAATGACGCAGGGCTTAAATTATTATTAGATGCGTTGAGTAATAATACATCAGTAAACGAATTGCATCTTGAGCGTAGCCATTTAACAAAACAAGGAATAATCTTGTTAAGCGAATGGCTCAGAAATAATGATCCATTAGAGGGACTGTTTTTAAATGGCATTCCTATTGATGATGAGAGCCTAACTTGTTTATTAAATAGTTTAAACAACAATAAGAACTTAAAAATTTTAGAATTGAGTGGGTGTAATATTAGCGAAAAAGGGATAGAACTATTTGCTAATTTTTTAAAAGCAAACACAGTTATTTCGGCAATAGCGCTCAGCGGAGCCCCCTTTACAACTGCCGCGTTAACTGCTTTGTTAGATGCTGTAACTAATAATAAGTCTCTGTGCCATTTAAGCCTCAACCACGCCCAGAGACATAAAAAATACTCTACTCTGTACTTCGAGTGTCAAAGCTTGGAAGAGAAAATAATGAGCGTTGTTGAGGAAAATCGTCAAGCAGAAGCACGGGCAACAATTACACTAGATGTAGGTAGCCCCTTTTTATAGGCTTTCCCAAAAAACATTGAGAAGAATCCGTTGCTTCCTGTTATCTCCTTATATTCAAGCTGGTCGAGGTAACCTGCTTGCTTGCAACCAGGTTTTCCTTAACGGCAGCAAATCAAATTGAATACAATTCCTCATGACTGATTATATTTAGAAAACTCCGTAAATGAGTTTTCCCAATTAACGTCCTCGCTTAGTATTTGCTTGCCGTTTTTATCGCAACCAATCCTGCTCTAAATAAACAATTCTGGAGGATTTTTTATATGATGTCGAAGAGCAAATGAAGGCATCGAATCATTAAGTATTTTACGAAAAATTACTGTCGTTTTCTGGTATCTCTTGATATTCAAGCTAGTATTACACTAAAGTTCGAGAACTAGTTTAACTAGGAGATTGGTAATGACGAACCAAAAGTCTAATAATGCCGAGCGCATGCCTGTGTTATTTATTGGTCATGGCTCTCCGATGAATGCCATTGAAGTAAATGAGTTTACTGAATGCCTCCAAAAATTAGGAAAACGCATCCCAACACCTAAAGCTGTTCTTTGTATTTCAGCACATTGGTTAACTGAAGGGACTTGGGTGACTCACATGCCCCATCCTAAAACAATTCATGATTTTTATGGATTTCCAAAGGCACTTTTCGATGTGAACTATCCAGCACCTGGTTCTCCTGAAATTGCTGATTTAGTGAGATCAACAATAGAAAAACCTGCTGTGCACCCCGATAATGAAACCTGGGGATTAGACCATGGAACATGGTCCGTATTGCGTCATTTATATCCCAAAGCAGATATTCCTGTTGTTCAATTGAGCATATACTTCGAACAGTCTGGAGAATATCATTATCGTATTGGTCAACAATTAAAATCTCTGCGTGACCAAGGAATACTTATTTTAAGTAGTGGGAATGTCGTGCATAACTTACCTAAAATTGTATGGGGGAACGATCCAAAACCTTATACATGGGCAATTGAATTTGATGCATGGATTAAAGAACGGCTCCTTGCTCGGGACTTTCAAGCCTTAACAACACACTATGCCAATTCAGAAGCTGGACAATTAAGTGTGCCTACCCCAGATCATTATTATCCTCTGCTTTATACGCTAGGCGCAGTAGATGATGACGATGAGCTCTCATTTATATATGAAGGAATACAAAACAGTTCCATTTCCATGCGTACATTGAGTTTTGGATTGGATTAAATGCCTTTGTTATTTGGCAAGAAAAAACTTAGTACCATTAGGGCCTGACCGTTGAACTAATATCCATTTCATCAGTAGAAGCGGGCATTGAGTCATGTTCTGTTGCACTAATAAACCTGTTTTTAAACTGTCTACATGCTTGAGAAGTATCCTGCTCCGGTGAAGGTATATCTAATGATGATGGAGCGGCGGTTGGCGGCGGTAGCTCCATAAAAACGTCACATCCAAACACATCATCCAAGTGGCCTAAAGCATCATCCAGAGAATTTTGACGATCATAAGCTTTAGCCAATTTCCCTACCAATTCTGGAGTGGTTTTTAAAAAATCAACATCAACCATATCAGGGCGATTGTCTTTAATAAGTACTAAAGCTTTAACCATTTTTACTGTTTCCGGATAAATCTCTGAACGCATTTTAAAAAATGGCTCGTAGTCACTTTTTAAAGAGCTCCAGCTATCAAGACTTGTTACACTATGGCGACGCACCCGTTGTGAAAATTGTTTTTCTTCACGTCGTTCTAATTGTATCGCCATTCCCACATCGATGCATACAACTTGACCATCGGGAGTTTTGATGAAATTTGTTGGTGCTGTTGCGTCAGCAACTATTCTTCCCGTCTTGTTATAAATATCGATTAGTGCATCTACCATGTCACTGTCCGATGCTTGCTCGCCGGCTATAAAAGGACAAACCCACCCGATTCCTTGGGCAGTATCTAGCAGTCTTGCAGGAAAACGATCTGGATTAATCGCATTCCACAATCTTATAGAACGTTCCGGGGCATCAGCTTGGTTCATCGTCTTCTGGATTTTTAAGACCTCTTTACCCTCATCACTTAGATACACCCTATTAAATGTACCCTCTCCTAAAAAATGCCATCCATCAATCTGGGGAGGCTCTTCTGCATATGTCGCAGCAAGCTGCGCGTCAGGAGTCGGAGGGAGTACTGCTGCAGGTTGCGGTGGTGTTGCAAAAACACTACCTAGAGACATATCATCCAGATGACTGAGAGATTGAAAAGGAGAGAAATCTGTAGCTACTACGTTGCCTGCCTCTTCAGCCCCAAAGAAAAGTGGCGATGAAGAAAAATCAGCGGATTCAGGGATAGATTGAGAGACATAAGACTCTTCCCCCGTAGATGGTATGCCAGAAACAGCTGAAGATACAGCCTGAGGGGTAAGCTCCTCTAGCTCGTTACCTGTATTCTCTGCTGCCTTTTCTAATTTTTTCGAGATGGCTTTCCATACTTTATCTTTAAGAAATAACTGAACACCCACAATGCATCATCCATAATAAATTTCCATTATGGATAATTATAGAACGAATTAGAAAAAAGGTAGTTTTGCAATAACGTGTAGGTTGGGCCCAACCATGTCCCTGTGCTATACACATGGACCCAACCTACAATTAACTCACTTTAAACATATTCGATACCCCTTCGTATGGATAAATCTGTTGATTCCAACCAAATTTATAATGTCCCGAATGGTAAATACGATAAGTACCTGTAAGGGTGTTATTAGCGATTTTCCAATAAACGTGGCCATAAGCATAGGCTATACCGATACGCTCCCAGCGATAAACCGTATTAAAATCCCAATCATGGGCAATAGTTTCCCATTCCCCGTTAGGAAGTAAATGTTGTACTTCCAAGAAGCCTTTCATTGTTTCTAAATTATTTCTTGGATGTCCTACCCAAAAAGAAACATGGGCAATCTCTCCGGGTTGATATTCTTCTTTAGGCTGTTCGTGCACACTGCCAAATGGAATCATCGGCCATTTATCATCAAACAAAACGGGAAAAATCAAACTTCCTGTATTAGCGCTTAAATCTTCAGGTACAGGGCCTGTATCCGTCTCTCGTTGATTTATTATATCTAAGGCTAAGCCTTTAAAGCCCTGCAAATAAGCAGGCAACGTCCATTTCCCAAAAACAGTAAAGCCACCTTCATAATTTTGCTGTGTATATTCCTCGGGAGTAGTTACATAACCCGCATAAGAATTACTAAGGCCGGCAATGACCACATGAGAAACCTGTTCCTGGAAAGTATCTTTTAATAATTTTTTTAATCTACGGCCTGACATGGTGGTAAATTCACCCGGAACACCGGCAATCACTAAATGACCAATTTTAAATAGCTGAATAGGCATATTATGAGGAACCCACGCCGGCTGATTAAGGCCAACAGCCAATAAAATTGGCTTAGGGTTCTGACATTGAGCCATCTCTTGAGTAGGAGCAGCAATAATATTGCGTAAAAAATTCACAAAAGAATCTGCTTCCAATTGACCTTGGCTGAATAAAAACTCTAACCCCACACCATCAGAAGTCCCTGCGCCAAAAGAATAACCCAGGGCTGCTGTACAGGTGGACTCTTCTTGGTTACCCGTAAATTCGCTGCGTACATTCGTATGTTCCATATCTAAATATTGATGGCGGTATTCCAAACCTTCACCAATAGGTTCATTGGCACCAGCAAATAATTCTTTGGCTTTTTTATATTGGCGTTTACCGATGACATAGGTATGTTGAATATCAACGCAGGTCATTTCACCACAATTACCGTCTGCAACCGTATCAAAAATATTAGGACTTGCATCCCCTTCATTTGCTTGGGCAAAAGCGGCAACAAAGGTTTTGTCTTGAAGGTAATTACTATGCATCGCTTGTTCAAAGAGATAAGAAGCATAACCTTTATTATCACCACTAATCAGTGTATTGTCCTTACTCATCGATACGCCATGTACTGCATGCCAATTAATTATGCCGATAGGTTCTCCCTGAGCATTAACCAATTTAAGCTGAGTAAAGGATTTATCCGTATTATGTTCATAACGAGCCCGTTCTTCCTCGGGATTTTTTAAATACGCTTTAATTGAACGGTTTTTCGTAGTATTCGTTAGTTCTGCTTCTTCGATATAAATTGTACCTGGTTCCAAATTATGATGCGCGCGAATAATCGATTGAGTAATCCCGTTGACCACCACGTCATAGTTATCTTTATAAAAACCCCGCGCCGTAAAATTATATAAGGTTTCAAAGGCATAACCTCCAGACCCCGCATGCGTATGCGTAGCACTGATCATTAAATTTTTATCATTATAAAGCGCACCAAAATGCTCTTTTAATTTTTTAACCACGCCTTGTTTAACCGACTGAAAGGCCATGCCAAGATCCGCACTAACGAAAACCACTCGCTGATCATTAGCAGGAGAGGTGATAATAAAAGCGCGCGACCATAAACGCGAATGAATCCCCGTAGTTAATTGCAGCGGGGCTGCATAACCCATCATATTAATTTCAGCCGCAGCACCAGTAATATCATAAATCCCGGCACCAACTTGAAAAGGATAACTCTCTGCGTAACTCGTATTGAATAGTAAAACACTGACTATATAGAATAATCTTAATCCCTTATTTCTATCTGCACTCATCTTTTCTCTCCTTAGAAATGCTCTGCAATCAATGGGGGCAGACTCAATTAAAAATCAACCCGTATCCCCTATAGGCTGTGATAAATACTTAAATCCGGCCTTACAATACAAGGATATCAGCTTGTGTCATATGAGATAAGGTTTCTAAATACATCGTTTTATATGTAGCTTTCGCCTCGGTAATTCGTGAGCGTTATTTGACGAAAAAACTTAAGTACGGATCCTTGAGGTACTTACCTCACTATGCTCAAAAAAAATATTAGTTATAATCCCTAACCTTGAATTAGCAGGTTATCGTTTTAGGAACTGATGTATCATGTCAAATAAGAAAAATTTTACAGGAATTAATGTTGAAACCCTGGTGCTAGTAGCTGTTTGGGAAACTCCTTTTATTTTTCAAGGGTGTTTTAAAATTACGGAACTACAGGGAAAAAATACGGTTCTGTTTTTCTTTAGAAGCCAAACCAGCCATCTGTACCGATCAGATATTCTTACCCATGATTTTTCACCCGAGCACTATGAATTTACCCATTTATACAACGAAGAAGGTCTTATTCAATTAAATAGCCTCGCTCCGACACAAGAAGATGCTCTTTATTTATTGAAATATGCTTTACATATAACTTTGGGAGAAATGTTATCGAGTAGAAAGACCCATTTTACTTCAATAGATGATAGTGCAATGCAAGCTCTGATTGATAAAGTTAGACCAATTTTGAATAACGAATTAACTTTGCCTGAAGAGGATCATATTGGATTTGCTGTCGCAATGGATTTTCATCCTGAAGAAGAAGTGGCATTATCAGCTGCATTGGCTTTGCTCGAAAAATTAAAAAATAAACGCACTCAAATAATACAAACCCATTGATGAGAGGATTCTATGTAATTCCTACCTTACAGGAGGTTCGAAACAAACATAGTTCAGAAAAGCCATCGACTAAATATCAGGCGAAGCTCTTCTGAAATCAATAGGCTCGGCTAAGCCCCCAAGCTTGGTGAAGCAATTGGGTCTGAGGTTGACGCTTTTGTCTTTTCCCCGGAGAAAAAAAGAATTCGCTCATAAAAAACAATGTCATTGTTAGCGCTAGAATTTTTTTCGACATCAGGACAAGCTGTGAGCCCTTTTTCAGGAAATAAATTAATTAACTCTTCTAAATAATCCTGTTTTTCTTTTTCAGTAGGCATAAGTCTTAATTCTGGCAACCAGCTTGATAAAAACTGCTTAAACCTATCAGTATTGAAATCCACTTGCTGTGTACCACTTATCGCTTCTGGATTTTCATCTTGGAAAAAAGGGATAAACGCATCACGATAAATTTCAGGGTCATAATGAAATGGTTTAAGCTCAAACTCATTAAAATAAGGCTTCCATCTTTCTGAATTTACTAGAATTTGTCTAAATTCAAATAATTTATTTTTTTCTAAAGGAACGAAAAAGAATAATTTTCCTTCAGGCTTTAATGCTTCATGAATTCGTGCAGCGGCATCATTTATGTCGGCAAGCCAATGCAAACCAAATAAACTAATAATGACATCATATTCGTTTATATCAGACATAGCGGCTACATCTTGTTCTTTAAAAAAACGGTTCACCCCATCCTCATATTGCTTCGCAACTTCGATTTGCTCTTGAGAGATGTCATACCCTACAATTTTTTCTAATTGAATCCCGGCACTTTCAAGGGCATCAGCGATGGCATTAGTCACACCACCATCACCACAACATAGATCCAAAACTTTTATAGGGGTAATTTTTGCTGTAGGCAAAACTCTTAAAATATAATTAACGAGCTGGTTGACTAATTCAGCATTAAAACCTTTTTGCAAATTAGCATTTTTTACATAATCTTTGGTAAATTGGGGCATTAGTTAATCCATTTATCAATGTGCCCGCATAGTACAATTATCTATTTTTTTTTACAATAAAGAAGAAATTAATCAGTAACAAGGATAGACGGATTTTATGTCAAAGATTATCTTTCTGAAATTGCTTGTAATACAATTTGCCGTAGCCAATTGATTCATTTTTCAAGGAACGATCCATGAAGTCTATTTTTAAAATTTTATCTGCGATCGCGGTAAGTGTTACTACCGTAACTGCTTTGGCAACGCCAACGCATTACATTACTCACAATAATACAAAATGGGAAACCAATGTTATTGTAAAAGGGGTTGATTCTCCCTTTCCTACACTTCCATACTCGACAAGAAAAGTAGCTTGGCGCATGGTGAGGCTTGGCTGTGGAATTACTCCTGTTTGTGCTGCGGTAATTAAAGTAGCAACCGATACTTCTGACCCTATAGAAATTGGCACGCTGTACATGGATATGGACTCTGGGAAAATCACGCCACAACAAATTTCTGCGCAGGGTTATACCGCAAAAGTTAAAGATATTGCGGAAGTGATTATTACTCACGATTTGCCAAATACATAACAAGTTTCAAATTAATCCAAAAAATTAATCAGCCATTGTGCTATTAATGCATGTTCATGTTCTAGCTCTAAAGAGTGCAAGCCCTGAGCTAAAACTTCCTTTTCAAGAATATTTTTACGCGATTGCATTACATCTTTAGCATAGGCTTTAGTAAACTCTGGATGTCCTTGTAAACTGAGTATCGTCTCCCCTATTTGCATCATATTATTAGGGCAAAACTCACTACTTGCCAACACCCGAGCTCCTGGTGGTAGGGTAACAACTTGGTCTTGGTGACTTGCAAGTAAATTGAAATGAGGCCTTGTCGGATGCATCCATTCTTTAGGCTGTACGATTTGATTCTGTAAAACACCAATACCCCAACCCTTGGGGGATTTAATTACCTTTCCCCCTAAAGCCTTGGCAATAAGTTGATGGCCAAAACAAATACCAATTACTTTTTTGGGCGTTGCCTGTACAACACGCACGAACTCTTCCAGCGCTGCAATCCAGGGAAAACCATCATTCACACCGTATTTACTTCCGGTAATTAAATAAGCATCTGCGGCATGAACATCTTTTGGCAGCTCCCCATCGATCGCATTAAACACGCTAAACGTCATCTTGGGAGCTATAGATTGAAATAATGCAGCAAACATATCAGGGTACTGCCCATAATGTATTGCAAAGACATCACTCAGTCGATCGCAATTTAAAATCCCAAGGTTCATAAATACCTCAATGTCCGTTACATGCTGAATAAAGAATATCTTTGTATTGTTGTTGCGTAAACAGGATAGGATTTGATCCTGATGCAGCATCTTCCGTTGCCATAGTAGCAAGGCGGTCTATTTGTGAGGTATCAATACCAACTTCTGCTAAAGTAGATTCAATTCCCAACTCCAAACGCATTTGGAGTATCCAACCCAAAAACCCATCGAACCCGTCATCAAGAGACAAATAACGAGCCAAACGCTCAATTCGCTCTTCAATCGCAGAGCGATTAGCGCGTAACACATAAGGCATTAAAATGGCATTAAGACGACCATGATGAGCATCATATAATGCGCCTAAAGGATGGGCTAATGCGTGCATTGCTCCTAAACCACGTTGAAAAGCCGTTGCTCCCATCGAGGACGCAACCAACATATTCGTTCGTGCGACTAAATTAGTTCCTTCATGATAGGCAACTAATAAATTATCTTTAATTAACCGAATGCCTTCTAAAGCAATACCTTCAGCCATTGGATGATAACCCAGGGCACAATAGGCTTCTAAACAATGTGATAAAGCATCCATTCCTGTAGCAGCAGTAATCGGTTTGGGCAAACCCACTGTGAGCTCGGGGTCGAGGATGACTAAAGAAGGCAGCATGTTTGGATGAAAAATTATTTTCTTTATTTGCTGTTCGGTATCGGTAATGACTGAAGCTCGTCCTACTTCCGAGCCTGTGCCTGCAGTCGTTGGTATGGCAATAACAGGCGCCATTGCGCCCACATTAACACGCAGCCAATTATCGCCAACATCCTCAAAATCCCATAGAGAACGCTGTTGCCCCACCATTAGTGCAATTGCTTTAGCTGCATCAAGTGCTGAGCCACCACCAAAAGCAATCACGCCATCATGCGCTCCGTTCCGATAAGCAGCAACACCATCAATGACCTGCTCTCCGGTAGGATTTGCTTTAATCTGGCAAAAAACGGAAGTCTTTACTCCGGCCTCATGCATCAATGCCAGAGTATTTTCTACCAATACTGAATTAGCCAAACCAGGATCGGTAACCAGTAATGGCGTCTTCATCCCTAACTCAGTACAGGCGGCAGGTAGTTCACTTAACCGTCCGCTGCCCACACGAATTTTTGTGGGGTAATTCCAATTAGCTTTCAACATCTTTTTAAATCCCTATTTTTTTAATATGAAATGACTTGGGTCGCGTTAAGGATTCATAACCCACAGAGGACAAAGTGCAACCTCTGCCTGAGTTTTTTACACCCGTCCATGCCAAAGCGGGATCCAAATAATCACAACGGTTAATGAAGAATGTACCCGTCTGTATCTGTTCTCCGATTGCAATGCCTCCATCAATATCTTGGGTAAATACGGCTGCAGTCAATCCATAATCACTGTCATTCATTAATGCAATTGCTTCATCATCATTCTTTACCTTCATGATGCCGACTAAGGGACCAAACGTTTCTTCATTCATCACCCGCATCTGATGTGTCACTTCAGTTAATATTTGTGGCGCTAAATAGGCAGAACCTGGTTTGTCTAAAGCAAAATCCCGGCTGTCTATATGTGCTATTGCTCCTTGCTCTACTGCCTCGCTAATTTGCCCACGCACAAAGTCCGCGGCTTCCGCACGTACCATAGGGCCTAAGGTTGTTTCCGGATCATCAGAACGTCCTAAGCGATATTGTTTTACGAGCTGCACTGATTTAGCCAAAAACTCATCATAAACATCCTGATGTACATAAACACGCTCGATACCACAACAGGATTGGCCCGAATTAAAAAAAGCACCATCCATAACCGTTTCTACCGCATGTTGCAAATCAGCGTCTGCACGCACATAGGCCGGATCTTTGCCTCCTAACTCCAAGCCTATATGAATAAAACGGCCGGCCGCGGCACGCTCCACCATCTCCCCACCCGCAACAGATCCGGTGAACGCAACCGCATTGATGTGCGCAGAATGAATTAATTGCTCTGTGTCCGCATGATTCAAGTGCAAATATTGAAAAACACCTTCTGGCAAGCACGCTTCCGTAAATCCTTGTGCCAATCGCTCTGCAACCAACGGAGTTTGCGCAGAACTTTTCAGTAACACCACATTTCCTGCCATAATTGCAGGAATCACCGAATTAACTGCAGTAAGAAATGGATAATTCCAAGGTGAAATTACCAAATTGATACCTAAAGGCTCTCGTTTAATGTAACGAATAAAGCCTTCTTTTTCAGGTAATTCAATCGGCTCAAGAGCGGTCTTAGCTGCAGCAATCATGTATCTTGCCCGCTCTTCAAATCCGTTAATTTCTCCTTGGGTATAACGAATGGGTCGTCCCATTTGCCAGCTCAGTTCCAAAGCAATCGCTTCTTTATTGGCAACAATAACATCTACTGCAGCCTGACAATACTCCTCTCGTTCAGCAAGGGAGGCACAACGCCATAATTTTTGTGCTGCACTGGCTTTTTCCAGCGCCAAATTAATATCTTGCTGCGTTGCAAAGGAACGTTCTACATAAACCGAATTATCCACAGGAGAATAGGTTTTAAATTTCATTTTGGTCCCTAAATAATTTCAAAATAACGATCTAATTCCCAATCGGTAACATGTTTTCTGAATTCGCGCTCTTCCCATTCTCGAGTCGATGCAAAATGAGCCACAAAATCCGAACCAAATAATGCATGTGCTGCTCGTGATGCTTTAAGATTTTGTGCGGCATCCCATAAAGTCCGTGGCAAAACCAATTCTTTATCATGAGTTTGTGCGTACGAATTTCCTTTAATTTCTGCTCGAGGCTCCAATTCCTGCTCAATTCCATACAAGCCTGAGCCGATTGCTGCAGCCAAAGCAAGGTAAGGATTTGCATCGGCAGAACCCAAACGATATTCAATACGTTGTGATTTTTCATTACCCGGAATTACTCGCAACGCCGTGGTTCGGTTCTCTACCCCCCACGTTGCATCGGTAGGTGCCCAATGACCCGGGATCAAACGTGAATAACTATTGATTGTGGGTGAAATCATTGCTAACAATTCAGGCATTAACACTTGTTGGCCAGCCAAGAAATGGCGTTGAATTCGACTCATATTGTCTGCATTTGCCGGATCATAAAATGCAGAACCCCCATTCAGGTTCTTGAGGGAAAGATGAATATGCCCACTTTGTCCTGGATAGTCCCTGGACCACTTCGCCATGAAGGTAGCCATTTTTTGGTTACGTTGGGCCAATATTTTCATAAAGGTTTTAAATAGCGCGGCCTTGTCGCCTGCATTCATTGCTGAGTCCACGGCGATCGCTGCCTCAATTACCCCGGGGCCTGTTTCCGTATGCAGTCCTTCGATGGGAAAATCCATAGCCTCGCTCATATGTAAAATTTGATGATAAAATTCGGCATGGACTGTATTACGTAGGATGGAATAACCAAAATTATCTGGGGTAAGTGTTTTTAAATTACGAAAACCTTTAGCCCGAACACTTTCAGAAGTTTCATCAAAAACGAAAAATTCATATTCGAGTGCAGCATAAACATCAAAACCCATATTCTTGGCTTTTTCAAGGATGCGTCTTAGCACTGCGCGAGGGCAAATTACCTCAGCCTTTTCAGAAAACTCGGCCAGAAATAATAATTGATTGTCTTCGACCACTAATTCACGACAACTGGAAGGAATAATACGCACGCTTGCATCGGGATAGCCGGTATGCCAGCCGGTGTAACTGACATTGTCATAAATCTGATCTTTTGTGTCCCAACCCAAAATCACATCACAAAATGCAAAACCATTATCCAATGCGGAAAAAAACTTATTACGACTCATATACTTGCCAAGCATCACCCCATCGATATCAAAAATACCTACTTTGACATGGCTTAATTGCCTCTCTTCAACGATGCGTTTTGCGTCTTCTACAGTCTTCACTTCACGTGGATTGAGCATTTTATATCCTTATGTATTTATCCTTAAAAATTTCTATATGTTTATCTTGTTAAAAAAACATGATCACAATAGCAAGAGAAACTATCACAGGGAAGAGGTAAAAAATCTTATTCAAATAAAATAGAGTCCAACAGCAAACACAACATAAAATAATCCAAAGTACGCTAATCGAGCCCCGGTTAATGCACTTTTTTGTAGCAATAGATACAAACCAAAAATTGACACTAAGGTAATCACAGCCCCCCATATGGATGCATTATCTAAAATCCAGGGCGTAAAAAATATCCCCAAAGCGCTCGGAACAGTAGCTTGAATCATCATTGCACCACTGATGTTAGCCAGAGCTAATATCTGTTTTCCCTGACGAACCCATATAACGGCATTCATGATTTCAGGTAGTTCTGTTGCTACAGGACTTAACAATAAGGCCACCATTTGTGGGGCTAATCCAAGGATAGGTCCAATAATTTCCAGTTGATGAACAAATACACGTGAACTTATAAAAATAACAATTAAAGACAATATCGTTTGTAACAATGCCCAG
Source organism: Legionella sp. (assembly GCA_031291095.1). Taxonomy (GTDB): domain Bacteria; phylum Pseudomonadota; class Gammaproteobacteria; order Legionellales; family Legionellaceae; genus Legionella. The sequence continues at coordinate 4,631 of JARLJR010000068.1, read as the reverse complement.
AATTTTGGGGGATTTTCATCATGAGGTCTTATTTTTAGAGGTTCTATAAAATCCAAATGTTCGGGATCGTCTTCTCCCTTCATTTCCTGCCGAACATAAAGTACATAAGCCATAAGAAATGCAATTCCAAGCCAAGGCTTGAATGTAAACGCAAATAATCCAAGTGCTATTTTAAAGATGAAAATGCTCATGAACCATCGCTGATCTTTTCCAAGGCGACGTTCCGTAGTCTTTGATATGATTTGTTTTCCATTGTTCTTTTTTTGAGTAATAAACACCCATCCTACAACAGCATAAGCAATCGTTGCCAAAACTAATGGGCCACCAATTGCAGCACCTACACCAATTTCCTTTTGTTCCGGAGTAGTACCAAAAACCACCGCAACAAAAGTTACCACACTTTCAGGAAGTGCTGTGCCAAATGCAGCTAATATAGTTCCAGTTGCATTTTTTGTTACATTAAATTTCTGCCCTACCCATTCGATTGCGTTAACAAAAAATTCACAGGAAAAGTAAATAACACAAGCAGAGACCACTAATAAAATTAAAGCTGTAGTCATATCTATCCTTAAGATGTATCTTTCAAATCATTGGGTTTAGACTGATTGCCATTTTCATGAGCTTACCCTTTCTTCGTCAATATCACATAGTTGCAAGCACCAGACTGCAGCTAATAATTTTATATTGCTACGTACCTAGAGAATTAACTATTTGTTGCTACACTAGAATGTATACGAGACTCTTGTTAGTTAACAAGCGAATTAGTCACAAAATCAAGGATGAAACATAATGACTACAGCACACGTATCAATGTATCGATTAAAAACAGCACTACGCTCTTTAATCGCGATTTATCGTTTACCTCAAGAGCAGGTAGATGCTTTTTTGCGTTCTTATGAGAGCTTTAACAAAGAAATGTCCGATGAGAATGAAGAGCAAAGTATTGCGAATTATTATTCTGTTCTCAATCATCTTTGTGCTCTGGGTGAAGTAGAAAAAATGTATATTCCCCCAGTAATGGATCTAGCTAAAGGAATATTTGACAATCAGATGCTATTCGAAGAAAAAATGAGTCATGATTTAAATATTAAAGAAGGTGATAAAGTTTTAGATATGGGCTGTGGTAGAGGGCGCGTGGCTGCTCATGTAGCGACGATGACGCACGCCCACGTTACCGGATTTAATATTGATGATGTGCAGTTAGAAAGTGCTAAAGAATATGCCTCGTTAAATCAGTTAACTGACAAATGCCAATTTATAAAAGCAAACTTGAATGAACCCTTACCTTTTGAAAATGATTCTTTTGACTCCTTATATCAAATCCAAGTTTTAACTTATGCGAAAAACAAAGAACAACTCTTTGCCGAAATGTTTCGTGTACTTAAGCCCGGAGGAAAAATCTCCTTCTTAGATTGGGTGCAACTGGATAATTACGATACGTCTAATGCACATCATCGTGATTTATTAAAACGCGTCAAACCGTTAATTGGTGCCATTGACACCCCTACCCCTGACGAAATTAAAAATACATTAGAGAAAGTTGGCTTTAAGATACTATTAAATAAAGATATCAGTGTAGGCGGTCATCAAGCTCCGCTCATAGAAAAAGCGGATAAATATTATGAACATATGCAAAAATTAGTGTACTTCATGGTTAAATTACACCTGTTACCCAAGCACTTTAAGATATTGTTTGACCGATTTGCGCAAGATGGTGAGTCATTTATTGAAGCAGATCAACTAGGCCTTTTTACCACGAGTTGTCAAACAATAGCGGAAAAGCCTGGAGTGAGTCTTCACTAAAGTTGCAAGCAACCAGGCCTAATAATATTATACTGCTAGAATCAGGATCAATGGGGCCAGCGTCTGGCCCCATTGATAACTTGATTCATAATGCCCAACGCGCATATCATATGGGTTAACCAGCCTAACATTAGTACTCTATTCCAAAAGCCATGTCCGAAAAAATTTATTGGGTTTATATTTTACACTGCGCTAATCAAAGCTATTACACAGGGTATACAGACAATCTTGAAAAACGTTTTCAAGAGCATCTTTCAGGTAAAGGCAGTAAATATACGCGCAGCTTTAAACCCATCGCCATTGCTCAAAACTGGGAAATTAAAACGGGTAAGTCCATAGCGATGCGCATAGAACGCTACATTAAAAAACTGTCTAAGATGCAAAAAGAGCAACTCATAGCCAATCCATATTCGGATACGTTAATCAACATATTATCCAATGAAATATAGGGACCTACATGTTACGGCTCGCAATCATAAACCACTCGGCCCGCAAACAGAGCTCTAATTTGACCCGAATTTAATGCGAATATAATTCTTCTTTGACCCACTTTAGTTGCCAATGAGGTTTTCCTACTTTGAACTATTCATTTGACGTCACGATTAATCGTCTAGATGAAAACACTATTGAAGTGATTGATTTTTTCAACGCCAGAACGTTGCTATTTGAGTAAAATAGGTTGAATGTTAGTGCTCGCAAAAACTTTCAGGCTTGCTCAGATTATTTTGCGAGCCCTAACTTTTGGCTGTTACGATTCTTAATTTGCTTCAACTCAACAGGATAAATCAACTTCATCCCAGTCTGTTTCGCAGTCCAATACCCATTCTAATGCTTTTCTTCTGAGAAGAATTCTAACAAAAAAATCATTTGGAATATCATTTTGGTGGTGATGAACCCACCAATACAATCGATAATAGAGGTCGCGCATTTCGTAGAGGTCGCTGTATGATCTTAACTGCATGCAATTAATATATTTAGCTCCGTCTTCACCGAACTGAAGGTTGGGGCTGAGGCTTGCTAATTCATCACCAACAGCTTTGTCAAAGTTAATTAACTTAGTTACCCATACTAACGCCCATAGTGCCTCTATTAGCCAATAAATGAAGTTAATTTCATCCTGTGTTAGTGGGTCATCATATCGGGTAAGAAGAGAGTATTCATCTAGACGATTAATCGTGACGTCAAATGAATAGTTCAAAGTAGGAAAACCTCATTGGCAAATAAAGTGGGTTCATTCGCATTTAATGTGGGTCATTAATTTTATAGTGGCAACTAAAGTGGGTCAAAGATGAATTATATTCGCATTAAATTCGGGTCAAATTAGAGCTCTGTTTGCGGGCCGAATAATTTATGATTGCGAGCCGTTACATTTAACGAAGGATTCCATCCTTCTTTTAGTTATGATGAAGAATGGAATTTTGAAAAATTTAAACTTGAATTTGAACGATTTTTCCTCTTCTCTAACTATAAATATTAAACCCTTTTTCTTTGAAGGAAATAAATGATCATTAAATACGATGTGTTTTTATTAATTTCCTTTTTAATAGGTATCAAGGGATTAGATATTTCACAGCAATAAGCAATAAGTTTTGTTCGGGGTTTGAAGTCCAATATCCGCCAGATATTTAACGTTGACTACATTGACTAGGCGAATTCAACTCGTTGGTTTTAGTCAAATTTATGCGCTGTTCAGCATTTCTGCTACGCAATACCATATGAAACGCGTTATTCTCCGCTCTTAAAAGAAGCAATATGAACTCCCGTATCAATGGTAGGAGTTTACTTTTACGTAAGAATCCAAGGGAGCTGGGTGCAAAAAAATGTTGAAAACCAGTTTACATAGCTATTAAAAAAAAATACAATAAAAGGATGATAAATAAACAGAGTGTATTATATGATGCCTAAAATAAGTAATGACTTTACTCAAATCTTTTTATTTGAACTAATCAATGCGGGTGTTGCTGCAGGAGCTGCTGCATGTGCTGGCGCCAATTCCGATACAATTTTAACAGCAGGACTCATAGGAGCAGGAGCAGCAACTGCCGGAGCAGTTTTTTTAGGTTGTTTGGGCGTTGTAATAGATATAATGTTTGTACTATCGGAAAAAACACCTGAACAAAAAGAAGAAAAACAGGATTTTTCATTCACCGCCACTGGTATTCTTGCAGGGAGTTTAATTGGAAGTGTTGGAGTAGGATTAGGATTCTTTGCTGTAGAAGCGGCTCCCAAAGTGGCTACAGCTATTAAAGAATATCTAGTAGCACCCTAAATATATTAATGAAACTTGGAGCAACTAATTGATTTATTGCCCAAGTTTTAGCAACTCTCGTTCATATTTTTAATTCGATAAAACCGACGTATTATAAGTCCCTCTCCTGATAAGTCTAATTAAATAGATTCAGCAAACCAGCTTATTATAGATTGACGTGGTTTAATAGATTTGAGCCCCCCAGTTAAGAGATAATGCACTTAACTGGAGAAAGTAATGACGATAAGAAAGAAATACCCCAAAGAATTTAAACTGGATGCAATTAGTTTTGTTTTAGAGCAAGGTTATGGGGTAACAGAAGCAGCAAATAATTTAGGGATTGCTCAAGCGCTACTAAATCGATGGATAAAAGAACACAAAGAACAGGATGGGCAATCATTTCGAGGAAATGGCAAGTTAACAGCAGAACAAGTAGAGATACGTCGCCAGCAGGAAGAAAATAAACGCCTGAAAATGGAAAAGGAAATCTTAAAAAAGGCGGCAGTCTTCTTTGCTCAAGAAACGAAATAAAATATTCGTTTGTCGCCCAAAATAAGAAGACCTGGCCAGTTGGCTTAAT
>JARLJR010000067.1 GCA_031291095.1 Legionella sp. | reverse complement strand
CAGGGCGCCTTGCTGAGGGCGCCCTATTTGAGCCAGTTAGTTCCCTGGAATGGGCTGTGTCGATAGCTTTTGTTTTTCTTCCGGAGCGGCCTTTAGCCTGGTGGCCCATTGCTCTTGTAATGCACAAAGCGTGGTATTAACAAGAGAGTTTGGATGGTTTTTTTGTAAATTGGTAACGCTTAATGAGTCAATTAAGTTCTTGCACTCATCTATGTTCCGGCCAGCGTCAATCTCTTGCATCCAGGACATTCCCCATTCCCCAAGAATATTAAGAGCCATGTTGCGTTCATTCGTTAAATTAGTGATGATGGCCGCTAATTTGTTTATTATGGGTGTGGCATGTGGATCGGTTGGCAAACAAAAAATGCTTAATAGGGGGCCAAGAAAAGGGAGTGGTTTTAGTGTGTCTCCCAGATTGACTTCAATCCAGACAAGAAGGCTGGTGATGTGTGTCGTATCCAGTTTTGGCTTTAGAGCAATTAAAGCCTGTTGTGCGCTGTTGCGCACTGAAGAATCCACATGGCGCAGATTGTTTTGAATCTTTTCAATAAGAGGGGGAGTAATGAGCGTCTCATTCAGTTTAGGCGCCAGAATGATTAAAGCGTGTTGTGCGTTGTCGCGTACCGAAATATTCACATGGCTCAGATTGCGTTGAATCTCTGCAATAAGAGGGAGAGTAATGTGTGTCTCCTTCAGTTTTGGCGCCAGAATGATTAAAGCGTGTTGTGCATTTTTGCGCATCGAAAAATCCGTATCGCTCAGATTACTTCCGATCATTGTAATAAGTGAGGGAGTGTGCGTCTCATTCAGTTTAGGCATCAGGGCGATTAAAAATAAGTGCGCGCGGGAGCTCACCATAGAGTTCACCTGATTCAGATGGTCTTGAATCCACGTGAGAAGTGAGGAAACATGCTCCTCATTCAGCTTGGGTGCCAGAGTGATTAAAACCTCTTGTGCGCTGCGGCTCACCGAAGAATCCCAATCATTCAGATTATTTTGAATCGCTGTAAGAAGGGTGGTGATGTGCTTCTCATTCAGTTTTGGCGCCAGGATGATTAAAGCCTGTTGTATGCAGTTGCGCACCGAAGGACTCGCATGACTCAGATTGCTTTGGATCCAGGTAATAAGAGAGGACGTAATGTGGGTCTCATTCAGTTGTGGCGCCAGAGCGATTAAAGCCTCTTGTGCGCTGTTGCGTACCGAATCATCTGTATGGTTCAGATTGCTTTGAATTCTTGCAATAAGAGGGAGGGTAATGTGTGTTTCATCCAGTTTAGGCACCATAGCGATTAAAGCCTGTTGTGCGCTGTTGCGTACTGAATCATCTGTATGGTTCAGATTGTTTTGAATCCCTGCAATAAGAGGGAGAGTAATGTGTGTTTCATCTAGTTTAGGCGCCAGAGCGATTAAAGCTTCTTGTGCGATGTTGCGTACCGAATAACTCGTATGGCTCAGATTGCTTTGAATCCAAGTAAGAGCTAAGGGAATGCGTGTCTCATCCAGTCTTGGCGCCAGGGCGATTAAAGCCTTTTGCGCGCGGTTGCACATCGAAGAATTCTCCTTGGTTATCTTGTCTTGAATCCAAGTAAGAAGTGGGGTGATGTGCATCTCACCCAGTTTTGGCACCAGAGCGGTTAAAGCCTGTTGTGTATGGTAGTAGACCGAAAAATCCTCATCGTCCAAATTGTTTTGAATCTCTTTAATAAGGGGGAGAGTAATAAGTGTCTCATTTAGGTGCGGTGCTAGAATGATTAAAGCCCGCTGTACTTGGATGCACGCCGAGGAACTCATCTGTTTTTGAATCCGTGCTGAGGAACTTATATGTTTTTGAATCCACTCAAGAAGTGAGATGATGTGCGTCTCATCCATTTTTGGCGCAAGAGTGGTTAAAGCCTTTTGTGCGGGGTTACTCACCGAATCATCTGTATAATTTAGATTGTTTTGAAGCCAGGTCAGAAAGGAGGAGAGGTGTTTCTTATTCAGTTTTGGCGCCAGGATGATTAAGGCCTCCTGTGCGCTGTCGCGTACTAAATAATTTTCATGAATCAGATTGCTTTGAATCTCGGTAATAAGAGGGCGAGTAATGTGAGTCTCATTCAATTTTGGTCCTATGGCGATTAAAGCATTTTGTACACGGTGGCGCATAGCATAATTCTGATGGTTTAGATTATCTTGAACCCAAGTAAGAAGCTGGGAAATGTGTGCCTCATTCAGTTTTGGCGTCAAGATGTTTAAAGCCTTTTGGGCGTGGTCGTTCACCGAATAATTCGCATAGCTCAAAGCGATTTCAATCCAGGTAAGCAGAGGGGTAATGTGCGTCTCTTCCAACTTTGGTGTTAGGGCGGTTAAAGTTTGTTGTGCGCGGTCGCGCACCGAATCCTTCGGATGACTCAGATTGCTTTGAATCCCGCTAATAAGAGGGAGAGTAATGTGAGTTTCATTCAGTTTTGGTAGCAGAGCCACTAAAGCCGCTTGCGCATGATCGCGCACTGCATAATTCACATTCTCCATATTGTCCTCGATCCACGTAAGAAGGGTGGCGAGGTGTCTCTCATCCAGTTTTGAGGAAAATAATGCGAGCATTTTTTCTTGGCCAGCTATACCCTGACAAATATCGTCAACGAGTTGATCCATTAATTTACGTATTGAATCGTTGTGGTTACTTGTGGATAATCTTTCAAACTGATTTAGTACATGCAAACCTGCAATTTGATAGGAGGCATCAAGCCCTTTTAGGGCCTCAAAGAACTCCCTATGCTTGGCGTGAGCAAAAGGAAAAGGATAAGTAGTTCGCGACTCAAGCCATGATTGGATTATTTTTTCCTGATACGCCTTCGCTGCATCGGTTTTTTGCATGAACAAAGCTCTGATCACCACATCGCCCTTTGCTCGAACACAGCGGTCTCCAGATTCCAGCATGGAAAGTAATTTTTTAGGGGGAAGATTTTGATATATTTCTATCAAAATTTCTGGAGGAAAGCTAAAAAAATGATCCATATCGCAAATAACCTGGCTCTATTAAGATTTGGTAATTGTATATTAAATAGCCTTTTGCGGGAAATTTTGTCAGGTAGTTTATTTTTGTTCTTTGTGATGCTGATACTCACCTAAGCGTCAATCAAAATCCCAGCAGGGCGCCTTGCTGAGGGCGCCCTATTTGAGCCAGTTAGTTCCCTGGAATGGGCTGTGTCGATAGCTTTTGTTTTTCTTCCGGAGCGGCCTT
>JARLJR010000066.1 GCA_031291095.1 Legionella sp. | reverse complement strand
CAGGGCGCCTTGCTGAGGGCGCCCTATTTGAGCCAGTTAGTTCCCTGGAATGGGCTGTGTCGATAGCTTTTGTTTTTCTTCCGGAGCGGCCTTTAGCCTGGTGGCCCATTGCTCTTGTAATGCACAAAGCGTGGTATTAACGCTAGAGTTTAGATGGAATGATTGTAAATTTGTAAAACTTAATGAGTTAATTAAGAGCTTGCACTCATCTATATTCTCACCTTTCTCAATGTCTTGCATCCAGGACAAGCCCCATGTTCTAAGAATATTCAGAGCATGGTCACTTTCCTCTGTTGAATTGGCGGTAATGGCTACTAATTTTTCTATTATGGGTTTGGTATGTGGATCGGTTGGCGCACAAACAATACTTAAGAAACGTCCAAGAGCAGGTTCTGGTTTTAAGGAGCTTCCTAGTTTGTCCTGAATCTCGTCAAGAAGAGAGGAGCTGAGTGTCTCATTTAGCTTTGGCGCCAGGGAGCACAAAGTCGCTAGTGCGCATTTTCGTATCCCCTCCTCCATATGACTCAGATTGTTTTGAATTTCTGTAATAAGAGGGAGAGTAATGTGCATTTCACTCAATTTTGGCATCAGAACCATTAAGGAATACTTTGCCTGGGTTTTTACCCTCGAATCCTCATCGTTTAGCTTACTTTGAATCAATGTAAGAAGAGGGATAATATGGGTTTCATTTAGCCTTGGCTTTAAAATAGTTAAAGCCTTTAGTGCCTGGAGAGACATCCAAGCATTACCATTATCCAAATTGGTTTTAATCCAGATAAGAAAGTTGCTGATGTGCTCCTCATTTAGATTTGGTGTTAGATTAATCAATACCGCGTTTATGTGATTGTTCATCCAATCATTCTCCCGGTTCAGTTTATTTTGAATCCAGGTAAGAAAAGTGGTGGGAATATAAGCTCCATTCAGCCTTGACGCCAGAGTCTTTAAAGCTACCAATGGGACTTCACATTCCATATGATGCGGATTTCCATTTAGATGGTTTTGAATGGCATCAATCAGAGCGGAAATCGTGTTAGCCTTATTTAGCTTTAGTGCTAGAGCGATTGAGGCCAGGAGCGCTTGGTCGCGCACAAAATAAATTTTATCGTTCAGAGCTTTTTGAATCGCAGTATTAAGAGAGGGGGAAATGTGTGTTTCATTTAGGTTTGGCACTAAAGCATTGAAAAGTTTCAGTGCGCTTATACGTAGCGATGCATTTCTGCTGTTCAAATTGTTTTCCACCCAGGTAAGAAAGGTGGGGATATTCGTTTCATCCAATTTTGGCATCATGGCGATTACAACTTGTTGCGCTTCGTCACGCACTATCGGCTGCTCATGAGTCATAGTGTGTTGAATTTCGGGAAGAAGAGTGGTTATATCTGTTTCATTCAGTTTTGGTGCCATGAGGATTAAGGCTTTGAGTGTTTCGTAGATTATCGTAGTATCTTTATTATTTAGATTGTTTTGAATTTTTGCAATAAGTCGGGAGATCTGTGTCTCATTCAGTATTGGCGCCAAGGCGATTAAGAACTGTACTACTTTGCTGCGTGCCGCATCATTTTCATGATTCAAATTTTCTTGAATCCAATCACAAAAGCTGGTTATGTGTACTTTATCTAATTTGGGTGCCAGAATGATTAAAGCTTGTTGCACACTGTGGCGCACTGAGCCATCCTTACTATACATAGTTTTTCCTAGAAGCTCATGGATCTGTGCTTGATTTAGTTTTGGGATCAGAGCGATTAGCGCTTTTGTATGTAGATCGCTGTCTTGCATTCTATATCCTTCAGATTCTTCAGCGAGCAGATTTTTTCGAAGCAAATCACTAAAGGGGGCAATGTGTGTCTCATTCAGTTCTGGTGCCAGAGCGATTAAAGCCTTCAGTGCTTTGCCGCGTATCCTAGCATCCTTATGGCTTAGATTGTTTTGAATCCAAGCAAGAAGGGTGTTGATGTGCGTCTCATGCAGTTTTGAGGAAAATAATGCGAGCATTTTTTCTTTGCCAGTCAAGCCCTGACAAATATCCTCAACGAGTTGAGTCAATAATTTATGTATTTGGGCATTGTTGTCAATTGTAGATAACCCTTGAAATTGATTGAGTACATGGAGTCCTGCAATTTGATAGGGTACATCAAGTCCCTTTAGGGCTTCAAAGAATTCCATGCAATTGGTCTTAGCAAAAGGAAAAGGATAAGTAGTTCGTGATTCAAGCCAGGATTGGATTATTTTTTCCTGATACGACTTCGCTGTATCGGTTTTTTGCATGAACAAAGCCTTGATGATCGCATCGCTATTTACTAGAACACGGCGGTCTCCTGATTCCAACATAGAAAATAATTCTTTAGGGGGCGTTTTTTGATATATTTCTATTAGTATCTCTGGAGGGAAGCTAAAAAAATGAGCCATATGCATAGAACCTAATTGTATTCAATATGCTCTAATTGTATGTTAGATTGTCTTTTGGATCAATTATGCGGATATTTATTTTTGTTATCACGATGCCTTATTTTCTTTCCACTCATATACTTTTTGCTCATCAATAACATCGGTGGTTTCATTAAAGCCTGCGCGATTTTTCAATGGCTCTATCGCTGTTGCGGCGATATTAATGCAATTAGGCTTCGCATATTTTTGCATATGACCGGCAATATCAATAACTCGGTCGCTTATTTGTTCAAGAGGCGTCTCTTCATCGACATAAACAAAACCGGCGTTGATACCGCAACGAATTTGAAAGTCGTGTTTTATTTTCTTTTCATTTTGGTTAAAGTTTTTTAAGCGTTCAAGCAGACATACGGCAGCGCTGACTGCTCCATCAACGGTACGAAAACAGCTCATGATGCCATCTGGTGTTTTGGTATACTTTATTACTCCGTTTTCTTTAAGGCATGAGTCCACAAAAGCGTTATAACGATCAAAGTCATAGGCGGCAAGATGTTTGTCTTCGTCTCGTTTCATACCCGTTGAGTCAACCACATCAATGGCTAGAAAAGCTAATTGTTGGCCCATATTGTCGAGTTTACTTTTAAGGTCTGCAAATTCCTTAAGAAGCTGCTTTCTATCACGAGATTTTGTTGTACTTAATGCTTCAAATTTACTATCGATTTCAGTCATTTTTTCTTTGGATACAACCTGGCTGATTTGATTGCGCCATTCATAATAGGCTTTCTTCTCTTTCTGTTTGCTGATGATCCTCAAGCATTTTTCTCTGAATGAAGTACAGAAATTGGCAAACATCAGTAAGAGCGCGCCTAATATCAAAAGACTAAAATCAATGCCATGAAATTTATAAGGGATTATTAGTTTTATTTGGGATAGGAGTGGCTGGCTTACCTGATGTACCCAGCTTGTTATTTTCATTAATGTTGTGTACTGACCAGGGTTATCGATATAGTGGGAGCCAAAACTGATGGCTAACAAAAGGACGAAAAATAGAAGGACTAATCTTACTACTTTCACTATATATGCCAAGGAAGCTAATAACATCTTTATCATTTTTTGACCTATAGTAGATACTCGTTTACTTTGGGATTCATGCAAGCATTGGTTTAATAATAGGCAATAATTGATGGATATGCTAACAAATTGGTTTTTTTTGAGGTTAAGATAAAGAAATTTTGCAATAAGGTGTAGGTTGAGCCCATGGCGCCAACATGGAGTTTTGGAGGGGCTCGATGCTTTGTTGGGCCATGGGCCTGAGGTATCGACTCGTTTTTAAAAATGTGGACTTGCATCGTATAACGTGATCTCATTGATTCCGACCAAAGACTCATAGAGGAAGTACGATGCAAGTAAGCGCCATTTTACACGAACTATTATCTTCAT
>JARLJR010000065.1 GCA_031291095.1 Legionella sp. | reverse complement strand
CCCTGCATAGCATTAGCTGTCATAGCAATAATCTTTGGCCGTTTATCGTCAGTGAACTCATCAAGTATTATTTTGGTAGCTTCATAGCCATCCATTTCAGGCATAAGGATATCCATAAATACGATATCGTATTGAAATTTCCTTACAGCGTCGATAGCCTCATACCCGTTAGCAGCTACATCAGCCCGGTATCCCATCCGTTCAAGAATTCTAATAGCTACTTTCTGATTTACAAGGTTATCTTCAGCAAGCAATATTCTCAGGGGCATTTTTTCACTAAGTGCCGGATCAATCAATAACTGTTTAGCAGGTTTATCCTGTTTCGGTTCAATTGAACTTCCCAAAGCATTCACGATACAATCATATAACTGGTTATGTCTTATGGGTTTATTCAAATACCCAGAAAGATTCAAATCCTTATATACAGTAATATCATCCTTTCTTCCTGCGGAAGTAAGAATAAATATTGGAACTGATGTTCCATTTTCCAATCTACGCACTTCTTTTGCCAATTGCATGCCATCCATAACCGGCATATGGAAATCAAATATGCAGAGATCGAAAACTTTTCCATCAATAAACCATTGCAATGCAGTAAGAGGACTTTCAGATAAAACGGGTAATAATCCCCAGCCTTCAAGCTGGGCATTTAATATTTTCCTGTTGGTAAGGTTATCATCAACAACGAGTACCTTCTTCCCCTTAAGACCTGCCAGACTTCCCCTGAGATAAACTTTTGATTGGGAAGGGACTGCTTCAGCGATGATAGTAAAATAAAAAGTAGTTCCCTTTTCGATCTCGCTTTCAACCCAAATTTTGCCTCCCATCATTTCGCAGAGGCGTTTACTTATAACCAAACCAAGGCCAGTTCCGCCATGCATCCTGGTAGTAGAAGTATCCACCTGACTGAATGAATGAAATAATTTCCCCATTTTATCAGAGGCAATACCAATACCGGTATCTTTCACTATAAAAAGGATTTCATATTTACCATCAATAATCTGTTTTGCGCTGACAGAAACGAAGACTTCGCCTTCTGCAGTGAACTTTATGGCATTACTAATCAGGTTAGTTAATATTTGTCTCAGCCTAGTGACATCGCTCTTGATAGTAACAGGTGTATTATTTTCAATCAGATAAGCAAGGTCGAGTTCTTTTTCAGATGCTTTAGAAGCTAACAAATCGAGAGAATCCTCAATACAATCCCTAAGGTCGAAGGGTTGGTTTTCAAGATCGAGGCGATCTGATTCAATTTTAGAGAAATCCAGGATATCATTTATAACAACCAATAACTGATCACCGCTAATCCTAATAATTTCGACAAATTCTTTTTGGGATTCAGTAAGTGGTGTATCGAGAAGGAGTCCCGTCATTCCAATAACTCCGTTCATAGGAGTTCTACTTTCATGGCTCATAAGAGCGAGGAATTCACTTTTAGCTTTTACGGCAGATTCAGCCTTAATAATAGCGATATCCAATTCCTTATTCTTCTTTAACAGCTCATCTTTAAAATTATTATTCTTAATAACAGAGCCCATAGAGGCAGCCATAGCCATTAATAGAGATTCTTCAGTATCAGTCCAAACCCTGTCTCGTGTACATTCATCAAAGCCAATAAATCCCCAATATTTACCATCGACCATAATAGGAGCGAGGATAACCGATTTAATATTAATATCAAGAAAGACCTTTTGAGCTTCCGGTGGAAGATCATTTATTATGAACTTAAGTGTTTT
>JARLJR010000013.1 GCA_031291095.1 Legionella sp. | reverse complement strand
TAATGGATGCCTCTAAAAAATGGACAATGCCCATTAGAAATTGGAGACCCGCCCTTAATCGATTTATGATTGAATTCGAAGAGCGGTTGACAGAGTTTGTTTAACACAGGACAGTTACACAGAATAATTTACAGTCTCTACCTGTTTGATTTCATCCCATGCAATTTTTTCTATCTTGTTCATTCCATAAACACCCGACAACATGTTCCACTCGTGAACACTGTTTCATCAAAAATTAAAAAACACTTAATATTAACTAATTCTAATGTTAGAGTCACGGCTAACGGACAGGAGGTAGAATGAATACTACAGAGCAAAGAATGCCAAAAGGGATAATGTCTCTTTATTTAATACAAATGTTTTCCACATTCTCATTTGCAGTGCTTTACTCCTCATTGTCTCTATACATCACTAACCAACTAGGTTTATCAAGCCACCTATCTAACAGCATTGTTGGTTTATTTTTAGCATTTAATTTTGTTTTGCATCTATTTGGCGGGTTAATAGGCGGTAATTGGTTAAGTAACCGATCACTTTTTCTATTCACTACTATCTTGCAAACCTTCGGAATACTATGCTTAATAGCTCCTGAGTCCACCTCACTTTACCTTGGATTAAGTTTGTTTTTAATCGGCTGCGGATTAAATACAACTTGTTATAATACCATTCTCACCCAACGTTTTTCATCTTACGATCCAAGACGCGACAAAGCTTTTTTCATAAGCTATTCAACTATGAACATAGGCTTTTGGGCTGGTTTTATTTGCAGTGGCTTTTATGACGCATCAAATCACTACGAAGTTATTTTTTATGCCTGTATAGCGACTAACATAATTACCTCATTACTTGTTATCTATTGCTGGAAAAACATCAATGATATAAATACCCCTCTAACCTTAGCCCCTGCGCAGAAACAAAAAATAAAAGGTGTCGGAGGAGTTTTATTCGTAGTACTTCTTATACCTGTTTTGAATATGTGCTTTAAGTTACCTGATTTCAGTAATGGCTTAGTTATAGCGATTAGTATACTAATGTTCTTCATTATTTTATTTGTGAGAAAAAATCAAAAAATACTCGCAGACAAGCAAAAACTTACTGCCTATTTAATTTTAACTGTTACCTCCATTGTATTTTGGATGATTTATTATACGGGTCCCATGGGTGTCACCTTATTTATTAAGAATAATGTTGATAAACAGTTTTTAGGATTTGATATTCCTACGCAATGGATTCTAAATATTAACTCGGCTGTTATTATTATTGGCAGCCCATTGCTTGCTTTATTAATTAGTAAACTACAGAATAAAGGTTATACGTTTTCTGTTTCTACTCAGTTTATTTGGGCATTTCTTCTCTTAACAGTGTCATTCATTTCTTTATCCTGTGGGATTCATTTTGCTAATGAAGCCGGTTATACCGCTTTTAACTGGATTATTTTGCATTTTGTAACGCAAGCAATAGCAGAATTATTTATAGGGCCAGTGGGCTATGCAATGATTGGGCGTATAGCTCCTAGCCATTTACAAGGGCTTTTAATGGGAAGCTGGATGCTTGTTTCTGGTGTCTCTGCATCCATATCACATTATTTCTCCAATTCAATGATTAAATCTGAATCATCAAATCCTTTGTTAAGTAATTTAGATTATTATTACGTTTTTAATGAGTTAGGAGTTTGGGCATTAGCAGGTGCACTATTTTTGTATTTAATTGGAGGAAAATTACGCTTATTCATGAACGAAGTGCCAGAAAAGAACAATTCGACATCACCTGAATTATTACATCAATAGAAATAATTGCGCCCCAATATGCTCGTGATTAAAACAAAATTACATTTTACCCCGATCATTTTACAAGCAAAAAACGTAATTTTATTCTCTGACCCTCTGTGCTTAACTAACATTTCATTTTATGGATTGAATAAGCTTTGGAGTTTGTGACATGGGATGTCTAGCAGAAGTTTGGGAGTCAGAGTTTGATATTCGTTTTAATTGCAAAAAATCTGCGCAAAAAATTATTTTAGAATTTTTATTAACCTATAGCAAATATGATTTAAAGGAATTATCCGAGTTATTAGAAGTACCTCCTTTCTGTTTAAATCAAGTTCTCAATGGAAAAGAATATTTATCCGACGCCGTGTCTTCAAAAATGATGCATTGGTTTTATATTTTTATAGGTGACCATTCCCTGTCAAGCACATAGTGATTTACTATGATTCTTATTAAATCCCCTCCTAAGGGGCAAATAGGAGGTTCAAATCCTATCTCTCCGGGACGCCATTTAAATCAATGAGTTACAAAAACCCAAAAAAATTATTTTCAGAGTACACCCAGAGTGCAAATTGAATGTGTGATAATAAATTTAATTGTAGACGTAAGTGCAAATTCACAAGCCTAATAATTTACTACAAAAACAAGTAGCTTTTTCATAAATAAGCCATAAACAATTTTTTCTTGCTAAAATTTATGAGCAAACTCAATTTCAACTTCTTTGCGACTGAATTATCTGATTATTCGCATCTACCTCTTCTTGCTTAAATATAATATCTGTATCTTGCCCCTTTCTCTGCTCCAATATAAAAGAAACTTGGTGAGACTATAAGTAGCAGAGAGATTCAAGGCATTAATTATTTTAATTTAACAATTATGAGGTAAAGCACTTCTTCCATCATCCACGGAAGTATCAGGAGCTTCAGGCAACGAGCTAATTTCATCTGGATTAACTGTAGAGTGCTTCTTACGTTCATGCAGCTTACGTAGTAGCTCTTGGTGTTTACGTAGAAACAAAACATGTGAACTTAATCTTCGTACATAGCCCTTTTGAGGTTCCTCGGCTGTTTGACTCGATATCTTCTCTTCTTGAGCTACATCACTCTCAGTGACTACATTTTGTTGTACTTCATTTATATTTCCATAAAAACAACCCTTGAGAAGATGAACTAAAGCAATAACAGGTGCAAGAAGTAATGCTAACCCTACCGCAGCACTAAAACGGGCAACTTCTAAGGGCACAGCTATAGACCAAGCTAATACATTAGAAATTGATACTCTGATGTTCGTTTCCAAATAAAAATCAGAGATTAATTTCCGAGCAACTAGAGGGAAAATAAAATAATCCAATGCTCCTTTTGCCCCGCCACGACAATCATTTTGGCCATGAAAATATAAATCATAATGGTCACCCATGAGAATATCATAGGTAGCGAAAAGTGCTGAGACAAAATCTAAATTACGATTCCAGGCTTTATAAATATTTTCGGAAACGAAAGAATCAATCATTTCCTTTCCCAAGCAAGGGTCATCACCACCAAAACGATAAATAATCCCTGAATTACATGATGCCGGATTTAAAGCTCTAAAAAACGAAAACTTTTTAGTTATTTTTCTCATACATTAATTACCACAACAAATAATAAATACGGTACAAAACCGTCATTTAATCAGTTCGATGTTAAAAGGTTGGCTTTGTACTTTGTGTAATATGTTCTAAATCTTCACACAAGTTTGTTGCCAGCGGTTTAAAAAAGTTAATACTGCTACCACCTGTGTCATATAACCTTTTTGCCACTAACGCTAAGGTAGTAAATATGCCTACACCGATTAAAACGGCAATTACCGATAACAATTTTAAGTTTTGTTCAGAGGTAGATTGGTTATTTTTATTTAGAAGAACTAAGGTAGAATGATTCTTCAGTTGAAATTCAACACTATTTACTGCTTCTTCATCACTTAACGAGTCATTATTTAAAATATCGCTTAATTCCTGCACTGCAATCTCTTTAAGATAACTATTCAATCCAGATGTTAATTCATTTAAACGGTAATCAATGCATTCTATATAAAATTCTGACTTATACTTTGGCAATGAAGAAATAAGAGAAACTTGCTCTCTTAATTGTTGTATGGTTTTATCTATTTTCAAAGAAAGGGGGGCATCGTCAGAATAAGCATAATCACTACCCTGATAATTTCCATCTGTCTTTAAAGTAGCCCAATTAGAGTCGTTGTCATTCATAATAAAATCTACAAGCTGAGTCAACAATCTCAAATTATATAAAACTATAGCAGGATCATGTTGATCGAAAACCTTCACTCCGGACTGAGATAGTTTTAATTGCGGAAAGCGCTGAGCTTCCTCCTCCTTTGGTTTAATATACAATTCATTATGGAGATATTCTGTAAAAGAGTGGGTATCAGAAAGGCGAAAAACATACTTCAAAATGGAATAATAGTTACATTGAATCCAATCATTAAAACCAGGCGTAGGGGCATATTTGCCAATCGCTTCTTCAAAAAAAGTGAATTTCGGAGAAATTGTGCTCACTGCAACTAGTGCATTCAACTGTTCTTTTTTATGACTGACATAACGTGCACACGCTTGGCGAAGCATGTTTCTTGCTTGTTTATGGCTTATTTGTGACATTGAATCTACTCCTAAATAATGCTTAATAAGCGTATATTTGCAATCAATTTTACCAATATTTAAACACATAGTCAAAATAGTATGACCATGTGTATTGATAAATAGTTACTGTATATTACACCTCGGTATAGTTGGCATAAGTGATGGAAGAATATCATCCTCCGCATTTGCGTTTAGCCCTTTATTTCCATATGCAACTTTAGCATTTTCAAATGAAGATATATCTACACCATTAGTTTCCCATGAGTAGCTCTCTGAACAGGACTTTAGCTCCTTCTCTTTATATGCAACTACCTGTCGTAGCAAATCATCAGGCGTAACTATACTTGAGGTTTGAGATGAAGTCTTGGATTGTAATATTGAATAAAAGCCACCTGCCTTTAAACAACGAAATGCTAAAGAAGCACAGCTTTCGGCAGCGTCAACATAATCATTACGGGTGAATAAGTTAGACCCCTGCATAACCCAACCTATGACGGCTCCGGGTCGCTGTAGCGCTTCAAACTCTTCATTAACCTTTTCAACATTTAATGAGTATAAAACCACTCGAAAATTAGCATGCAGCAACTTAACCGCAAAAAAACTATATTGAGGAGGATAATGTGGCGGAACTTCAGTCACTGAATGGTAGGTATTATCTACACTATCGAACCGATAGAACACTTCTCCAGGTAACAAAGGCATGCCACGATAAGCCGGTCGGAATCGTACTTCTTTAGTATGCCCTTTTTGAGCAGTAAGATTTAGTATTTCTGGTGTAAAACGTTCTAACAAAGCTAATTGACCCAGTGTTAATGGCGCTGTTAAATTAGCGAGTTGTTGATTAATTTTTATTAACTCGCTTTTATCAATACATCCTCTTACCGTCTCTTTAGATGATTTCACAGCATAAAGGAGAGAGCCCTCTTCCGTAAGATCAAAATAGATTTTTCTTGATTCGATTACAGGCTCCTGAAGCTCCGTGCGTGTATGCCCTCTTTTGGAGGTAATCTCTAGCATATAAGGAAGAAAGGTTTGCATCTCATTTACATCAACCCGCTCATTTAAAACATCTACCAATGTGCGGCCACTCTTCAGCTGAATATCATCTTGGATAGTAGCGTTTACAACTTCTCCAGATGGGGCTTTTACGGTGTATTGAATATATAAATGTGCAATCAATTCTTGGTGGGCCTCTGGCATCTTCTCAACTATTTCAGGATAAAATACGTTAATCTGTTCTAATTGAATTTCATTTAAAGGAGCTTCTAATAAAGCAAGCTCTGGGCTAATACTTTCTATAGTCTCTTTATCTAAGCTACCCACAATTTTTTGATTAGACGGAGTTATCGCTGTATAGGAAAGAGAACCATCCTCTAATAGAGCAAAATATAATGAACCGTTAACCAAACCCGCATTTTTTTGCATTAAGGAAGGAGTATAAGCATTTATCAACTTTATGTAGATTTTGTTTTCCTCTATTTGTGCTCCTTCTTCTAGCCAACAAAGTTCATATCCCAGCAAACAAAACTCATATGCACCACTTTCACTAATCGTTTCACGCATGCAATCTTGTTCATAATCATCTACATAATCAGGTGCGCTAGCAAAAAACTTAACCCGTTCCTGTTTCAACGCGTTCCTTTTATAGGGCACAGCTACCTGCGCACCTCCAGGCCATAAACTGCCATGGCCTCTTGATGTCGTAAATGATATATGCCCTACATTGGCCCCTGGAAGAGCCTTGTTGCGATCAGACGTCCATATGTTAATAATTACATACTGTTTTTTATGTACTGACAATTCAGGCATATTTTTTGGCTCTGTCGAAAATTTTTCGTGTAATTGAAGAGAGCCATATTCTGGACGTAGTTATGCTGCTAACTCGTAAAACTGTTTCCAGGGAGGGGTATCTCCTGCATTTTTCATCTGTCCTTTCTTTAGCATCCGATGCAACTCAATTCCCGAAATTGTTGCTTCTGCCGCTTTAAATGATTTAAACCCGAGTGTAAATTTTGTAACATTTTTAATGCCGCGATGATCCTGCTCCACCATGTTATTTAGATATTTTATACGCCTTACTTCAATTAACAAATGCCAAATTCCATAGATAAATAACAGGTTATTGATACGTTCCAACGCTGCAGTATTAGAGCCTGATTTATCTATATTCACCTTCTTTGGTAATCCACTGGTGCTAATTGCTTTTATAAAAAACTTCAATACAGCAGGTCGGTCTCGAGTTTCTGACAACATAAAATCAATGGTGTTCCCTTCTTTATCTACTGCACGATAAAGGTAAACCCATTTGCCATTGACCTTGATATACGTTTCATCCATCCTCCAGCTACTGCCAACGGGCTTTTTCCTTTTTCTGAATGATTCCTCTAATTGTGGTGCATAATGAACGACCCATTTTTGAACCGTTGAGTGATCTACATCAGCACCACGTTCTTCCATTAATTCCTCAATATTTCGGTAACTCAGTGGATAAGCAAGCTTCCATCTTACCGCCATCAATATGAGATCTTTAGGAAAGTGACGCCCTTTAAAAATGATCATTATTCAATCTCATAGTGATTTTTTAGGGCGACAGTATATTTTAGATTTTCTATTTTCGACAGAGCCTTTTATTTCCTCTGAGAAAATTTCTTGCACATATTACAATAATCCATGATCAAAAAATAGCCACGCAAAATCACCAATATAATCATACATATAAAGAACGAACCCATCCACTGGCTTCTCAACGAATTCTTTAATTAAGGGACATTTAAAATGAGGAAAATTGAGTGAAGCGGCCATCACAACCAAAGCATAGTCTCGAGGACCTCCATAAAAAAACACTCAACTAATGCTCTCTTAGATCACTTTGTTCGCATCTTTTTATGGCCTATCTGAGAGACAAATAGCTCAAGAATACTTAAAAAACTCATAATTAGATTAGAGTTTTTTACTTTCGAATGCCTCATAAGCTTTGCAAAAAGCATTCGAATCAATTTAAGACGAAAATAGGATAAAAGAAGATGATAAAACATTCGAATTCCTAGTATATAACTACACTATTATTATAGTCTAAAATATACTTTATCAACTGAGATCAGAGTGCGTAGGAGAATTTTTCATCTACTGCGCGACTTTTACCACACAAAATAGTGAGGAAAAAATTATATAGTTGAAAAGAATCCTCAACTTAAAATATCTGTGAAGTGAACGTTAATTCTGATTATTTAATAGTTCCGATTTCTTTTATGAGAAAAGGCTAGATGAATAAAAATAGCTGCTTTGTGTACGTAAAACAGACCCCTGGAATTCAACGCAAAAAACAAGGGAAGAACTTTGTTTACTTCGATTCGAAAGGAAAAAGAATAACCGATTCCAAGGTGTTAGAACGTATCAAATTACTTGCCATTCCTCCAGCCTATACACATGTATGGATATGTTCTAATGAGAAAGGACACATTCAAGCGGTAGGACGAGACAATAAAAATAGAAAACAGTACATTTACCATGCTTCATGGGTACAAAGAAGACAAGAGCAAAAATTTAAATCATTATTGGATTTTGGCTATTCTCTTTCTACATTAAGAGAAAAAATCAATGAAGAGATAAGTAGCCCCCCTACTCTTGATAAGAGTCAGATCATTTGTGCGGTTCTATTTTTAATAGATAATTACTCAGTAAGGATAGGAAATAGTGCTTATGCTAAGCAAAATAAAACCTATGGTATTACTACACTTAGAAAAAAACATATGCGACACAAAAAAAATGCGGTTTCATTTGAATTTTTAGGAAAAAATAAGCACCCTTGGAACTTTGAAGTAACAGAAAAAAATCTTATTCAAATTTTAAAACAGTGTAACCATATTCCAGGATATGAAATTTTTAAATATTATAATGAGCAACAACATATAGCAGTAATTACTTCGCAAGATGTTAATGAATATTTGCAGCGAGTCACACAGCATCCTTTTACAGCAAAAGATTTCAGAACATGGATTGCCACAAGAGAATTTTTTGTTCGTGCTATTTCATTATTAGAAATAAAAAATTTAAAAATAACCCATATTAAACATAGTATGCTCGAAGTTGCAGCATTACTCGGACATACCCCCTCTATTTGCAAAACGAGTTACATTCATCCACAAATTTTTGAATGGCTCAAAAATGGTAAATTGATGAAGTGGAAAAGAAAAAACCAACAGAATATTAAAACAAAGAAACCAGACGAACTCCTCCTTCTATGGTTAGAGGAAGTTTACCATTTATAAACAACCCCTCCCTATCGTGTATAACGTATAGCTCTAGGGACCTTCATATGGCTCAGATTCTCTGTTGCCTCGATCAAATGTAGACAGTAAGGCTTTGAGACGCACCGATAAACCTGATGAGGGTGGTGTCGGGATATTTTTCCCAGATGGGCCTGAAGGATGATTGATCTCCCCATCGATTCGACTTAGCAAATAGGGAAAGAATGGATTGGATGACAACCGAGTTAGAAAATCCTGATCAACAATCAATACCCCTCGCTCACCGCGTACATCCATCGCCCCCAGATTGTAGCCATATTCGTCTTTGGTTTTTGGGTCAGGCTTTATTCCATAAAGTGGATCGTCCATAGGAATAGGAACTGAGAGATGCGAAAGGGAGAAGATCCCCGGAGGATAAGGCAGATTTAGCGAGCGAACCCCAGCCTTTAGCTGCCCAGGGGCCATGCTACGCTCGATCGCCAGATCATTGCCATCGTCTGCATTGGTGATAACCGTAAAACGGAAAGTTTGGGGGGTTGTTGGCGTAAGTTGTTCGACCGCAACATAAGATGATTTACGCAGCATGGGGAAAAACTTAAATGTACGATTTACATCAAATAGCACAATCTCGCTTCCATTGTCAGGTAGAAAGGCATAAAGGGCTAACAGAATTGCCTGCGTACTGACCGTGAAATCGATAACCGGCTGAAAAGTAAGAACTGGCGGTAACTCGCTAAACCGTGACTCCCGTGAAAGACGTTGGATCTGTGCTTGTAGCGCGTCGGTCAACCGAAACGATTGGCGCGCACCGTTTACCGGAAAAGAGTTGTATTTGAATGGATTGAATTCAGGTATAACGCTCAGCCAGGCCGCCTTTGCAAAAGGGGGTAATATAGCGGGCAAGCCTGCAAACCCGGCAAAACGAGCAAAGCGCGTGATACCTATCATTGGCGTGAACATTATAATACGGTCGGGGCGCAACAGAGAAGGCTCCTCGAGTGCATCCAACGAATACTTCATCGCCAGTGCCCCTCCATTTGAGAATCCAATAAGATGGAACGGCGCGGGTGCGGGAACCCGTCTACGCGCCTCACGCACGGCCAAACGTGTCGCCGCCATCCAATCTTCCCAACGCGCGACGGTCAAACCAGCCGGAACACTCCCATGACCAGGCAATCGGATACCAATGGCAACAAAACCGTGATCACGATAATGTTTCGCTACATGCCGAAGCGTGTAAGGAGAATCGGTAAGCCCATGAAGCAACACCACGACACCGACCGGTTTACCATCAGGCTCCATGACATAGGAACGGTTCCAATTATGCGTAAAATTTGGCGGATAAATTGGACTCGCTTCAAAGTAACGATTGGTGAAAACGCGTTCGTTAGGTGGGATTTTCTGGCTGACCTGGGTACGGACACTTTCCATAATCTTGTCCTCTTGTACGAGGTAGCCGGCCCAGTCTGTCTTATCGATCTGCTCTGCGGACAATTCGTGAGGAATAAAGGTGTGCCACAATTGCAATAAGGGACCATTGAGTGACCTGTACGAGCGAAATATCAATAGTACAATGCTAACCACCACGATCGCGAGTAAAAACCACTTAATAATTCGTCCGCTGCGCGCCATTATCTTGCCTCAGTGAATATCCAATGCGCCCTAAAAAATTTATATTACTCCTACTTGCATGATATAAAAAGGAATTTCTTCTTAAAAAAATGTCAGGATTACTCTAAAAGCTGGCTCGTAAAAGCTCCTGTTGGAAACAATAATGATAGCCGGGTAATTAAATTGCGCCATCCGTTCATTAAGATTAAGAAAGCGTAAGCAGTAACTTCGTCAACACGATTAAATTATGATAAATTCCACACCAATTGGGACAACAAATTCGATTTGCATAGAGGATTAAAAATCAAATGCGGCATGCAGTAGAAGAAATAATGGGAATAATTATCATTCTATTAATGTTCCCATTTACATGGTTTGTTCTCTCATCTATTGTCAATAAAACATCCGCTTTGCATCTTGGCTTAAGATTAAGTGTTTTAGCGTTAATACTGGTATTCTCCCCTCTCATCGCAGAATTGAGTTATGATGCCTATTCGGCTTTATCTCGAAGTCTATTTGTCATGAGTGCTGACGGAAAAATTCAACTTCAACATTCTCCCTTTACAGTTCCTCCTGGAAAAAATAAGGAGTATTGTGCTCAATTTAAAGATCACGAAGGAAAGCCAATATACATCACTTCGATTAGTGACAATGAGGAGGATTATTGTGGTGAATTCTGGGGATTAGATTATCAAAAAATAATATTTTTGCCCTATAAACTATTAGGAAACAATAAGGCCATTTATTGGGCATCACCAGAATTACAAATCATAGTACCAGTCCCTGGGCATTTTTGAACAAATATTCATCCACAAACAAAAGAGACACGTCGTTCAAGAGCCCCAGGCTATTTCTTTCATAGCGGTAGGCAAATTTAAATTTTTAAGTATCTATCCTATACTTTCCAAATGACTCTAATTTATTCATTTGTAATTCATCGGTCGTAAGCGAACTTGTTCAAAGTGAAAAACAGGTCAACAAGAGGAACTATGGACAGTCAATTATCTTATTTTCTTCATCTTTCCAGCATCATTGAATCAATGCCAGATGCTTTAATTATTATTAATAATCAGGGCCGTATTATTTTAGTTAATAGCCAAACTGAAAGTTTATTTGGGTATGCGCGTTCTGAATTATTGGGCGAAAATGTGGAACTATTAATGCCTGAACGATATCGCAACAAACACACACATCACCGCGATAATTATTTTGTAACGCACAAGGTGCGCTCGATGGGCGCAGACTTAGAATTATTTGGCATAAAGAAAGATGGCACTGAATTTCCTGTAGAAATAAGCTTAAGTCCATTAAAAACAGATGAGGGTATTTTTGCGCTTGCAGCCATAAGAGACATCACCCCCCGTAAAAAAGCCGACGCAAAATTTAAAACCATTTTGGAAGCCACCCCCGACTGTTTAGTTGTTATTAATAATGAAGGGAAAATTGTCATAGTGAATGATCGTACGGAACAATTGTTTGGGTACAAACCCAATGAACTAATTGGCCAATATGTGGAATGCTTAATACCTAAACGTTTTCATGGCAATCATGTCGGTCATCGTACTAATTATTTTTCTAAGCCACGAATAAGACCCATGGGTGCCGGCCAAGAGTTATATGGGCAGCATAAAAAAGGACATGAATTCCCTGTCGCGATTAGTTTAAGTCCGTTGGAAACTGAGGAAGGTATGTTGGCTTTAGCCGCTGTGCGTGATATCTCGAAACAAAAAGAGCTTGAGCAACAATTATTTAGCCAAAATAAAGAGCTCGAGCTACAAAATCGTTTAAAAACCGAATTTCTAGCCAATATGAGTCATGATATTAGAACACCTCTAACTGGTGTTGTTGGAATGTCTAAATTACTGGAAGACAAAGTAGACGATCCGAACCAAAAACAATACGCTCAATGGCTAGGTGAAAGTGGCAAACAAGTTCTAAATATGTTGAACGTCATCTTGGATACAGTTTCAGCAGAAAGCGTAAATGAAGCAACGTTACACGAAGAATCTTTTGAGCTACATCAAGTAATTCAAGAAATTTTACAGCTTGTACGTCCCTCTACGATAACAAAAGGAATTGAGCTAAAAACTCAAATCGATGAAAACACGCCTCCTTGTTTGATAAGCGATCACCTGAAACTACGCCGTATTTTATTAAATTTAATTGGTAATGCAATTAAGTTTACTCAAGTAGGCAACATTACAATTGAAGTAAAACTCATCAAGAAAATGAAAACACATGTTTTACTTCACTTTGCTGTCGCTGACACAGGCATTGGCATTCCTTATGAGCTTCAAGACAAAGTATTTGATAAATTTTTCCGCGGCACCCCCTCACGCAAAGGACTATATAGAGGGCATGGGCTGGGTTTACACATTGCAAGTTCTTATGCCAATTTATTAGGCGGAGAAATTCTATTAACGAGCAAACCCGGTTTGGGGACGACGTTTTATTTTGACCTCTTGATAAAGACAGGCAAGAGTATTCCTAATCAAACGCCGCAATATAACAAAGAAAAGTTAAACACTACTTCCCCTCTTTCAGAGACCAAAAATAAAACGCCCGAAAATGCACCCAAATTATTGCTTATCGAAGACAACCACATCGCGTTGATCACCCTTGAAAATATGGTTAGCCAAGCCGGTTTTCGTTACCGCAGTGCTAGTGATGGAGAAGGCGCCCTTGAGCTAATCAAAAAAGAACCATTTGATTTAATAATTACAGACCTAGGGCTTCCAGGGTTATCGGGTTTGGACTTAACAGAAAAAATAAGAGCGTATGAAAAAAAACTTCACAGAACACCAGTCCCGGTTATAGGGCTAACCGGCCATGATGAAAATAAAATAAAAGAGCAATGTATTAAAGCAGGATTGAATGACGCCTTTACCAAGCCACTAAATCCAGACACTTTAGAAAAAATTAAATCGATTTATCTTACGAAGCAACCGGATAAATCCCCCTCCCCAAAAGATACAAAAAAACTTGGTCTTGATTTGCCAGAGACTGAAGAAGAATTATTTAAACTGGATGCATTTCCATTATTAGATACGAAAAGTGCACTTGCTAGCGTGGGTAACGATGCAGCCTTACTCAATAAGACGTTAAAGTTTATGATTGAACAAGAACTACCTAATGATATTAAGGCACTGAAAATGGCCTATGTGTCGGGAGAATGGAAAACTATTGAAAAACTTACCCATCAAATGAAGGGAGGCTTAGTTTATTGTGGTGCTGTTAAATTAGTCCATGCCTGCCAATACCTCGAACGGTACCATAAAGCGGGGCAGGCTAAATTTCTGGAACCACTTTATAAGCAGTTATGCGAAGTAATTGATGAAACTAAAGATGCGATAAACCAATGGCTTGAAAAGTAGACGGTTTCAGACTATCGCCCTCGTTATAATCATCATGCCACTAATTAGTTCATACTTCCTTAATATTAATTGAGTACAATACCAAACACCAGGAAAACACCTTGTTTTATCATGAGCTATTTAAAAAGTATTACAGTCTATTATTGGAGTGCAAATCACATTGCTCTTAATATTTCGCAAACCGATCATGCTTATGAAAATGATCAATTTTTTGCTGAGTATGATGAAGACAGTAAGTTAGTTCATAACGACAAATTCCGCGCACTTACGCACAATAGTGATTCGGAGTCACGATGCACCTCCAATCACACCCCAGAAATTCTTAAAGATCTGATTAACACGTGGTTTGAAAATAAAAAGCAAAAAGTCCCTTCAATTATCGAAGATTTTTGGGAGGATTGTTCACTTTATATTCGTGAAAATCAGATAGAACTATTAAAATCCCTGTATCAAATAATGCTTGTGCATCAGGTATTTGATGATGATGAAGATTTGGAAGATGGGTATGATGAGGATCCCCTACCCAATAAAATTAACATATTAAAGCAATTAGGAGTTGATACAACAAGTGGCTCAGAAAAACGTGCTCGCTCATTAGTAAAAGCTGAATCACATGAAGCCTTATGTCCACTGATAGAACAACTACAAAGAGATAAAACGGCCCTTGAAAAAAAATACCTCATTTTAGATTTTGTAGATCTACTAAGAGCTCAAAAAGGGCTGGGCATGGATTTAGGCAGTGGAGATGAGGACCATATATATGGTAAATTACCTATTATAGAATGGACTCTACCAGTGGGAAATTCACTTACACTGGGTGATAACGATAATGATTACCTTGAGCATTTAAACTTATTTGGATTAAGTGTAAAAGGAATAGAAAATGGCATACATAAATTTGAAAATCCAGAAAGCATCGTCCACCATGGTGCCAAAGAAACTTATTATAAGTTTTTTAGTAGATATCATAATTGCTCCGGATATTCTCGTTTCTTACTCGAACAAGGAGGTATCACCGCCTTTTGCTCCACCAATGAACTGGAAAAATTCGGTGTAACAGATCCCTCCTTATATAGCGCTTACATGGTTAAAGTTCAAGACAAAATAACAACGCTCAATGAACAAGCTCGAGACTTAATGAGAAATGCCCGTATTGTTCCTAAACCCCTTGACACGATAGATATTAACTATTTAACTCTCTTCAAAAAAGGCGAATTAAAATATGATGAATTGCCAATAGCAATTAGAAATAACATTGATGAATACAATAACGAATTAGTCGATGTGAGCTATGAATATAAAATAAAGCTGTTATCTAATCTAGTTAACATGTTGCATAGTAATGGGATTAAACAGCCCGAAATTATTGATGCGATTCAAAAAGAAATTAGAAGAAATTATGAAATTGATTTTGATGCCCAATTTTCTCATAACCAATCATTTCAACTAAAGTGTCTGGAAGCACTAGCTACAATCAGCGTTGGAGCATTAGCAGTCGGCATACTGGCAATAGCATTTCCACCGTTGATTCCAATAACTTTAGCCGCAGCCGTCATCACAACGACAGTAGCCACTGTATCTCTTGCTCTGTCAATAGGAGTATTTGCGCAAAAAATGCAGCCTCAAAGACCATCTGCTGCACCTAGTGATAGCACGGACAGAAAAAATACAATGGATGAAAGTAATGAGCGAGCACTGCCCCAACCACGTTAATTCATTTGAAAGTAGCTTGATGACCGGCAGCGCGGCATAATCAAGGCTAAAGAACCACTGATTTCATCATAACAATAACTCATGTTATAGTGGTAGCCAGGGATCTTATTCGAATACGGACATGTTCAATTTTTTATTTCACCCAATTACTAGCTTCAGAAAGTGGTATTTAATCTCTCAAACAACAACCTATATCTGGAATAAAGGATATGCTTACTCTATTCTTAATCAACATCCAGATAAATTACCTTTGATTGAAAAATTATATGAACTTAGCCGACTTTATGATTCCATCTGGGCACACCTAGCGAATGATCCTCGGGTTTGGACAGGGGTAAATGCCCTGTTTGAGCATAACATGCTTACTAGAGAATTGGTGGATTGGTTATTAAGGAAAAAAAAATTTCCAACCAATAAAGTCATTGCTGGATATGAAGCCATTCGCGCATACACGCTTACTCCAGAAGACTTTTTTCTAACCTACAACAAATACAATCACATTATTCCTATATTAAGTGAACATGCACCGCTATTGAAATGGTTATTAGAAGCACGATTAATAACAGGGAACGGGTTAAATTATTGGTTGTCCTCTCCAGAAGAGCTCCCCAAAGAATTGTTATATGCTCATAACAACGTCAATCTAGTAGAGCTTTTACATAAGTATGGTTTGATTAAGCCAGGAGAATTAGCTCCTCAAGGCGAATGGAAAAAATTAGGTTCCTTTCCTCACTCACAATTCGTGATACTCCTGAAACTAGAATCAGCAGGATTACTAAATGAAGAAAACATGCAAAGAATCAGTTCTTGGTATCAAGATTTGTCTCTTTTAAATAATGCCTATCAGGACGAAGCTGAATTTAAGCGTTGGGCTTCTCTATTATTAGACGCTACCACTGATCGCCACCTATTTATCAAAGCAGGAACAGCACGTTTTAGCAAAAATCTTAGCACCTTACACGAAGAGGAATCTTTAAGTACCTTCTGGGAACGTTGTCAAGACATCGAAAAACAAGATCCCCCAAATACAAATGCTTATAATACACTCGCCAATTTAACTAAATTAGCCACGTTGGAACATCGGTTTTTCCCACCATCAGCCCCTGGAAAACCAAACTCTGAGCTGCAGATCTATCTCATCGATATAGGAATTCAACCTACCGAGGCTAGAGTATTTGTAAGGTAAGTGAACGTAGCCCGTATTAGCGCGGCGGAATACGGCTACATGATGACACATCAATAGCTAAGTTCACTGCGTAAATTCCCATATTTTTTCCCAGTAGAATAAATAAAGAGCAAACATAAAACAGCACAAATGCTTATCGGAATGCCCGGGTTTAAGTGGTTTTCAGAGGTTATAATTAAGGAAGGCATCACGCCACCAAATAGAGTCAAACTCAGATTATAAGAGACAGCAAGCGCCCTACCACGTTGGCTTAATCGGAACTGAGTGACCATAAAGGCTGGCAGTGCTGCATTGAGTAATGCTTGAATGAGAGCGAAAAAAATTAACGCAACAATACAAAACGTACTATCAAGCCCTGGCAATACAGCAAAAACAATATAAGAAAACGATAAATAAAGTAATGACGCAATCTTTATTTGCCTCATTACACCAAATTTATCCGCTAAAATCCCTGCAAAGGGTAAAGCAGTCAAGTAGGTTAAAATGGCAATAAATGTGATTAGAATCGATTGCTTATGAGAGTATAAATTTAATGAAGTGGACAAAAAAGTGGGCATAAAAATAAAGGTAATATAATAAGCAGAAGCAGATAAATTAGTGACGATAAATACTCCTAACAATTCCCTCTTATAATTTTTAATAAGATCGCTAAAACCTGGGATTACCTGAACCTCACCCGGGATAAAATTATCAATTTTGTTCCTGATAAAGAGCAAAATAACACAACTCAATGCACCAATTAAAAATGGAATACGCCAAGCATATTGAATAACTTGCTCATGGGGCACCAAATAAAGAAGAATAAAAATACTAAGGTTAGCTAATAACAGCCCGACACTACCGCCAACAAATGCGAAACTTCCAGAAAAAGCAGGTGATTTTTTCCCTTGCTCTACTGCCATAATAATAGCCGAAGAATATTCTCCAGAAATGGATAATCCTTGAATTATTCTACAAATGATAAGGCCTGCGCCATAATACATACCCATCATATGCGCAGGGAGCAAACCAATTGCGGATGTAGCTAGAGTCATGAATAAGGTTGAAACCAGTAATACGTTTTTCCGCCCGAAATGATCGATTAAATAGCCAAAGCCAATGGCTCCCAAAGGTTTAACTACATAACTGACAATATACGCCAAAATAGTAAAATTAATAGCCGTACTTTTTTCCTGAGAAGGAAAAAATACTTCCGATAATATCGGAATAAGTAAAGGGAACACTGTAAAATCATAGACCTCAATCAATGTTCCTAAAAACGCAGAAAACAAAGTAACTTTTTTCATGGACATCCAAGCAAAGTTTGATTAGATCATTGTAACACTGGATGCAAAGAAGTAGCAGCAAACGTAGGCTGAGCTGATAAACCTAGCCTCACTCAATCACACTCCCAAATATTTTTTCTTCTCGTAAATCTCTTGAGCATAATGGCCGACATTAATCGCGGGGATACATACAGCAAACTCATTTTCATATTTTATAACTAAAGAATTAAGAAAGACCTCATCAAGATTTTCTTTAATTTTCAAAGCTTCTTTTTCAGTAGCACATTGGACTAGTGCATCAACGGTATATTCAGGGTAATAACGCAACCTTCCTTTAAAAGGAATACCAGTTAGTTCTTGTATCAAAAGAAGATTTTGGTTACTAACCTCATTAGGTTGATAAGTTTGTGCGGTACTTGTTATAGACGGAGTAAAAAAAGTACTAACCGTAGGTTTTTTTTCACTCATAGACCTTATGAATTTCATTAACTTGTTTGTTTCAGGGATAGACAATACTATCTCAAAATGTGTTGAAATGGCGCTCTTGTCTAGGAACGTAGTAGAGTGTAATAGAGGCATTATTTTTTGGCAACCCCTCACAAAATTTTCACTTAAGTCAGGGATAAAATAAGCGCCTTTACTGCCATCATAACAAAGTAAGTAAGAAGCTGTTTGATGACGATCATAGATACTTACTGCTCGAATATCTTCATTGGGTGTTTTAGTTTGAGAACTAATAATAAACATTTTTCCGGTATTAATATCAAAAACAAAATCACGCAGTTTAGAGTCTCCATATAAAGCGTTTTTCTGATAGCCTAAATCTAATAACTCAAAACCCTGTCTGCTGAACATTAAATCTAAAATAGCGAGGAACTCTTTTTCATCCTTGATGTCTTTTTTAAATAGAGCATCAAGCATAGAAATTTTATGTTTATCTGCAGTATCAAATGCTTCTTTGGCTTGAGAAAGCATAGCAGCCATTAATTGCAACTTAGGAGTACATTCCACTGATTTATTTCTCAAATCACTAACTTTTTTTCCTAAGATATATTGTTCATCGAGAGGCCGGTCAAAAAGCCGGCGAAAAGTGATATCAGCCTTCTCAATAATTTTATTAAATATAAAGGCTGGTTTATCCTCTGGACTAAATTTATTATTCTCAATTACTTTTTGGTGCGTTATTTCTATGTTAATAGCTAAGGCATTTGCTGCTTCAAAAATATTTTTTACAATATTATTTAAAGTTTGCTCCGATTGTTTACTCGGTATGCCGCCTACCAAGCTTACCTTAATACCCTGTTTCGAATTGAATCGTTTTATTAAACCAGTAAGATCAATATTATTCGTATTATCAAAATGAATTACTAAATGATCGGTTTCACTATGAATGTAAGCCACAAGACAACTTATTACATTTTTTGAGCCTAGATACTTTATCTCGCTAGTAGCATAAAATTGATCGAGGTAGAAGGACTCTCTTTGTAAACATAAGCCAATCTCTTGTTTATCACATGAAAGCATCTCATCTGAACTTATTTCAGGTTCAGGTATTTTTTTTACTTCCTCAATCATTTCACCAACTACTTTGTCGGACAATTTATCTTTAAATAGTTTGCGATTAATTATAATGGGCATGTGTTTACTCTCAACTTTTGGCAGATTTACCGTGATAAAACTACCTAAAAAAATCGTTATTTTATCGTATTAAGGTTAAGTAAGTATTAAATTAAAATGCAATAAGAAGAGAACTGGGGGAGCAGTTCTCTACAGCATCTTCCTTCAAACCACTTATCAGGAAAACACTCCTTTTTTTCCAGGAGCTTCATCACTGTTTTTCCAGTAATCATAAGCTTTGACAGCCAGCCCCCCCATAATCGCTGCGGGAAGTAAATGACGTAAGAAAAACTTACAGTTACTTTTAACCAAAGAACTAGACTGCACTGAGGGAAGTACTTTTATCGGAGCAGCTTTAGGTAAACTCACTGGAGCCGGAGTGGTAGCAACCCTTTTGTGAACAGCCTGTTTATGAGCAACAGGTTTTTTGTATGGTGCTTTTTTAGATAAAACCGATAAAGACGAAGCTGAGCTTGTCTCTAACTTTTGAAACGGTAAAACTGCGTTAGCCTCTACCTTAAATAAACTAGAAAACCAATTTTTCACTTGCGCAAAAATAGAGTTTGGTTTGGTCATTTTAGCTAAAGGTAATTGCGGGGGCACCGAAGCTTTTGCGGTCTTATGAAACCAATTACTCAGATGCTCATATCCTTTATATCGAGCTAAAAACTCAGACAACTGTTGAGCACCAGCCTGTGTACTTTGCTGGAATTTTTGCATCACATGGTATGAATCGATCATTTGTGGAAGCTTCACAGAAACAGTATTTACTAGTTTTTTTAAGTAAATACTTGCCATGTATAAAGCAATAGGAGCACTAATGACGGCAGTAGGAATGAGCACATCAGCCATTGCTGCCTCTTTTTCATTAAGCCCGAAAATTCCATAAATAAATTTTTTCTCAAATTGTAATTGAGAAAATCCTGCTCTTGGAGACAGAATACTATAAGAAAAATAATCCCACATTTCTTGAGTCCATAATGATTTTTCTCTCGATTGCGCCTGAAACGATGCCCTAAGTGCAATAGCAAATTGTGTACGTTGACCATAAGGAATGCTCTGCTCATACGACGAAGAGCTAAGACTCTGACGTAACGCATCTAAAGTATCATTCACTGGAGTATTCGCCTTTGCCATGATAAAAAGCGCTGAAGGAACAATATGAACGCCTACCGTTAGTATTGAGTCTTTAATGATATTCATCATATGGGCAGCGGCATCATCGACATCAATCATATTTTTATCAGCACTTTCAACTCTGAGCGTATCGAGCATTTCTTGAAAACTTGCGAGCATGGGCTCGATCTGATCCATTGCCAATTTCTGATTTGTTTTTACTTCATCTTGATAGTAAAGACGTAAAAAATTACTGTCTGCAGTTCCTAAGGAAAGATTTAAAGCAAATAAAAAACGATGTAGTTTGAGATGTTCTGCTGGGTCTAAAGGATGTACCATCGATCCCAGATCGAGTATCGATAACATGTTGCTTGCCTCATCAAAGAACAGATTTCCTGGATGTAGATCGGCATGCACCGATTGATTATCCAGCTCTCTACTAAAATGAAGAAGCGCTAGTTCTGCATAGAGCTTTCTAAGCGTTGCGATTTTTTCTAAATATTCCGCCTTCTCTGCTTCGGTGGTGGCATGGGCTAAAGAGTTATGAATAATTTGTAAATATTTACCGAATTCAATACCAATTGCCTTTTCCATAAATACAACGCCATGGGCTTTACCTGCTAAAGGCAAATAGCCTTTTACTGTCGTACAAACACCCTTTTTTTCATAAGAACTCTGGCTTAGATGACACATTTCTAAATTGGGATTACTCTCCAGCCGTTCTCTTTCGTACAACTCGTTGTTATATTCCCGAAAGGATTCCGCCACCATTGGAGGAATTTCTCCCCGCGCTAACAGCGAATCAGCTGCTTTCGAAAAACACATGAAGTCATTACGAAAAGCGTCAAGAGAGCCTTCACGAATGATTTTAGCGACATACTGTTTAGGTTCTGCTGAATCGGAAGACTTGTATTCAATTAGCGCTGCAATTCCTACCGTTCCGGCACCAAGGATTTTTTTCACTACAAAATATTTAGAGAAGTTATTTACATAATCCAGTGAGCCTTGCTTTTTAAATGCCTTTTTTAGTAAAAGTTCGAATTCTGCTATTGTAGGTGCAGGCAGATCAGATTGGGCTTTAGTAATAATTTTCGCAATCCAACCATTCGGATCTTGGGCTTGCATTGTTTGAATGAACTTCAATCCATGAGGGCCAATTTTAGACATAAAACGTTGAAAAACACGTTGTTTATAAGTCTCTTTCGTTTCCTGGCTTAAATTATTAGCACTATAAGCTTGCGTTAAATCAAATTTATTTTGATCCGCAAATTCTACTAACTCTCCCGCAGACGGACTATTACGGAGGATTTCCGTAACATAACGAGCGATTAATTTACCAAACAACTCAGAGGAGCCTACTTTAACTATTAATCCATTTTGTACTTCCTCAATGAACTCTTTGAAAACGCCTTGATCTGAAGCATTGCCCTCGATCATTTCTCCTAAATCTATTGCGACAGTAGCAGGCACCACCCACAGCAGCGCATTCCGTAGTGTTCTTAACGTGGTAGGTTCTAATGAAGATATATCTTGAGGCTGAGGTGAAGTTGGCTTTTTTAAACTTGGGTCATTTTTTTCAAACATTTTGTATCCTATAAACACATTAACATTAGACGGCCGCACTATAATTCATTGATTAATGAACTACAATACAGTTTTTTTTGATTAATAATTCACATTATTGGCATTTTATTACTCCTTAGGAATTTAAAGTACCCGTGTTTTTTACGGGATTAAGATGTGCTGGATTTTGTATCAGACTGATTGTTTGATTACGCTTTTCAAGATACGATTTTCTGCCCTGGCTGCTGCCAGTACTTTCTCTAATTCTTCCCCTGTTAGAGGAAGTCCATTGCTGGTTGCGTTAACCCACCACCACTTAATGAAGCAATTAACCTCTTCAAAAAATTAGCATCGCTTCTAATTTGTTGTAAAATTTCCAAAACAATACCCCCAAAAATTAAATACTATTAATGTGTGAAATTATATTCTCGGTTATTCCAAGGAGGCATGCCTTTAAAGGCAGCCGATTTGTTTAATTTTTGCTCATTTTATTATGCCTGAGAAAATAAAAATACCGTACTTTTTACGGTATTTCGCAAGAAATGGATAGAATAAACCATCCTCAAAACCTATCATTAACTAAAAGACTATATGGCTCTGTACAGACGAATCAAAAAGAGCCCAGGAGTAGAAGAACATGATAGAGCATAAACAAAGCAACTATGAGCGAGTGGAAACAGCCATACAGTATATTAATGAGCATTTTAAGGCGCAGCCCTCATTAGATGAGATTGCTAAAGCAATTCACGTCAGCCCCTCTCATTTTCAACGCATATTTAGCGAATGGGCAGGAGTTAGCCCCAAAAAATTTATGCAATACATTAGCCTTAATTATGCCAAAGGCTTATTAAAAAATCGTATGCCATTACTCGACGTCACTTATGAAACGGGGTTATCCAGTTGCAGTCGTTTGCACGATTTATTTGTGAATATTGAAGGCATGACTCCTAGAGAATTTAAAAGTGGAGGGGCCGGTTTAGCAATTAATTATTGCTTTGCTGAAAGCCCGTTTGGAAAGATTATTGTAGCATCTACTTCCAAGGGAGTATGTGCTATGTCTTTTGAGGAAGATGAAAACCAAGCGGTACTCGATTTAAAGAAACACTTTCCCAATGCAGAATATCATCAAATTACTGATAAATTTCAGCAAGATGCCCTACTTATATTTCAAAAAGATTGGAACAATCTTAATAAAATTAAACTCCATTTGGCCGGAACGCCCTTTCAATTAAAAGTTTGGGAAAGTCTTTTAAAAATCCCTCTGGGGACTTTGGTTACTTATGGCGATATTGCACAAGATATAGGAAATCCCAAGTCATCACGCGCGGTAGGCTCTGCGATTGGAAGCAACCCGGTCGCCTTTCTTATTCCTTGCCACCGCGTAATTCAAAGAAGTGGCAAAATAAGTGGGTATCTTTGGGGGGAAACCAAGAAAAAAGCAATTATAGGGTGGGAAGCAGCTAAAATTGAATTGTAGTTGTTTAAGGTGAATTAAGTGGATCTTATCGAACAAATAAACGGGGAACTACATAATTTACTCCCCTATGAAGGTACCGCGCATTATTATGGCCCTATTATGACCCAACAGATGGCTGATGCTTTTTATGATGCCTTGATACAAACCATTCAATGGAAAAATGATGAGGCAATTATTTATGGGAAAAAAATAATTACTAAACGCAAAGTAGCATGGTATGCCGACCAACCCTTTTCCTATACTTATTCCAAAATAACTAAAACAGCGGAGCCATGGCTTCCCATTCTCAACGAACTAAAAATAATCGTAGAAAAAGAAAGTGGAGAAACCTATAACTCATGCCTCCTTAATTTATATCATGATGGCAGCGAAGGTATGGCTTGGCATAGTGATGCAGAAAAAGATTTAAAGCAAAATGGTGCGATAGGCTCTCTTAGTTTTGGTGCAGAACGTAAATTTTCATTTAAGCATAAGAAAACGCATGAAATTGTTTCAAAAACCCTACAGCATGGGAGTTTATTAGTGATGAAGGATTCAACTCAGAGTAATTGGCTTCATCGTTTACCGCCAACGAAAATAGCGTGCATGCCTAGAATTAATTTAACATTTCGAACTATTGTACGTACTATAATAAATTCAACAGTAATATAAGCAAATTAAAGGACTAAAACATCATGATAGATCTTTATTACTGGCCTACGCCAAATGGACATAAAATTACTATCTTTTTAGAAGAAGCTGATTTGCCCTATAACCTTATCCCAATAAATATTTCTAAGGGAGAGCAATTCGCTGAAGACTTTTTGAGAATATCACCGAATAATCGAATGCCAGCATTAGTGGATCACGATCCTAAAGACTCTGAGAAGCCTATATCTATATTTGAATCAGGCGCCATTTTACTTTATTTGGCTGAAAAAACAGAAAACTTTTTACCGGCTAACTTGCACGATCGTTATGAAGTATTGCAATGGCTATTTTGGCAAGTTGCAGGATTAGGTCCTATGGCTGGGCAAAATCATCATTTCAATATTTACGTCAAAGATGTACCTTATGCCGCGGAACGCTATGTCAGAGAAACAGCCAGATTATACGGTGTTTTGAATAAGCATTTAGCAGACCGTGAGTTTATAGGAAATGAATACTCAATCGCTGATATGGCTTGCTATCCGTGGATTGTTCCTCATGAAAAACAGCAACAAGATTTAAATGACTTTCCTTCGTTAAAAAGATGGTTTTTAAAAGTCCAAGAACGCCCCGCCGTTCAGCGTGCATACGACCTAGAAAAAGACATTAACGTTGACCAAGTTATATCCGAGGAAGCAAAACAAATTTTATTTAATCAGGGCAAAAGATTAAAATAAAATAAATAAACTTGAGGATGGTGCATAGATAAATATGGCAAAAATGCATGAAAACGAACAAGAAATTACCTTAGAACTCGTTAGGTCCCTGCTAAAAAAGCAATATCCTCAATGGGCGGAGCTCAAGCTTCAGCCTATTCGCTCAAGCGGTACTGATAATGCCTTATTTCGTTTAGGTGACCAATACGTGGTTCGCATTCCGCGAATTGAATGGTCACCAAGTAGTGTCACCAATGGGATTAATAAAGAATGGCTTTGGCTTCCTCAACTCGCCCAACATTTAAAAACTCCTGTATCTGAACCAATATTCAAAGGTGAGCCTAATGAAACATACCCTTGGCCTTGGAGCATCACCAAGTGGAATGATGGACATAACCCTGCGTTTGAAAAAGAAAATGAATACGAAGAACTGGCTGTTGATTTAGCTTATTTTTTAAATGAATTACATCGCATTGAGCTCCCTAAAATGGGGCCTTTATCACGTCGCGGTGTGCCATTAAAAGAACAAAATAAGGAAACAACAGAAGCGATACACGCTTTAGAAGATGATATGGATACGAAACCATTAGCTTCTTTATGGGAACAGTTAGCCAATACCCCAAAGTGGAATAAGCCACCCGTTTGGATGCATGGTGATCTCTTACCGGGAAATATATTAATTCAAAATAATAGATTGAGTGCTGTGATTGATTTTGCAGATGTTGGTCTTGGAGATCCTGCTTGTGATTTGATTGTCGCCTGGAGTTTACTTAATGAACATTCAAGAGCGGTTTTTCGTAAACATCTGGTGAACATTGATGAACATACGTGGAAACGAGGGCAAGGATGGGCACTATCAATTGCCCTGATTATTATTCCCTATTATAAAAATACCAACCCTGTTTTAACTTCTGTAGCGAGAAGAATGATTGAGCAGCTCATTTTATCTAAAGAATAACCTCTTAAACGTAGCCATACGGGATCAATACACGAAATCAGGTATCAATCCCGTATTACGCTGCTAATAGGGACTACTTTGAGTCAATAGTTCCCTTTTTTCTGGGATTCGAGATTCAATCATTGCGTCGTGGAAATGACTAAAATATAAATTCTTATGATCGCATTCATTAAACAAAGCAATTAAGGCATATCCTGGTTCTTTTACTAACGTAAGATCCTTTTTAATATCCTTTTTTATTTCTTGGATAATTTTTAAAAATAAATGCTCGCTAGCAGTAGAGGTCCGCTCGCCATTAAAAAAAGTAAATGCGAGGGCTGTGGCTGCATCATGATGGCGAAAATAGCCGTTAATTTCCTCTTTCCTAGAAGTAGCCCCCCAAAAAAAACTACTCCAATATGGACGTCTTGATGCATCCTCATCTAATGCACTATCCTTTAGCATATCAAAGCGCTTTCCCTGCGACGAAACAACATCCACCCAGGAAAATATAGTATTGAACACCAATGCAATACCCTGAGCGCTAGACAACTCAGGAAATTCAACCTTTAGCTCTTCTGGGATATTAATTACATTTATCCATTCTTCTTGAATAGCCAGCTGACCTATATTGGGTAAAAGGTTTTTTTGTATAAATTCATTAAAGGAGATTTTAAAGTTACGTGCATTATAATGGTACGTCAGCAAATCTAATTCTTTAGTAAATATGGGTGAGTCATCCACCTGAACCATACCTAATTCACGAAATGCTTTTGCAAATAATAATGAAAGAAACTGAAATGAACTACATTGTAACGCCAGAAATAAAACATCACTAATAATATCTTCTTGTTTCCAAGATCTGTTCGATTTAATTAACCAATTATTTAGCGCCTCTTCATCTCCTTGAACTAAAATACTTATTAGTTCACGTCGCTCCTTTTTGAAGAGTTCAGACTCCGTCATCTCACCAACATAAGGCTCAAGATCGTCAACATCAGTCTCAAGCTCATAATAAATATCAACTTCCTCATCATCTAAATCATCTAAATCATCTAAATCATCTAGGTCATCAAAATCCTCATGATCGCTCATAGAGTCCGATGTAGTTTTTTGCAGTGATCTTATTGGCATAATCCCTCCCAATAAATGGCTTGAATTCTACTATATGCGTAATAAATGTAAGATTCAAGGGTTAAAATAAACATTAAAGAGAAGTTCTATACACGGCAATTCGAGGGCATTTAATACCCTAATTAATTAAATAATATGCGAACTGGGTTTTGCTGGGCTTGTCAGCTCAGCCTACGCTAAATTTAAAATAAAACGTCAAACATCGAGTTAACTTAGCTGGCTTAAACCGCCTGTACCAGCACGATGCTTCGCACTCTCCTCTTGTTCTTCCATTATTTCACAAACTGAAGAAGGTAGTGCCCTCTCCTTACTACTTGGGTCCACCTGCGGCGTATTTTGAACTATTGGCCCTCCAAGTAAACTAATGGGTCTAGAAGAATCTAGGCTTGTTTTTGTTTGTTCTAATGTAGTAGAGATGCCTAACGAAGCAGTGAATTTTCCTTCAATTGCGCCTGTCTCCTGATTAACTTGCAAGACATAAGGAGGTGTAAACAATGATACTTCATTTTGCTCATTTCTTGTTTTATAAACACTGCGGGTTTCCGCGTAAGCGAAAATTGACTTAATCCCAAAAAGATCAGCAAAAAAAGTCTGGAAATTTTTCCCATGCCCAAAGAACCAACAATCACGACCATCAGCCTTTTCAATAAGCCTCTTAATCTCCTCGACTTTATCTCCGGCATAATCCAGATCTTGTTTTACATCAATACGCTCATCAATTACCTGAGGCTCAACAAAGCCATGCTTTTTTATATTTTCCAGCGCCTGCTTTCTTTTTTCATACAGATTATCGAAGTCCTTTTGACTACAAAACAACATAGAAAAGAACCAAAGAATCACTTTTAATGGTTCTCGCCAAAAAGAAGTAGTCTCATATATTTTCTTCATATCAGCCGTTGAGCGAACATCACA
This sequence comes from Legionella sp., assembly GCA_031291095.1. Taxonomy (GTDB): domain Bacteria; phylum Pseudomonadota; class Gammaproteobacteria; order Legionellales; family Legionellaceae; genus Legionella. The sequence continues at coordinate 155,604 of JARLJR010000013.1, read as the reverse complement.
GCCAGAAGGATGACTACTATTTTCTGTTAACGCAGGCTCAATAGATATTTCAGCCTCACAAATGTTTTCAGGAATTAATAATCCGGCAGTTTGCATCGCCCTATTCATAGGAGAGATTGCAATGAATGGTTGATGGTGCTCAGGATAAAATAATAAATTGCCCGTAACTTGGTTGGTTTGGCTCATACTGGATTCTGCTGATGCGGCAATAGTTGCATTAGGACTCATTCCCAAGCGTTTTTGCGCCCAGATGGCACTTTTTCCATGGCGGCTAAATAATACATGCCCCATAATTTCCAGTTTCTGAGCATTAAGATAACCTTGATCCACCTCTTTGAGCTGCTTTAATAACGGCCCTTTTTCCTCTTCATTAACTTGGCTTAACTTATTTATGATCTCTTCAATACTTTGAAAATAAAATTTTTTTATTTGACCTTGAGCGTTTTCTGCTTCTGTTGAAAAACTATGTTCTTCAATTAATTGACTAAATTTTTTTTCTTGCACAGCGATATTCCTGATTCAGATCTAAATATATTGATATTGTCCATTATACCGAAAAATTGATAAAAAAAATAACATTTCGGATGCCATAAGAAAAATGACTTGTAGGTTGGCCCTATGGTCCAACAAGGCATCGAGCCAAACCGGAACTCCATGTTGAGCCATGGGCCTAACCTACAATATTATAAATATAATCCTTAACTTAAAATAGCCCCGCTTGTTCCGCACAGTATATCCGTTTACACTGTAATTCGCATATTAAGAAGACTTCTGGGCCACATGCCTCAGAAATTTGTACGAAGGATACGTGCATGGGTTTTATCATAAGGATGTTTCTTTGCCTAAGTTTGGGAGTATTGCTCCTGGGCTGCACTATATCATTACCGCAAAAACGCCAACTTGAGCATCTCAAAACCCTACCAAAGATCGAACCTGAAATTAAACGGCGCCTAAACAATAAAGCCACTTTTTCAATGGGCAATTGGCCACAGCAACAATGGTGGCTAAATTATGGTTCACCCGAATTGAATACACTAATTGCTGAAGCCCTGTCGAACAATCCATCAATTCAGGAAATACAAAGCCGAATTACCGTAGCACAACAAGAAGCTAATGTTACACGTTCTACTTTATTTCCATTGGTATTTTTTGATGCCACAGACACGCAACAGCATTTAAGCAAGCATGGATTATATCGGGCATTTAATCCCCAACTTCCTCTCAATACATCGTTATTGGATTTGTCACTCTCATTTATATATGAATTTGACTTTTGGGGGCAAAACCGTAATCTGCTGAACGAGGCATTGGGCAAGGCTAAGGCTCAAGAAGCTGAAACCGAAGAAGTAAAGCTCATTATTACGACCTCCCTGAGCCAGGCCTATTTCGCCTATAAAACCAATTTGCTAAGAAAACATTTGTATGAAGAATTAGTCCATATACGACAAAATATTGCTACTTTGCAAAAACTCATGGTACGTAAAGGACTCTCCTCAGAGTTACCTGCGCTTGCTGCTGCAGAAAATTTACTGGAAGCGAAGAAATGGCTGGCAAGTATCAATGAAGAATTAAGTAACAATACCCATTTGATTAATGTACTGGCAGGACGAAGCCCAGCTCATCCCATATCAACGGAACGGACACTCCCCAAACTTCCTAAGAAACTGGAAGTTCCGCACAGCATTTCCTTTGATCTACTTGCTCGTCGGCCTGATTTAATGGCACAAATTTGGCGGGCTAAAGCCTGGGCTTATAAAACAGGCGCAGCGATGTCTGCTTATTACCCCAATGTAAACCTAAAAGGCTTTATTGGATTACAAAGTGTAACCTGGACCCAATTATTTGAAATTGCCAATGGCACCGGCGGCCTCGCTTCAGCAATTCATTTACCTATATTTACTGCCGGAGCAATTCGCGCCAATATTAAAGCCACACACGCAGAATTTGATGCGGCAATTTATGCTTATAATAATTTGCTCTTGCGCAGTACTCAGGAAGTCCTCGACACGTTGGTTTTTGCCCAAACGGTTCATCAGCATAAAGTAGAACAAGCAGAAATCATCCATCAGGCACAGCAGCGTTATCGTCTGGTACGTTTACGTCAACAAAAGGGTTTAGATAGCCAGTTTGATGTGTATTATTTGCATGAAGACGTAATTCAGAAACAACTGGTGGATAGCACACTGTTGTATAACCAATATCTCGCTTCAATTAAATTAACAAAAGCCTTGGGCGGTGGTTATCATCAAGCCCAAGTGCCACTGGTGCAACAACATGAAGAAAAAAGCTAAACAGCAGTATATTGCCCTTATTATTGCACTTTGCGCCATTTTTTTATGCTTCTTTTTGTATTGGCTCTTTATCTGGCGTTTTGAAGTATATACAACTGATGCCTATGTTCAGGGCAACTTAGTAACAATTAAACCATTACGCCCTGGCTTTGTAACCGGCATTTATACTGATGACAGTTATTATGTAAAAAAAGGACAACTTCTGGTTACCCTGAATGAAACAGACTCCATTATTGCTCTGGAAAAGGCAAAACAAAAATTAGCGCAAACCGTACGCGACGTCTGTCAGTCATTTCATAATGTTTTTGTTTTTGCCTCAGACATTAAAATGAAAAAGGCAGAGCACCTGAAGGCAAAACAAAATTTTAAACATCGCTATGATGTAATTCAAATGAAAGGCGTTTCATTAGAGGATTATCAAAATGCAGCCGATGATTTACGCGCCAAAGCAGCATCATTGGAAAGCACTCAAAACAATTACCAAAAAATGCTTGCCTTTATCCAAGGCACCTCCATCACCGAACATCCTTTAGTACAAGCCGCAGCTCAAGAAGTACGTGATGCCTGGGTACAACTTTATCGTTGTAAAATCTACGCCCCCGTAGAGGGTCTTATCGCCCAACGTAGCGTCCAGGTAGGCATGTGGCTCTCCCCTAGTGATGGGCTCATGTCCGTTATCCCGCTTAACCAAATATGGATTAATGCGAATTATAAAGAAACCCAATTGAGCACTATTCGTCTCGGGCAGCCAGTAAAAATTGTCTCGGATCTCTATGGTGATTCAGTAGTCTTTCATGGGAAAATCACAGGGCTACCTGGTGCCGCCGGAAATGCTTTTGCCTTGTTACCGCCAGAAAATCTCTCAGGAAATTGGATTAAAATCGTCCAACGTCTCCCAGTTCGGGTGTCCCTTGATCCTGATGAACTGAAAAAACATCCCTTACGTGTAGGCCTATCCTTAGAAGTCACAACAGATCTCTCAAACCAAAATGGCGGATTCAATAATACAGCGGCTACTGAATCGCCGCAGTATTCAACAGATATTTTTCAACAGGAAGAAGCGGGTGTCGATGATTTACTTACTCGTATTATTGCCGCCAATATCGATCCGAATCTGAAAAAATATGCACAAACAGCCTTTGCTTATAATGAATTAGCCCATAAAAAAACGAGTGCGCAATGATCCTTTATGCCCTCGTTTTTTCTCTTGCCGCCGTAGTTTTTAACCTGACCTTGCCACTTATGGCAGGACTTTTTATTGTTGATAATCTTGGTGGCAGTACCTACATCAGTTCTTATGCGATCAGTTTCTTTTGTATCGGCAATATATTAGGGGTGCCATTTGGCAAACCAAACAGTACTCGTTTGAACCCCATTCAGCTCTATGTGCTGTGTTTGGCACTGATGATCTATTTTTCCTGGCAATGCGCGTTTGCGACAAACTATATTTCCTTTATTTTATTTCGTTTTCTCGAGGGTATAGCCTCAGGTCCATTATACCTATTAATTACTTACACACTTATTCCGGACCTGGCTCCAAATCGTGATAAAGCATTTATCACCTCGCTCCTACTACTCTGCTTTTCTTTAGGTCCTGTGCTTGCGGCCAGCTGGGGAGGATGGATCGCCTTTTATCATCAGTGGAGGCAGCTGTTTGTATCTCACATCATCTATTGTTTCTTTTTAATCATTTTTGTGGGCTATCGTTATCGAAAACACTACCCAGCGGTTAAAAGAACCCGATTTGATTACCCAGGCTATTTTTTCTATGCCATCTTAATAACCTGCTTTGGCACTGTGCTCACGGCAGGCCAAGAATTAGATTGGTTTCGCTCGCCCCTTGTTTGTGCTCTAGTGATTATAGGTAGCGTCAGTAGCCTGTTTTTTGTTCTGCGTTGTCTTAATCATCGTTACCCACTCATTGATTTGAGATTACTAAAAAATGGTTATTTTTGTTTAGCGATGCTGCATGTGAGTTTACTCTTTGCCATCTACTTTGGCATGATTATTTTGCTTTCTTTATGGCTGCACCTCTATGTTAATTACAGCCCATTCTGGGTGCTTCTCTCAATTGGCGTCACGCTTTTGGGAGCCTGGCTGCCAATTGTGATTCATTATAAAGCCTATGACCCGCGTTTCCCGCTGATGATCGCCCTGATTTTTTTGATTGCATCCAGTTTATATACCACTCAATTTAATGTACAAATTAATTTTAGCCGCATTGCAATTTCGCGAATTTTAACTGGCTTTGGGCTTAGCCTTTTTCTCGCACCACTATTTCGCTTATCAGCACAGGTTTACCCCAAGGAAAAACTACATGAATGCCTAAACTTATTTCATATCATCCGGCTTTGGGGTAGCGGTATCGGTATCGCACTCTTTGTGACACTGTGGCACCGCCGCCAGGTGTTTTATTATGAGCGTTTAGGCAGCCGATTAACGGAATTCTCAACCGTAACCAATGACTTTTTGAAGAAAGCTCAGCAGGTGCCGCTCCCCGGAAAACATGGCTTTGCCCAGCTCAGTTCATACCTTAATCGCCAGGCCACAGCCCTTGCTTTGGATGACTGCTTTTATTTAATGAGTTGGATTTTGATTGCTTTACTCATTATTTTATCAGCCACCTTTCTCTTTAAAGGGCCAGTATTGTTTGATAAGAAAAATGCACCCTATTAGGAGCTCTATTCAAACGTTCTGTTATTTCAACTGCTTATTCAATAAAAACGAACTAATTTCAGACATTTCCTCATCTTCCTCCTCATCCTCGTTGGATGAAGACATAAGGTGCTCACGCCAATTAGCTGGTGCATTCCATTTATTAAGGTAATCCTCTTTTTGTTGCTGATTGAGCGCATGCCAGAAAGGGAGCCAAATATAATAAATCCAAATTTCTCCTGATTGTCGCCAAAACATATCCCAGGGAGCGAAGTCTAGTGCAAAAATCCATGGGGGATCGATTTCTTCACTTACGGGATAAGGCCCTTTAAGCCGTATGGATTTTTTATTACCCGCGACCTCTAAGGAGTTGTCGAGAAAAAAATTAACCCATTGTTTTGACTGGGAATTTTTAAATTGTAATTTCCCAAAACCATTATTATTAAAATAATAGTCACTAGGATAATATTGTTTAAGCACATTGGAATGCTCTTGCTCTAATGGCCACTGGGACCACTTATAAAATTGTTTCCTTTTATAAGGGTTAAGATAACGACATTGCAGAGTGAAACAAACCGTTGTTTTATTAATAGGCTTAGGTGTAGTCAATGCCCCAATTATTTTACCCTCCTTAAAAATCAAATACTTCTGTTCTAAAGGCAGGACAGATTCAGAGTGCTCTTTAGGTAAAAAAATTTCAAGCCAATTTACTTCTTCCCTTTTCATGCAGTACTACCTATTAATCTAGTGTCAATTTGGCTTTAAATTTTAATTGATTTATGAGGAATTAAATAGCATAACGAGCATTTCTTAAATTGATGCCAATTAGCCCTTTTTCTTAGAATCCAGATAGGTTTCACAACATTCGCTGGTAAGTGGTCGGGAATAAACATAGCCTTGAAAACCGTCTATTCCTTGGGTATGAAGCGTATTGAGCTGTTGTTCATTTTCAACTCCTTCTGCAATCACTTTCATATTTAATTTATGAGCCATGGTAGTAATCGCATGGATAATCGTTTGATCCAAAGAGTCCTCAGCACAATTATCAATAAACATTTTATCAATTTTTATTTTGTTAACCGGTAAAAGTTTTAAATAAGATAAGGCTGAATAACCAGTACCGAAATCATCAAGAACTAAATTTACCCCTAATTGTTGTAGCTTTTTAATTTCTTTTTGTAAGTTTTCATTGTGATTAAGAACTATAGTTTCGGTAATCTCAAGCTCTAAAAATGAAGGGTCAAGCTGACTTTCTGCTAAAACATCGGCCACAACAGAACTAATTGAATGGTGAAGAAATTGGGCTGCTGATAAGTTAATCGCAATAAAACCTGAAAAAATCTTTTTCTCCTGCCAGCTTTTAGCTTGTTGACACGCTGTTTTAAGAACCCATTCACTTACCGGGCTAATTAAAGGGCTCTTTTCTAAAGTCGTAATAAAATCTTTGGCTTCTAAAATTCCTTTTTCAGGATGTTCCCATCGTATTAATGCTTCAAGGCCGATTATTGCTCCGGTATCCAGGGCATAAAAAGGTTGATACATCAAAAAGAATTCCTGGTTCTCATAAGCACGTTGTAATTCTTTATCTAGGCCGTGTATGCGTTGATAGTCTTCCAGTAATTTGGTTGAATAGTAATAAAACTGGTTTCGCCCTTTTTCTTTCGCTTGGTATAACGCCGTATCTGCAAGTTTAAGCAAGGTTTGTATGTCATGTGCATCATCAGGGAAAATACTTATTCCTAGGCTGGTTGTTGTCTGTAAAATATGTTCTCCAACATGAAACGATTTAGATAGTTCATAGAATATCCATTCAACTACCGAGCTTAGATGTTCTTTAGAGATAAAATGGGTGAGCATTACTACGAATTCATCGCCCCCTATCCGAGCAGCAACATCACCTTTCTTTAAAATAGAGTTTAATATTTTTGCTGTGTGTACCAGCAACTTATCGCCATAATCATGACCTAAATTATCATTAACCATTTTAAAATGGTCTAAGTCTAAAAATAATATGGCAATTTTCTTTCCAGAAATGTCAAACTTTCTCGAGGTTTGGTGAAAGTGTTCATACAACATATTGCGGTTAGCAAGCCCTGTGAGCGGGTCATGTGATACCTGATAATAAAGCTTCGCATTTTCCAACGAAGTCATAGCCTGAGAACAGAGTAACTGCAAACTGTCTATATGACTTGCGGTAAAAGTATCATTGCTGTCTTTATGTTCTAAGTACAAAATATGACAAAGTTGCCCTTGATAAAAAAGCGGCATTGCAAGAATAGATCTAGGCTTTTCTTTTTGTACATAAATATCATTGAAGGTAAGATCTGCTTGATTAGTGTCATTGATAATAATTGCTTTTTTTGTCAGCTGCACATAATTCAAAACAGAAAGAGGATATTGTAATCCAGCATCGGTTGCTTTGAGATTATTCAAATAAATCTTTTGTTCCTCGGAGTTACCTTCTGCTTCGATAATCCATTTACCATTGATTCGGGTTAAAATAATACTGTTTTGTGCTCCTGAATTTTCCAAGACAATAGTGATGAATTTTTGTAATAGCTTATCTATCCGTATCTCACTGGAAAGTACCTGGGTAAATTTTAAAATAGCCAACATGTCCAAATGCTGAGTTCCACCTTGAGAAATCATTGGTTTAACGGATGTCGTTTCACTAGTAATATAAGTTGGGTAACGATCCTCCAGCCATTGGGCTTTCGCGATGGCCCCCCACTTCTTAAACAAGTGATAAGAATGTTGCAAATAAAGTTGTCCCACACGTCCGACTTTTTTGGTAATGCAATAACAACCCGCACGTTCACTTGCAATAGCAGCAATTAAAGTCGACTTGCTAGCCAATGCCCTATTAATCGCCTGATCATAAAAAGGAAGGGCCTCTTGATTATTGAACTGTGCTAATTCCGCCTCAATTAATAAGGAATGCATTTTAAAATTATCAGGACACCAGGCAGAATACCTGTCAACCAATTGTTTTAATTGCTTTATTTTCTTTAAAATCGGTTTGTGCTGTTTTTTCGGTAATTGATGGAGGTATTGGCATAAAGCCAGTGCATAATAAAACGTACCATCAAAATGAGTTATCAATCCTTTATCATAATCAGAATAAGCCTCATGATGTTGCCCCATTTGCATGGCTTGGTCGATGTTTCCTAATATAAAATGCAATCGCGTTATTGAACAATAAAAAAAGCCCAGTTCCGTTTTATTCTCTCCCTGAATAATGCGCTCCTCAAAAGCAGCTAATTGCTCCGGTTGTATAGGTTCCAGATTTTTTAAGCATTGCACGGAGTAATCCCAAAATCGAGTTACATTGACAAAATCAGAAATATTAGTTCGTGACATAAATGACAAAGTAGCCTCAACAGATCTTTTTACATCATCCAGTGTTTGTCCTATGGTAAAAGAATGAAGTACCAACGTGATACTACTGTAATTGCTATAACCCAAATCACCCGCTTCACAACCTAGCTTAAACGCATTCATTATTGTTTTATTACATTCGCTAAGGGGTAATTGATATGGCTCAATAAACTCGCCTAAAACAAATTGATTCCTACCTTCAAAATTTGATGCTCCATATTTTTGTTTTAATTTATTATAAAGTCTGACAAAAGACAGGGCCTCCTCGTGTAAGTACAAAGAATGCATTAGCACAAATGCGTAGACCGGAATACACATGGAGGTACTTTCGGTATAACCATACTTAAAACTTAATCTTACATTGATGCAGGTAAGAAAAATAAACATTGTTTGATCAATAATAAACGCGCTATTCAGTAATTGCGCAATTAAATTAACAATTGCCTTTTGTTTTAAATCACTCATTAACGGTAAATCAATATACTCCGGTCGCGTCCTTTTCAATTGAAATTTAATTTTATAAATGGCTATTAATAAATGATATTTCTTCGGATTTTTAGGAATTTTAATACCGAAACTTTTTAAAGCGTTTAATCCTAAGTTGAGTGCTTCCCTATGTTTACCAATGGTAGCCAGCATTTCAATTTTAAGCCGATTGATTTCTAAAATCTTAAGGGGATTTTTTTCCTGATCGAGCAGTTGATTAAAATAGTCATTGGCATTTACAAAATCGCCAATCAAATACTTACATGCAGCCAGTTCTTTATAGAGTTGGAACGCCAACTCCTCTTCATTTTGCCAATAATTTTCTGGCAATAAAGAAATACCCGCGGAAAAATATTCATTAGCAGCGTAATAGGCTGAGGCTAATTTAGCCTTCTGACCTGCCCATAAATTGTACTTGGCCAATTGCAGACGCTCGATAGGATCTTTAATTAAAGCAATGCCTTGATTAAAGTGTTTCATCACTTCGAACAAACGTTCATCTTTTTCTGTAAGCTCTTTTTCTTTGAGTAATAACCTACCTATTTTCAGATGAAGATAAGGCAGTTTATCTGGTTCTACCAGTTCAGAGCTTGCTTGCTGAATACGATCATGGACAAAGCGATAATTCAGCTCGCTTAATTGTTCACGATTCATAATACCCTCTAAACCAACCAAATTCTCCGTTAAATAAGCCTCTTCTATCGGATAAATTAGGTTGGCTTTAATTGCCTGGTACAAACCATCTGCGGTTTGGCTAATCGTCTTTTCACTAATCGTAACCAAAGTATCAAAATCAAATTTATGGCCTAAACAGGCAGCCAGCATTAAAATTTCTTGCGTTGCTTGTGGCAGCCAATGGATCTTAGTCGTCAGCAGCTCGACCACATTATCAGTAGCGCTCTGTTGTAAAATTTTAGATAAATCCCATTCCCAGCAGCCCAGCTCATAAGAAAAGCGCAATAATTTGTTTTGATAGAGGAGCTTAATGAATTCATTAATAAAAAAAGGATTGCCCTGGGTTTTTTCAAAAACACATTGTGCTAATTCCTGAATCTTATCCATAGGGCTTAATAAGGTATCATGTAATAATTGGTGAATATTTTTTAACTCTAAAGGCTCCAGCGTAATTTGGGTTAGGCTCACATTATTATTACTAATGTTATTTAATGTTTGCTGCAAGGGATGGCCCTCATTAATTTCATTATTCCGATAAGCGCCTAATAGCAATAAATAATTAGTTTCCTGATCTTGCAATAAGTTTTCGATAAAATTAAGGGATGAATTATCCGCCCATTGCAAATCATCAAGAAAGATAACCAAGGGATGATTCTGTTGCGCAAATACGCGAATCAAATTTTGGAATGCCAGATTAAATCGTATTTGTGTATCATTAGGATTTAATTTAGGAACGGATGGTTGTGCCCCTATAATTAATTCTATTTCAGGGATAACATCGATAATTACCTGCCCTACTTTACCTAACGCATCTAATAGCGTTGTTCTAAGATCGTTTAAATTATCCTCACTTTCTGCAAGGACTTGCTTCACCAATTTTTGAAATGCGGAGACGATGCCGCTGTAGGGAATATTTCGTTGTATTTGGTCAAATTTTCCTTGGATATAATAAACGCGATACTGCACCATGGCTTTGTGCACTTCATTAACTAAAGAGGTTTTTCCAATCCCGGAATATCCTGAAATTAACACTATTTCTTTATTGCCTTGGCTGACCCGATCAAAGGCGTGTAATAATTGCTCCACCTGAGCATTACGACCATATAAATTACGTGAAATACTTAAATAATCACGCGCATCATTTAAACCTAGAATAAAGCGCTTAATACAGCGTTTACGCTCCCATTGCTCTTGGCATGCCTGAAGATCCGATTTTAAGCCAATGATGCTTGAATACCGTGACTCTGGCATTTTATTCAGAAGCTTATCAATAATCGCATTGAGCATTTCCGGAACCTCAGACCTTTTTTCAAATGCTTGAGGTGCTTTTTTTGCAATATGACAATGAACTAACTCCAAAGGATCATTGCTTTGAAACGGTAATTGATTGGTTAACATCTGGTACAGAGTAATACCTAAAGAATAAAAATCGGTACGATAATCAATCGGACGGTTAATGCGTCCTGTTTGCTCAGGTGAAATATAAGCCAAATCTTCTTCAAGGTTATTGAATGTCATGTAATCAAAGGTTTCTTCTGAAATTTGGGTACAAACACTTAAATCAATTAACTTGAGAGTTAACTTATCAGGATTTATGATGATGTTAAACGGATTGATTTCTTTATGAATAATTTTTAATTGATGCAACTCGCCTATTATATCTACTAACTGCAAAGCCAATTTGCAAAAATCAGCGATTTCTAATCGATTATCCTTAAGATAGTCATATAAAAGCATCCCTTCGACGTTCTCTAAAATTAAAATGGGTACAGGAATATCTTGTAAAAAATCATAGGCTTTGATGATTGTGGGGGCATCAATTTGCTGTAACAAATTAAACTCATGCTGTAAAACGGCAAGATTTTCAGCTGTAACATGATGATTATTTGGTGTTTTTAGCAAAACGCGGAATCTATCTTTACTTCTAATTGCATAGTAAGTATCGATATTGTGATTATTACGCATTTTCTTTTGTAATGCATAACCTGATATGGCAACCATTTCGACTCATTTATTGATAGTCATTCTCTTATGATTAATTTGGATATCCATAGCCCAAATCACCATCCCGATACGCGTCTATCAAATTTCTCTGGACAAAAAATAGTATGTTTTCCTGATCTGACAACTAAAAAAAGATTGGTTCATAGGGGGTCCTTTTTCCTAAACTGACCTACTATGAACTTACCCCTTGTTTATCGGCCTTACATGGCCTGCATGTATTGAGTAAAGTGTACTCATACGTTCTATACCTATAGTGTAGTGCAGGAAGGCGGGATGTCAAAAATATTTTCTTTTAATTTATTGTAAATTTAATATTTGTGAGCTAGGTTGATGGTTCGCAACCACAATTACAGTCGGGCCCGGAGTGAAAGCGAAACACCCACTTCCGCTATATTTTGGTCTAGAAAATCATATGCATTAATCACTTCAGCTTCGACTATAAGGTTACCTTTATTGTCAAAAGTCATGCTCAATTTTCCAGCGGGAAATAATTTTTCAGGGATTTCTGCCATTTCAGCTGCTTGTTTTAGCAAATCTTGAGGGCAATACTCTAGTTTTAAAATAAGAGACGTGTCCGCGTTAACAAGTAATGAATCAAGGCTACTCATAAATCTCATAGCCCATGTAGGATTTTCTTGGTTCAAGCGCGTAAGCGCATTTTTTTTATTCACAAATTCTATAGTAGCCATAAAAGGAGCAACTATTTTAGTGCTCGTCACTAAGGCTTTGGGGCTCAAGTGACCAATCAAAATTTGAGCCCAATATAATGCTGCCGCATTACGTTGTTCATCAGAAATTTTCATAAGTACTCCAGATATGAGGTAATACGCGTTGGAAGCTCATTTTCATAAGCGTAAAAAACCGATATAGTACCACATATTGAGCTATTTTTGATCAAAAAGAACCATGAAAAACTTAATCATTTGGTTATAGATCAGAGCCTTTGAGATATTTTCTTGAAGAAACAACTTCTTACTTTTTTGCATCACCTAATAACAGCGCCATAAAAATATGATTTTCATATTTTCCCTCGATGCACACCGCATTTTTATGGACGCCTTCTTTCTCAAATCCAAATTGTTCATACATGGCAATAGCAGACTTGTTGTGTTCACGCACCGTAAGCTCAATACGTGTTAATCCTTTTTGTTCTGCCTGTTGAATAGCGGCTTGCATTAATTTCTTGCCAATTCCTTGCCCGCGATAAGTAGCTAATACACCAATGCCTAAAGAGCCAACATGAGCAAAAACTGGCCGATCAAGTGTACTAATGTCACACCATCCAATTACGTGCCCATCACATACAGCAATAAAATGAGGCCAATTACCCTCAATATTCTGTAAGACAAAATCGCGCGTAGTATTTATTGGCGGACCTTCCAGGAAAGCCAGATACTTACGTTCGCGCGCAACGCTATCAACCGCAGACCAAAATCCTTCGATTTGTTCTGCAGTTATTGGAGTAATTTCAACATTCATTCGTTCAGATTCATCCTTATCTTCTCTTTTGAGCAGATGGGCTCATTGGTACTTTAATTTCATTAGGATAATCAAAAGCCGAGCCATTTGCTATATCAACGCCACCACCAATAATTCCGCCAAATATAATATTACCAAAGATTAACCCTTTAAGTTTTGATTGAACTTTGGTAGATGATTTCTCGTATCCAGGCTTTTCACAGGTAAGGAATAAATCCTTGCTGCTGCGATGAACCACAATGCTGTTTGGTGTATGATCTACATACCATTTGCCTTTATTATTTTCTAAGGCACAACGTGCATTTTGAGCTGGAGGGGTTAAAACAGTAATTTTTTGCTGGTTGCCACTAACAATAGAAGCACAGCCTGTTAAGAGAGAAAGGCTAAAACATGCCGAAGACAATAATACTAATTTATTCATAATAACTTCCATTTTTCCATAAGGTATTGGTTGCTGTTTCAACAATAAGTTGTTGATCATTCCATTAAATCCCAGTTCCATAACTTGGGACGTTTGGAGCGGGCAGAATACCAAGCTTTTACAAAAAAGCAATAGATATTTATAAAATGGTGACGGCCCGGCCAGTTTATCTTTTTATGCACAGCATGGTAAAAAACACCTCTTGTTTCACTGTTTATTAGACCATGTAATATGCCCTTAGAAGATAAATCTACAACCAAATATGTTATAATTGATTTTTTAATACTGGCTTAGAAACAACATGCATACATTACCTCCCTGCCCAAAATGCAGCTCAGAATATACTTATGAAGATGGGTCCTTATTGATTTGTCCCGAATGCACCTATGAATGGAGTAAACATGAGCAGGAAGCGGATGAAAACCAGAGTGAAGAACGGATCATTAAAGATGCCAATGGGCAAGTATTAAACGATGGGGATACCGTCACTGTAATTAAAGACTTAAAAGTTAAAGGTTCTTCTTTAGTAGTAAAATTAGGCACCAAAGTAAAAAACATTAGACTGGTTGATGGTGATCATGACATTGATTGTAAAATTGATGGGATTGGCGCCATGAAATTAAAGTCAGAGTTTGTCAAAAAAGGATAGTTTTTCAAGCGACATAAATCAAATGGAGCCATGATGAAGGGAACTCATCACAAAACAAAAAGTAATCGTTTAAGCCACCTCAATACGCGTTGGCCTACCTGGCTTGCGCTTATTGTGGTTTCTTTGCTCTATGAAGCCCTACCTAAAGTATTTTATTGGGGACCACGAGGCTTGCTTATTGGCTTAGTAACCGTACTGCTGATTCCCCTGATAGTTAGCCAATGGCGCGGCAATTCTCCAATTAATCGCATTCTTGCTCTATCTATTAATATTCTGATTACGCTGTATACCGTTATTTCTGTATGCCGTTTACTCGTCGCAACATTCCAGGGACAGATTGGTCCAAACCATTTACTCGTCTCGTCAATAATTTTATGGACAACCAATATCCTGGTTTTTGCATTATGGTACTGGAGCTTAGACGCTGGAGGCCCTGTACAAAGAGAACTTAAAGAAAGTGCAGGCTCCACGGCCTTTTTATTTCCACAAACGCAATTAGCCCTTACTGAAACAGCAGGTGTACCGAAATATATAAAAGACTGGAAGCCTCATTTTGTGGATTATTTATTCTTAGCCTTCAATACCACCACCGCCTTTTCCCCAACAGACACCCCAGTATTAACTCGCTGGGCAAAGTGCATGTGTATGCTACAAGCGATAATTTCCTTAGCGATTGTCGTAATGCTCGCTGCACGAGCAATTAATATATTGAACTCCGGTTCAGGTTATTTTGTTTCATAAAAACCTGGTTGCGTGCAACGGTATACCCATCGTTGCCTACTCCCCGTGGCTTGTCCGCGGGATCTATAAGTTCACGAAGCAGGTAATTTAAATTTGCTTTATACTTTAATTAAGAAAGATTCTAGCTTATTGAGAGAAGTGAATTTTCTTGGTATGAGCCTACTGCATTTTGCGACCGAATGCGGACAATTAGATTGTATAAAATTACTTATCCAACAAGGAATCGATGTTGATTTTAATCCTAAAAGTCTTTTTAGTTACGGAGGTAATGCTTTATTCGTAGCTGTTCTAGGAAATCAACTTTCTATAGCGCATTTTTTATTAATCCATCATATTGATGTTAATCAAAGCAGAGATGGGGGGACTCCCTTACATAACGTCCAATCTAAGGAAATGGCAGAATTATTACTTGAATTTAAGCCATTATAAATAATTTAAAAACCAGATACTGAAAATCTCAAAAGCCTAAATTTCAATTGCGTTTACAATATTTTATTTTTTTATATGAGAACGTAAAAGATTTATATGCATTAGCGCATATGTTTTCCTTTGAGATAACAGTAGCTGACAGAGCTTATGGTGTTGGGCATATTATTTCCACATTATATACTTACGACATTGCAACAACCCTCTCTTTATTTAGTACTCGTAGCGGTACTTCTGGACAGATTCCTGATTTTTAGCCTTTCATGGCAGTTATGCAATTAAGCCTATTGCAATTTTATACTTGCATGATTTGTGATAAGTTGTAAATTACGTCATCAGTACTGGTACCATTTTTTGTGATGTTGTCTTGCTGTTTGAACAACGACACGCGACGTATTCCATCGTGATCTTTGCTGAGAGCATTGATAATTTGCTGATGGCTTATATGTTCATAATTGAGTAACAAATTTAATTCGATTATAGCTTGACTTCTTTGGGGCGGAATAAAGTATGAAAAAAACCATAGGGTACTTAAAAACCCCATAAATGATGAGGACTTATAAGATTTTAATATTATTTCCAGATCCTTTTGACTTATATCACTATCCCTAGCCAGTTTCGCGCCATGTTGTAAAAGTAAGACAATTACCTCCGGATGATTCCACCGATAAGCTATATCAAGTGCGGTGAATTGCTCTTCGTTAATATTTGGCTCAGTTTTTGCGTTAATATCGATTAATTTTGTTTCCAACAAATATGCCACTATAGCTTTGTTAGACTGTGATCCACACGCCATATGAAGAAGAGTCCAACCGAATTTACTCCTATATTTTATATCGGCCCCATTTTCCACTAATAATTTCATAATTTCAAAATACCCTGCTGTACAAACAAACTCGATTGCTCTCATGTTATGTTCAATCGTAGTGGAAATATCTGCACCTTGCTTCAAACAGCGAGTTACTTCATTGATATCATTTTTATATACTGCGTGACTAAAATCATCGGTGACTCTCCTACGTTTATATACTGCGTGGCTAAAATCATTGTTAATTCTCATATGATTTTTTTCTGGGGATGTAAATAAAGTAGCGTGACCTACCGGTGCTTTGGCAGAGGGTAGTTTTGACCTGAATTCAGGGATGCTATCTATCGTTTCCTTAATTTCAGGAATGCACTCTAGAAGTGCTCCAATATCATATCTATCTGGACTCATCATAATTTCTTGGAATGTTTCTGGGGTACGAAGTTTTTTTACGAATAACTGCATAAAAGAGCGGAGAACCAAACGGCTATTTATATCTAGAAGTGCATATGGTGTGGCCGAAAGCCCGGACCAATGCGAATAGAGCTCAATGATACCCTTAGATGTTGGGAATAGTCTAAAAAAATTATCTCCTGATAGTACAAGATTAAAGATAACATCACGTATTTCTCCGTGAGAGATAAAGAACAACCAGGTTATATCATTATGTGACTCAAAAATTCGTGCAAAATTGGCCTTATCTTCCCTAAGATTGTTGAGTAATTCAAGAATTCTTTCTAATGCTAATTCATCCGATGATTTTTCTAAGAGATAAATTTTCTCACTTAGGCCATAGACATCGCGAATGTCAGAAAGATTAACAGACCACCGCTTTTGTCTTAGCTCTAGGGACCTTTCGATTACATTTTTAATAACAGGAAAATCATCCATTAATTGCTCAATGTCAAAATGCATGACGATATGCTGCAAAGTTTCAGGAGCAAGAATTTTTTTCAGAAATAGCTCCTTATATTCGTTAATATCCGTTTCATCCAATAGATGTTGCCAATCTGTATTTTTTTTGCTCTCTTTCAGGTTGGAATAAAATATACTTATCTCATGGGAGCTTGGAAACATTCTAAAAAAATGCGTATCTGATAACATCAAATTAAATAAGGTATTTTTTATTACCCCTTTGGATGTAGACCTCATCAGCTCCAACATAACAAAATGTGATTGAAAGATACGAGAAAAGCTTTCGCTGTCTTCTGCAAGTTTTTTTGCTAATCGCGCTGCTAGCTCAGATGATTCGTGAACAGCATCCATTTTCCGAATTAAATCATATACATTTTTAATTTCTGAAAGATTCTTTTCAAACACGTAAACAGCTCCGAGAGAAATGACAATGTAAATGTATATAACCAAAATTTTTTATTGATCATTTAGACCCAATTTTAGATGATCATCGCGAAGATATACACCCGTAAAATTTACGGGGAGTTTATTAACCTGCCTATATTCAGTCGGTTCGACAACACGCCTTATCCAAAACCCAACCTAAATTTTGGCTGGCATTTCAATATGACAAAGCGATAAGAATGATTCGTGCCGGCTAGGACTCGTCCTCTTAATCCATGCCTCACCAGGTCATTGCCCGAACTTCCTCATCACTCACGATCATCGCTCTAACAGCCGCATGAAATGGTTTGAGGCCTATCGCTAGTGCTCGATCTTAGGGAATCTACCACCATCGCTTCCGTAGCTTGCTACGGAATACCCCCAGAGAGGAATTAAACCCAAATATCTCCGCGCCATGATTGATCAAATTAAATATTAAGCGTACAATATATAAACAAAAACCAAGCAATGACAAGTGATGAGGCTCTTTGAATATTATTTTGAACGAATGGAGTTGGCATTAGTAAAAAAGGGTTCCGATTCTTTTCGCAGATCCCCCCAAAGTCCTCCACTATTTCTAACTCATTTTGCGAGATGTGGAGTAGAGCATTCAACAACCATTGATTTACGTGATTTAGAAATCGAATTTTATTCTGATCAAAGCATTAGAGTTTTTTTTCGTCCAGCAGCATTGGATAATGAGCAAAGATTTTTAATCTCGTACCTCAATTTCTTCGAGCAAGAAATTGAGGTTAAAGACTACTCTCTTACGGTAAGTATGGGTGGGTATGCAGTAGACACTGATTTCACACCTTTTCTATTTGAATCTATAGATGCATTTAAAGCCTTAATCACTATTCTTGAAGACAAAATACCGCATGAAATGCATACAGATTTAGTAACACTTCTGGCTTTTATTAGAGCTAATACCACTGAAGTCCAGAATCATGTTCTAGAAGAGCATGGATTCTTTACTGGCAAAACAAACGAATACTTCCATCACTTATTTGCTCTGGTGCGATATCAGTCCGAAGGAAAATCTGGAGATTCATGCCATTACCAACGTCTTTCAGGAAAAAGAATCTTAATTCAACCGCTTGAATACAAGCAAGCTATAAAAATCCAGGATGTAACTGAAAGTGGTCTTGTGGAAGAATTTTACTTAGTTCGTAATAAATCTCATGGAGGATTTAGGCTCCTTAATTCGTATAACCAGGCTCCCTTCAAGGCTTATGATCGAAGTATTAAACAAAAATATGAATTAGTTTATGAGGAATTATTACCTTACGCTTACCTAGACATACATGATGATGGTTTGGGTGATCCTGATTGTCCTCTTTTTAAAAAAACAAATAACCATTGGGAGCTCACGCGACATAGTATTCCCGTGCTACTAATTATCCCAATCAAGGAGTTTGATTGGTTAATAAGTCATACCATAATAAATCCCTATCAAGTAGATTATGAGAGGCGTTCTCTTATTGAGCACGTATTGAGAAATGACCTGGCAGACTGTCTTGGTACCCTATTATCCTATGGCATAGAACGCTTTGCTGCGCGCTATACCTTACCAACAATTTATAAATCCATTTATGAACGAGTGAGAAAAGTGAGCTCTGGACAGTTACAAGAGCATCCTGAATTAAGTAAAATGTGGAGCTATTTTCAACCCACACTAAGAAAGATGCCGCCAACGTTTAATACACAAACCTCAACACAAATGCGTCTTATTTCTAATCCACAATACATCCAATCCATGTTCTTTTCATCGTATAAAACCCAAGAGCCAATGGAGCTTGAGACCCTATTTAAATCTGCTAGCCTGCTTAAATCTGAAGAACGAGAACAATTTCTATCTCTGGTTGAGGAAAGTTTTAATTCGTTACTCACCGAACAAGACAAACAAGAGTTTGCTGCACGTGTTGCTAGCATGGCGCAACCATTAAGCCAAGAAGAAGCAATGGAGCTCTGGTGTTCATTCATAGAAAGCAGATTTAATTGCACCTTATCCCCAGACAAGAAAGATACGTTTTTAAAACTTATGACCACTGCAGAACGAGCTGATTTTCATAGTCTTATTCATTGTTTATCCAATGAGAAGGAACGAGATCAATTCTGGAATCTGGTTGATAAAAGCATTGTGCGATTCTCCTTCGCAAAAGAGCTCATTGGAACCAATAAATTTGTCGAACTAGTCTATAAACAATTTCATATACTCATCGGCGATGAACTCGTGATTACCAAAAAACTAATTGCAGGCTTCATTCACGAACTTCTTATTGTTCCTGACGATGCAATGAAAAAAAATAAGCATTTTATTTGGCATATAGCCTTAATAGCAAAAACTGCCTTTATACCTACCCCTCCAGGATTGATTCCGTTTCTTGTTTTAAAAGGCCCATTAAGCTTAGGATTAAAATATAAAGTATCTATCATTTGCTTTAACTTAAATACCAACAGTCATAGCTTTGTTGAACCACTTGATGACTATTTTCCTAAGCACCGCTCACCACAAAAAGATAAATTCGTCGCTAAATTAATTCATGCGATACATGGTAAAGACGTAATCATTCATCAAGATGGAATGGCTTACTATATCCAAGATTGCATTCAAGCAAAAAATCTCGCTCCAAGCGCCCCACTCTCCGGGCATCTATATAGTAAGTTTAATGGCACAGCGGATGGCGAAGAAGAACCTAAAGCAAAATATCGAGCAGTCCCAACCTTCTTTTCTGCAAGTCGGAGAGAAAACCGGGAAAAATTAAATAAACGCGCCCCTCATGGCGCTCATTTAGAAAAACTCTCAACAGCATTGGAGCCAATCATTCTGCCCTTGATTAGCGAATATCAAATGCCTTTAGCAAAACTATAGACTCTCTAGCCAAATCTATTCGTTAAAAAGAATCATCCGCTTGGTCTAAGAAGACGTTCACGTGTCATATCTTGGGTTTTGTTGATTGATAATTACCCCCCTCTTTAATTCAAACAATTATGGCGCTGAGATATCTTAGCTCTAATGGTTTAGAAGAACACCAATAGTCGCTCAATTAAAAGCACCCCCGTAAAATTTACGGGTTTTTAGCTCTAGTGTGTTAGCGATAGCATTAGATAGATGAAGAGTCTTTCAGCTGTGCTATATCAAGTCAGCTTTAGCTGTAGGGTAATTCAAAGGATGCATAGAGTTTCTATTGCCAAAGTCAGGATTCAATACGTTCAATTTTTTAGGAAACGTTATGCCTTTAACAACATTAACAGTAGAAGCTTTTTCTGGTTTAAACCGAATACATTCTCTGAGTAAACATACACTTAGTATTGCTGGCCGAATCAAACAGAATCCAATCGCAATATATGTAGCATGCACAGAAATTGGGGAGTATGTTGAAAAAAACAAGCTTGATCAAAAGTTTTTGGCCTTGTTGGAGCCTATTGCTTCTCCCAGTTCACCGAGCGAAGAGGCTTGGAATGATGTCATAAGGCATGAGCTGAGCGAGGGGGTTCATGAGGTTCTGGGTTTTGTGAATATCTGCACAGGCCTGTATCGCTTTAATTCGTTTATCAGTGATTTGCCTTCTACAGCCGGGGCTACTATTGAGATGGAAGTCGATAAATTTAAGAGTGAATTTGAGCAAGCTAATCCCCTTATTTTCGCCGATCTCAGTGATGGATTTGATACTATTAAAACCATGGCAAGACTCATACAAGCGCCCGGGGAAATGATTCTGCCTTTGGCGGAAGGGGCTGCTAAAGTTAGTAATAAAATATATAAAGTAATAGGAGATGATATTTCCCCCCATTTTATCTCTTTTGCTAAAAAGGTACAAAAAATCCATATTGAGTCAGAAGCATTAGTGCCTAAGGAATGGTTTGAATATCCAACAAGCTTAACTTTACCACCAGGCACACCTTTAAAATTAGCACCGAATGATTCTGATGACTCTGCCACAATGGCGTCACGTACATCTACAGCAGTTAACCTACAGTCTAGAAAACCAAATTCAAGTCGGAGTGAGGTTAAATCGCGCAAAGGAATGGATCGTAGGGTTACTCAACCACCATATAGACTTGATGCGCAACTGCCGACTACTCCAATATCGCCTAAGCCCATAGATTCTGAGTCATCAGATTCTAATACTGTGGCGATGCCGAGTAAGTCCATAGTATTAGAAACGTCTAAACCTGCCAATATTTCAAACAGAACGAAACCTTTGGCTGAATTGGAGTCCTCGCCCACCTCGCCTAATGTTATTGAGGAGCCAAACCATTCGGCTGAGCCTTCTGATGCTTGTATTGAAATGAATACAGGCTCCTTAAAAAATTACAACATGTCTATTGCTGAAGATATAAGTCCTGAAATAATCGCTATTGTTTATGGGAACGGTCTCGAAACAGTCGAGGCTTGCGATCACCTAATTAACGTAGCAGAAAGTAATGCAAAGGTAGTAACCCGAGTAAAAGAGAAGTTAGAACCTGGTGAGAAGGCTGCTCCAGACAAAATTCCTACACATATGATGCGCTATGCTGCATCGCTGGCAACCTTGGTTTATCAGTGTCATCTGGTTCATCAAGAAAAAGAGCGCTATTCAGAAGCTCAGCAATTATTAAAAAAAGAATTACAACGTAGCCACGAATATTTTAATTTTAATTTAGAGCTGAATTTAAACACCTATCGTTCGCATGCATTACCTGATTTACAGTTGGATATTGCTCAATTTATTAATCATAGAGCCTACCAGTCAATGGAGGAATCCCATCAATTTTTTATTAAATTAGAAAAGGATTGCTCAACCCTAAAACAGTTAATTGCGGCAGCAGAACAGGATAAAAGTAGTTATCAAATTAAAATTAAAGAAATACAAAAACAGCAACAAAAAATTGTCGCATTATGTGGTATTCATTTTGATCAGCTGTTAGGAGGCATTCACAGCGTAATGAGTGTTGCAGCAAGCTTGCCAACAGGCCCAATTTTTCAGTCAGCACTTATAATGGGTTCGGCTCTATCCGGTATTTTAATTAATCAAGAACGAGCAGCTGCCAATAAGACTATGAACAGAGAACTGGGTTTGATTAATACGTATAGTCAAATTGCACATCAATATGGCGCTCTATTACAACAGTCCCATCAAGACATTGAACTGTATCAACGAGCACTTGATGCTAATTTTACTTTTATATCGAACAACTCTCATTTATTTTCCTTTGATGATTATTATAAAGCATTACAAACCCAGCTCGGTGATACTACTAAAAAGCTGGAGGACTTTGCGTCGTATAAGAAGGAGCTAAAGCAAGAAATAAAAACCAAAAACTCAGAGCTCAAAGCAATAAATAAACAAATAGCGAAAATTCAAAAAACTCAACAGAAGCAAAAGAAATCAAAGGACATTACCAGTGAGGCTGTAGTCAGTGAATTGGAAGATAGTTTAGATCATCTACTAGGTAAGGCGGCCGAAATTCAACAGGAAATTGATTTATTAAACAAAAAAAGAAAAAACGCGAAAAATGAAATAAATAATCTTAATAATAAAACGCTCACAGCGCTGAGAGAAGAGGAAGCTCGCTTAGAAAATATAAAACCAATACAAATTTGGTATGAATCTTATAAAAAGAGAAGAGAAGAGAGTTTATTTGCGGGCTTAGATGAGAACCAAGTAAACGCGAAAAAAAAACGCCTGGCTCAAGGAGATCTTAATCGTACCATTAGAGAAACAGAAGTTAATTTCCGCCAGCCTACGTTACAAATAGTTGATAACTTTTTTAAATCTGGAGAGCTGTTACTCCAAGGATTGCAACCCTTAATCGGGACTGCACCACAAACTCTATTTAGCGGATTGTCTATTGCCCATACGGTCTATCAGACGGTTGATATGATGAGTTTTGATTATTTAAGGCTAGTTGATGTACTTAAAACGCAAAATTTCAGTTTAGATTTAAACGGTTTTAAGGCAGTCATGGAGGTATTTGGCGGCGATTTGGGTGCGTTTGAATTAGTAAATGCCTTTGTTAATCCCACTTTATTAATTGCAGGAAAGCTATCTAATTTTCTTATGAATGTTACAGGCCTTGCATCTTCTGATCTTAAAATAAGCCTGGAGCATCTATATCGTGTATCACAAACATTAAGTAATCAAATAGCCGAGGGTTTTCGTTGTACGGGTAGAGAATTACAAACTATTAAAGGCTCTTTGGCTGAATTAGTATCAACTGGACATAGTCAACATCGAACTGTTTTTTTAATGATAGAGCACTATAATAGAAGAAATTCAGAACAGCATAATGATTTACGCTCCGCGATAGACGAAATTAAAAAGAAAAATGAAACAAGTTTTGTTAATGACTATTTAATCGAAGCTCAAAATATTCTTGCACGAATTCATAAAAAAGAAGCGACAATAAAGAGTCTCCATAGTTTTATGTCGCCTGAACAGGATAACTTAACCTTTCATTTGTCCTCATTGCATCATTTAGTTAAAGACTCCACGGTCGTAATTAGACGTTATCAGGAGCCCAGCTTCACTGTCGATTTTATGTCTACAATTAGAATAAGCGAGAACCAACATTTTGTTCATAGTTTGCATAAATTACTCCCCGAATCGGTTGTTGTGCCATCGATTAATCTTAGTATTTATCTAGCAGCCGCACGCGTTATAAACCAACTTTTAGAGCGAGTTAAAGACCGTTCTATTACATTAAATAATGAACAGAGAGTGGAATTAGAAGGACTAATAGTAATAGGAAGAACACTTTATGACTTTATGACTCATTTGAAAACTAAAGTAGATTGGTTGACGATAATTCAAGAGAAATATATAGCAACCTGCCAAATACTAAATAATCAAATTCAAAAGTTGGAAAATCCTATAAATAACGTGTCACCCAAATATTCAATACCCTTTAATATCAAAGAGTGTGATTCGCTTGAAAAAGAGATGCAAGACGCTTTAATTGGCAGCAGTAAGTTTTTCTGGCAGAACATGTATTATTCAGCTCTTCATTCTCAGGCTGAAATTCCTGCTTCGCTATATGCCAGAAAAAGTTTCAAACATACTGGCGGGCAAATAGCGTTCACAGGCTTATCTATTGGTGCTAGTCTAATCGCACTGCCCGCGGGAATTGTAATGGGAGTTGCATCATCGATAGATTCGCTTGTGTTTTATAGTTCGGTAATCCAACAAATTATTCAATTAAGACATGCAGATAATTATAATTTATTAACGTTTATATCCGATGGAAAAGCACGAGAGTTTCAAGAAAAAAACATATTGTTTTATTATTCGCTTTCGAAAAAAACTTTAATTTGTGAAAATACAAATAAATCAATGGCTGAATATGCAGAAATTTCATCTCCTATAAAATTAATGCTACCCCCAAAAGAATGGTCTCCAATAAATTTTGAGAATAAAAGTGAACCTTTAATACAACACATTAATAGCCATCCATTAATAGTATTGCCTCCTCCAAATCAGTTAAATTTATCCAAGTTAGATTATGATGCCTGTGTTAAAAAGCATATCCATGAGTATTTTACTGTATTGCGAAAAACATTAGCGACTAATTCTTCCTCAGAGGAAAATGCCCAAATGGATGAGATAATAATTTGTCCATCTAATGACATTTCTTCGCAAAATAAACTGATTCCATTGCTGTTCTCGAAAAAATACTTACATTCTTTAAAAGAGCATCAAAGTTTCTCTTTAATTAATTATGGTGAGAGCATTGGTTTAGGATCTGTAGAGCTAAGGTACTCATTAATCCCTAATGAAGCGAGAACAAATTACCAACTAGTTTTGAATTATTCATTCTATGTTCCACACATTCAAAAGAATTTGAAAGTTCTTCATTTAGTATTAGCCACTTTTGATAATAATGTAGTAAATAGTTTTAAAAGGCTCATTACTACACAAAATAGTTACAGCTGGGAAATTAATTTTAATGAATTCCTTGTCTTAGCAATGTCTGGTACTCCCGCAGGAATTGGTATGCCCGCGTATGGAACCGTTGACATTAATGGAGAAGGAGCTATCGCCCCGCTCGAATTACCTTTTGTAGGTTTGTCATCTATTTTCGCCAAATTAGGCAATCAAACTTTTTGCTACGAATCAAATAAATATGATCAGAAAGCAGTAGATTCGTTTAATGAATATCTAGTCAACGGGGATTTAAAGTTAATTAGTGAATTTATTAAAGATGATTTAATTGTTTTTCATGGAGAAGAGTACGACTTATTTATGACGGAACTAGGTAATTACTATCATTCCGAACTGCTGAAGGCCACCCAATCAGCAAGTTATCGAAATGCGCGTAATGAGCTTAATTCCTTGTATGAGGCGGTATTGATTGGCATGCACCTTGTATTTAAAATTGACTTGAAATTAGCAAAATATTTGCTTGAAACTATTAATATTCATGACCCAGCGAAGTTAGATTTTAATTCTGACGATATTATCAAATTGCCTGCGCTTCTCAAGAAATTATTCTCAACGCTTACGTGCGTAGATGCGGCTCATATACCCGCCCAACGACTTGAAAGTACGGACTTGGCTAGGTTAAGAAAAGAGCTCATCTTACTTTATAAGAACTCAAATGATGATACGTGGAAGGAAATTGAACTGGCGTTGAATGAGGAAGAGCGTTCATCGACAACCATAGCCCCTGCAGTGCAAATAAAAACAACAAGTCCTCTAATACCTGAAAGGCGCGCAACAAGCACAATAAATAATCGATTCACCATGTTTTTGCCCAAAAAAGACCCTTTAGCAACTTTGGAAGGGGTTATTCAGCCTCTTGGTTTTCAAATATCACAGAATATATCCGATGGAAATTGTTTTTATCATTCGGTTAGCGAGCAATTAATTATTCGAAGGGCATTGAAATTATCTCATGAAATGCTACGGAGCCGGGCTGTTAATTGGATAATTAATCATGAGGGACACGATGACTTTATTATCCAGCGTTCCGAAGAAACAGGTGAAGATGCTAAAAATCGTTATATAGATGAGCATTCCCGACCTGGTACCTGGGCTGATCATAATATGGTACAAGCGCTAGCTTTAGCGCTTAATATTAATATGGTGATTATTCGTCATAATGGTGATGTAACAATAGTTAAGGTGCATGATTCAATTGACGCAATTTATTTAGGATTTATACCTGAGATTCACTACGTATCATTAGCAGGTAGCTCTCCTAGTGAATCGTTGATCAAGAAGTTAGAATTAGCCGAGCTTATTAATGTCGAGGAACTTAATGAGACGAAGCTAACCAATTAAAACCATATAGGCTACACTCCAGTAGCCACTCCCCTTGCTGAGATACAGCCCTCTAAGAACGGTGCGGGCTAGTTTCTCAGCACACCGCTAAGCTGCTTGACTCTGGCAGTAGCAGTTACTGCGGCAGCCTGCTTTTCTTTGTTAATTTAGCACTTTATCAACAGCTGATTTATAAGCAATCATTCATTGCTTCAAATTTTTAAGCACTTGATTTTAAAATTCTGAAAACATAGGTAACTTGTGGTAATTAATAATTCAAAATAGTTTTAAAATACGCGTAATATTTACGGTTTTTTATCCTTATTGCAAAACAACATTGCGCAATTAAATGATACAATGTACAATATATTTACTGTATTCCGGGAGTTGCTATGCCGATATACAAAATGGGTAATCAAGCTGTCTTGAGCAAAACTATAGGATCTATGTGACATGGCAGCTATCATAAAAAAACATCCGTCAATCATCCATTCTCGGGATATTCAAGATATCTGCAGCCCATTGAATCATCTTGATATTACTTATTTTAGCCATGTCCAAATCAGTGAAGACAATAAATTTGCTGCAGTATGCACCAACCCAGACTTTGCTGAACATTATTTAAAAAATGAACACTACAATGCTGATCTTCACACTATTGATTTCGGCCAACAGGATAATTTTATTGTATGGGATACAATTCAGTTAGATGACTTGAGCAAAATGATGGATGAACACACTTTCGGAATATACCATAGCTTTACTATTACCGATTACTCGGCGACAGAGAAAAATTACTATCATTTCGCGACTCACGTAAATAAACCAGAAATGAATCAATCTTATTTTACCAATTTAGATTTATTGCAAAAATTTATTATCCATTTCAAAGAGCAGGTTACCAATTCAAAAAGTTTATCTAGTATTTACCAAGCTCAATATAACTTGGAATCCTCCACCCCACCGGCCCTCGCAAACGCTGATTACATAAACAATGAAGGTAAAAGAAAAGCCTTCATTAATCAGCTCCTTACTTACAATAAGAAGAGCTTCAATAGTCTACTACCTCTTATGGAAGAAAAAGAACTAGTAGCCCACTTTTTAAGAGTTAATAATATACGTCTTACTCGCAGGGAATGCGACTGCTTACTACTTACCCTAACGGGGAAATCGGCCAAGCAAGTGGCCTATTACCTTAAAATTTCCGCTCGCACCGTAGAGGAGCATTTAAATAATATCAAAGTTAAATTTGGCGTATTTTCAAAAGCACAATTAATTGAGCATGTTATCACCCACTTGGGGATCTTGTTTTAAATATTCTTTTCCGATATTAATCAAATCTGGATCCGTTGGATTTTCACTCAAAACGTTAACTAATTCACTTTTCTCCACCATAGAACAGAACCTAATCCATTTTCATTAAATGGTGTTATTGGGGAACGCTTTTTCTCTTAGGTAACGGCTTACACCAAATATGGGTAAAGAAAAAAATTACCTGCCCCCATTTGAATCGTAACTATCAAGTCACCATCGCCCAGTTTATACCCGTAAATTTTACGGGTACTTATTGTCACAAATGGAAATATAATTACACATATAGATATTATTGAGATCACCGATATTCATTACCAAAAAGGAGGGGTGAAATGGGCCTAAATTTTTTTTCAGAGCTTCCCTGGGAAATCTTATTAGAAATATTTAATAAACAATCAGCTCAAGAGTTATTAGCTAGCCGAGCATTAGGCCCTAAACAACAAATGGCTGCTGATTGGGTATTATTTTCTCGCCAAAATGCTAAGTCACTTGCTCAACAAACGAAATTTTTAGAGGAATGGAATTTCGAATCTGCTGCGTCATTAAAAAAACGCTTTAAAGACAAGCTAGATTCGTTAAAAGAAAATTTATGGTTGTCGCTACAAAGCCCATCGTCAGATCCTAACCATCGTATACTTGGATTAATATTTTTAGGAAAAATTAATAATCGGCCTATTTCAATTAATCCAGAGCTAATTGAAAGCCTGATGAGGAATTTGAATAATCAGGATTATACAATTAGAGTGGGCACATTAAGGATTATTTCGTCAATAGTGAGTCAACTGAATGAAAAACAGCTTTTAGAGTATATTGATAGTCTTATTCTTAAATTGCATGGGGCAATTGGGATTCAGGAAATGGCTCGGGAATCACTTTCAATGTTAGTGAACCAATTAAATGATGAGCAGCTTAAAACTTTTGTCGATAGGATTATCAGTACGCTAGATCACCCCGATGATGTACGTAAAAATATTGCCGTTATCGCAAAAAAAATAACTCCGGTTCAATTAACAATGATTATCAATCACATTAATTTAAAGACTACTCATGATGATAAAGCATTAATGTGTTTATCAATGTTATCTGAACAAATGGATTCTGAGCAGTTAGCTGCCGTCCTATCACAAATTACTGTAAAATTAAATTCATCCAAAAGTAAACACAAGCTCGAAGGACTCAACCTTTTTTCAGATATTGTGCAACGACAGCCTATAGAGCAACTAAGTAAGCTTATTACGCAAGTTTGTCTAATATTAGAGGGCTATGATGAGGATGAGGATGTTAGGACTAAAGCGTTCACCGATTTAGCTAAAATCGGCGATAAAATGACCGTTAAACAAAAAGATATATTTTTTTCATATGTCATCACTCAGTTAGAAAAGAAATCAGGATGCGCGGTGCGTGTTTTAAAGAATGTTGTATCTATCGTCAATCATCTGACGGAGCCGCAGATAGAATCAATTTTGGCTTCCTGTTCATGGATTATAAATGGGAGGTACATGAACAAAAAAGCATTAATAAATCTTTCGAAAATTGCGATTCAAAGTAATGCAGAATCATGTACACAATTTGTGTCTCGACTTACGTCTAAGACCAACGATGAGCCCCTCTCTGATCGCGATAGATTACTAGCCAGACTGTTATTCATGAGTAGTAAAATGACTATTGAACAAATACAAACTCTATTTAATCAGCTTATTGAGCAACTCAAAACAGAGTCATCCAGAGGTAACAAACAAATATTTAAACAACTTTATCGGGTTATTAACGTTTTCAATGACGATCAACTAATCCAACTGATGCCCTTACTAACTAAGCACTTGAATTATAATGAATTTGAAATTTATGAACACTTATTAAAGGCATTTGGAGTTATTGCCGATAAAATCACCACGGATAAGTTTGCGCCCCTGATTGATCCTGTTATTAATGAGTTAATTAAAAGTGATTGGTTTGGCGCCTATGCGAATTCGGGGATAAAACCATATATATTATCTATATCAAAAAAAATGACATCGACACAAATAACACAGATAATCAATAAATGTATAGAATCTCTAAACCTAAGCTCTAGGGATAGTGAAGTAAATAAAAGAATAGGTACTTTAACAGTCTTATTTACTCACCTAAATGAAACTCAATTGAATACCTTAGTCTCTTTTATTTTTTCCGATCCATACAGTATCTATGGAGAAAAATGGGTGTCAAATATTGCTAACAAAATGTCAGCTAAGCAGTTTGATAGAATGTTCTTTCAACTTATTGAACAAGTAGATTTCAAAAAAGATCCTGTTCTATATATATTACTGCCAATAGCTAAAAAGCTAGACGAGAGGCATATGGAGCTCTTTTGGCCCAAGTTGATTGAGCTATTGAATAATGGATATGATAGAGACCTAGTACTGGAATTTATTTGTTTGGCTAAAGAGCAAATAAATGAACTGCAGCTTATCCAGCTTATTAATATTGTTGCTCAGTGGAATGAAGATAAGGAGCCCAATGGTGCTAGAATAGGCCGGTTCTATACCACCTTTATTCCTTTAATAGAAGATAAGCAGCTAATAGCTTTAATCAGTAACCAGCTAGTTAAATTATTAAATAGTCATGTCAGAATATTAAATGCGGCTACCCTTTTGGTGACTCTAGGTAAGCATCAAGATATAGAAATCAATGAGCCATTTAATCCCTCAGTAAAAAGCATGCAGCTACAAATTTTATTGAGCTTATATCATCAAGTATCAGCAAATAATAGTATTTTATTAGAGAATCTTGAACGCCCTAATTATTAAGCTACGCGCAGTTGTTGGCCCAGGGCGCCAACCTATCCTTTAATTTTCGTTCAACTGGTTATGTTTTGCTTATCCAACTGGCGTTAAATTAGCGTTTACAGCATTAGCATCTTTTGGATGAATTTCAGCTCTTCTTCATTTTTGATATGTGAGGAATATTGCATTTAGGAGCTAACAGCTGCTTTGATATTAAAGAATTACGTAGACAATTAAGGCTGCAATCTCAGCCTCTTGTAAATTTAAACTGGGCTCCCAAAAATCAGAAGTCTCTATTCTATAAAGTCTCTTTAGGATGGTTATTAGCAAGAAACTTGAAAAATACTCCAGGTTAATAAGTACAAGTTGAAAAAGAATACCTCATTAAAAGCACTCGAATTGATCATAATTCAATCTTAATGTATAATTAAAAAACCAAAATCATAAGCCTCGCAATGCCTAAAATATATAGAATCGATAATTTCTTCATACCACGCTCCTCGCAGGATGGATCAAAGCATAAAGAATATAAAATGGTAATGCATGGAACAAAAGGAAATTTCTCTCATGAACGACGCTTCACATTTCAACAAGAAATAGACAAAGGATTAGTACTTACGAATGTTGTATCCTTTAGGATAGAACCTCATGCTCTAAGATCCTCTAGCGATTTGCGAGAATTAGTAATTGAATATTACTCTGATCAAAGTATCAGAGTCTTCCTACATTCCCTCTTAGGTAATAATTTTTCACAACAGTGCCAAGCTGATTTTGAAAAGGCTGAGATGAAAAAAACGGACTATAGAATTAGCGATATTCCTAATGAAGCTCTTATCAAGACTAAAGAAGCATTTGACATACTGCTAATTATTATCAAAGATAAAATTCCAATAGAACTTTTTACAGATCTGCAAACAATTTTATCCTATATAAACCAGGTTCCTAATAGAGAATTCAATCATTGTGTTCAAGATGAGCGATACTTTTTTAAAGATAACAAAAGCGAACATTTAAATAAACTTCTTGAATTGACAAGCTTATATCAGCCAAACTCATACGACACATCTGATTTTCCTGGTCGCTGGGTACTTGCATCACCAAGGATAGGTCAACCAAATAAAAACCCAATAATAGTCCAACGCATAAATGAAGAAGATGGCAGCATTAGTAGTTACTATCTAGTTCGAAAAAAATCAGATAGCAAAAAATCAAGCCGCCTAGAATTATTAAATGCGTATAATCGAGCACCGTTTAAAGCCTATGCGCTCGAAGACGTGCAAGGATATGAAGTTCTATACGAAGACAGTATGACCTCTATACCTCCCAAGCACGCTAAAAAGAAAAACTTAGTTTCCTCTCTATTTAAGCAAACTAATGGTAAGTGGGGATTTACTCGAGCATTTAATATGGTTTTTGAGCGCATGATAATGCCAATCAAAGAGTTCGATTGGTTAGCTAGTCATGCAAGCTTGGATCCTAACTACTGCAATAGAGAAGGACACACTTTATTGGAATTAGTGTTATACGGGGAATTAGCCAATTGCTTTGGAACCTTACTAGCCTATGGAATGAATCCCTATACAGCCTATTCGGCCACATCATTAGAAACTCTCTACGAAGCACTTTATTCTAAAACAACCCCTGATATTTATTTTCCAAGGAATCCAAGTGATAATTTAATCAAAATGATGGGCTATTTTAAACCTTCGCTTAAAAATTCATCTAGGGTACACACTCAATCATCAACACAAATCTATTTATTATCAACGCAAAATTGCATTAAATCACAGATCATTACCACGATTCACCCACAAAAAACGATGGAATTTGAAACATTCTTTAAACCAGTCTCACAGATGGAGCCCAATGAACAAGAACAACTTTTAGCATTAGTGGAAGAGAATTTTAATTCATTAATTACAGAACAAGATAAATATGAATTTATAATACGAGTTGCCAGTATGAAACAACCGTTAACGACAGAAGAATCCCTTGAATTATGGTGTTCGTTTATAGAAAAGAGGTTTAATTGTTCGCTCACGCAGGAAAAAAAACATAAATATTTAAACTCAATAAGTGCAGAGGAACAAGCGGAGTTCCATAGATTAATCCATTTATTAAATAATAAAGATTGCTATCATGCATTCTGGACTCTTGTTGATAAAAGTATTGTTCGATTCTCTTTTGCAAAAGAAATTTCAGGAGCCAATAAATTTGTCGAGCTAGTCTATAAGAAAGCCCCTATCCGCATCGGTAAGGAGCTTATTATTGAAAAAAAATTAATTGCAGGCTTTGTCCATGAACTGCTCATTCTGCCTGAAGACAGGTTACAAAAAACTAAGCGCATTATTTGGCACTCTGGACTAGCAGTAAAAAGCGCTCATGAGCTAATCCCTACAGGTTTGATCCCATCTCTCATTTTTAGAGGCCCTTTAAGCTTGGGATTAAAGTATGAAGTAATCGTTATTGGTTTTACATTAAATACCAGTAGTTACGCATTTGTAGAGCAGCTTGATAATTATTTTCCTAAGCATCGTTCTCAACACACTGACGAATTTGCCCTTAAAGTAATTCAGGCAATACACGGTAATGATGTGATCATCCATCAAGATGGTATGGCTTATTATATCCAGGACTGCATCCAAGCAAAGAACTTGGTACCAAGTAAGACTTTATCTCAGCATTTATTTAGTAAGTTTAATGGCACGGAGGATGACCAGGAAGAACCTAAAGCAAAATATCGTGCCGTCCCAACTTTCTTTTCTGCAAGTCGGAGAGAAAACCGAGAAAAATTAAGTAAACGTGACCATCATGACGCTCATTTACAGGAATTATCAACAGCGCTGGAATCGCTTGTCAAACCAATACTTAATGAAACTCAAACTTCTTTGGCAAAGCTATAAGTTTAGTGTGTACCTAATTGTAACAAATATAGGCCGATATACGCAGGTATTCATATCGAACATTCTACCTCCTCCTTCAGCCCCCTTAACAATTATAACAAGCTATTACTAATACATATTAGTAATAGCTTCATAATGATTAGTACATAGGCGCCGCTGTAGCTAGATGAGACGATGACTCACTGGTCTTATTTATTGCTGGGGAAAAGAATGTTTGCCCATTATTTAAAGAGGTAGCAGATATAGCCTTTAAGGTTTTATCCACATAGATAGATAAATCCTTAAACTCTTGATGTTCTTTAATCTGCTCCGGAATGTTGTTCCAAAAACTGGAGAAATCATATTCCCTCTTTAAGCAATTTGCAGCTGAATATAACACTTCACATCCTGTGTGATAACCCGCTGTAGTTAAATAAGCTTGATAAGCGATTGATAGCTCGTATAACTCATCATCGGCCAGTTCAAAAGATAAAAGAGTCTGTAATGCTCTGACTGCTGTTAAGAGAAAAATAATATGCGTAGATGGGCCCGCAATTAACGGTAATCCATGTTCAATAAATTTTCCTATAACAGGTAGGCCAGTAGCACTATCAGTATTCACATTAAACCGTTGCCAAGATGTTCTATGTTCGGGCACCGTTAATCTTTCTAATAATGAAACCGCACTCTCGGATTCAGCAATAGCGACCATATAGGGTTTAGAAATTAATGTTCCAAATTCTGTTGTGACTTTAATATCTTTATCGTCCGCCTTTTTGGTAATAACGATCTTTTTTTCATCTTGAATTAATTTTAAAAAATCGGCAAAAGGAGCACCGGCCATTGCATAATTTGGGGGATTTATCAAACGAATTATTCTGTAACCGACAACACTATATATTGGTAGAAGATCGATAATATTTGCCTTTTTATTACTTAGCATTTTTTCTATATCGTTTAAGGCATCTTCTATCGTGATGTCACTCACTTCTTTTGTCGGAATAAGCGCGCCCAATGGCCCCTTAAATAAATTATTGTCTCTATCAGCAGTGACATATAACTCTGCTTTCATGAGTATAAAATTTTCAACCACACTTAATTCTTTGATAAGAGCTGTACGCATGCTTTCATCTCGAAATAGTTGCAGTATTTTACCGTTTAATTTATTAAGGATAGGAAACCAATCTGGTCTATTAGCTAAAAATAGGGCTATTGAAACTTGTTCAAAAATATGTTGCTCTCTCGTGGTTCTCATGACAAATTACTCATTATATTTAGGAAAGTCTACTTTACACTAGCTGCCAAATATAATAACCCGTAAGATTTACGGGTTATTATATTGTATTGAGAGAGATAAAAATCGATATGATAAAGTAATAAACATAGCCACCCACTCGCATTGAGCATCCTCTTAGGAGAATTAACAAATAGTGACTGAACTCTCCCATATAGTTTGTGAGGAATGCTACGTGCGGCGTGGCGAAACATAAATGTATGGGTAAAGACACCAATATTCTAGCCGCACTATATTGAATTATTTGAATCCTATTCCTTCCGCAGTAAACGTTTTTGCGATACCTTGAGAGGGTAAATTAGGCATGGGGTTGAGCACTAATCTAAAATCGTCAATTAGTTTTTGCTTGCAACGCTCTAGCTGATCAAAATGAATAGTATTTAATCCTAAGTCTTGAGCACAGGTTAAATTTTCCAATCGATCATCGATAAAAACTGACTCAGCAGGATTAATGCCACTTTGTTTAATAAAATACGAATAAATATCAATTTCTGGCTTCGCCATATGTACGTCTGAAGAGACAACTATTTCTTCAAAATATTGCCAAAAGGTAAAGTTCTGTCGTAAATACAACTGTATGCTGGCAGGCATATTGGTTAGAGCGTATAGCTTTATTCCATTATCATGAAGATCTTCAATCAGTTTAATGGTGTCTAAATTGGGAAACCAGGATTTTTTTGTAAGCTCAATAAATTGAACCACTTTTTCTTTTTCACAAGTAATGCTTTCTGCGATGCTACTGACAAGTTCCTCTTCAGAAATATCTCCTTTATCAAAGGCACTCCAATTATTTGAACGATAAGTATTCATTAAAATATAATTAATGTCGCTATCAGGAAATATCTGGGTAATCACTTTAATCGGATCGAAATTAAGTACCACGCCACCTATATCAAAAATAATGTTCTTAATCGCACATCCAGGTTTTTTATAAAGACCGGCTGCTGCTAAAAGCTTACCGGGGGTGTATCCTAATTTTGATTCCATATTTGTTCTCATCTAAAAATTAAAGTCATTTCATTCAAATAATGTAACTCATTGCTTATATTCTTGATTCTTAAACTAGATTATGATGCAATTATATTCCTGCGCCTTTTCATCAGGATTACCTAAATAATGTTTAAGAAAAGAACTTTTGGTAAGCAAGCAGCGTTGGCTCAAGCATTGCAAGATTGCTGATATACGAGAGTAAACCCCTACCACTACCTGGCGCTAAAATTACGTCATTAACCAGCGAAGTGGTTCTAGTAGATTCTCAGGCTTTCCATTTTTAGTCGGTATTATTGAACAATAATAGTGCACTTTATACCCGTAAATTTTACGGGGGGTTTTCAAATCAATGAGAATATCTATATCACTTAAAAAATGCGCAACTGACCAATACAACATAAATGATCAAAACATGGCCTTAAGATATACCCTCAGGAGTATTGTTTGGCCATTAAAACTTAAAGCTCATTGGAAAGACCGGTTGCGGACAATCAGGTTTTCATACGCATCACAGATGCCTGATTTTTTAGGCCATAATAAAATATAAATAAATACAAAGAGCATATCATGACTCAAATTCCTAAAATCTTTGATTACGTCATCGTAGGTGGGGGCTCCGCAGGCTGCGTTTTAGCAAATAGACTTTCCGAAAACCCCAAAACTACAGTATGCCTACTCGAGGCAGGTCCTGCAGATACGAGTCCATTTATTCGTATGCCTATGGGGATTATCATGGCCATACGCAGCAAAAAGTTAAATTGGCATCTATGGACCACCCCCCAAGCACATTGCAATAATAGAAGCATGTACTGGCCCAGAGGAAGAACACTTGGAGGCAGTTCCTCTATTAATGCCATGTGTTATGTAAGAGGACATGCTAATGATTATGATCAGTGGGCGCA
Organism: Legionella sp.; assembly: GCA_031291095.1. GTDB lineage: Bacteria > Pseudomonadota > Gammaproteobacteria > Legionellales > Legionellaceae > Legionella. The sequence continues at coordinate 118,864 of JARLJR010000013.1, read as the reverse complement.
ATTAGGCAATGCAGGATGGTCTTATCAAGAAGTACTTCCCTACTTTGAAAAATTTGAGCGCGAAGAAAAAATACATGTCGATAAGCCTAGATATTTAAATCCCTTAATGCAGGTTTTTGTGCAAGCAGGAGAACAAGCGGGTTATCCGGTTTTAGAGAATTATAATACGCAGATGCAAGAAGGCGTGGGCTATTTTGATGTAGCCCAAAAAAACGGGCAGCGCTGGAGCAATGCTCGAGGTTATTTAGATCCAATTAAAAAAAGGAGCAATTTAACCATTATAACGCATGCTCAGGCAGTTAAAATTCTTTGTGAAAATAAATGCGCTCAAGGAGTGCGCATTATAAAGCGGGGTGCAACCCAGGACATCTTATCGAGCAAAGAAGTGATTCTGTCTGCAGGTAGTATCGGCTCTCCTCATCTTTTATTATTATCCGGTATAGGACCAAAATCAGAGTTAGAAAAACATGGCATCCCTTTAGTACATGATTTACCAGGTGTAGGAGAAAACCTACAAGACCATTTGGATATTCATATCACCTGCCTGGATAAAACACATACTTCATTTAGTTTTCTTCCTAGTGCGTTGTGGCGACACCTTAAATCATTAGCACTTTATTTATTTAAACACCAGGGCGAATTAACCAGTAATTATACGCAGGCTGTAGGTTTTGCCAAAACGAACCCCACAATAACAGCCCCAGATATACAATGGCATTTTGCAGCATCCATGTATACCAATAGTGCCCGCCACTTAAAGGATTTGTTTCGCCATTATGGCTATTTATTAATGACTTGTTTTTTACATCCTAAAAGCCGCGGCACGATTAAATTACGTAGTGCTAATCCTATGGATATGCCTTTAATTAACCCCAATTATTTATCTGAAGAAGAAGATTTGAATGCTATGGTCATTGGCTTTCAAAAAGCGAGAGAAATTTTATCGCAACAAGCGTTTAGCCCTTATTTTTCAAAAGAGTTTGAACCCGGAGAAACAGCAAAAACTGAAGCACAAATTCGTGAATACATTAAGCAAAAATCAGAAACCATTTATCATCCCATAGGTACCTGTAAAATGGGCATCGACCCGATGGCGGTGGTTGATCCCAAACAATTAAAAGTATACGGAATAGACAACTTAAGAGTGATTGATGCCTCCATCATGCCAACTTTGGTTAGCGGCAATACCAATGCAGCAACAACTATGCTCGCTGAAAAAGGAGCTACAATAATATTAAAATCATCAACTTAAATATTTTTTGGCATTTCCTGCTTAAATTTATCTCTATTTGTATTTGCTAATTAATTTAATTCGCTTTAAATTAAAATGAGCATTGTATAAGGAGATATCATGAAGCTAAAAGTTGATCCATCCAAAAGCCCAACATTTAACTACTTTATTATTAGAATAAATAACAATAATGGAGACACTACTGCGAATAAACTGGATGCTTATAAAAAGGCTATGGATTATACCAGAAAACAATACCCCGATGCGCTTGCCGGGAATAGTTATTGGCTTCAAGCAAAAAACGTCCCACTAACGGATCTATACTTTTTACGCTGCCTAACATTCCGTAGCTACGTACCACCCTATACCGATGACGGTTTGGAGGCTTTTAGAAAACAAGTCGACGCGGTTGTACAAAAAGAGGCAGCATTTGAAACTGAGTTAGAACCATCGTCTTCGGCATTAGGTCTAAATTAAGCGAAAATTTCATCATTGCGAACCTTCATGAAGCCTTCTAGAACAATGCTCCATTAGAGCCCATTCTGGATTGCTTTACTAAGTTCGCAATAACAACAGTTTTGCATACTAATACATCACCAACATTCATCCCGCCCAAATCTAATGTAGCCTAGATGCTGAACATGATTACATAAAACCTATTTGTTATATTCTTAGGTTTGCTGGAGTTCTTCTCTTTCTTGCTGATGAAGCATCTGATGGTTGGCTGTCCTCACTTTGATTTGAGCTATGTATACCATGCCTTGATAAAAGAATATTTACATTTTCGGGAATGGTATCTATTTGTTCGTGGGTAGTTTGAGATGGGGAGCTTGTAGTACTGGAGGAGGCTTTTGGTTCTTTATTTACATGAGAAGTGATTCTTCGCTCAATAGCGCTAATTCTACGCTGGAGCGAATCAATGTTGCTAAGAGCCAATGATATTTTAGCATTTTGTTCTTTCTTAATCATCTCAAGTTGTATTTCTATAGTGTTTTGATGAATCTCCACCTCTTCAAGTTTCTGGTTTATGCTCTGCATATCGCTCTTGTTTTTTACACAACGCTCCTCCAAAATTGCAAGGCGATGTTTTAACTGCTCCAACTCACTGCTATTATCTATCTCCTCGTTAGCTTTAGTTTCCTCTTTTTTGTCGTCCCAATGTTGAAGTGCCGCATATCCCGCAGACATTACTGTGCCAAGAATTCCAACAACACTAATTCCGAGTTTAAATCCAAGAGGCATTGCTATTGGAGATCCAACACAAACTAAGACGCCCCCGATTGATATAAGACCTACTCCAACAACCACTCCGGTCCTTATTTGGTTTTTCATACTAAACCTCCAGCTAATTTTTTAAAATCATTAAAACTCCGATAAGGATGAAAAATACTCCCCCGGGTGTTCCCATATATTTATTTTTAATTCGTTTAGATATTTTTTTTCTACTTCAGAGAAATGCTCAAAGATGCTCCTTTCTACCCATATAATAATTTTGGAGCATGAAGATTATAGGGAGAGAGTTAAAACAGATGGTTTTAAGGTTGGTAAGTAAAAATGATTTTTCCATAATTTTTCCATTCACAGCAGACGCAGAGGGTTGCCTTTCCATATCGATTTAAGGTTGAGAATGCGGAGAATACACTTATGAGCTCTTTTTTTCAATATCGGAATTATAAAAACCACCCTGCTAAAATTAAATCCATTTGCAGCTGTTGGCTAGCCTCCTTGCAACTAGAACTACGTACCAAGATCCAAGAGAAATTAATAATATTTAATATTTATTTTAATTTATGATATAGTCCGCTGCCTTTTTTTTAATCAACATCAAGGATAAAAATAATGAAAAATAAAATACTATTTATTTGTCTTCTTCTGTCATCGCTAGTATTCAATGCACATGCTAGTACGCTCTTAACTGAAGTCACAAGTACAAACCAAGTTAAAACAGCTCAGCAAGAACCAGCAAAAACAGAAATTTTTATAAACAATAATAGTGATGAAAGTGTTTGGATATCTGCATATGGGCATCTAGAACTACTTATAAAAGGCTTTACGCTTCGTTTGTATAGCAATGAGATAGAAATAAATGAAGTACACATTAAGATGTCAAAAAATATCTTTTCTGATGTTTTCTTCGATGGCTTAGTACCTAATCACTCCCAAATTAAAGTTAGAGATTACCTGGTTCCCCCTGCATCTATTTCTTAAGTTATCTTCCCTAAACTATATTGGTGCAACTGCACCATACACCCGTATTACGACTTCGTCTAATACGGGGCTACACGCTTTTATAATTGCTTTTATATTGTAAAATGTAGTATTAGAATCCTATTTTAAGACATCACATGAAATTCCCCTACAAGCTCATCGACTTAACTCATGTACTAGAGAGTTCTATACCTACCTGGGATGGTGGTTGTGGCTTTAATCATAATCTGCAAATAGATTATTCTGATTGCCATGGTGAAGATAAGTTCCGGGTGATGAAACTAAGAATGGATGCGGGGATTGGCACCCATATGGATGCTCCCAGTCACTGTATTACAGGCGGAAAATGCATTCATGAGTTTGACGTGAACGACTTATGTATGCCCTGTGTGGTCATTGATGTTTCAAGTAAAGCACATGAGCATTATCGTGTATCGGCACAGGATATTAGCGATTTTGAAAGTCTGTATGGCCCAATTAGTCAGGATGCATGCGTTATGATTAAAACAGGTTGGGAGCGATTCTGGAGTGAGCCACTAAAATACCATAACAACCATGTGTTTCCTTCTGTTTCAATTGAAGCCGCTAATTTATTGCTTGAGCGTGGTGTGGCTGCACTGGGCATTGATACCTTATCGCCAGATTGTCCGGAATATGGTTTTAAAGTCCATCAAGCCTTTTTAGGAAAAGGCAAAATATTGATAGAAAATGTGGCAAATTTGGATAATATGCCGACAACAGGGGCTTTTGTCATGATTTGCCCACTTAAAATACATGATGGGACCGAAGCGCCGGTAAGGCTATTAGGATTACTTTCATGAGCTAGTGCGTGTTAACACATCAAAAACCCACATTACCTCGCCCTGCTCCCTTGGCTTGATACAAAGCTTCATCCGCGTGTTTAATTAATGAATCAATATCGCCTAAACTGGTTGAAATCGCACAGCCAATACTGCACGTAACGCGAATAATAGATCCATCAAAAGAAATAGGGTTTGCTGCAATCTCATCACAAATTTGCTGACCAATTTTCAGTGCCTCGTGTAGATCGACATTTACTAATACAGCTAAAAACTCATCCCCACCATAACGACCCAATGCATCTTTGGGGCGGAGGCTTGCTTTTCTGATTAGGTTCTCAAACAACAATGTGTAATATAGTACTAAATTATAGCAAAGATTTTGATTTATTTATGGTTTTTCTATTTTTTATCAATCACATTAATTAACTTTAAAAAAACAAACATACACCAAAACATTAAGCGCGGTTAATGGTAAACCTAGTTTGATAAACTCAACAAAACCAAATCCTTTAATACCTCGTTTTTCACTATTTTGAATGATAATAATATTACTTGCCGCACCTAAAATAGATAAATTACCGGCAATCGTACTTCCTACTGCTAAGGTTAATAATTGAGAATTAGAGTGAGCCGAGTGCAGTAATAAAGGTAAATAAAGCGCTACCAGCGGAACATTAGAAATGAATTGGCTTAGAAGAATACTAATCACTAAAATGGCAATTGGGCTGGTTAATGAAATGTGATAACGATGACTATTTGCTTGGAAGAAACCGCTATCCCAAACACTTTGCATCAGCACAAAGGTACTTGCGAAGAAAATTAATGTTCCCCAATCAAGTTTTCTAAGAAACACCCATTTCTGTTTACTAAATAATAAAGGTATCGCGGAAATAAGCGCAATATAGCTAAAATTAACCCTAAATGATGAATGGGAAAAATCCATAATAATTTTAGTAAAAACCAGGCAAAGCATAATAATTAAACTCAATTTAACTAAAACAATCGCATTGGAATCGCGGATCTGAGCAGGTATTACTTTTTCGATGGGCTCATCAAGCTGCTCTTTATACACAACATAAATAAGCACATAACAAATAATAAGATTTAAAATAGTTGGAATGGCCAAGGGTTTAATAAAATCAAGAAAAGGAGAAGGCATCTCTCCTTTAACAGCGATAAGCAAGTTTTGTGGATTACCCACAGGGCTTAGGGCGCTTCCAATCGTCACGGAAAATGCTAAAGCAAAGAGTAAGGGTTTAATTAAGCTCTTATGGGATTTGCATAATTGCAGGATAATGGGTGTACCAATAATCGCAATGGTATCATTCATCAATAATGCGGCACTTGCCCCGAGTATAAAAACAATAATGAATAAGGCTTGTTTTCCTGTGTGCGCATGATAAAAAATATCATTCGTTACTTGTTCTAAATACCCACTTTCCTCGGCGGCTTGCGCAATAAAAAAAACACCAAATAAATAAGCCATGACCTCCGGATCAATTGCTGCAATTGCATGCACTGGTGTTATTTGTTGGCATAATAAAGCAGCAATAGCACCAAAAGCCATAACAGCCCAAATAGGAATAATTGTTCTAGCTACCCGACGTAATGCAATGGCAACGAGGGTAATAAAAAGAATAATAACTGCCAATGGCATTCAAGTTCCGCCCATTCTTGTGGTACTTTATTATGAGTGAATCATCTGCAATGTAAATAGACCCTATTTGCTTTAGCCCGAATACTATCCTTTAATTTATATACATACCTCCATTATCGAAAATATCATGTCTAATTATCATGTTGAACGGATGAACCGTGATGAAGTGACACTGGCAATAGACTGGGCCAGACAGGAAGGATGGAATCCGGGTCTTCATGATGCGGAGTGTTTTTATCAAACCGATCCCCGTGGCTTTTTTTCAGGTAAGCTGAATAACCAAATAATCGCTGTAGGCTCTGCTGTTATCTATGATGAACATTTTGCCTTCTGTGGTTTTTATATTGTTGATGAAAAATACCGTGCCCAGGGCTATGGCATACAACTTACCGAGGCGAGATTAGCCTATATTGGTAATCGCAATGCGGGTATTGATGGTGTTTTGCAGATGACGGATAATTACGCACGGATTGGCTATGTTTTTGCTCATAATAATGCACGCTATGCCTTAGAAAATAAACGAATCACACCTAAATCGCTGGATCATCTTTTTGATTTAAAAACAATTCCTTTTGAACAATTAGCTGATTATGACCGCCGACACTTCCCCGCCCCCAGAGCCAGGTTTCTCGTAAATTGGATTAAACAAGACCAAGCTTTGGCTTTGGCCTATGTCGAAGAAGGTCAACTGCATGGTTATGGCGTAATCAGAAAATGTTTTGAAGGATATAAAATAGGTCCTTTATTTGCAGACAGCCCTGCAATTGCAACCAATTTATTTGAGCAGTTGGTAGCCCATGCTCATGGGGAAATAGTCTTTCTTGATATTCCTGAAAATAACCCGTTTGCGGTTGATTTAGTAGCGCATTACGGTATGACGAAGGTATTTGCCACGGCTAGGATGTACTTAAAAGAAGCCCCTAATTTGTCTATTAACGGTATTTATGGGATTACTTCCTTTGAGCTGGGTTAGAGACTATCTAAGTGGTATAAAACCATATAGTCCGTATTAGTGCAAGGGCTATGTATCTGTACTCTCTTCCAATCAAAACAAATTGACTTCCCCTTTATTTAAGGTCAAGATTCGCCATCAATCTAAGCCAATATCGGTCATGGGAGCAATGGAAAAAATGAACCCTTTCGCTAAGAGTATAAATTACTCTATTGGCTTATTTATCAAATTTATTTTGCTCCTCATTCTCATCAGTGTCTTTGTGCCTTTTGCGCCCAAAATGCCCGCATCCACACTTGATTCGTCTTGGGCGGTGGGCTTAAATCAAGCAGTAGTTCAAGGGCTTGCTTTTGGTAAAGAAATTATCTTTACCTTGGGACCGTATTCCTTTATTTATACAAAAACCTATCATCCTGCATTAGACACACTGATGGTTAGTGGGAGCCTGTATTTGGCGCTTAGCTATTGGCTTTGTTTACTTCTATTAATAAAAGAATTTCGCTGGTCTTGGGCTTTAGCCTTTTGCTTTTTTCTGTTTATTATGGTCTATGCTAGAGACTCATTGCTCTTTTCCTATCCCTTCCTTGTTGGGCTCTTTTGTTATAAAAACCTATCCTCGGCAAAGCCATCCCCTTATTTCCCGTACTGGGTAGCCCTATTCTTTGTTCCATTTGGGTTAATGAGTTTGGTCAAAGGCTCATTATTGCTGTTATGTATCACCATGAGCAGTTTGTGTTGCCTATTTTTTGTTAGCAACAAGAAAGCCCGACTGGCTTTAATTGCGATGTTTGCACCCATCCTTTCTATGCTGTTATTTTGGGTTGGTATTGGGCAATCCATTACTAATCTGCCCTCTTTTTTGAGTGGCAGTATCTCTCTTGCTTCGGATTTTACCGAGGCAATGTCTGTAGACGGCAATAAAGAGGAAATTATTTTATATTGCCTGAATGCACTCGCTCTTTTAGGAAGTATCGTCTGGCAAAAGAACATTCGTGGGACGAGAAAATTATTTTTATTCTGCATTTTCTTTGCCTTTTTATTTATGTCGTTTAAAGCAGGTTTTGCCCGTCATTATGGGCATGCATTAATTCCTGGAACCTCTATCATGATGGCAACCTTGTTTTTGCCTTTATTGATTAATAATGCAAAACTGCTGATTACCCTGCTCTGTGTTTCTCTGAATACCTGGTATGTTATTAATAGCCACTACACCCATTTATCGATTAGTGATAATTTTAAATCAAATTATTCCTCCGCCTGGCATGGGCTTAAAAATCGAATAAACAATCCCAATTCGTTAAAACAAGACTTTGCCCTCTCCATGAGTTTTCTGAGCCAACAAGCAGAATTTCCTATTTTTCAAGGCACTACGGATATCTATTCGTACAACCAATCTTATTTAATTGCCTCAAACAACCAATGGTCTCCTCGGCCCGTATTCCAAAGTTATTCGGTGTTTAATTCCAACTTAGCGGAAAAGAATAAACAACATTTGCAAGGAAAAGCGCCTCCCGACAATATTATTTTTAAAATTGAGCCAATCGATGAGCGTATCCCTGCCCTAGAAGATGGCAAGAGCTGGCCATTACTTTTAGCACGCTATCAACCTGTTGATTTGAAAAATGATTTTTTATACCTTCGCAAAAAGAAAGACGTAGACGCAGAAAAAAATGCCCCTACTTTATTAGCTAAAGAACAGCATTTACTTGGAGAACCAGTAACCGTCCCACCCGCACAGGCTCCCATTTATGTTGAAATTGAAATTACCCCTACTCTCCTAGGTCGTATCGCAACACTGTTCTTTAAGCCCAGTCAGTTATACATGACGTTTACATTGCAAAATGGCATAAAAAGGCAATATCGTATCGTAGCAAATATGGCAAAAGCCGGCTTTTTACTCTCTCCTCTGATTGAAAATACAACCGAATTCACCTTATTGTATGTAAAAAACAGCTACTTAAATGAAAAAAATGTCGTCTCGTTAGCTCTTTCTACTGATGATGAATCGAGTTGGCTATGGAAACGTGACTATGTAATCCATTTTAAGCAGTTAAGTTATTAAGGCTATAATCAAATTAATAAGGCTACACAGGGATGAACCATGCGTGACTTAATAGGTTATGGCCCAGATGGATTTAATTTCTATTGGCCAAATAATGCTAAAGTGGCAATCAACTTTGTCATTAACTATGAGGAAGGCTCTGAGCTTAGTCCTGTTAACGGCGATATGTATGCAGAAATGCAGGGAATGGACTTCCCCTTTGCCGCTAAAGATGAGGGGATGCGTAACCTCAGTGCTGAATCATGCTATGAATACGGAAGCCGTGTGGGTCTCTGGCGATTACTTCGGCTGTTTGATCTGTATCAAATTCCCCTTACTTTTTTTATTACCGGGCAAGCATTGCTCTTAAATCCATTATTTGCACTGTACCTAGCTCACAATAATCATGAAGTTGCGGGCCATGGCTGGCGTTGGATTGATTACGCACGTGTACCTCGAGAGGTTGAAAAAGAGCATATTGTTTTGTGCATTGAAACCTTGGAAAAATTAACAGGGCAAAAGCCTAATGGCTGGTATACCGGCAGGCGCAGCGAAAATACTCGGGATTTGCTTTTAGAAATTGGCGGATTTACTTATGATTCAGACAGTTATGCTGATGATTTACCTTATTATCATGATCAACATTTAATCATTCCTTATTCCCTTGATTGTAATGATTTCAAATTTACAACTAATCCTGGTTTTGTTACTCCGCAAGCCTTCTATGAACAACTGGTAGCCAGCTTTAATTATCTTTATGAAGAAAAACGTCCTGTAATTATGACTATAGGATTACACCCTAGGCTCAGTGGTAAACCTGCCCGCTGCCAGGCGATCAAACAATTTTTGGATTATTTGCTGCAGTATGAAGATATTTGGATAACTCAGCGTATTAATATTGCTGATTATTGGTTGAAGGAATTTCCGGTTGGATAAGCTGGTGACGAAGCAACCCAGAAGTTCGAAGCACTGAACCCCTGGGTTGCTTCACTTCGTTCGCAATGACGGAAGGTTTAAGTTGAGCGTTAGGGCGATGACGACATTATTTTAATTTAAGTTAAAAATTAACACACTTTTCGAACAGTCACCGCACATTTTATCTAAGCAGCATAACGTATTGCTAAAGCAACAACATCTCCCGATCCTTTGTATTTCGCACTCACTTGATTCGCCTCTTGAACCATGCTTTCCCCAAAGGTCACTTGAGTTGCATGGAGTCGTTGGTCATTCATAAAAATATGAGAGTACGCACCATCAAGAGATAGATATTTGTTAATAACATAGCTCAGACCAAAGTTTAACAAAACACGGTCCGCATCAGGGAAACGAGGGTCATTAAATTTCTTGCTTACTGGCGTTTCATCATAAGCAACACCCCCTCGAGCAATCCAGGATGGATTAACACGATAATCGACCCCTAATGCCCCAAACCATGCATCACGCCACTTCATAGGCCCGGTGCTTAATTGGTTAAATCCATCGGGGGTTTCTATGCTAAAACGATTCATGCCATTCCAAAAGCTAACCTGAGCTGTAGCCTTAACAGTCCAGGCATTAATATCTCGTGCGGCGCTCATAGTTAACACCCCAGGCGTTTTGAGATTCGTAGTGGCATAAGATTCAACATTCGCCAAAAAGGTACTCGCAGGAGCCGGCACCATTGCCTCGCCTGGCAAAGTGAAGAGCTCAGCATATCCCATTTGACGTGAAGAAATTTGGGAACGATATCCAATTCCCAATCGTGTTAATGGATTGGGCTGATATAAGGCTCCAAGGGTATAGCCATACCCCCAATTATCCCCTTCCACATAAGAAGGTCTGGTGGCAGCTAAATACGTATCAATAGCAGGGATAGCCGTATAAATGCCATTAAAATTAGAGAACACTGTTTTAAGATATTGCGCTTGAAAACCAACGCCAAAAGACCACTGTTCATTTACTTGATAAGCAATAGATGGATTAATATTAACGGAATTAATTTCCGATTTAACTGAGGCAAAGCGTAATACTGAATCTCGCGAATAATTATTCGACATGTAATAAGGTTCAAGAACTGCAACCCCAAAGCTAAATTTATTATTAAAAAAATGCCACCCAATATAACCATTAGGAATAAAAACTGATTTATTTAAATTATTTCTATGAGCATCACCGGATACGGGCGTAGAAAAATTAGACGGTGGCGTACCTGGTACATTAAAAGTATGTACTGCTTTCCCCTGAGACATGCTCATATTAGGGAATATTTGACTTGCCCCGATATAGGCTTGAAAACCGCTTAATGTAGACAATGTTGCTGGGTTGCTAAACATTGCGGAAACATCATTAGCTTGCGCAGCAGAACCTGCCATTGCCGTTCCTTGCAAACTAGTGCTCGTCTCATTGAGCTGAAAACCTGCAGCATGCGCAGAAACACCAAACAACGATGGAACCATAGCGATAAAGGCTACTAATTCCTTTTTTAATAAACGTGACTTAATTAACATATACTCCCTCTTTAGTTATACGACACGAAAATATTTTTTTATTAAGAGCTGAATGAAAGAAATGTACGTCATCCTGAGGAGTTTACGACGAAGGATCTCCTGAATGGAGCAGAGCATTAAGATTGTGCCACATTCAGGAGATCCCTCACTACGTTCGGGATGACGTTCTGCTTTTAGCAGAACCATCAACCGTCTATCTGAAATTAAATATAATTAAATAGCGATAAATTTTGCAGACGCACAAAACTTTCCTGTGCTGCCTGTAGATTTACTAGCTCTTGATTGAACTCCGTTGCAACATCAACAGGATTAATATCTGTTAAGGACTTTAAAATTTCCTTACTCATATCGATCAAATCCTGATTCGAATCGGATGAGCTGGAAACTTGATTCATCCGAGAACCAAGACTTGCGAGCATATTAGTAAAATTCGTCAACGCACTATCTATTTGAGCTAATAATTGATTATTCTCAGTTACTGCAGAAGCCTTTTCAGTCGCTGTAGAATAAGGCAGGGCTAAATTACTAACCATTGATTGAATCGTCTCAAAAATAGACGTATTCGTTGCGGGATTTATGGCAAAGGCATCTCCAGGTGACGGCACACCAGACACCTCTACCGTCATGCCATTGAAACTAACGGACATTCCTTCTTTATATAATGGCGCATCATCAGGTAAGCCTGATGGAGGAATCACATTACCACTTGCAGCACCACTTACCATGACCACTAAATCCCCGGCAGAGTTTTGCACAAAGTTAATTGTATAATTGTCAGGAACATACGCAGCCTCATTGGTTACAGAACCTGTACTTGCCGATGCAGTACCTGCATTGGGTGTAGCTGTTTGGCTTACAGTAAAACTACCATTTCCGCCTGGTATATTCATGAAGATCCCATTACCTGGATCATTAATTGCGATCTGTAAGCTACCTGAAATAACTTGATAACGTGTGGTACTATCGCCATTATAAACATACTGTCCTGCAGCATTTAAAGAAAATGGCTCCGTAGAGGTTTGGCCACCAGCAAAAAGGTAATTGCCATTATTATCTTTGGTATTTCCAAATGCTTGCAGTTGCGTCAATATGTCGCTAACTTCAACAGAATAAGCTTGACGTTGAATTTCTGATAATGTGCCGTTTCCAGTCAAAACCTGGATATCCCGTAAGCGTTGCAAGCTACTGACACAATTCGTTAAAATTGATTCTTCTAAGCCCAATGCATTTTGCGCATTAACACAATTCGTTTGTAATAATTCAGTCGTACTTACACGCTGATTTAACCACTGAATTTGTGCATATGAAATGGGATCATCAGAGGCGTATTGTACCTTAACCCCTGTTGCAAGCATTTCTTGCAATTTTGTTACACGCATTTGCTGAGTTAATAAACTACTTAATCCAGTCTGGTACACCTGATTTGTTGAAATACGCATTTATCACCTCATCATCTCAAACAGCACTTGCATCATTTGATTAGAAACCTCAACTAACTTTCCTGCAGCTGCGTAAGCCTGCTCGAGCCTCAATAAATTTGCGGCTTCCTCGTCTAAGTTCACCCCGCTTTTACTTTCTTGAAAATAAAGCGCTTGTTTGTACAACACATCAAAAGCTTCATAACGCGTTTTTGATTGGCGAGTTTGACTACCGACACTGGAAAGCAAGTCCGAATAACAATCAAAAAGTGACTCATTGCCACCATCAAATAATTGTGCTTGTTGAAGGCCTGCCAGTAACAAACCATTCGTGTTATCACCAAAACCGCCTTGGTTATATTCGGCAGTAAAACTATCTCCTGCATTAGGCATTCCAGATAGAACAACTGAATACGAGGGGTTTGTTGCATCAGGAATTTGTACCACATTGTCCATGTTAGGAGTAAAGGGTAAAGGACCTGCAACAGTAGTACCTGTAGTTACATCAACCACATTAAACTCTGTAGGCGAAGTAAAATTAATCGCGTATTGATCCGATACTCCAGAGGTATTAAATACAGTACCTAATGCAATACTCCCAACTCCAGTATTGCTGGTAGCTGCAGAAGTTCTAACGGGGGCTGCCAAAGCCATTAAATTAGGATCACTAACTAAGAGCTCTAAATCACGTGCAGCACCACGTGTAGGGATTAATGAGTAAGAATCATTATTGACTAATTTACTCATGTCATCGATGGTAATTGTCATGCCATCAATCTCAATTTGTCCTGCAGGAGGAGCTGGTGGATTACTTGACCAATTGAGCGTCATACTCGTGCCATCAGACTGACGAATAACACGTACTTCATTTGTTCCCGTATCATTAACAACTAACTGATAATCGCTCAATTTCATTTGCGAAAGATCAGAAATAGCCACGGACAATACGCCAGTACCTGCATTATCTGTAGAAGAAATAGAACGCTTTAATTGTGCGGCACTGCTATTATAGTTAGTAAAATAATCTTGTCCGATTTGATTATAGAGATCCATGCCTAATTTGTTTTGAGCATTGAATTTTTGCGCCAAACCAATCGCCATAAGACCTACTGTTTGGCTAGTTTGCGCAATTATATTGCTTTCATAACTCATTAGACCGCCTAAGGTTCCAGTGGTTAATTCAGCAGAAATATCCAACTGACCTGCCCCGCTGCCTAATAAAACGCGAGTACCTACTGTATTTAAAGGATCAAACTGTACAGATAACGTTCTTTGGTTTGGACCAACAACCAACATTTCCCCAGATCCAATTCCAACATTTACGGTACCATTATCCTGGACAATGACCGTTAAATCAGAGAACTCGGCCAATTCTTTAAGTAATTGATCACGCTGATCTAAAAGTTGAGGTGAAGTAGGATTCCCCATTATTTCTTCATTAAATGCGACCAAATCTGCGCCGATTTGATTAATTCGATTGGCAATCATGGTTATTTGGGCAGTGGTATTTTCTTGAATTTGATCCAAATTAGATTGCAAGAAATTAAATTGTTGCACCAATAATTGGCTTTGACTTAAAGCAACGCCTCGTGAAGCTGCACTGTCAGGTGCATTGTTTAATTGATTAAATGCATCAAAAAATGATTGCATTGCGGCAGAAACACTACTGCCATTTTGAGAGATTAACTGATCAATCTGACTTGCTTGGTTATAAAAGGTCTCATATTGACTACGAGTGCTTAAAGCTGCTCTCATTTGAGTATTGGCAAATTGATCGGCATTACGATAAATAGAGGTAATAGAAACCCCTGTCCCCACATAAACGCCACCATAACGCTCTGAGAGAGCATCGGTTAACAATATACTTTGTTTGGAATAACCGGGTGTTCTCTGATTTGCTATATTATTAGCGGTTACATCCAACGCATATTGGAAGGCGTTTAAGCCTGAATACGCGATACTCAAAATCGACATAACTGTTCACTCCCTGACCTATTATTTCGTTACCATTAAACTTGGAACTGTTTTCTCAAGCTAGCGAAACGCAAACTGTCCCTAGTCTTTATTAGCTTACCACAATAATTCTAATATTATCATAGTTTTATTATTAAACCTGCGCCGATAAATCGCAACGTTGTATTGCCTGATTTAATTCATCACCACGATAAATAGATAAAATTTTTGTACTGTATTCTGGATCCGTTGCATAACCTGCTTTATGTAATTCACGCACATAACTTTCAGGGTTAGCCGCACTCGCTAAAGCACCTTGATAACGTCCATCTCGCTGAATCAATGAAATATAATCCTCAAAACCCTGTTCTATTGAAGAGTATTTCCTAAACGATGCGTTCACTTTAATAGGAGTATCAGCAATGTATTCCGTTGTTTTAACATTAACCGAATCATAGTCACTATTAGCACCGGTCTTGATATTAAATAAGTTATTGCTGCTATTTCCTTCAGCATCTTTCGTAATAAATTTACCCCACCCTGTTTCTAAAGCCGCCTGAGCCATTAAAATCTTTGGATCCAGACCGATAAGGGATGCTGCTTCTTTAGCCTTGGGCCAAATGGATTGCACGAAATCATCCACTGTAGTTGCTGGTTTATTTGCATCTGTACTGGTCGATTGTTTTGGCGTTATATACTGCATTGCAGAGGATGCTATTGGCGTAGCAGTGGGTGTCGCATTCAGGGTTGGGGTTTGTGTGTCGTTAACAGACTCTAAATGTCGGGTAAGCATCGCGGCAACGCCAATACCTCGTGATCCAGCAATATTGCTAGCATATTGTGCATCCAACATGTCCTCAAAGGTTTCTCGATTTTTGCCTCTAAAAGGACTGGAGTCATCAAGAAAATGTTGTCCCATACGCATGCTTTTTAGCATAGACTGTATGAAAATCCCTTCGAATTGTTTGGCCACTTCAGGCGCAGCTCCTTTGGCATCAGTAGCTGCCTTCGCTTTTAAATCAGCCAAGGCTGAAAAATCACTGGTTGCAATGCCATGTAACATAATAACTATCCTTTTCAATTAACCTAAAGTCTAGCTCAAAAAGAGCGAGTGTGGTACGTCATCCCGAACGCAGTGAGGGAGCTCCTGAATGAGGCATGAGACCACATACGTGAAATCCTTCATCAGTATCCCCCTCAGGATGATGTCCCTATCTTATATCACGATCAAGGTTGCATTCAATGCGCCAGCCTGCTGTAACGCTTCAAGTATGGCAATTACATCCGCCGGTGTCGCCCCTACCGCATTAATACCTCTAACAATATCTTTAAGTGTTGTACCTTTAGGTAACACAAATGCATGATTGTTTTTCTGGGCAATATTTACCTGAGATTGCTGTCTAACCACCGTTCTACCACCTGCAAATGCATTCGGCTGGCTAATTACTGGTGTCTCAGTAACGCTTAATACGAGATTACCATGAGATACTGCGGCTGATTTAACAATAACATTTGATGAGATTACCACCGTACCTGTACGCGAGTTAATAATAATTTTAGCCATTGGCTCAGCAGGCTTAAACTCTATGTTTTCTATAACCGAAACATAATCAACCCGTTGTGACATTTTGACCGGTGAAGTCACTACTACCGAGGTCGCATCCAAAGCCTTAGCAGTTCCTGGGCCTAATTGCTGATTAATTGCATCCGACATATTTTTAGCCGTAGAAAAATCGGGACTATGTAAGTTATAGGTAAGGTTTTTGGTAAAATAAAATGGATTAGGAATATCAGCTTCTATTGTCGCACCATTAGGAATACGTCCTCCACTTGGAACGTTGACCGTAACACTGGAACCATCACTTCCTGAGGCACTAATACCTGAAACGATGACGTTTCCTTGAGAGATTGCATAAATACGGCCATCAGCTCCTTTTAGAGGAGTCATCAATAAAGTACCACCTAACAAACTTTTAGAATCCCCTATAGAGGAAATATTAACATCCAAAGTTTGTCCTTTTTTCATAAACGAAGACAAGCTGGCTGTTACCATAACTGCTGCCATGTTTTTTGAGTTAAGTTTGGTACCTGGTCGAATATTAACACCTAACTGTGTCAGCATGTTTGCAAAGCTATCCTCGGTATAACGTGTGCCATTTTTATCACCCGTACCATTTAAACCAACGACCAAGCCATAGCCGATTAATTGGTTAGTACGCACACCAGCCAGCGTTGCCAAATCTTTGATTCGTTCTGCATAAACCTGACTTAGCAGCAGGTTTATTGCGAACAGGCATGTAACCATCAGCACTCGCCGCATTACTGTTCCTTTCATTATTATTAATATCCAAATTCCAATGCCACTCAAGCAAGTAAGCTTTATCAGGTTGAGCCCGCAAGCCCAACCCAAAATAACACAATTAGGTTGGGAATAATGGTCCCCACATAATTCGAGCCAACCACCCTTGAGCATTCGTATTATTAACCTGTCCTGTTCCACCATAAGAGATTCGTGCGTTTGCAACACGATCTGAAGTAATCGTATTATCGCCTTTAATATCTTGTGGTCGCACAATACCAGAAAGGCGAACATATTCCTCGCCCTGGTTAATTTTCACCCACTTTTCTCCTTGAACAACCAAATTACCATTAGCTAAAACTTTGGCTACGGTTACTGAAACATTCCCAGCCAACTTATTATTTTGCACCGCTTGTGCTGAACCGTTAAACTGGCGCTGGTTATTTAAATCGAAATCCATACTGTAACCGCCTCCAAGAGAAATAGGACGCCCCAGAAATAGTTTATTGGTTACCTTATTGGTATCATTTTTCATTTGCTGGAGAGTCGCATTCTTGGTCGCATTTGTATTTTCAATTAAAAGCACCGTCAATATGTCTCCTTCATGCCGGGCCCGATTGGTCTCAAATAAAGGTAAGGCTGTTTCAGGATCATAAATAGCCCCTGTTTGCCTTCTCAACTGTTTGGGATCAGGTGATGCAGGGTAAGTGGGTGCATAATCAGGGCTTTTTCCAGCGACAGGCGGATTTAAAGCCTCACATCCGCCTAAAAAGAGTGTCATACAACCAACTGTTAAAAAGTTAAGTAATTTCATTGGTCTAATCTTCTTAAACAGTCTGATTTAAGTATTGCAACATATTATCTACGGTTTGCATTCCTTTCGCAGTAATTTCATAGCTACGTTGAGCCTGTATCATATTGACCAGCTCTTCAACAACATTCACGTTCGATGCTTCCAAATTATTCTGCAATAAAGTACCTAGACCGTTATTCCCAGGGTTATCAAGTATGGGATTGCCGCTTGAGGGCGTTTCAACGAATAAATTTTGACCTAATGGCTGAAGTCCTGCTGGATTCATAAAATTAGTAAGCTGGATCGTACCGAGGTTAGTTGGTGTTGTAGATCCCGCTACAGTGGCGCTAACTACTCCATCCTGACTAATCGTAACACCCAAGGTCTGTGCAGGTAACGTAATTGCAGGCTGCAATAAATAACCGTGGCTATCAACAATCTGCCCTGTACTATCTATTGTAAACGCCCCATTACGGGTGTAAGCCTGTGTACCGTCTGGCATCAAAATAGTAAAGAAACCCTGGCCCTGAATCGCAAGATCATAGGCGTTATTAGTATTCTGAATACTTCCTTGCTGAAACATTTTTTGGGTAGAAACCAAATGGACCCCTGTTCCTGTATTAATACCCGTTGGAACAATAGAGTTTTCCGAGGATTGGGCGCCGGCCTGGCTAGAAGTTTGATAGAGCAAATCTTCAAATTGAGGCCTATCACGCTTAAAACCCGTAGTGTTTACGTTAGCCAAGTTATTTGCAATTGTACCAATAGTTTTTTCTTGAGCTTCCAAGCCCGATTTGCTCACCCATAATGCTGGTTGCATGTAACTCTCCTACATTTATTCAAAAATAATCCACACCACTCAAAATTAAAAACTTATTTAATCGCCCAATATTTGTGTTAGCTTTTGAGCATTTTCCCCCATAGTGGATAACAAGTTCATTTGAGTTTCAAAATCTCGTCCAGCATTAATCATTGCAACCATTTGTTCTACCGCCTGAACGTTAGAGCCTTCAAGGGCACCACTGGTCAACTTAAGTGTATTGTCTGCAGGAGCAACCCCTCCATTCTTTAATTGAAATAAACCATCTGGTCCTTTAGAGATGCTGGCAGGATCTAAAGAAACCATTTTAATCCTATCCACTGTGGTAGCAGATTGAGGACCATTTCCTGTGGGTACAATCGTTATCGTGCCATCAGTACCAATATCAATATTGGTTGCTGGGGGAATAGAAATCGGACCACCATTTCCCATGACTTGTTTACCGGATGCAGTAACTAAGAAACCATTTGCATCAATATTGAGGCTTCCTGCTTTGGTATAGGCTTCTTTTCCATCACTGCCACGCACCGCTAACCAACCTTTGCCATTAACCGCTACGTCCAGGTTACGTCCTGTTACAACAACAGGCCCTGGAGTAAAATCAGCGGCAGAAGGATTTTGGACAGTAAAAGATTGACCGTAATTATTGCTGCCCTTGGCGCCTTGCACATAGAGTGTTTGTGCTTGGTACATATCGGCTCTAAAACCAGTAGTGCCTACATTTGCCAAATTATTTGCTATCACTTCCTGACGGGCGAAATTACTACGCCCGCCATTGGCAGCATTGTACAAAATAGGATCCATTAATTAGCCCCTTAACGCATGTTGATAATCGTTTGCGTGATTGCATCACCAGTACGAATTGTTTGAGCATTCGCTTGGAAATCACGTTGGGCACCAATCAAACTAACCAATTCACTCGTTAAATCAACATTCGACTGTTCTAAGCTACCAGAGCGAATATCACCAAAACTACCGGTTGTTCCAATCCCAATTAATGGTTGGCCTGAAGTAGCGGTGGCAGACCAACACACATTTCCTATGTTTTGCAAGCCTTCAGGATCTGCAAAGTTAGCTAATTGAATTTGCCCCATCGCTAAAGTTTGACCATTGGAATAACTTCCAGAAACCGTACCATCAGCAGCAACTTGTAATCCTGCTAAATTACCCGTGGTGTATCCATTCGAGTTTGCTGACTGCACCGCAAATGGACTGCCAAACTGAGTGCAATTTGATAAATCAACATTTAAACTCAGTGGCTTAGCACCGTTAGTTAATGTCATTGATAAAGGGATTAAGTTACTTGCTAATGGAGTTCCTGTGGTATCTTGTGCCAATGAAAACGTACCGTCAGAGTTAAAATTAACCGCATAGAGGTTCGCGCTATTGCCTGGTGTCGTAATTGCCGGAACATCCTGGTTATCGATCTGGAACGCCACATACCATTGGTTTTCAGTTCCTGGAGGTGAAGCCGCATCTGGGCTTCCTGCTGCGGCTGCAGCATCTGCTTTTATGAAATACATGCTCAATACATGCGAATTACCTAAGCTGTCATAAATCGTCATTGAGGTTGTATTATTATAAGTATCACTCACAGGAGCAGCACCTCCAGCCCAATCAGCTGCAGGTGGTGTAGTACCCGAGTTCAAATTAAGTCCTGCAGTTACTGTACTACTTGCCTGGGGAGCCAGATTTGCCTGGTTCACTTGAATTTTACCAGTCGCTCCAGTGATATTCCCTGAGGCATCAGCCAAATAGCCAGTAAGGAATTGGCCTGTTGAGTTAGTAATAAAATTCTGATTATCGAGGCCAAACTGTCCAGCACGTGTATATACAGTGCTACCTTGGTCATTCAAAATAAAAAAGCCATTACCACTAATAGCAAGATCTAGGGTGTTATTGGTATTAGTAATAGTGCCGTTTTTAAACATCTGCTGAACTTGAGTCAGCATCACCCCGCCACCAACAGTGGTACTTCCTCCTGAGTTATAACCACCAAAAGAGTAAATATCACCAAAATTAGCACGTGACCCTTTAAAACCAACGGTTGAAGAGTTTGCAATATTATTACCGATTACATCCAAATGGCTTGATGCCGCGTTCAGTCCGCTTATACCAGTATCAAAAATCATTTTTGTCTCCGTCCTATACTGTTATTTGTTTTACCTGGTCTAATGAAACTGCTCCAACTCCAGCAACATTCAGTTTTAAACCATCGCCATTTTGGCCAAGGCTCACGCTATCTACGTTCGCAGAGGTCATTGTTCTAAATGCAACCTCTTTCCCCATATACTTAGCATGTACTGCTACTTTGTATTGCCCCTCTGGTAAGCGGTTTCCGTCCTGACCTAAGCCATCCCACGCGAATTGATAGAATCCTGGTACTTGTGGACCTAAAGGAATTGTTTTGATCAGCTCGCCCGATGCACCATAAATAAATGCATTGATATCGCTTACTCCTGGTGGAATATCAATAGCCGTTTTTACGTCACCTTCTTTATTCAATTGAAGGCCATCACTATTGACTAAAACTTTACGCCCTACTAATGCGGAAGCTTGTAATGCTTGATTTGATTGCAATGAGTTTGCCATTTGCTGCATGGACTCTTGCATTTTATTAACGCCATCGTTTGTGCTAAATTGCGCGAGTTGTGACAAAAATTCACCATTTACCTGCGGCTCCATGGGATCTTGGTTTTGAATTTGAGCGACCATTAACCGCAAAAAATCCTGCTGTCCCAAATTTTGGGGAGCCATTTGACCTGCCGACATCTGAGCCGCGCCGTTTACTCCATTTATTGAATTTGTTGTCATTCCTTTTCCCCTTACTCACCTAATTGCAAAGTACGTTGCATTAATTGTTTTGCTTGACTAACTAATTGAAGATTCATTTGATAAGACTTCGCAGCTGAAATAACGTTGGCCATTTCTTCTGCATAATTCACATTCGGCGTATAAACATAACCATTCTTATCTGCTATAGGATTATCCGGTTGGTAATGCTTAATAGGCTCTGCGTTGCTAACATAGTTTCCCTTTAGTTGCACACCAGCTTTTACTTGATCGCCAATCCATTGATTTGCACCTTCTTGTATTGCTTTGAATACAGGGTATTGCACTCGATAAACATCATCAATCTCACCTGTTTCTATGTTGGCATTACTTAAGTTTGAGGTACTGCTAGTTAAACGTGCAGTTTCAGCCGTTAGCGCTGAACCTGCAATATCAAAAATTGAACCGATCGACATCCCTACTCTCCTTTCAATGCAAGCATCATGGTTTTAATTTTGTTATTCAGAAAATTCAGACTTGCCTGATAATTAAGAGAGTTACGAGCAAATTCCATGGTTTCTAAATCTTTATCCACCGTATTTCCATCTAAAGCAGTTTGTGCCGTAACACGAAACTTCATATTGGCCGCAAGATCACCGTTCTTAGTAATATGATTCGCTGAAGTAACGGCCATTTGCTGTGCGCTCGCGGCCATCTGCTCTGCTAAAAAACTATTAAAATCAACGTCTTTTGCTTTGAAATTTGGTGTGTTGGCGTTAGCCAGGTTATTGGCTAACATTGAGGATCTCTGATCTCGCCCAATTAAGGCCTTGGCGTGAATGCCAAAATAAGAGTCAAGATTTCGTGACATACATACTCCCTTGTAACTTTACATCCCTCAGCACAAACATTGTGCCAATTCTAAATAAATGAGAAAATAACCCGTCGCATTTTAATCAACGATCCTCGAAGATTACATGCAACATCTAGCAATAGTCGATCTAATATAAATTTGAGTACTCGCCATGTCAATTACTTATGAACTTCCTGTAGATGCTATAGAACAAGTAAAAGCCTATCTTTTGCAATTACAAGACAATATTTGTACTGTTATTGAAGATTTAGATGGCCGATCGCGATTCGTTGAAGATGCGTGGAAACGCCCGGCAGGTGGCGGTGGCCTCACGCGTGTTTTGACTCAAGGTAAGGTCTTTGCAAAGGCAGGAGTTAATTTTTCCCATGTTTCAGGAGAACAGCTCCCTCCCTCGGCTAGTGCACATCGTCCTGAATTAGCAGGTAGAAAATTTAGCGCGCTTGGTGTCTCTCTGGTAATTCATCCAGATAATCCATACATTCCTACATCACATGCGAATGTTCGTTTTTTTATTGCAGAAAAAGAGGGCTCCGCGCCAATTTGGTGGTTTGGTGGTGGGTTTGACTTAACTCCTTATTATGGATTTGAAGAAGATTGTCGACATTGGCATCAAATAGCATTAAATGCCTGCCAACCTTTTGGTGAAGATATTTATCCTCGCTTTAAAAAATGGTGTGATGAATATTTCTTTATTAAACACCGTAATGAAGCACGTGGTATCGGTGGTTTATTCTTTGATGATTATAATGAGGTCAACTTTGAACATAGTTTTGCCCTAATGCAAAGTATTGGTGATCACTACATCAAAGCATACGCGCCTATTGTATCTCTCCGCAAAGAACATCCTTTTGGGGCTCAAGAAAAAACCTTTCAAAATTATCGCCGTGGACGTTACGTAGAATTCAATTTGGTTTATGACCGCGGTACTTTATTCGGCTTGCAATCTGGAGGTCGAACTGAATCGATTTTGATGTCGCTTCCACCAGATGTCTCCTGGACATATAACTGGCAGCCTGAAGAAAATAGTTCTGAGGCTAAGCTTTATAGCAATTTTCTTCCGCCACGAGACTGGTTGAGCATTAATAAATAATTATTAGGGTTAGCTGGTTGCTTGCAACCAGGCTACACCAAACCAATTATCGGAACACGTTTTAAAAATCGCCATGCAAGCCACGCGGCAATCGCATTCAATCCACTTAAAACCAAAAATATTTGCGGAATGGCTGCACTAAAATGCAAAAACAACATTACCATTAATGAGCCTAAAACCATAAATAATGCATTATAAATATTATTTGCAGCAATAACACGCGCCCTATTTTCTGGCGCACTGGCAACCTGTAAATAAGTATATAATGGCACTACAAATAAGCCCGCACTAAAAGCAAGTAGGAACAAATCAATAGCAATACGCCAATGAGTTTTATTGGTGAAAAATGACATGAATGTTAATAAAGACTCATGTTCCTGGATATAGGATGAGGCCCAATAAAGATCCGCGGTAAAACAAGTAAAAGCAAACATTGCCCAAGGGACTAAAGCGAGCGCTATTCGGCCTCGAAAAATGAAATTAACCGTCACCGAACCAGTGGCTATACCAAGAGAAAATAGTGCTAGAAAAAGAGCAAAAACACTAGTATTAGCGCCTAAAACATAGTTGGTATAATCAGGTAGCTTGGTCAATAAAACCGTTCCCAAAAGCCAAAACCAGGAAAGGATTAAGGTCGCTACTAAAATACCAAAATGCTCTGTCGCCTGTTTTATCAATCGATACGTTGCACGCCAAAACTGAATATCAATCTTTAAATTTGATGAAGCAGCCGGAGCACTAGGAATAAACAAAGAAGACAATAGGCCCAATAGAGCAACTAAAATAGTCATAAAAATAGCGATATAAGGTGTAGAGCCTTTGATGCCTATAGCTAAACTCCCTAAAGTGGTTCCCAAAAGAATCGCAATAAAGGTACTTGCATCAACAAGCCCTGTGGCTCCCAGCAAGTCTTTTTTAGGCAGATGATCAGGCAAAATAGCGTATTTTATTGGTCCAAAAAATGTTGAATGAGTTCCCATTCCAGTTAAGGTAAACATCATCCAAAAAATATTGCCGTAATAAAGCGAAAAACTGCCAATAATCATTAAAAATACTTCAAAGATTTTAATGATGCGAATGACCTTTGTTTTATCGTATTTATCTGCGATTTGACCTGAAGTTGCAGAAAGTAAAAAGAATGGCAATATAAATAAAGCACCTGCCAAAGCTTGGTAATATTCTGACTGCGCCTGAGAATCAGTTAAATAATAACTAATCATAGTAAGCATTGCTAATTTGAATGCATTATCATTAAAGGCACCCAAAAACTGAGTAAAGAAAAAAGGCAAAAATCGCCGTTCTTTAAAAAGGTAAATAACACCTACACCCATAAGGTATCCCTCTGTTCTACAAACAAAAGTGGCTAAGAATAATCATGTCTTACAGGAAAGTAAATGATTTGATTCGTTCATTGCTTATTCACTCGAATACGACGTGGAATTAGCCAAAAGAAAATCCTTTTTTAATTTGAGAAAAACATAAACTTAATGTTAAAATAATTTGTACGGCTTTTAGACGTATGCTAAAATAATTACATAATGATCAATTACGGGACAGAAATGAAACATGTACATTTTGAACGTTTAGAGGCGAAATTAAGTCCTGAAACAAAGCGTTTAGCTGAACGAGCCGCTTCAGTAAGAGAAATTTCTCTTACTGATTATATAGTTAAATTAATTATGGAAGATGCTCCTAAAACATTAAAAGCTCATACTGAAATTAAGCTTAAAAATGAAGAGTTCGATAAATTTATTGCCATATGTAATAGCAATAGAGAACCCAGTGATGAAATCAAAAAGGCGGCTCGACTACTAGATAAAGAAGGATTTTAATGAAGCTTAAGCAAGAGTTTGTTGCACTGGACAGTAGCAAGCATTTAATTAAGAATTTTGATTGTACAAAAAAAACAATGAATGATTTTTTGGTTAAATTTGCGATAAAACATGCCAAACAAGGAATTAGTACAACCATGGTACTAACCGTTGATGATCCCAGCTTACAAAAACTACCTGTTGTAGCCTATTATACTCTTGGTATTTCATCTATTTACAGAGATGAAATACCCTCCTCTAGTTTACCAACGTACCCTATCCCTCTTACATTGCTTGCACGATTAGCAATTGATGTTCATTATCAACAACAATCATTAGGGAGAAAATCTTTAATTTATGCTTTGCGCCATGTAGTTAAATTAAATGATCTGGGGTTGAAAACTCATGGTTTGATGCTCGATGTTCTGGATGATGAGGCTTTGAGTTTTTACAAAAAATTTAATTTCTTCCAGGAGTTTCCGGGAAATCCTATGAAACTATTTGTTTCTATGCAAGAACTGAGAAAGATTTAGTGACATTCGTAATTAAATTTTTAAAATCAAATGCTATGGGATTGGCGCCGTGGGATCCGGAATCTGAGTATGAATCAAGCTTCGAGCCCGTACCGCTGTACTAATACGAACTATGAGCCCTAAAATAGTTAGGCCTTACAGGCATTTAACCAAAATTTGCTTAAGCCTGATCAGCAAAATTTCATCCATTCTGAGTTGAGTCAATATCAAGTAAATTTGTTTAAAAAAATACATGCCCAATTACTCCAACAAGAACAGCATCAGGAAGCAATAGATAAATTAGATGAACAATTTATACTTATAAACCAAATAATAGCAGACCCCAAAGCGCAGCAGGTTCAACAACCGCGTTTGTAGAGGCATGCATATAGATAAAAAAGGCAAAAGCGAAAGGACGACTCTAATTTAGGAGAACTCACCCAACATTAAAACCGAACCTCCGCTTATGCTGAAATAAATGCTCGGCGATAGCTAATGATGTACTCGGTTTTTACTTACTCAGCTTCAGTAACTAATGCGACATCTTGAGCTTTTAAGCCTTTAGGTCCTTTATCAAGAACAAAGGTTACAGGATCATTTTCGTGCAAAGTTTTAAAACCCACACCTTGTATATCTTTATAATGTACAAAAATGTCATCACCTTGCTGATTAATAATAAATCCAAATCCCTTTTTTTCATTAAACCATTTTACATGGCCTGTCTCTCTCTGTGACATTAGTATCCCCTTTGTCTTTAAGCTTTTTACTTATTTATGCTTATTGTCACGCAAGCCCAAGTGGTAAAAAGTTAACTCACTAAAGAGAACTGCGTTATAATAAACATTTACTCTGTACTCGGAATTTCGTACAGCTAGATTAGCATAACAGTTTTTTATGTATTGTTAAGATTTTTTTATTAAATTCAATATAATTAACCTCTTTTTGTGCTATTGGAAAAACACTATGAATCATACGAAATCATCTTTTATAAAATTAGCGCTTAATTGCCAAGTATTAAAATTTGGCGAGTTTACTTTAAAGTCGGGAAGGAAAAGTCCGTACTTTTTTAATGCCGGATTATTTTATCAAGGCAACGCACTTCACCAACTTGGCCAATTTTATGCCGAAACCTTATTAGAACATCAGGCTGAATTCGAACATCTGTTTGGCCCTGCCTATAAAGGATTGCCTCTAGCAACTGCCACAGCCATTGCCTTATCAGAATTAGGTAAAGAAACAACCGTAACTTTTAATCGCAAAGAAGTAAAAGATCATGGTGAGGGAGGTCAATTAATTGGCGCACCATTAACAGGTAATACCATTATTGTTGATGATGTGATCACTGCAGGAACCGCTTTTCGTGAGTCACAAAAATTAATTAAAGAACATGGCGGAAATCTCACCGGAGTGATCATTGCACTCGATCGCTGTGAACGCGGACTTACTCATGAATCCACCCTCTCTGAAATTAAAGCTCAGGGGATTAATGTCTACTCGATTATTAACTTGTTTGATTTGATTGATTATTTAAACGCAACAGGTGAATCAGAGCAAGTGAAGAAATTAGAAGAATATCAACAAACTTATGGTTGTTAAATACCGAAACCTCGCCGTATTACCGCAGCTCCTGAGCCACTTGTAGGTCGATCCATCAGGCCCCTAGCCCAACAGGCCCCTTAGGGGGCCCAAACTACAATTTACAAATAGAACCCTTAACTTAATGCAGCATCTATTGACAGCCCATCAATTCCCCTCTAACATTGCAACAATGTTATACTACGTTAATACATTACCATGAAAACACATACTACTGTAAAACATTCTGCTCTTCCTGATTTAATGCATGCGATCAGCTTGCTGGAAAATAAAGAGGAAGCCCTGCAATTTTTTACCGATCTCTGCACCCCTGCTGAGTTAGAGGCGATGGCGGATCGTTGGCAGGTAGTTCCCCTTTTGCGACAAGGTATTCCTTATCGCACCATACATGAACAAACAGGGGTCAGTGTTACAACCATCACTCGAGTTGCACGCTGTTTAAGTTTTGGTACTGGCGGTTATGAATTAATCGCGAATCGATCGGAGTTGCTGTGAAAAATCGTTTACGTTTAGCATTACAAAAAAAGGGGCGCTTATCGGAAGAATCGCTGAATCTATTACAACGTTGTGGCTTAAAGTTTCGTATCAAGCCCAATGCCTTACTCACTCATGTAGATAATTTTCCTATCGATTTGTTATTCGTCCGCGATGACGATATTCCCACGCTGGTTTTTGATGGGCTTTGTGATGGTGGAGTTGTTGGGGAAAATGTCTTATTTGAATCCTCACTGGCTAATCCTGACAAGTCATTTAAAACAACTGCAAAACTAGGAAGTTGTACCTGCCGCTTATCACTTGCGGTCCCTGAATACTTTGATTATCAAGGCCCAGGCAGCTTAGAGGGCAAACGAATTGCAACCAGTTACCCTAACCTTCTGAATCAGTATTTACAAGAACGAAAAATTTATGCCGAAATTCTGGTTTTATCAGGCTCCATTGAAGTAGCACCACGCATGGGCATGGCCGATGTCATTTGTGATTTGGTATCCAGTGGGCAAACTCTGGAAGACAATAAGCTGTATGAAGTAGATACCCTACTCCAAAGCCAAGCGGTCTTAATCCAAAGCGAGCTCGATTGCCCGCCCCAATTTCAAGATTTATTTGCCATGCTGGCTCGTCGCATTCAGTCCGTGCAGCAAGCCCAAGAACGCAAATACATTGTCTTTCATGCACCTAAATCTGCGTTGGAACGCATCGCTGAAAAACTTCCGGGTGCTGAATCACCAACAATACTCCCCTTGCCAGGTAATCAGGATAAGGTAGCGGTGCATGTCGTTTCCAGTGAACGAGTCTTTTGGAACACCCTGGAAACCATCCAAGAATTAGGCGCCAGTTCCATCCTGGTTTTACCCATAGAAAAGATGTTGGAGTAGCAATAATGTTAGCAATTAAAAATTGGCAATCGCTTTCTGAGGCAGAAAAAAAATTAATTCTGGCGCGCGCGCCACAAACAGCAGCAGCTAAAAATGGGGTTTTAGACATCATTAAACAGGTGCAAAATTTCGGTGATAAAGCACTGATTGAATTAACCCAAAAATTCGATGGAATTGCATTAGAAACGCTTCAGGTGCCCGCGGAGCAAATTCAAAACGCTCGGGTAAGCCAAGCCGCTTTAACAGCAATAAATACCGCCATTGAAACCATTACGCGCTACCACGAGTCTCTTTTACCAGAGAGCCAAAGTATTCGCACTGCAAATGGAGTAAACATACAAACGGTTTATCGCCCCATTCAGCGTGTTGGCTTATATGTTCCAGGGGGAAATAAAACACCCCTGGTTTCTTCCTTACTAATGCAAGCCATACCAGCATTAGTCGCGGGATGCCCAGTTAAAATATTTTGCACCCCTCCGGATGCAAACGGCAGCATCAATGAGCACTTATTAGTCGCGGCTCGTCTATGCGGTATTGATACCATCTACACCTTAGGTGGTGCTCAGGCGATTGCCGCCATGGCTTATGGGACAGAAAGTGTTATCAAAGTTGATAAACTCTTTGGCCCGGGAAACAGTTACGTTACTGAAGCCAAAACTTTAGTTGCCAGGGATCCTGCTGGAGCTGCAATTGACATGCCTGCAGGACCTTCAGAAGTAATGATTATTGCGGATAATGAAGCAAACCCTGCCTTTATTGCAGCTGATCTATTAGCTCAGGCAGAGCATGGTATTGATTCTCAAGTCATCTTAATTTGTGAGAATGAACGTCTAGCCCAACAGGTGAATCAACAATTAGCAGGACAGCTCAATACATTAACACGTACACAAATTATTAAAGAGTCATTAGCGAATAGCGTCATCATTTTATGTAATCAACGGAATGAGCAACTTAGTATTATTAATCGCTATGCACCAGAGCACTTAATTATTAACCGTGAGGATGCGGGCACTTGGGTAGAACAAATTAATGCAGCAGGAACGGTGTTCCTAGGTTCATGGGCAGCAGAAACATTAGGCGATTATGTGACTGGTTCCAATCACGTATTACCTACAAATGGCTTTGCTAGAAATCATAATGGCCTTAGCACCGCAGATTTTTTAACTCGTTTTAGCGTGCAAACAATTGACCAGGAAGGAATTAAAAATTTAGGACCGGCAGCAATTACGCTAGCACACATTGAAGGATTAAGCGCACACGCGAATGCAGTAGAAATTAGGCTTAATTCTCTGGAGGTTTAAATGTCCATACTTAATTTAATACGACCTGAACTATTGGAAATTCCGACGTATCTCGCCGGTTCCGAGCAAATAAAAAATAGGCTGCATGCTAATGAATTGCCTTGGTCAGCAATCAATGCAGATTCTATTGATTTGAACTTTTATCCAGAAGCAGAATATAAAATACAGCTGCAAGAGCAGTTAGCTCAACGTTATCAAATAGAACCAGATCAATTGGTATTAACTCGAGGTTCGGATGATGGCATTGACCTCCTGGTGCGTTTATTTTTAACCGCTGGGCAAGATGCATTCATGCAATTTCCCCCCACGTTTTCTATGTATGAATTTTATGTGCAATTGCAGCAAGCACAAATAATTCAATGCCCGCTTGATCCGACGAATAATTTTGCATTGGACCTTGAGCAAATTAACCGCTGTTGGCAAGAAAATTGCAAAATGATTATGCTGTGCAGTCCCAATAATCCTACTGCAAACGCTATTGATTTAGAGTTCATTGCCTCTCTGTGCCAGCAATACAAAAATCGCTCGGTTATTGTGGTGGATGAAGCCTACATCGAGTTTGCTAATCGTCAAAGTTCCACTTCTTTGATTTCGCAATTTGATAATTTGATTGTGTTGCGCACCTTATCAAAAGCATATGGTTTAGCTGCTTTACGCCTGGGAATCGTCATTGCCCAATCGCAGGTCATTCAAGCATTAAACAAGATTATGGCGCCCTACCCCCTATCCAGCGTGGTGATGCGCTTAGCACAGCAAGCACTTAGCAATGATGCCTGGTTTACTACGGCAATCGAACGCATTAAAAAGGCGCGTTTGAAACTCAGTGCTGATTTAGCTACAAATTCTCTAATTGAAAAAGTTTACCCGTCAGAAACCAATTTTATTCTGGTAAAAACAGCTTATGCCCAAGAATTAGTAAATTGGCTAAATCAACAGGGCATCACCATTAGAGGCTTTGCTGCCAATTCAGTTTTACATAATCACCTACGTATTACCGTGGGTGATGAGCAGCAAAATCTGCTCGTAATGACTGCTTTATCTTCGTTTAAAAATAGAATTTCGGGGTTGTAACATGCAAAAAATATTATTTATTGATCGTGACGGTACCTTAATTGAAGAACCATTTGATTTCCAAGTGGATTCATTGGATAAAATTAAATTAACTCCAGGGGTAATACCTGCGCTGTTGCAATTAAAAGAAGCGGGATTTCGTTTCATTATGGTAAGCAACCAAAATGGAATTGGTACGGCCTCCTTCCCCGAAGAAGACTTTAGTATTTGCCACGAATTTATCTTGGATTTGTTTTCATCTCAGGGAATATTTTTTGACCGCATTTTTATTTGCCCGCACATGCCGGAAGATAATTGCCCCTGTCGTAAACCCAAAACAGGCTTGCTCGATCAATTTATGAAAGACACCACGATTAGCCTACCGTCATCGTGGGTCATTGGCGATCGCGATACGGATCGCGAATTAGCCGATAACTTAGGCATTAAATTTTTACCGGTTTCTCAAGCACATGGCTGGGCGCAAATTGCGCGAGCAATTTTGAATCAGAGCCGTTCCGCAATGATACAAAGAAAAACCAAGGAAACCGAGATCAACTTAACGGTAATTTTAGATGCAGATCAAAAAGGCTCCATTGCAACCCCATTACCCTTTTTTAATCACATGCTGGAGCAAATCGCCAAACACGGTGGATTTAATCTGACCTTAGAAGCTATGGGTGATGTAGAAGTCGACGATCACCACTTAATAGAGGATACGGCAATTGCTTTGGGGGAAGCATTAAAACAGGCATTGAGTGACAAATGGGGTATTAACCGCTATGGCTTCACCCTTCCGATGGATGAGTCACTAGCCTCCATTGCCATAGATATTAGTGGCCGCGGTTTTTGTGATTTTAAAGCTGAATTTACGCGAGAATTTGTTGGGGGTATGGCGACTGAAATGGTGCCCCACTTCTTTCAGTCCCTGGCTTGTGCCTTAGGAGCCACTATACACCTGCAAGTTAGTGGTAAAAATCACCACCACATGATTGAAGCCTGCTTTAAATCATTAGGAAGAGCACTGCGACAAGCATGCACGAAAAGCACTAATGCTATGCCATCCACCAAGGGGGTTTTATGATTGCGGTAATTGATGTCAGTGGCAATAACCTGACCTCTTTAGGAAATGCCTTAAACAGATTGGGATTTGATTATGTATTAACCCATGATGCCCAACAAATCTGTAATGCCAGCCACGTGATTCTTCCAGGAGT
Organism: Legionella sp.; assembly: GCA_031291095.1. Lineage (GTDB taxonomy): Bacteria > Pseudomonadota > Gammaproteobacteria > Legionellales > Legionellaceae > Legionella. Next base: position 86,610 of record JARLJR010000013.1, on the reverse strand, counting down.
TGGCACTGCAGACTATGGTATGAACTCCCTGCAAAGCCATGGCTTGGTCGAGGTACTCAAATCATTAACCCAGCCACTGCTGGGGATTTGTCTAGGCATGCAATTATTATTGGATTCCAGTGAGGAAGCAGAGGTTGCTTGTTTGGGTTTAATTCCTGGCAGAGTAAAACGTTTAGCTCAAAAAAATGATTTTCCTGTACCGCACATGGGTTGGAATCAACTGCAATGGTGTCAAGATTCACCATTGCAATATGGCTTAAGTGAACAAGATTACGTTTATTTTGTTCACAGTTATGCCCTAAACACCCAAGAGTATGCAGTTGCTCGCTGTGAATACAGTGAGCCATTTACAGCCATTGTAAACAAAGATAACGTTTGGGGAATGCAATTTCACCCCGAGAAATCGGCACAAACGGGAATGGTCTTGCTTAAAAATTTCTTAGAACTGGAGGCTGTATGATTCTTATTCCAGCAATTGATTTACAAAATGGACGTTGTGTACGTCTCAAACAAGGGCAATTTAATCAGGTTACCTCATTTGATGTATCACCCGTTGAGCGCGCCGCATATTTTGCTCAATTAGGGGCAAAACGCTTACACATTGTTGATTTAGATGGTGCTCTGACTGGCAGCATGCAGCAACTCCCATTAATTTGCTCCATGCAAAATACAGGAATTAGAGTTCAAGCTGGCGGCGGGATTCGTTCTTTAGAACAAGCAAGGAAGTGTTATGCCGCAGGTATTTCTAATTTAGTAATTGGTAGTATTGCCCTCACAGACCGCAATCTAACCACCAAAATTAGTTCTGAAATCGGTCCTGAAAATATTATTCTGGCTTTAGACGTTCGCATTACCAATGGTGTACCAATTCCTGCGACACATGGCTGGAAAGAAGCATCAAACAACAATTTGTGGGATGTCATAGCCTATTATCAACAATTAGGCATCCAACAAATCCTATGCACTGACATTGCCTGTGACGGCATGATGCAAGGACCAAGTTTTCGGCTCTATCAAGAAGCCCTAGAACGTTTTCCAAATATCTCCTGGCAAGCCTCCGGAGGAATTCGTAATCAAGAGGATCTCGCGACTCTGGATAAATTAGGTGTCGCAGGCGCAATATTAGGATTATCGTTGTATCAAGGTACTCTTGATTTAGCCCAAAGCCTCAAGGAGTTTGAATTATGTTAACCAAACGAATCATCCCCTGCCTTGATGTGCGGGATAACCAAGTGGTTAAAGGCGTGAAATTTCGCAATCATCGCATTATTGGCGAGATCTTGGAATTAGCCACCTACTATTCTGAGGCCGGAGCAGATGAATTAGTGTTTTACGACATTACCGCCAGTGCAGAGCAACGGGCTGTTTGCCCTGCCTGGGTTAATCAGGTTGCCGCAACGATTAATATTCCATTTACTGTTGCCGGTGGAATTCGTTCGAGCAATGAGGCAAAATCCATTTTAAATGCTGGGGCAGATAAAATATCAATTAACAGTCCTGCCTTAGAAAACCCTGATTTAATTAATGAGTTAAGTCGCCAGTTTGGTACTCAATGTATTGTTGTTGGTATTGATAGCCAATGGATTAATGATGATTATTACGTTTACCAATACACCGGGGATGAGAACAAAACGTTAAATTCGAAGCGCAAAACCCGCGAATGGATAAGCGAAGTTCAAGAGCGCGGTGCTGGAGAAATTGTATTGAATTGCATGCAATCCGATGGGGTACGTACTGGTTATGATATAGAGCAATTACGCGAAATGCGCTCCTTATGCCAGGTCCCTCTTATTGCTTCTGGAGGTGCTGGAGCTCTAGAACATTTCACTGAGGTATTTATGCAATCAGGAGTTAGTGGTGCTTTAGCTGCCAGTATTTTTCATGACAAAATACGAACCATTAATGAAGTTAAATCCGCACTAAAGCAACAGAATATTGAGGTAAGATTATGAATCAATTGGAAATTAGCACCTTAGATTGGCAAAAAATGAATGGTTTATTACCTGCCATTATCCAAAATGCGGAAAATGGTACTGTGTTGATGCTCGGCTACATGAATGAAGAAGCATTAATTGCTACCATAACAACAGGCCAACTTACACTATATAGCCGCAGTCGCAAACGTTTGTGGCGTAAAGGGGAAACTTCAGGCAACACGATGTCCGTCCAACAAATTAGTACGGACTGCGACAGCGACAGCCTGTTAATTTTAGTCCTACCCAAAGGCCCAGCCTGCCATTTAGGTTTTAACAGCTGCTATCAACCCGCCTGCAACAGCGCACTGAGCTTTGTGGGTGAGTTAATTGACATCATTAATGAGCGCGCAGACACGCAAAATGAGAATAGTTATACCGCAAAGTTGTTGGATTCAGGAATTAGCCGCTGTGCGCAAAAAGTTGGTGAAGAAGCTGTTGAAACCGTAATTGCTGCAGTGAATCAAAATAATGAAGAATTTATTAATGAAAGCGCGGACTTAATGTTCCATTTGTTGGTTCTTTTAAAAGCCAGTGAATTGAGTTTTTATGATGTTTTAGAATGTTTAAAAAATCGGGATAGGACGGTTCATACCTAGAAACTCACCTAAGCATTCACAAGATATCTAATTTTTTAAATTTAAAATAAAAAAGCAGTCATTACGAACGAAGTGAAGCAACCCAGGGGCCGGTGCCTCGAACTCCTGGGTTGCTTCGTCACTACGCTCCTCGCAATGACGAGGTAATCTAGGATACTGTTTCTAAACTTAAAATCCTGCCGTCATTGCGAACGAAAAAAGATATAACCCCACAACCAATAAGATCTATTTTTGAACAAAATACCCAATTTGTATTGTACCTGTGTATAATAAAAATTATACTAGCCTAATAAAAGTACTTCTAATTTTTATAACGGGTCAGCGAAATTACCTTTTATAATTGTTGATTAATGAAGAGCATATTATCCACATGGAAACTAAAATATACAATTCCTATATATATCTTCTTGATTTACTAGAATCAATAACTCAAGAGTCTGCCAGTGTAGAAACTACAAATAAAATAAAAGCGAAGCTTAAATTGTTCATAACAAACTTTAAAAACCGCGTTTATCCAGAAGTACCCAATGAAAGGATAGATGAGCTCTTGCATCTAACCCATTTATACCAAGATAATGAACATCTCTCTGCATTAAAGTCCTTTGATGAAGAATTACAAAACATGCCACAAATTAGTGCAGCACTTGTTCAAAAATTAATTACTTGCGCGAAACAAGCATATTCCTCACTAGACCTGCAAGAACCTGATCTTATTTTTTTATTAACCGCACCATTCGATGAAGCAGCCAAAACAGGTGATGGTCAATATGCAAAATCGCTAGTCAAAGGTTTTCGATTGCATGCAAAGAATACTCAGTGTGTTTGGTTAAGAGAGGCTGACGGACATTATACTTCAAAGCTAAAATCTGGATTAGTTCCTATACCAGCGCAAACTATCCCTACTCTTTACGTATTGCAGCCTGTTGCTAATGGGCAAATCGTTGTCAGTGGTTACAAATGTCCTCACGATGAGTTATTAAGCGTTGCAGAGGAAAAAATTAAAACAGAAATTACCTTAAGAACACCTAAAATTGTTTTAGATAAAAACAACCACTTAAAATGCGTAGGTTACCAAAGTGAACAAGGAATTGAACTATTAACTCAAGATGATGTAATTCGCCGCAGCACAATATTAGCTTCTCAATTAGACAAAAAATTAAAAGAGCATGCTCTTATGAATAAGTCGAGGTTTGATCTTAATACTAAATACACCCAATTAGATGAACAAATTCGTACCTTGTTAAAAGCTTCAGAAGCGGATGAGAGGCTAATAGAACATATCAATCAATTGATAAAAGAGATTAAAAAAGATTTTCCTATCCTCAAAATTGTCCCAATTGACTCTTCCTACCAACAAGAAGAAAGAGGAAAACAACTTTTACGTACAACAAGCTTAATAAAAAGCCTCCTATCTGCTATTGAATCAAATATAAAAAATACCAACCAAGAGCTCAAAGCATTAGAGATAAAACTGCACTTATTTGAAAACCTGGAAACACAATTTGGTAGTAGCAACGTTAATCAAGCGGAATTATTTCAATATGTTAAACAATTGGCAAAAGTAGAGTCCTCTAATGCCAGGGAGCTAAATACTCCCAGAGAGTTTAACAAAGCCCTGCAGATTGCAATGCAGGATGAAGACCGAAAGGCTGTTGTTTCCAGTCTATTATCAACAATAAAGTCAATGTCAAAAAACAGGAAAGGCGGTATAGACATTCATGTACGACCACCAGATACAGGAATACTCATCATGCCTGAGGATATCCTGAGCATTAAACGCTTAGGCATATCCGTAAATGTTACTGTGCATGAATACAAGCAAAATTATACGCGTCGTTTTTTACAACAAATGACACATGAATTACTTCGTCACGCAGATTCTGTTTTATTTTTTAATGAAAAAGACTTACATAATGCCATTAAAGCAGCCCGTAGCGGCCAAGTAGACAGCAAGCACCACGGTGAGTGGCCTATAGCTTCCTATGAACTAGGAACAAAAGCAGAATTAACTGTTGCAGCCCAAATACTCAGTGGAACACCTCAGCATCCGCTTCAAGTATTAAAAAAACGGCCCAATATTTTAAGTTTTGGCACAATTAGGCCAGGAAAGGGTTTTGAGGAAGCTTTGGAAATAGCGCAACTACTCAACACCCCACTTTACCCTTCGCCGCAATCCGCTGAGCAAGAAATTGCTAATAAAATAACGGTGATCGTTGCTGGAGATCCTCAAAATAGAGAACTCATGGAGCAATTATTTGCAGAACGTTATGGAACAGAGAATCTAAAAGAATTTCAAGCCCAATACCCCTATACATGTCAAGAATCACAAAATGGAGAAAAAAGAACCTATTGGAAAAAAGCCAAGATCCTTTTAGAGCTCATGGGTAAACCTCTAAATAACCCACACCTGGAACTTTACCCATGGTGTAAATCAGAAGAGCTTGCCGCATTAAAAATGCAATGCAAATATGTATGCCGAATGGATGACATGGGGATGAGAAATAATGGTTCTGCCATCATTAGCGTTCTTGATGTTGGTATAGTCTATAGTAAATGGGGTTGTGTCACCGATAGATACTACACGGATCCAGCAAGTACTGATGAAGAAGGTGAAAGCTATACCGCAGCAGTGGATCTGGGTGAGAAAAAATACGGCCTTCATACCGGTAAAACTACATGGGATAAAAAAGCCAAAATACAATCCGACTTCAAACGCCGCTCCCATGCGCGTGATTCCAAAGAAATTCTGCTCTCCATTATAAAGCGAGAAATGGATCAAGAAGATAAAGATGAAGTAAAACAGCTCGATTCTCCTAGAAGCCGCAATCACTACACCATATTTACGGCTCAACGTTTATTATTAACCAAGTTTGCTTTAAAAAAGAGCGTTCGTGCGCTGAAAAGTATATTTTTAGTTGAGCATCCAGAACAACCAGCAAGTGAGCTTGTTGAGCAAACCCAAAGCCAAGAAATCAGAAAAACCAAGACCAACCGCTATGCGCGAATTCACGAAGCAGGAAACAAGGTAAGACAAGCATTTTTCTGGGCTCAGAATCAGCAAGATGATGCTTTGTTATCTCTTACGGCAAGTGTGGGGATCCAAGTAGCAACACAGCCTGCACCTGATTTAACGATATCTCTGAGCACCAGCTGCTAATTTTTAGGATAAAATGGAAATGAAAACAAGTACCAAAGAATCAAGGATGGCTACTAAACTGGATTTCTTAATTAGAAATGTAAAGGACGCACAGCCTGAGGCAATGAAGAATTTAGTTAACTTTTTTGATAGTTTCGAAGAACCTGAAGAGTTAGCTTTTTTATTATTACACCATACAGATTTATTGCACGAATTAATGGATAGCCGATATAGTGATTACTGGGATAATGAATTATCAAACTGCTCTCCTTCAAACTTCAAGTTTAAACAGCCCTATTTCCTCACATCTATCGAGTTTTGGGTAAGTTATATTCTTGGAATATGCTACATAGAGCAACATGGTTTTCATACAGCAATCCAATTTGTGTTAACAGTTCCTCCAGAACTCATTGATTATCGAATTTTATATTCCACTAATTTCGAGATGAAAACCAATCTTTCTTCTGAGCGAATTAATGAAGAACAAAAAGAAATGCTAATCGATATATTCAAAAAGGCATGTCCTTATCATGGAACCCCAGGCTATTTACTATTAGCATCTTTACATGCTCATTTAACAGTTTTAGTTGCCAAGAAGGCAGATGAAGAAAAAGATCTGACAGTACGCCAAGAATTACTTAACGAAAAAGATAAATATTCATACGATGTGCTTAAGTACGTGCGTATGGCTCAAATAGCTGAATCTAATTCTGCATCTGAAATTAATAATGCCTTCTATGGAAAATCATTATCAGCATCCCTTCCTTTTTCTGCTAAAAGTATCCCTGAGTTATATGACGTCTATAAAAAGTGCCTGGACATCGCAGATACCCCAGCAACTAAACCGATACAAAAGATAATAACTGAAGTCGCAATGGAGGAGTTTATTAAGACTGAGAATTTTCTCAAAAATCGAAAAGCTAAAATTAACGCACATCGCCAACAACAATTTTCAAGCTATGCACAACAAGAAGGACGAAATCATTATTTGGAAACTCCTTTATTAACTACAGCAAGAATGGGAGATTGGCTGCAAATAAAAGAACTCAAGGCCTCAGAGCACTCTGTAGATTGGGATGCAGTCGATTACCTAGGCAATAACGTCTTACATCTGGCAGTATTAGGAGAATGCACATCAGATGTCGTCGATCTTTTACTTAAACAATCCGCATCTCTCCAGCAAATTAAGAATTACAATGGAGATGCAGCACCTGATTTAGACGAGAATAGTGTTATAAAAAAACCCGTAGAGAAAAGTCACCCTAAGAAAAAATTAGGCTTGTTTAAAACAGAGCCAAAGAAAGAAGAGCTTAATCAGGAAGAAAAACCATCCTATGGTTTCGACGCTGAAAGTTAGACCATGGGCAAGCTGTAGCCCGTATAACGATGGGCTACAATTTTTCTTAGACTACAGCTAATAACACAGCCGTTAAATAATTTCCTTCTGGAAAAGATGCTAAAGTAGGATGGCAACTTGCTGGGCCATAAACTCCTAAAACACGTGCCTGCTTACCAACCGCACCTGCTTGAGCGCTTACCAACGAGCAAAACTCTTGTGATGAAAGTGCTGAAGAGCAATTACAGGTCATTAATAAAGAACCCGAGTTCATGTGCTTAAACACTTCGCGATGTAAGAATCGATAATAATTTTTTGCACGCTGCACATGTTGTTGAGATGGAACCAACTTAGGTGGGTCAAGTACAACAATATCATACTCCCCTGCTTTCATCAGATAATCTCGCGCATCGGCTTCAATAAATTCAATATCAGTCAAACCATTTAACGCGGCATTATTTACTCCCTGTGCGATTGCTTGAGCAGAGCTATCAACCGCGGTTACTTTAACCGCTCCAGCCTTAGCAGCATGTAAAGCAAAACCCCCAGTATAACTATATAAATCTAATAGCTTTTTCCCTTTAGCTAATTGAGCGATGCGTTGATGATTTTCGCGTTGATCAATAAACAAACCCGTTTTCTGGGCATTAGCAAACTCAACTTGATAAATCACCCCGGCTTCAAGCACCTGAGCACTCTGCTCCACCACTTGAGGATTTACTTGCTTCCAACCATCTTGTCCTAAAGGTTTCGCTTGTGACATCCAAATAACCCGATCACTTGGAAACAACTCTTGTAAGGCTTTGCTAATCACGTCCTTATTTGCCTCAACCCAATAAGCCGAACTCGCTACCACACAAACCTGATTAAACCGATCAATAGTTAATCCAGATAAACCATCTGCTTCACTATTAAAGAAACGATATGCGGTCGTTTGCTCGTTAGGTAAATTTAAGCTTTGCCTTACTAAATGAGCTTGTTTTAGGCGATGGGTGATTAAAGTATAAAAACTACTTCGATCAATGTTTTCATTCGTTAATGCTAAAACTCTAACTCGATATAAAGAGTGCTCATTATAAGCGCCAACTCCAATTAACTCGTCATCAGCATTATAAATATCGACTAAATTACCCGTAATAAGCTTCCCGGAAGTACGTGCAATTGCTTTGGGGAAAATCCAAGGATGGCCACGTAATATGGTGCTTTGCTTTGCAGCAAGCAAAATGACTTTTGCATTCATTATCTATTTCCCAACGGACAAAAATCGGCTAATCTACACAAAGAACCGTAGACCTGCAATAGATATACTTCGAAACAAGTACTCCCAGGCTAACTCACTACTTAAAAAACACCTAGTGGCGCTACTCGCTAAACGGTTTTTTCTAAGATAATGTGTAGTCTTTTCATCAGGCTATCGCAATTCGCTAAATAAAAAAAATATAGAGATGCTTATGTCACATTATATAAAAATATTCGTTCTTTTCCTTTGCGCTGGTCTTTGCGAGATAACTTATGCCGGCCCCTGGTTCACAGGCCCAATCTTGGCACCAGCAGGTCATACCGTACCGCGCGGCCATACCAACTTTGAACTTTACGGTATTGATGTAGAAACCGATGGCCTATATAACGGCTCCGGAAAATTTCGTAGAACCCCTCTATTTAACAGCGTACTTTTAAACCCGCTTCTTACCCATGGATTTACTGACTGGCTCGATGTACAACTGTCGGTACCTTATGCCTTTAACAGTACGCGGGGAGTGCACTATAACCGAGTTACAGATAGCTCCGTAGGAGTAGGACTTCAACTAGCAGAGCAAAAAAAATCCAAATGGCTCCCTGACATTCGTTTTTTTGTTCAGGAAACATTTCCTACTGGAACCTATGATATGCTAAATCCTGCATTTTTAGGCACTGATGCTACTGGATTAGGCAGCTACCGAACACTCGTTGCAGCAAACTTTCAATATCTAAAAGAAATCTATGATTCCCATTATTTACGTACTCGTCTCATGGTCTCTCGACTCTTCTCATCCTCAGTAAATGTTACGGGAATAAATAGTTTTGGCGGAACAGCCAATACACGCGGCAAAATCAATCCAGGTGCTGAAGATAACGTGGATCTGGCTTTTGAGTATACCCTGACTCAAAACTGGGTTGCCGTAATGGAAGGCTATTATTCTGAGGGACAAGCAAGTCGCTTTAATGGTATTTTAGATATTGTAAACAATGATATAGCAGCGATTGGCTCCCAACAATATGTTGAATATGGGCTCGCTCCGGCACTTGAATATAATTTTAATTCCAATATAGGTGTTATTGGTGGTGTGTGGTTTCCGGTTGCCGGGAAAAATACCTCTCACTTCATGGCTTATGTATTAGCTGTTAATGCTTATTGGTAATAAAACATGAGAATAGTCTCTTTTAACAAGGTGCATTGTTTCTATGGAAAAAACAAATAAACTCTCCTATGGACTCACATTAGCGGCTCTAGGCGTTGTATTCGGGGATATAGGGACCAGTCCCTTATACGCACTAAAAGTTACTTTAGAAAATCTCCCCGTAAATGAAGGGAATATTTTAGGAGTTTTATCACTTATTTTCTGGTGCTTAATCATTATTATTTCATTTAAGTACTTAATTATGATTTTTCGCGCCGATAATGATGGAGAAGGCGGTATCCTCGCTCTATTAGCATTGTTAAAACACAAAGAGGCTAAATACGTCCCTCTCTTTTACATCCTCGCAATGTTTGGCGCAGGGTTACTCTTAGGAGATGGCATGCTCACCCCCGCCATCTCCGTCATTAGCGCCGTAGAAGGACTAAGTACCTTATCCGACTCATTTACACCTTATATTTTACCCACAGCCGTGGTGATTTTGATTTTTCTCTTCCTGATTCAGTCAAAAGGTACCTCCAGGATCGGTTATTTATTTGGTCCATTAACCCTCATCTGGTTTCTTACCATCGCCATACTAGGTATTATTCAAATCATTTCTGCACCCGTAGTGCTTAAGGCAATCAATCCTTATTATGCCATTGCTATGCTGCGTGACACCGGTTTTAAGGGTTATTTATTATTAGGTGGTATTTTTCTTGTTGTTACCGGTGGTGAAGCTCTTTATGCAGACATTGGCCATTTTGGAAAAAATCCTATTCGCATCAGTTGGTTTTTTCTTGTCTTGCCCTGCCTGATATTAAACTATTTTGGCCAAGGCGCTAATTTGCTCTTACACCCTGAAGCTATTAGCAATCCATTCTATATGATTGCGCCCAGTTGGTTTTATTTGCCATTAATTATTCTAGCAACGCTTGCTACCATCATTGCCTCACAAGCGGTAATCTCTGCTACTTTTTCCTTAACCAAACAGGCTGTTTTGTTAGGACTATGCCCACGGATACCTATAGTACAAACATCAAAAGAATTTTCAGGGCAAATTTATGTCCCACAAATCAATTTTATCTTGTTCATCGGCACAATAGCCCTTTCTTTTGCATTTCAAACCTCAGATAAAATGGCGCATGCTTATGGAATAGCCGTCAATGCCTATATGCTCATGGTTGATTTTATGGTCGCCTATACCGCAATTTACATCTGGCAATGGTCAAAAATTAAAACCTCTATCATCTTTGGTTTATTCCTCCTTGTCGATTTTGCCTTCCTAGGTTCGAACGCCCATAAATTCTTAACCGGTGGCTGGGTACCCGTTACCCTTGCATTAATTTTAGCCACTATTATGTATACCTGGAAATACGGACTGGAGTATCTACGGTGCAACTTCTATATGAATAAAGAAGATATTTCTAAAATTTTAAAGCAACTGCAGTATAAAAATTTAAATCAACTTAATGATTTAACTGCGGTTTTCATTACCGATGTTTATGATAAAAGCGGCGGCAGCTTTTTGCATTTTCTAAAACTTAGTCGCTCAGTTCCAGAACATGTGCTCATTGTAAATTACATCGTGGATAATATTCCTTATGTACACTACAGCCAGCGCTATGAAGTAACCTGTCTTGACGAGCGAGTCTACTGTTTAACTTTACATTATGGATTTATGGAAAACGTTTCCATTCCTCGCGCACTAGAACGAGCATCTGAAAAAAATATTTTACCGTTCAAGTTTAATAAAGAACGAGCGACCTATATGGTTGAAATTCCTAATATTTTAGCGTCAAAAAGCAAGAAATCCTTAACCTTTTTCTGGCAAGAAAAGTTATTTGCGTTCTTAATTCGTAATTATTCTGCCAATTTAAATATCGAATTCTATAAACTTCCGTATAATAGGACCATGGCAATTGGCACTTATTATATTATGTAAATCAGGAGTTGTTCATGTGGTTTAATAACGCACTTATTTATCAATTCGAACTTGATGACGCGAGCCTTTTAGAAGCGTCTTTAGTTGAAAATATTCTCAAACCCTGCCCCCCGCACGCACGGTTTATTTATGGTTGGAGTCCGATTTTTTCTGATGAATTAGTTCAGGAAGTTGCTGGCACCTCTCTTATTTGTATGGGCAAAGAAGAGCGCTTGCTACCACGTGGCGTGGTTAATAAAATGCTTGCTGAACGTGTACAAGCACTTGAAAATCAACATGGTCGTATGATTAAGCGTGCCGAAAAAGCGCAAATGGCAGAAGATATTGAGTTTGAATTACTTCCTAAATCATTTTGTATTCAAAAAAGATTACTGGCCATTCTGGATACGGCAAGTAAGCGACTTATTATTAACGCCTCCAGTAATAACCAAGCATCACAGCTAACCTCATTACTACGTAAATCAGTCCCAGGTATTAGCATTGACCCAATCACTCATACTGAAAATCTGGCAGTACGTTTTGCAGAATGGATACAATCCCCTACAGCCCTTCCCGCTAATTTCCAATTAGCATCCGATTGCGTGCTCTTTTCCTTAGATAATGAAAAGAAACGAATCCATTGCAAAGGCTATGAATTACCTGCAGATGAAATTTTGACCTTGCTTGAGCAAGGCATGGTTACTTCCGAAATTTCATTAATTTGGAAGGAACGTATTCAATTTACCTTAACCCATGATTTCACCTTTAAGAAATTGAAGAGCCTTGATTATCTGGTTGATGATTTCAATGAAATTAAAGCACTCGACGAAGAACTACAACAACGAGATGCAGCACTTACCTTGTTAGCTGGCGAATTACGCGAATTAACAAACGACCTTCTAACCGCATTCGCGGTAAAAACTCCAATCATGGAAGAAGCAATCTAATTATCGTAGCCTGGTTGCTTGCAACCAGGACTTCCCTCTTATCGAACTATTGGCTCGCAATCACTGCATCAAATCCAAAGCGCCCTACCCTAAATGATTTTGATTAATTTTTTACCACATGATAGAATTGTAGGCATTTTTACCAGAGTCTTTCCCTCATTCAGGCAAAGCCTCTACAACAAGGTTTTTTCATGAGTGCATCCAAACTATTCCATATGCCTATTGAATTATTGGTGGAGATTTATTCTAAATTGTCTCCTAGAGAGATAATTGCAAAACGCGCAATAAGTAAAGAGACTCGGCTCGCAGCTGACCTAGCGTTATTCTCCCAAAAAAATTACTGGGCTATTCATTATCAAACACGGTTGCTGATGCAATGGAGTGATAAGCCTGATGCCTGGTTTTACTCATTTTTTAGGGGCAGAACAGAGGCATTTTATCAGAACTTATTTTCATCGATTAAAAGTGACTCATCGAATGCTTACCATAGATTGCTGGGCTTGAGGATCTTAGGGGCTATAAAAAATCATTCCTTATCGATTGATCAAGATTTAGCGAACAGGCTCTTAGAAGCGCGTGTTAATGAGTTTCCAACAATCTCCAGCACCCTGGATGAGCAATCGTTTACAGAAATCGTTACTGAAATTACCGAAACCTCTTTAGTTCATGAAACCCCATCCACTCGCCTGGCAGCGATGAAAAATCTCTCGAACATTTCCATCAAAATGAAGCCAGAACAGCGTGATTTATTGATTATCATGGCTAACGGAGCTTTGAATGATACTAACCCACAGGTTCGAGAAGGCGCAATTATAGCTCTTTCGAAAATATCCAATCAAATGACTCCTAAGCAGTTTACAGTATTCATCAATAGGGCAATTAAAATATTGGATGAAGGCAATTCAATTGTACGTTACACAGCGCTTAAACAGCTTTCAAAACTAATCAGTAAAATGAGTCTAGAGCAACTTATATCATTCATCGGTAAGACTGATGTCTTTACTAATACACGGAATAATGAACCCCTAATGATTCGTTTAACTGTATGGGAACGCCTTTTAGAGATTACGGATCTGAATAATGAGCAGATGATAATATTCATCGAAGACGTTTCTAATATATTGCAGAAAAACAGCCACAAGTATTATATGAATGCCCTTGATAGCCTTTCGAAAATGGCTAGTAAATTAACTCCCAAGCTGCTTGATAAGTTTATCCAAAAAAATAAGTACTTTTATCAAGCATTAACGCAAGGACTTTCAGCAATCGCCTCAGGTTTGCATCAACCAGAACAACACGCCGTATTCATCGCCGCCCTTGGTAAAATGCTAAGTTACAAAGACATTGAATCTCGTCAGGCTGCCTTAGACAATCTATCAAAATTCGCCAGTAAAATGGAGTTAAAACCACATAAAAAATTTATTGCTGCAATTACCAAAGCATTGAGTGACCCAAATCCAGAGATCCGTCAAACCGCGCTGAAAAACTTTCCGACAATTGCCAGTACAATGAATCCTGAGCAACTTAACACGTTTATCACTGCGACAATTAACGCATTAAATGCTCCTGAGCCAGGAGTGCGTCAAGCAGGATTGCACAACTATTCGATAATTGCCAGTAAGGGCACACCGGAGCAGCTTAGCACATTCATTAGTGGAGCTATCAGAGCATTAACTGGCCAAGATCCAACCGTTCATAAAACCGCATTGCTGACTCTTAGAGCACTCAGCACCAAAATGAATGCTGACGAGCGAACATCGTTCATTACGGAGATCCTTGCAATATTAAACAATCCCAATTCAAGGCTTACAGCGAACAATGTTCCAATTCCACTAGTGTTTCCAGTTACAACCGACGAACCATTGAATGAGAGTTTAGGACTTTATCAGATTGCCTTGCTGAGCCTTGCGGAAATTACTAGGCAAATTAAAAACCCTGAGCAATATGAAAAGTTTCAAACCATACTTGATAATGCATCGAAAGATCAAAACCCAAACATTAGCCAAGTTGCGTTACTGATATGGATGGCCATTTACCGTAAAATAAATCCGATAGAGAGACGTCTACCCTTCATTTCTCAAACTCTTTTCAAAGCAGTGAATCACACATCACTACAGATTGCTCAAACAGCACTCCAATATCTTTCGGAACTCACTAGTGACATGAAGTCTGAGCAGCTTACCCCATTCATCAACCACATCAATGAGGCATTGAAGAGCCAAAATATAGATGATCGTAAAGCTGCACTAAAGAGTTTTCCAATAATCGCTGATAAAATGAATTCTAATGAGCTCACAACATCAATTAACCTAACTATTGAAATTTTGAATGGACTAGCTGCAGAAAGACAGTTAAGAAACTACAGCTCAGAGATTTATTCACTCGCTCTGAAAACCCTGCCAAAAATTGCCAGTAAACTAGATTCAGATCAACTTAACGCATTGATTACTGCGATATCAAATAACCATCAATTGATTAGTAGCCTCACCTTAGAAAGTCTTTCGGTGGTAGCAAGTAAAATAGATGCTAATCAATTTGCAATGTTAATCACAGCAACTACCGCAGCAGCAAAGCTCGATCAATCCGGAGACGTTTTTGGGGCTCTTTCAAAATTTGTCAGTAAAAAGGAGCAGATAACATCTACACTATTCTTCACCCTGGCTGCTGAACTATTAGAAAATCCACTACCTCGTCGTTGTCAGAATGTACTTCTATGCCTTGAAACATTTATTGATGAAATGGAGAGCGAGCAACTTAAGTTATTCTGCACGCAGCTAAATGAAAAACTAAATGATCAGGATGGGAACGTACGTAACTGCGCATTCAATATTATTAGTAGATTAATAGTCTGCAATCAATACGAAATTACGGATCCTAATGGGCAAACTAATCTATCTTTTGAGGAGACTGTACTAAGAAATCTGTCACAAATGCATTCTCAAATGAAGCCAGTGCTCTATCCAAATAAGAAAAGACCAGCAAGTACTGCGGCTGCAGAGTATGAAGATGCAGAGAGTTCTACTAAAGACTTATCACATAAGCGGATGAACGTAGATGATTCAGAAGAAAATCAAAATGCAATGCAATTGTAAAATGAAAACGTTATATGGGTTCTTGTAGTAAAGAGTAGGCTGGGCCTTGCAGCAGCAGCCCAACCTACTCCATAAGGTACACACTTACAACGACACCTTTTATATTATAACTAGGATACCTTAGGCATCTTTGTTGTATGGTAAGTCGCCTGATAAACTTTCTTCGCCTCTTCAGCGGCACTATTTAATCCCAAAGCAACATTAGACTCATACATCACGACTAATGCTTCTTGTGCACTTGGTGCTTGAGGGTAGTTCTTTACTAAATAACTCGCCCGCTCAATGGCAGCAACATACATTTTACGTTTGAAATAAAACTTAGAAATGTTTAATTCTTTCTGAGCAAACATATTACGTAAATAGATCATACGTTGTAAGGCATTAGCGCGATATTTGCTTTCAGGGAATTTTTGAATAAAGACAGCAAAATCAGAGTATGCTTGCGTCTGAGTTCCAGGATCACGCCAAGACTCATCCATAGGCAACATTTTAGCAAAGACACCACGGGTCTGTTGGAAATTTGCTAATCCCCGCATGTAATACGCGTAATCTACATGCCTTGCACGTGGATAAAGATGAATAAACCGCTCCGCAGTCGCTGCTGAAGAGGGATAATCCTCATTTTGATAATAAGCATAAATCAAATCCATTTGTGAGTTTTCAGTATAATCACTAAATGGATACATTGTTTCCATTGCTTCCAATCGTTTAATCGCGCTAACGTATTCTTTCTTACGTAAAGCCTTTTGCGATTCCTCATGAAGCTGTTCGGCACTCATACCCTTAAACGGGTTTTTATCGTCATCATCCTTATTCCACCAGGTCTTACAGGAAGATAAAGAAATCAGAAGACCAACCAGGAATAACACTTGAATTCGTTTCATAAACTACACCTATTGAATTATATCTGCCGCATCCACAAACAGTAACAAAAATTTGGACCATTATACCTAGGACTATCTAATTTGCGAACATTCTTATGCGGATTTAATTTGCAATGAAATCAAAAAAGTATTTGCAAATCTTTTTATGTTGCGATAGTATTCTCGCCTATCGGAGAGATGGCAGAGCGGTCGAATGCGGCGGTCTTGAAAACCGTTGAAGGGCAACCTTCCCAGGGTTCGAATCCCTGTCTCTCCGCCAAGTCCCTCACGTAGCTTCCTGTAAAATTCACATAATTCAAATTATCTAATAAAATCTACACACTTCATTTAGTAATCTTTTGTGAAAATAGCCTGTTGCATACGTTATTAACATCGTGACTGGAAAAAAATGTACGTCATCCTGAGGAGTTTACGGCGAAGGAGCTCCTGAATGTGGCATTACACTTATCGATAGCACTTATATCAGGAGCTCCCTCACTGCGTGAAGGATGGCATATCCCCCTTAAGTTGGGCGAGTCAGAAATTATTCAATTTAAAAACCATTAACCTCGGCCACCCGTAGGACGATTTGTACTATCCTCCTCTGGTGTTTCCAAATCTTCCTTAAGGTTTTTAACGTTTTGTTTGAATCTATTAAATGAGGCATCTTTAGAAAATTCCGTTTTCTCTGTTTCGAACGCATTTTCAATACCAGTAACAGCTTCGATGAACGTATTCAGATGCGCTTTAAGCTGATTCCAAAAACCAGGCGCAGCTTCAAGATTTGCTTGATATTTTAAAACAATATCAATAGTGCGTTCAGCTAAAGCGTGTTGATGCCTGGGAAGATGTGGAGCGTTCAATTTAGAATCTTCTTTCAAAATTTCACGCAACTCTTTGAGAAGTCCTTCTGCAGCCTCTTTCACTTGAGGGGGTAATTTTTTCTTATTTACATCAAGCACATTCTCAATGCTATTGTATAGCTTTTGTACTTCCATGTGCATTACACTTTCATCATGAAGCAGATCCTTTCCTTCGGCAACTATATCTTTCACTGCATTTAAAGCTTTTTTTACTTTCTCTTTAATTTTAAGTGTCATCATTGTCCCCGGTTAAGTTAAAATCCATATGTAAAAATATAGACCACAACCATCCTTTAAGACAGCATGACTAGGCTATTTTCAATAGAGAATCATTTTTTAATCATCCCGAATATCACTTTATTGCCTACTAAAAAATTGTAATTATCCGTTACTGACGATTATGATTAGAGTTTATGTGGATTGGTTGTAAAAATTGCGTTTTAATAGCGTATGCCTAATAAAGCCTTCATAAACAAATGACACATTAGGATCAAAATAAGTTTAATTACCTGTTTTTTAAGAACGAGGTGTATCGATGAATAAGCATAAGAAAGCCTACGATAATATCAAGTTGACCAAAGAACATATTAGAATCCAGCAATTTAAAAAGCCATTAATGATTGGATGCAGTGGCGGTGGTGGCCATATATCTGCACTATTAGGGATAGAACAGTCACTTAAACAAGCATATTTTTCGGATACACTTGAACTACCATTGTATGCACCCATCTTAGCAGAACACAAGTCTCATCCCGCATCAATCCATACTGGTGCCAATATTATGCACGCCTATGGGGCAGGAAGCCCCCTTCAAAAAATAATTGAATTAACCCCTCTCCCATTATTGCCCAACGCCAATGCATTAGATGAAGAAATTAGATGCCTAAGCAAAAAAGAACAAACCAATGGCTTACGCTGTTATATTGACATGCTGCTTGATGTATACCCTGAAGGCTATGAAAGTGCTGCCGTCTGGAATATATTGCAACGCAATGATAAAACCAGCACCTTGAAAAAATTAATTGCCCTCCAAAGCATGAGCGATACATTCAATTATCAAATTGTATATGATTATTTCATGAATAAATTGCACGTTGCAGAGTCGTTGGGAGCCCCCTACACCGAAATCATTAGCACTCAAGCCATGGCTCTTCCCGCGTTATGTGACGTGGTTAATGATTATAATAGCAGCCATTCCGAAGAAAACTATATTTTGATAAATCAATATCTTACTGACCTACCTACTTTAGGGGCAGTACATTTTTTTAATGTTCTTGCTGCATTAACCCCAACTCAACAACGGCAAATGAGATTATATGGTGTTAACATTGCGGATGATGTCATTCAATATTTCTTCCCGCAAGGTAATCACTTTAATAAAATCTATAATGTCCCTGCCAGCAAAAACCCTATGGTTCGTATTGCATTTAAAGATAGTGCCTATGACAACAGCACCAAGTTTCAGGAGGAAGTAACTCTGAACTTTCAAAAAGAAGCGACGCCATACACAATTGCTCCCGAAGAACAAATCGCATCAATTATGCTTGGAAGTCAGGCAAGTGCTGATACAGTGAAATATATTGAGCCGCTACTAAAGTGTGGAATAGAACGCGTATTCGTATTTGGCGGTAAAAATAAAAATATTAGTGATAAAATCGATGAATTAATTAATAGGCATCAAGAATATAAAGATCGCATTGTTCGTTTGGACAATCAAAGTGATAAAGAAATCTCTGCCTTAATGACTCGTAGCACTATTGTTGTTACCCGCGGTGGTGGTTTAAGTGTGATGGAGCAAATGGCAATGTCACATAACTCCGAACAAATTATACTGATTCACCATGCCAACGTTAATGAGAATGCTCCATTAAGTTCAGGGATTAGTTGGGAAGATAGCAATGTAGAGCAGCTAATCGTGAACTTACAAGAACACAGTATTTATGCTCAAAAAACCTCCCCTAGCCTGGTATTACGTCATATTGCTGAAGGCCAAATCATCAACTGTATTAAAAGAAATGAAAGGCAGATTGAACTTAAAGAGCTGGTAAAAAAAGTACAAAGTATATCAAAATCTACATCCAATCAATGTTTGGCCTGGCTCAATGAAGGACATGAAGATAAAGTTATCAATTACTTTAAATCTTATACGAATAAAGAAAATCAACATGAGAAAAAATATTTATCCATGATTGAAAATCTTAATACCCGCTGTGATGATTGCATCGAATATCTAAACAAACAAATTTTGGATGAGATGAAAAACCAAAATGAGTGTTATATTCAACTCTTAGAAATAGACGGGGATGAGCGCGTTGTTACTGTCGAGCCCCTAGATGTAACCACTATCGTTGCTCAGGTACTAAATAATGAACTACGTAATCCTAGCCCTGCTTTACTAGCAGCAGCTAAAAGTTATGATGCAGTCCAAACACTGCAAAGCACCATTAGCTGTATTAATGAAGATCAATCTCCATTTGAAAAATTAAATGCCTTTAAAAATAGCTATCGCGATAAAGAGATAAAACATACAATTCAATCCAATCAGAGTAATGTATTTAAGCGGCTAATCGATGAAATTATCTATCAATTTGCCATTGTTTTTAGCTCTAAAAAAGCTGAGACCTTATTTAATCCAACAATGATATTACGTAAAGAAGTTCATGACTTGAAAGATGAAACATCTATAGAACCGTTTGATGGAACACCTACTTTACTCTAGTTAGGTAACCTGGCAAGCAACCAGGTTACGCTTATTTTCAAATATAGGAAGATCTAGCTCATGTATAAACTTTGTTTTTATGTTCCTGTCTCCCATTTAAATAGCGTTAAAGAAGCCATTTTTGACGCAGGAGCAGGTACTATTGGCAATTATTCCCACTGTGCCTGGGAAGTTTTAGGTGAAGGCCAATTTATGCCTTTGTCAGGAAGTGAGCCATTTATTGGCGAAACTAATAAAGTAGAAAAGGTTTCCGAATATAAAGTTGAAATGATTTGTGCTTCTAATTGCATTCATGAAGTGATTATGGCTTTAAAAAATGCGCATCCTTATGAAACACCTGCATATGAAGTTTGGAAGTTAGAAAATTTTTAACTAGGTAGATGAGGTAGGCTGGGCTGAAAAGCCCAACATTGGGTATTGCACAAACTGTGTTTGCTGGGCTTTTCAGCCCAGCCTACCGTTAGTTAACACCAATAAAGCTTATTGATAGTTTCCAACCAGGGGGTTATGGACACGATCATAGTGTGGAGGTAGATCATCCATCATTGGTGCTGTTGGGTGTAGAACACCTTGCTCACTTTGATATCCTCCATGCGGATTCTGACTCGCATCATAGCCCTGCTGCCCAAAATAGCCTTGCTGTTGTTCCAGATAAGATTGTGGTGGCGGTGATACAAAACGTTGTTCTACCACGGGGACATATACATATACTTGAGGTGGTAAGTAATACGGAGTTTTTAATTGGCAATCAAAAAACAAATCACCCACTTGAACACTCGTTAAAGTACCACTACGAAGATTCCTAACCTTTTGAAGACACTCACTAACTTTAGTCATGCTCTTATCTTTAAGCGAAAAGAACGATGGGATTTCGGCATCTTTATTACCCAGGATTTTAGCAATTTCAGCACGAAGAGCGACCATAGCACATTTCACCATTGTCGGATCAATGCCATTGTTTGCTAAATCATATTCTTCTTTAGCTGTTAGTCTAAAACGAAGTGGATCATTTGGATCCATAGCATTTTTATTTGTCTGCAAAGAGCCATACAACAAATTCATGGCAAACGCACCAATACCAGCGCCAATAATGCTCAAAAGAACAGCCCCAGTTACAACCACAACAGCTGGACTAAAACCAGCCATAATTGCCAAACTGGTCAAAGGAGCAGCAGCAAATGTTAAGGTTAGAACGGTAGAGCCCGCGCCAAAAGCAATCGAATTCGCCATAACTAAGGCTGCTCTTAACCAACCTTCGTTATAGTAAAAACGCTCAGCGCCTTCTAAAAATTGATTAAGCATATAATAAACAGCAATGCTCGCCAATACAGCCGCAATTGCCGCTAAAAGTAATAATGCCAACGCAGCAAGTAGTTCTGATAAATCACTTTTATCAGAATAACTACCACCACCGTGGCCATGCTGGTTACCATGATTCCATCCGCCATTTGGCCACCCACCATGAGGAAATCTGTGGTGAGAATGACAATCATGAGTAATGGAACTGAGCAGCAACCAATCAAATAAAAATGAATCATGACAGTTGTAGCGATTATAATCGTTATATACAAATTTAATTTCAACATTAAACTTGGGAAGTTCTGGTTTAAAGTTTTTTTGCTCTTGCTGAGAAAGATCTTTATAAAAAGGCAGAGCATAAAAAATAGCATTAAAGTATTTATAAACTTTAGCTTTTTCGACAGGATCTAAATGATGAAGATTACCATGGGGTGATTCAAGGGAAAACTGTACAGCAAGAAACAGTTCATTATAAATTGAAGTAACATCATTATGTCGAGTTATACAATCTTTATAATGCTGTAAAACATTGCCATAAAATAGCATCAAATTATGATCAGTAAATTTGCGTATCTTTGTCATAGCTACTCCTAAAATTAAGTAGCACTAATACCATTTAACTCAGGGCTTATTTGCATTTTATTGCATCCCTTATTCAGCAGTCCTTTGCCTTTGACTGAGGCTGAATTCAGCCTCTTTCATGTTATATACCAGTCAAAATTAAATAGAACTCGTGCTAATGCCTTTCAATTTGGGCTTGATTAATTAAACTTTTTGCATATAAATCATAATCCATCATGCCATAACTAGCTTCGATCTGTTGAATGAGGCTTTCCTGTTGTTCTTTATCTAAAGTACTTAATTTTCCATCATTAATGTGCTTTAGTCTTACAACAACATAATCACCATTAGGTAATACAGCACCATCGCGGCTTTCTGGTCGTAATAAGTTAAATGCCAACTCATTAATTTGTGGATCTGCTTTATCACTATCTCGAGCGGCTTGTTCTACCGTAGTCCAAGATAACTTATTGGCACTAAGAATCTCTTCATGCTTTTTGTCGTCAACCGGGTTTTTCAAGCTCATTCCAAGCACTTTAGCTTTGGCTTCAGCGCCCTGTTTTACTAATGTATTGTGGATTTGCTTCTGCACTTCGTTTAATGATTGCTCCTTTTCAGGAGTATGTTCATTAACACGTGCAACAATAACCGAGTCATTGTCTAATTGAATAGGCTCGCTATTATTACTTAACTCTAATACATCATGACTAAAGGCAGCATTAATGACTTGTAGGTTTTTAGTTAAGTTATCCTGGCCACCAGCACGAGAGAAAGGCTGAGTCGTTTCAATTTTTAATTTCATCGCATCAGAAACTGGCTTCAAAGAATCTGGTGATTGATAGCTTAAGTCAGATAACTGCTCTAAGGCTTGTGCATATTTAGCTTGAGCCATTTCAGTCATCAATTGCTCTTTAATCGTTGTCTCAACTTCTGCTAAAGGCTTAATTGTTACTGGCTTATAAGCAATTAATTTAAAAATTTCAAAGCCGTGTTTGGTTTGAGCTGGAGCAGATATTTCTCCTGCCTTCGTTAAATTAGATAAAGCTTTATCGTAATCATTCTGTCCGGCAGTAATCCAAGGAAGCTCTCCTTTATCAGCTACAGAAAGCTTATCATCTGATTCTGAAGCAACGAGCTTATCGAATTGGCCAGGATCTTTTTGCAATACTGCATATGCATCGTCAGCCTTTTTCTGAATTTGGTCCAGCTCATCTTTAGAAACACCTTCAGGGATTGCAAACAAAATGTGAGCAACATGCCATTGGGCTGGAGTTAAATAGTTGTTTTGATTTTCATTATAGAAACGGCTTACATCGTCATTTGATATTTTTACTTGCTTCTTAATATCATTCATAGACAAGGTTACGTATTCCAGACTTACTTGCTCAGGAGCCATAAACTCTTTTTGATGTTGCTTATAATATTCAGCAACTGCATCTGAAGAAATATTAACTTGTTTTGCAAAATGCGAAGCAGGAACAACTAGATAGTCATAATCTCTATTTTGCATGTATAAGCGAACAAAACGCTCAACTTCATCAGGCGCTGCAAATGAGGTGCCTATAAAAGCAAACCGCTGTTGGTTCAAAAGCATACCTTGACTTACTTCATTTTGAAAACTGGATTGAGTAAATAAGGCCGCGCTGAGTGCTTGTTGATATTTTTCAGCAGAGAAATGACCATCTTCCTGAAATTGTGGAATATTCAATATGGCAGCATTCGCTTGGTTCAGACTAACATCAAACCCATTTTTACGCGCTGCCTGCACCATAACTTCATTCGCCACCATTTGGTCTAGGACTTGGCTTTGTAATTTTTTCTCATCTTCTGCGGTCATATGTGCCGCATCTTGCATTCCACGTGCACGCCTATAATTTGTTTCAAAGGCTTGATAAGTTAAGGGCTCACCATTAACAATCACTTTCGCATTTGATGTTTGATGCGATTGTAAATAGTAATCAACTCCAAAAAGAGTAAACGTAATGCCGATTAAAACGACAACTAACCAAGCAACAACACCTTGTATGCGCTCATTTAACTTCTGCAACATGTCCCGAGATCCATTTAGTATTAACAAAGTTTTAATGAAGTGGGATTGTAACCTAATCGAACAAAAATCTAAACAAAAACCGCTAAATTTTACAAATAACTGCACCTGAGATTCATCATTTAAAATCAATGAAAATCAAAGTACATGCTTGAGGCTGTTAATCATGCGGCGCACAATTAGAGCAAATTACTATCAAAAACAGAGGATTTACCGTGAAACAGCGAATGCTAGATCGTAGCCGTATTAGGCGAAGTGGTAATACGGGCTCTTGTGGGCATTTGCTCTGAATTACGCTGCGCTAATACGGGTTAGGATATAGTTCTGTTTATAAATAAGCGTAGCTTGGTTACTTGCGGCCTGATTTTCTTATGCGCCCTAAGGACAATATTGTAAGAATATGAACAGATTAATAATGAAAACCTGGTTGCAAGCAACCAGGTTACACTATTTTTTATTTCTTTGATTGATGTCCTCAGATTTGAGGCATCATTTGAGATATGGCGGAGCGGACGGGGCTCGAACCCGCGACCCCCGGCGTGACAGGCCGGTATTCTAACCAACTGAACTACCGCTCCAATATGGTGGGTGCTGTAGGGATCGAACCTACGACCCTCGCCTTGTAAGGGCGATGCTCTCCCAGCTGAGCTAAGCACCCGAAATCTTTATAAATTCCGCTTTCTACTCACCAACTATGCACTGCATAAACTTGGTGCTCTCACTTTTAATAAAAAACGCGCCTGTAAGCGCGTTTTAATAATATGGCGGAGTGGACGGGGCTCGAACCCGCGACCCCCGGCGTGACAGGCCGGTATTCTAACCAACTGAACTACCACTCCAATTATGGTGGGTGCTGTAGGGATCGAACCTACGACCCTCGCCTTGTAAGGGCGATGCTCTCCCAGCTGAGCTAAGCACCCCAAATCTTTAAGCTTCTTGAACCGCTTCTTTCAGGTTTTTGCCTGCTTTAAATTTAGCTACTCTTGACGCTTTGATCTCAATGATCTTCCCAGTTTGTGGGTTTCTGCCAGTACGCGCAGAACGATTACCAGTAGAGAACGATCCAAATCCGGGTATAACCACTTGATCGCCACTCTTTAAGGCATCAGTAATAGTGCTAGTAAAAGTCTCAAGCACTCTGCTTGCATCTGCCTTAGTTAAACCAGAACCACTTGCTAAAGCATCAACTAATTCGCTCTTATTCATTGCTTCCCCTATACAGTTAATCTTCCATACTCCAAGCTAATCTAACTTAAACTCAGTCAAATTAACCAGTCAAGTAGTTACATCCTTGCAACGCCCGCCAGTAGCGGGCCACGAGAGGAAATATACCTTTAATTAATGGGTATGTAAATCATTATTTTTAATTTTTTTTGATTTTTTACCCTCTAAAACGGCAGCCTGTATATTATCTGGACTATCTATCCAAGGACTGCGTTGTAAAGCCAGTTCTAACACCTGTTCAATAGTCTTCACAGGGTGTATTGTTAGCTTACGCAACACATTATCTGGTATCTCTTCCAGGTCTTTTACATTCTCTTCAGGGATAATTACATGCTTAATCCCACCCCGATGAGCAGCTAATAACTTCTCTTTTAGTCCACCGATAGGCAATACTTGTCCACGCAAAGTAATTTCCCCTGTCATAGCAACATCAGCCTTAACAGGAATTTGCGTCACTACAGAGACCAATACGGTACACATACCAATACCAGCACTTGGACCATCCTTCGGTGTTGCTCCTTCAGGAACATGCACGTGGAAGTCGGACTTTTCAAAGAAATCATCAGCAAGCTGTAGCTTTTTAGCGCGGCTGCGTACAACAGTCATTGCAGCATGGATTGATTCTTGCATTACTTCACCCAGTTGACCCGTATGGATCACCTTACCTTTACCAGGCATCATGGAAGATTCAATAGTTAGCAACTCCCCTCCTACGCTCGTCCAAGCTAAACCAGTTACTTGCCCAATTTGATCAAACTCTTCAGCAAGACCATATCTGTACTTCTTAACACCTAAATATTTTTCAATATTATTTACAGTAACCGTTAATCGCTTAGCTTTTTTCTTGTTTGATAAAATCTCTTTTACGACCTTTCGGCAAACACTAGCGATATCTCGTTCCAAATTACGAACACCCGCTTCACGAGTGTAGTGACGAATGATTTCACGAATAGCCCCTTCACTTATATGAATCTCATCATTACTTAAACCATTAAGATTAATTTGCTTGGGTACTAAATACTGTTCAGCAATACTGACTTTTTCATCTTCGGTATAACCTGCTAAACGAATGATTTCCATTCTATCTAATAAAGGTGCAGGAATTTCTAATGAATTTGCCGTTGCAATAAACATCACATCACTTAAATCATAATCAACTTCGAGATAATGATCGCTAAACGTATGGTTTTGCTCTGGATCTAATACTTCAAGTAATGCAGAAGCAGGATCGCCACGGAAGTCCATAGCCATCTTATCCACCTCATCAAGCATAATTAATGGGTTTTTAACTCCGGCCTTACATAATTTTTGAATAATTTTCCCAGGCATTGAGCCAATATAAGTTCTACGATGACCACGAATCTCCGCTTCATCACGCACGCCACCTAAAGCGATACGAATGAATGTACGACCTGTTGCATTAGCAATCGATTGACCTAAAGAAGTTTTACCCACCCCTGGAGGTCCAACTAAACATAAAATTGGTCCTTTCAGACGTTTTACTCGTTGTTGAACTGCCAGATATTCGATAATGCGTTCTTTCACGCGTTCTAAACCGTGATGTTCTTTATCCAATAATTTTTCTGCTTTCAGTAAATCAAATTGAATCTTACTTTTCTTTTTCCATGGAACCATGAGCATCCAGTCAAGATAATTTCGAATGACTGTTGCTTCAGCAGACATGGGTGACATCATTTTTAATTTATGTAGTTCAGCCATTGCCTTTTCTTTAGCTTCTTTAGGCATGCCCGCTTTATCAATGGATTTTTCAAGCTGCTCAATTTCATTACCTTCTTCGCCAAGCTCACCCAACTCTTTTTGAATGGCTTTCATTTGTTCATTCAGGTAATACTCACGCTGACTTTTTTCCATTTGGCGTTTTACACGGCCACGAACACGCTTTTCAACATGTAATAGGTCAATTTCAGATTCAATAGCTGACATTAAACGTTCAAGACGCGTGCCAACATCTAAGGTTTCTAATAATTCTTGTTTATCATCAACTTTCAAAGTTAAATGTGCTGCAATAGTATCTGCCAGACGACCTGGCTCCTCAATTCCGGCTAAAGGAGATAATACCTCTGGAGGAATCTTTTTGTTCAACTTAATGTACTGTTCAAATTGCGACATTAAAGAGCGCATTAAGATACCAACTTCAGGTTCTTGTACGGCAACATTTACTTCATCCATAACTTCCAGAGAAGCTTCCAGGTATCCTTTCTCCTGGCTATATCCTTTAACTCGCGCACGTTGCTCCCCTTCTACCAGTACTTTTACAGTACCATCAGGTAACTTAAGCAACTGCAGCACACTCGATAAAGTACCTACATGGTAAATATCTTCTGGAGATGGATCATCATTAGATGATTTTTTCTGCGCGACTAAAAAAATTTGCTTGCTATCAACCATAGCAGCTTCAAGGGCTTTAATTGATTTTCCTCGGCCAACAAAAAGGGGAATAACCATATGAGGATAAACCACCACATCCCTCAGTGGTAGCACTGGAATCATAGACACATTTTCAGTCTCATTAGGCGTCACTTTATTTTCAATAGACATAACGAACCCTTATTCAAACAAAAGCTATAGTTATAATTTTACAACAAATTTTTACTGCTCTTTAACTGAGTATAACGGTATTTGATGAAATGAACAAAGTACTTAATAAGAATGGGGAAATTAATATGAAAACTATCTAAATTAGATACAAGCGCCCTATCAGCTACTGGTTTAAAAGACTTAATTGATTGAATAAAAAGGACATATGCAACTATTCAATGTTTTAAGTCTCTGAACCAGTAACTGGATAAAGGCGCAGAGACTAATATAGAGAATAGTCGCAAAATTAATTAGCTATTCTTTACCACCTGCCGCACTCTTCATCTCATCATGTTCATAAATAAGTATAGGCTTTGACGAATTGTTTACGGCACCTTCGTCAATCACAACTTTATTTACTCCTTCAAGAGAAGGTAATTCATACATGGTGTCTAAAAGAATATTTTCAAGTATTGCACGTAATCCACGAGCTCCCATTTTTCTGTCCAGGGCTTTCTTCGCAATCGCAACCAAAGCCTCATCTCTAAATTCTAGTTCAACTTCTTCCATTTTGAAAAGTGACTGGAACTGTTTGGTAAGTGCATTCTTGGGATTGGTAAGAATATCAATAAGTGCAGCTTGATCCAGTTCTTGGAGTGTAGTTACAACAGGTAATCTACCTACAAACTCAGGAATCAATCCATACTTAATCAAGTCGTTAGATTCTAATTGGTCTAATACCTTTGATACTTCATCACTAGAATCTTTTTTGTTTTTCAGTTGCGCTGAAAAGCCAATACCTGACTTATCGCTACGCTCTCTGATTACCTTTTCCAAGCCCGCAAATGCTCCACCACAAATAAATAAAATATTTGAGGTATCTACCTGCAAGAACTCTTGTTGTGGGTGTTTACGGCCACCTTGAGGTGGGACAGAGGCAATCGTTCCTTCGATCAGTTTTAGTAAGGCTTGTTGCACACCTTCACCAGAAACATCTCGAGTGATTGATGGATTATCTGATTTACGTGAAATCTTATCAATTTCATCAATGTAAACAATACCCTGTTGTGCTTTATCCACGTCGTAATCACATTTCTGCAATAACTTTTGAATAATATTTTCAACGTCCTCACCGACATATCCTGCTTCGGTCAGCGTTGTTGCATCAGCCATAGCAAAAGGAACATTTAAAATTCGAGCCAAAGTTTGCGCTAAAAGAGTTTTACCGCTACCCGTTGGGCCAATCAATAAGATATTACTTTTTCCAAGTTCAACGCCATCTTCGCTTTTATGCTGCAATCGCTTGTAATGATTATACACGGCAACAGACAACACTTTTTTGGCATGTGGCTGACCAATGACATATTCATCAAGGAATATTGAAATCTCTTTTGGTGAGGGTAAACGCACTTCTGCTTCTTCATGAGTTTCGTGTGTTTCTTCACGAATAATGTCGTTGCATAATTCAACGCATTCATCACACACAAATACAGAAGGACCAGCAATTAATTTTTTTACTTCATGCTGGCTTTTTCCACAAAAAGAACAATAAAGAACCTTATCACCACTTCCATTACTGGATTTACTCATATCCAACCCCTTCTTACAGCCATTACCGGGAACTAGGTAACACATGTAAAATATTAGTCAATCAGAAAAAGATATGCCACTACAAATTAAGAACTAATTTATTTTGAGCCCCGCAATGACACATCAATCCCTGGTTTAAAGCTTGATTTAAAAAGCTAAAATCAAGAGATCTCACTCCATATTGGGGCAACAAGTAAGAATTACAACTGCTCTGCTGAATTATTTGTTATTCCTCGATCGTAAATTACCTTATCGATAAGACCATATTCAGCTGCTTGCGTAGCACTCATAAAATTATCACGCTCTGTATCACGCATAATTTGATCTGGAGTTTTTTTAGTGTGTTGCGCCATAATGTTATTTAAACGCTCTCTTACAGCTAAGGTTTCACGAGCATGAATTTCAATATCCGTCGCCTGACCGCGATAACCACCTAAAGGTTGGTGAATCATTACACGTGAGTTTGGCAGACAAAATCTCTTACCATCAGCACCAGCACAAAGCAGTAAAGCCGCAGCACTTGCGGCTTGACCGATACATAAAGTACTGACATCAGGCTTAATAAACTGCATGGTGTCGTAAATTGCCAAACCAGCCGTTACCACACCACCAGGAGAATTAATGTAGAGAGAAATGTCTTTTTCAGGGTTTTCAGACTCAAGGAACAACAATTGAGCAACCACTAAATTAGCCATATGATCTTCAACTTCACCCAATAGAAAGATAATACGCTCTTTCAATAATCTTGAATAAATATCATAAGAACGTTCACCACGTGAAGTTTGTTCAATAACCATTGGCACCAATCCACTGGCATTGCGAATTATGTTATCTGAATATCCCGACATATAATTACTCTCCTTTTGTATTCTCAGCCTTTTTAGGATTCATCACTGAATCATAGTCCATAGATTTATGCTTAATTTTAGCATCAGCTGCTATTTTATCAGCAACCACTTCTTCCATGACTAATGCTTCAATTTCAGCAAGATGTTCTTTGCTGCTTTGGTACCAAGCACGTAATTCATCAGGATTCTCGTAAGCACCAGCAAATTTCTCAATCATTGCATTCACTTTATCTTTGTCTGCAACAATTTGATGTTTCTTAACATATTCAGAGAATAGTAAGCCAAGATGAACACGGCGTTTCGCTTGTTCTTCAAACAATTCTCTTGGGAAATCAGGAATCTGTTCATTTTCATGATGCTCATGGCCAAATAGACGATGATACATATCATGTTTCAAATGTTCGATTTCTTTGTCGATTAAAGCTAATGGTAAATCAATTGCATTAACTTCCATTAGTTTATCAAATAATTTCTCTCTGTTCATCATGCTAACACGACGCTCTAATTCACGAGTCATGTTTTCTTTGATGTCTTTCTTCAGAGCGTCAACACCACCTTCCTTAATGTTAAACTTTTCAGCAAAAGCATCATTAAGTTCAGGTAATTTACCTTCCAATATGTTACGAACAGTAATTTTGAATACGGCTTCTTTACCCGCTAACTCTTTGTGGCCATAATCTTCTGGGAAAGTAACTTTGATGTCAAAAGGCTTATCTTTCTTACCACCAGTAATTCCATCTTCGAAACCAGGAATCATTGCACCAGAACCGATAACTAATTCGTGGCCTTCTGCACTACCGCCATCAAATAATTCATCGTTTAAGAAGCCTTGGAAGTCGATAACAACTTTATCGCCTTTTTTAACAGCACGTGAAACATCATGCCATTCTTTGTTTTGCTCACGTAGTTTATCTAACATCTCTTCGAGATCTTTGTCAGTTACTTCTGAACGAGCTAATTCAACAGTCGCTTGATTTAATTCAGCAACTTCAAACACTGGCATTACTTCAAACGTAGCCGTGTATTTAAAATCTTTACCTTTTTCTATTTCTTCAGGTTCTATGTATGGGTAGCCTGCAGGAACTAATTCATTTTGTTGTAACGCTTCGAATAGGGTTGATTGAACCATTTCTCTAGCAACTTCTTGACGAACACTATCAGAGTAGCGGCTGGTAACAATGTGCATAGGTACTTTGCCAGGACGGAAACCATCAACTTTAACTTTATGAGCCAGATCTTTGAGCCGCAAACTTACTTCTTCCTCAACTTTCGCTGTAGGCACAGAAATAGTTACCTTGCGCTCCAAACCGTTTAGGGTCTCAACAGAAACTTGCATCAATTCACCTCTTGGATTTTTATAATGAAATGGTGCGAAAGGAGAGACTCGAACTCTCACGGGTCACCCCGCTGGAACCTAAATCCAGTGCGTCTACCAATTCCGCCACTTTCGCAATCAGGTTGGATTATCAATCAGTAATTCGGTCTTGTAAAGACTCAGATGAATCTTTAGCGAAAAACCTTAGTTTTCATCACATGGGGTGAACGATGGGACTCGAACCCACGACAACCGGGATCACAACCCGGGGCTCTACCAACTGAGCTACGCTCACCATAACGCTGTATAAATTGCCTTCAGTCTCACTATGGGCTGGCACGCCCGGCAGGATTCGAACCTGCTACCCTCGGCTTAGAAGGCCGATGCTCTATCCAGATGAGCTACGGGCGCTTAATTTGGTCGGGGTAGAGAGATTCGAACTCCCGACATCCTGCTCCCAAAGCAGGCGCGCTACCAGACTGCGCTATACCCCGACTAACCCGTCCCGAGGACAGTGCGCACATGGTACTAACCTAAATGCCTAAGGTCAATACCTAATGTCACATTTTTTTTAATATTTTAAGCTGCTTAGAATCGTTATAACCACATTGTATAAATTAAAGCTCAGTTGATTTTATATTTACACGTCCACGCCCTATTTGCCACGAATTGAAGTACAAGCATAAATAGAGAGTTACATCTTAATAGTTTTTCAGATAGCATTGCTTCATTATTTATTCCATTTAAAACGCCATGAAATTCAAGTTGCTTCCTCTTTTTGATAGTTTAAACCATTTACATAAAAACCATGAAAATGCCGTATTACCCGATCCGCAATTTCAAAATGATTTTCATTACACCTTAAATTTCTTAAAAAGCTATACCGGCAGTCAAGGAACATTTAATAGTTACCGCCGAGAGGCCGAACGCTTGTTGCAATGGTCATGGCATATTAAAGGTACTCCCCTTACTGAATTAAAACGCGATGACATCGAACAATATATTCGTTTTTGCCAAAACCCTCATAAAAACTGGATAAGCTTAAAAAAGGTCCCTCGTTTTATTGAAAAAGCAGGGCTACGCATTCCTAATGAAGAATGGCGGCCATTTGTGGTTACGTTAAGTAAAGCAGCGATAAAAAATGGGCAGAAACCTGAAATAGAGCAATTCAGTCTATCTCAAGGGGCCACTCAAGAGATATTTGCTATTTTAAGTACCTTATTTAATTTTTTAATCGCAGAAGAATATTTAGTCTCGAATCCAGTGGCACTTATTCGTCAAAAAAGTAAGTTCATTCGTAAGCGCCAGCAAAACGCCCCTATTCGTCGACTAAGCATTGATCAATGGAGTGCGGTACTTAATGCTGCGGAAAAATTGGCTGAAGAATCGCCTGAAAAACATGAGCGCACACGATTTATGTTAAGCATGCTCTTCGGGATGTACTTACGAATCTCCGAACTGGCGGCAAATGACCGTTGGATTCCCAGTATGAATGACTTCGCGAAAGACAGTAATGGGCATTGGTGGTTTACCACGGTAGGAAAAGGGAATAAAGAGCGCCAAGTTGCCGTCAGTGATGCCATGCTTGATAGCTTAATCCGCTGGCGTACTTTTCTTGGGTTAACCCCACTCCCCTCACCTGCGGATAATTCCCCTCTAATTCCCAGAATTAGAGGTAATGGCCCAATGAGTGACACCGCCCCCATCCGCCGCATCGTTCAGCATTGTTTTGATTTAGCTGCGGAAGAGCTTCGTATGAAAGGCCAGCGTGAAGAAGCAGATAACCTCGCTGCAGCAACGGTGCACTGGCTAAGGCATACCGGAATTTCAGAAGACGTAAAAATCCGCCCTCGTGAACACGTACGTGACGATGCCGGTCATAGCTCCAGTGCTACTACGGATCGCTATATAGATATTGAAAAGCAAGAGCGTCATCGTTCCGCAAGAGATAAAATAATTGATCCAGTATCGACTGAAGAGTAAAGCTTTGATGAGATAGCCCTATGGGCTACTCTCAAGGTGTCACCTTAATGCAGCCACTTTTTTATAATTAGTTAACTTATCCTTCAACAACAAATGATTGACCCCATCTTTATTTTGATTAAAATAAGCCCACTTTGATCTTAAATATTATCCTTATGCCTTATTCAATTCATGACACAAGCATTTTTGTTGCTCAGAATAAGAAAGTTTATTTCGTTTCTGACAGAAAAACCAGCTTGGAGGAAGTACCGTTTCCCCATGGAGAAATTGCACATATTTATGCTGGAGGATATAACGACTACTCCATTTTTGTGGTTACCCAAAGGGGGGAGCTGTATGTTTATGGAGATAACACTCATAACAACCTAGGAGTAGACACTCCTCACTGGGTTAATGAATGGCAAAAGGTTCATTTAGACCATGAGGTAGAAAAAGTATTCTCTCGGGAAAATTATACGGCACTTCTTACCAAAAATGGCACTGTTTATATTGCAGGTTCAGACTACAGCACGTTGTTTATTAAATTAAATATGGATACATATGGCCACGTGTTACAACTCGCAGCGGCAAAAGACTACCTACTAATACTAACACGCAAAGGCCTATTCGATTGTCGTTTTAAATCACCTGATTGTCCTATTACTCCAATTTATTTACCAGAACAGATTATCAAAATCTCTGCATACGAGTTTGAAAGCATAATATCAACTAAAGAAGGGGTATTCACTTATAAAGAGTTTAAATCAGCATTGTGGACACAAATTAGTGAAGAAACCTTTGTGGATATTGGCTCCGGTATTCATCATCACCTGGCTTTGACAAAGTATAATGAGTTATTTGGTTGGGGAATGAATCACGCGAAACCATTGGGAACAGAAACAGGTATATTAACTAATCACCCAAAACAATTATTTTCATCGATACATACATTCCACTGCGGCCCCTCATCAACCCTCCTGTTAACTGGGGATTCAGAAAATCCCACCATGTACTTATTAGGTAAGAGACCTGCATTATATAAGGTAATAGAACCTTATCTTTATGAAGCATTCAAAAAAGAATATCAGCAAAAATCCCGAAGTAAACAGAACGGGAACTTAAAAAAATACCTTACAGAACCAGCATTTAACGATATTACTTTTTTTGTGCCTCCTGAAAAAACGAGCGAAGATGAGGGCGAAAAAGAGGTTCATGTCCCACAGCTCCAAAACCAACATTAAGACAAGAACTGCTTGATTTTGGAAATTTTTTGCAATAATACCCCCATACAGTGGAAGGAAAAAAAGAATGCCCGTGTTTTTCGAATTATCCGATGACGTCCTACACGAGATATATAAAAGACTGCCTCCTCATGACTTATTGGCGATAGCGACTACAGGAGAAAAGCCGCAAAAATGCCGGCGTGAGGCCCTAAAAGCCTTATTCATGCAGAGGACAGAAGAGGCAATCACATACCAACAAAAAATGCTTGAATACTGGATGCATCATCCTAATCCATTAATGCCTTCCAAAAAGAGTCGAAAACCGAACAATTGTTAGACACACTTTTGGCTCTTGAGCAATATCAGAATAACTTTAAAACCTCTACAATCCTGGAACATATAGAGTCCAGAGAACACATCAACTATTTATTTACGCAGATAATCACAGGGATAAGCGACAATAAATTCTTAACTACATGAGTTAGCGCTCCAGTATTTTCTGCTCAACTTATTAGAACAATTAAATGAATCTGAAAAAGTAGAAGCAATGGATAAGTTATTATCAATTATCAGCAATAGCGATATCGAACCAGAACTGCGTGATGTCACACTACAAACCTTAGGAAGCTGGATAATGGGGCTCTTACACACTCAACAGCAGGGACTAATTAATACCCTTAAGCACCATATTGATGAAATGGCTCTTAAAATAAATGATGGGTATTCTATTCTACTTCTGGCAATGAAATCACAAATCCCTTATGTGCAGGTATCAGAACCAGTATGTATACTTGCTCCGAAATAAGGAATATACGTCATCCTGAGTATGAAACCCAAAAGCCTGGGTTGCTTCACTTCATTCGCATAACGGTTTGAAGCCAACGATTTTGCTCATGGACTGGAAATGAACCACAATTAGCGCTTTTGTTTATTTTATATGCTTTTGTTATACTGGCGCGGCAAAAATCGTAGGAAACAACGCGCATGACTCAATTTTTCGAATTATCTGATGACGTATTACTGGCTCTCTATAAAAAACTGTCCCCACATGAATTATTAACTAGTACATGTATCGGCGAAAAACCACAAAAGCTACGCCGTTTAGCTTTAGATGCCTTATTCATGCAACACTCAAAAGACGCACGAGTTTGCCAACAGAAAATGCTGGAATACTGGATGCATCATCCGAATCCATTGTTAGTTCCGTCTAAAGAAATCATGCTCCCTGCGCTAAAACACCAGGATGTGCTCCATCAACTTATGGGATTAAGTACTCTGAACTGTACCGTAAATGCTACAAAACAGATTTTTGAACCCTACATCACTCATTTAATCACACAGGTTTCCAGCCCAATAATTACCCGGTATGATGCGGAGCATTTACTCCATATTGTGCCAATGCTAGGCTCAAACCATATCGAGCGGATAATTTCACAGCAAAAGCAAAATGTGGGCAATATAATAAATGGGGTGATGCGCTCCATCACTCGAGAAACGCTTAACAAATCAGGACAACTCAATGAGCGTCTTAACTGGATACAAGAAAACTTACAACATAGCCAAGCTCAGATGCGCATTGCCGCCCTCACCGCTCTAAATTCATTGGCGTCCAAGCTCACTTTAGAGGAATTTGCCCCACTTATTCCAGGCTTACAAGAAAACTTAAGACATCAAGATGATAGGGTTCCCTATTTTGCATTACAGACCCTTAACTCATTGGCCAGCAAACTAAATCCAGAACAAGCTAACTCGCTGCTTCCAGAATTACAAAATAAACTAACGCACGCTCAAGAAAATATGCGCATTATGGCCCTACAGGCTATTAAAATAGTGACGAACCAACTCTACCTTGAAAACATTCCCCTATTGATAACTAAGACTCAAGAGAACTTAGAGCACGCTCAAGGTGATATGTGTATTGTGGCCCTGGACACTCTGAAAACATTAGTTAACAGAGATAATCCGGAACAAATTTCACCATTGATTGACAAAACTCTAGAAAATCTAAAGCAACCTCAAGAAAACATGCGTATATCTTATCTAAACACAGTAAGTGCATTAGCTTCGTGGTTTACTTCTGGGCAAATTGACTCTTTTCTTCCTAGCTTATTGGAAAATCTAAAACATCCAAGCTCTCAGGTACGAGAAATCGCCGTACAAACCCTTAAGGTATTGGCTCATAAGCTCTCCCCAGATCAAGTTACTCAAATTAGTGCGTTTATACAGAAAAACCTAAGGCACTCAAATGATATAATGCACCTTACTACACTAAAGGCTCTTAAGGCATTAGCAGGCATTCTCAATTCAGAGCAACTTAGCTTGTTTCTTCCACACATACAAGAAAACATCAACCTTAACAACAACATGGCATCCACTGTAGCCCTAAGTATTCTTGAAGAACAGGCCTACAAACTAACGCATAAACAACTTGCCCCATTAATTCCTGGATTACAAGAAAACATAGGCCATAAATACGATAGAGTACGCCTTGCTGTGGCAAAAGCCCTGAAATCCTTGAGCCGTCAACCACAAAACGAGAGCCTTGCACAGGAAATCATGACCTGGGCTATGAACTCTCTACATGAGTCAAAAACTGCGCCAGAAATCAAAAAATGGTGGCAGCTTCTTTTAACTCTTGATGAAGATGTTCCCTCCATGCTTGGCTATCTACAACCAAAAGACAATGAATATCTAGGCGTGGAAGCAATCAACTGGATGCGTAACAAGAAAACATTAGGTAATATCTCATTGACCCCGACTTTTCTTGTCAATCTATTAGTACAATTAAATGACTCTGAAAAAGAGCTCAGGGCTAAAGACTTGCTCTCCATTTCATGCAATAACACCATTGAAGAGGAGATACGTGACACAGCCCTGCAAGCTTTAGGCAGTTGGAGCATAATACTGTTACAAGAGCCTCAAAAAAACAAGGAATTACTTAATACCTTAGTTCACAATCTTGATGAAGAAGTTCAGAAAATAAATAATCCCGTTGATAAATATTCAATAGTATTACACATGATGAAAATTCAAATCCCTCATGCGCCAATATTAGTACTCAATGAAACAGCTGCTCCCAAATAACAAGGCGCGCATAGCGATGTCTCTGCGCAACGTTACGTTCTTCTTTTCATTTTATTAGGCTATATATTTTGATATCTATGATAGAATTCTTCCTCTTCTTTTTGTTGCTAATAATTAAAAATGCTAACCCTACGCCAAATCACCTTATCACGTGGCAATAAAGTATTGCTCGACACAGCCAGCGTCACTCTTTATGAAAAACAAAAAATAGGCCTTATCGGCCATAACGGCTGTGGTAAATCCACCTTATTTGATTTTTTCCTCGGTAAACTTATTGCCGATAGTGGGGAATATTTAATTAATCCTCATCTGCGCATCAGCCACTTATCGCAGCAACTACCTGACAGTGACGAAAAGGCACTGGATTTTGTAGTTAGTGGAGATGAGGAATACATCAAACTATTACAACGTTTGGAAAAGGCGGAAAAAGAAGATAATCATGCTGAGGTAGTCGCCTGTCATGAAGAGTTAAGCCACTCAGGCGGGTATAGTAAACCTGCGCAAGCCGCAACGATTATGTCGGGCTTAGGATTTAGTAGTGAAGAACAAAATGCATCGGTGAATAGTTTTTCCGGCGGATGGCGAATGCGTTTGAGTCTGGCGCGTTGTCTCATGAAACCCGCTGATTTGTTATTACTTGATGAGCCAACCAACCATTTGGATATGGAGGCTATTTTTTGGCTTGAACGCTTTTTAAAACAAAGCCCCAGCACAATTATCCTGATTTCTCACGATAGAGAGTTTCTTGATGCCTTTGTTACCCATATTCTTCATATTGAAAAACAAAGCCTGACTCTTTATGGTGGCGATTACAGTTGCTTCGAAAAAACACATGCTCAGCAATTAGCGTTACAACAAGCCATGTATGAGAAGCAACAGACTAAGATTAGTCATATGATGAGTTTTGTCACCCGCTTCAAAGCGAAAGCAACGAAAGCCAAGCAAGCCCAAGGTCGTCTAAAGGCAATTGAACGAATGGAAGTTATTGCTGCAGCTCAGGCAGACTCGCCATTTTCTTTTGATTTTTTCCCCTGCCCTCGAGCGGGTAATCCCTTAATCCAATGCAATCAAGTTGATGCCGGTTATGCCGGGCAGGATCCAATACTAAAGAAAATTAATTTATCTCTTAGTCCGGGAGATCGAATTGCCTTATTAGGTCCTAATGGTGAAGGTAAATCCACCTTAATAAAAACCCTGACTGGTTCCTTGCCCGTTTTAAATGGAACGATTCATCGCTCCGCACATTTACAGATCGGCTATTATGCACAACATCAGTTGGAGCAATTAGACTGTAAACTAAGTCCTGTAGAAACGATTCAAGTCTTATCTCCAGAAACACGTGAACAAAGCATCCGGGATTTCTTAGGTGGCTTTAATTTCATAGGTGATATGGCTGTACAGCCTATTCATCATTTTTCTGGTGGAGAAAAAGCACGTTTAGCTCTAGCAAAATTAGTTTGGCTTAAACCCAATTTATTATTACTTGACGAACCAACCAACCATTTGGATTTGGGTATGCGCTCAGCCATCGAATTGGCACTGCAAAGTTATGAAGGTGCTTTGATTCTCATCTCCCATGATCGGCATATGCTCAAAACCACGGTAGATAATTTCTACTTAGTTTATCAAAAGAAAGTACAGCCTTTTAATGGCGATTTAGATGATTATTATACTTGGCTACAATCCAAAGATTCGGTGAAAGAAAACAGCAATACCACTTCTAGTCCTGCAAATGATTATAAAGAAAAAAAGGGATTACAAAATCGTTTAAAAAAATTAGAGCAAATGATTGAACAATACCATGGAGAGCTAGAAAAACTGGATATTCAACTTGGTGATGCTAGTCTTTATGAAGACAGCACACAACAGAATAAGTTAAATCAATTAGTACAAAAACGTGAACAGGCTCATTCTTCATTAGCTCAGGTTGAAGAGGAATGGTTGGAAATTAGTGGAACTTTGGAAGATTTATCCTAAGTACTAAAGCACGTAGGAACATCATCCCGAACACAGTGAGGCGCTCTTGAATCAGGCATGGGTGTTGAAGTGCGCGTAATGCCCTATTTAGGAGATCCTTCGTCGTAAACTCCTCAGGATGACGTAGTTTCACTGACCTATTACATCCTAAGAAGGAGCTAGCAATGAATGCTTACCAAAAATTAGAGCAGCATTTTAAAAAATATTATGATTTTGAAAATATTGCAGCGATTGTTTCTTGGGATGAAGCAGCTATGATGCCGGTTGGCGGCGGTCCGGCACGTGCAGAAGCATTAGCAAGCTTAAGTGCAATACAGCATGATTGGTTAACCGATAAAATCGTTAGTGAATGGCTTCAGCAATGCCAGGACTTAGAGCTCTCCCCCTGGCAGCATAGAAATGTCTATTGGATTAATAAACTGTACCAACAGGCAACCTGCATCCCCTCCCTACTCGTGGAAGAATTTACTAATGAGTCATTAATTTGTTCTCAGGCATGGCGGGAGTTGCGGGCGAAGAATGATTGGCAAGCCTTTCAACCCTATTTAAAAAAGCTATTTGATAAGGTAAAAACCATTGCCGAAATCAAATCGCAGCTGTTTGCTAAATCGCCCATAGATGTATTAATTGATGAATACTCTCCGGGCTTAGATTGCAAAACAATTACACCTATCTTTAACTCTCTGAAGCACGAATTACCGACCTTGATCCCCCAAATTATGGAAAAGCAAAAGTCTCGTAATATAAAACCCATCCAGGGTGATTTTGCGCTTGAAACCCAAAAACAGTTAGGTATGGAAATTATGTCTCGCTTAGGTTTTGATTTTAATCATGGCCGATTGGATGTGAGCCATCATCCCTTCTGTGGCGGGATTTCCACTGATGTTCGCATCACTACACGTTATAAAGAGCATGAATTTCTCTCATCACTTATGGCAATTACCCATGAAACTGGGCATGCCTTGTATGAGCAAGGGTTGTTAAAAGAGTGGCTGACTCAGCCAGTTGGGCATTCATTAGGTATGGCGGTACACGAAAGCCAATCCTTATTTATGGAAATGCAAATTTGCCGCAGCTTAGAATTTATGCGCTTCTTAGTGCCGCTGACGCAAAATTATTTTGGCGAGGCACAAAATATTACCGAAGAAAATTTGTTTTATCACTATACCCAGGTGAAGCCTGATTTTATTCGTGTTGATGCAGACGAGGTAACTTACCCCTTACATGTAATCCTACGCTATGAAATAGAACAGCAGTTATTCTCAGGTGATATTACGATTGATGATTTGCCTGAAGCATGGGATTCCTATATGCAAAAGTATCTGGGCCTATCAACTAAAGGTAATGATAAAAATGGGGTTATGCAAGATGTGCACTGGCCTTCAGGAATTTTTGGCTACTTTCCTGCCTATACCTTCGGTGCGTTAATTGCTGCGCAGTTATTTTCATCGGTAAAAAGAGCGATTCCTGATCTTAAACAGCACATTGCTCAAGGTGATTTTAAAGCTTTATTGCTGTGGTTAAGAGAAAACATCCATCAAAAAGCCAGATTATTGCCTTATCAGGAGTTATTGCGCCAGGCAACCGGTGAGGAGCTCAATCCGCAGCATTATTTAACGCATATTCGTGACCGTTATTTATAATCATGAATTCGCGACGCTCCTGGGCTACATTAGATTTGGCCGGCGATAAGTGGTAAGTCTGGCCCATGGCCTAATGGCACTTACTTAAGGACAAACTATAGAGTAAGGCGTAGGCTTGGCTGAAAAGCCCAGCCTACATCAAGCAGACCAACCGAAGGAGTAATCAGTCTTAAGCAAGTCCCCTCAGGCCCATGGCCCGACATTTCATCTTTTCACTCTAGATTTTAATTGCTCAAGCATCAATTTTGCTGCTATTTGCTCAGCCTTGCGGCGGTTGGGACCTTGGCCATGAGTTATTTGCTTTGCTTCATCAACGATGCAGTTTACATAAAATATTTGATCGTGCTCTTCCCCTTCAACTTTGGTCAAAGCATATTCAGGAAGCGCTAATTTTTCAGCTTGCAGGTATTCTTGAAGTTGGGTTTTGGAGTCTTTTAAACAATCGTTTAAATTAGGATCTTCGAGTCTAGACTTATATAGTTTTAAAATCACCTCTTTAGCAGCATCCACACCACCATCAAAAAAGATGGCTGCAAACACGGCTTCTAAAGCATCAGATAGAATGGAGGCACGGCGAAATCCACCGCTTTTTAATTCGCCTTGACCTAAGAAGAGGTAATCACCTAAATCAAGTTCACGGGCAATTTCAACCAACATATCACCCCGAACTAAAAAAGAACGCAAACGACTGAGCTGCCCTTCGCTTTGTTGTGGAAAACGATGGAATAACTCATTAGCAATAACAAAGCTTAAAATGGAATCACCTAAAAACTCAAAGCGTTCATAATTGTCACTACCAACACTACAATGCGTCAAGGCTTGCTTCAAATAAGCTTGGTTACTGAATTGATAATTTAAGCGCCTGCATAATCTTTCTAAATTAATTTTCACTACCTAATATACCTCTTTAATGAATCATTTTACCTATCTTAGACCAGCGAACTGTACCCGTTTTACTGTCCCAGCTCATCCAGACTAAAAAGGCTTTCCCTCTGAAATAAGAGTTAGGAACAAAGCCCCAGAAACGACTGTCTGCGCTGTCGTCTCGGTTGTCACCCATCATAAAATAACTTCCTTCAGGAACTACGATGTCAAAGTCTACGGCAGGAACATCCGTGCGGACAAAAATATTATGCACCACACCATTTAAATCTTCCGTATATTTGGATACAGGCTTACCTGAGCTTTCATCAATAGCATATTCAACAAATGTTTGCTTTGCCTCTTTACCATTAATGGTCAATACCTTGTTGTGGTAACTAATTCGATCGCCTGGAACACCAATAACTCGTTTAATGTAATCATAAGAAGGATCGGGCGGCCAGCGAAATACAGCTACCTCACCCGTTTTAGGATCAGCAATCGACACTACCTTTTTTTCTATAACAGGTAATTTTAATCCGTACGCAAATTTATTTACGGCAACAAAATCTCCTACCAATAATGTTGGTTCTAGTGATCCTGATGGGATGCGGAATGGTTCGATGAGAAAAGAACGCAAAATCAATACCACAAAAAATACTGGGAAGAACGAACGCGCGTATTCAATAATCTTATTTGGTTTTTGATCGGGAGTACGTTTCTTAGCCCAAAAGATGATATCTAATAGGTAAATTAATCCACTGATTAATGATAATACAACTAATATCAAAGCAAAATTCATAAATCACTTCCTAATAAATGTAGGTTGGGGCCATGGGCCAACAATACATCGAGCCATACCAGAACTTAATGTTGGGCCATGGGCCCAACCTACAAGTCATTGCAAAATTTCCTTAATTTCCTACAACCATTACTTTTTATCCGATTGGAACACCGCCATAAACGCTTCTTGAGGTATCTCGACATGACCAACCTGCTTCATGCGCTTTTTACCTGCCTTTTGCTTCTCTAGCAATTTACGCTTACGTGATACGTCACCCC
The DNA here is from genome assembly GCA_031291095.1 of Legionella sp. GTDB lineage: Bacteria > Pseudomonadota > Gammaproteobacteria > Legionellales > Legionellaceae > Legionella. The sequence goes on along the minus strand of JARLJR010000013.1, from coordinate 43,549 downwards.
CATAACATTTTGCCGTCACGTTTTTACGTAATGCTTTAACTGTTTGGCGTGCAATGATATGGCTTCCTAAGGCCGCCTGAATTGCTACGTCAAACATTTGTCTTGGGATCAAATCTTTCATTTTTTCAGCAATCACTTTTCCACGACCGTGTGATGAAGAGCGATGGACAATAACAGAAAGCGCATCCACTCGTTCGCTATTAATTAAGATATCCATTTTTACCAAATCAGCTTCCTGGAAGCGTAAGAAGTTATAATCCAGCGAAGCATAACCACGGCTGACTGATTTCAAGCGGTCAAAAAAGTCAGAAACCACTTCACTCATGGGTATATCATAAGTAATAGAAACCTGACGACCACTATAAGTCATGTTGACTTGCACACCACGACGCTCAATGCATAAATTGATGATTGGACCTAAATAATCTTGGGGTACTAAAATATTAGCCCGCACAATAGGCTCATACATTTCTTTAATTTGCGGTAAAGGTGGTAAATGCGATGGGTTATCAATTAATAAAGTCTCCCCTTTTTGGGTAATAATTTGATAAACCACGGTAGGTGCTGTCGAAATTAAATCAAGATTATATTCACGCTCTAAGCGCTCTTGAATAATTTCCATATGCAACATACCTAAGAAACCACAGCGGAAACCAAAACCTAAAGCCTCAGAAGACTCAGGTTCATAAAATAAAGAAGCATCGTTCAGACTTAATTTAGCCAAGGCTTCACGGAACGCTTCAAAATCATCCGCGCTAATCGGGAATAACCCCGCATACACCTGAGGCTTAACTCGTTGAAATCCAGGTAAAACACTAGCTGCCTGATTTTTTTCCAAGGTTAACGTATCCCCAACCGGTGCACCCTGAATTTCTTTGATTCCGGCAACAACATAGCCCACTTCACCTGCATTTAACGCATCTAATTTAGTACGTTTAGGGGTAAAAATACCGACTTGGTCCACTTCATAAGCACGTCCAGTAGACATCACACGCATCTTATCGCCTTTGCGAATGGTGCCATTCACTATACGTACCAAGGAAACCACGCCCAGATAACTATCAAACCACGAGTCAATAATCAGTGCTTGCAATGGTTCATCAATATTACCTTCTGGCGGAGGAATGCTAGCAACTAAAGCTTCCAACACATCTTCAACACCCAAGCCACTTTTCGCACTGGCGCGTATGGCATCATGGGCTTCGACGCCAATAATATCTTCAATTTCAGCGATCACGCGCTCAGGTTCAGCCTGAGGCAAGTCAATTTTATTTAATACGGGTAATACAGTTAAAGACTGATCAATCGCGGTATAACACACGGCTACCGTTTGCGCTTCAACCCCTTGAGCCGCATCAACGACTAAGATGGCGCCCTCACAAGCTGCTAATGAACGCGATACTTCGTAGCTAAAATCTACGTGTCCTGGAGTATCAATAAAGTTCAGCAGGTACGTCTTACCGTCTTGGGCTTTATAATTTAATGAAACACACTGAGCCTTAATGGTAATACCGCGCTCACGCTCAATATCCATGGAATCAAGTACTTGCGCACTCATTTCACGCTCAGTTAACCCTCCACACACTTGAATAAATCGATCTGCTAAAGTCGATTTTCCATGGTCAATATGGGCAATAATTGAAAAATTGCGAATCCGCTTTAAATCACTCAATTCAGCTAACCTTTTTTGCAAATAGCGCATTTTAGCTTAAATACGCTCCAGCTTAAAGTCATTACAAAAATTTGCTAATATTCCACTTTTTTAATAGAATTTTTTTCTTCCGCTTCAACTATAGATGAGACTTACAATGCAACGAATAATCAGGCTGGGTTTTACCGCGTTAATACTCGCTCTTTTTTCCTTTGCGTCGTATGCAATAGACACTGCCTTCACTAAACGTAACGATGTACAGCAATTTATTCATGAAATGGTTAAAAAACACCATTTTAATGCCAGACAACTGACCGCCACAATGAATCAAGTAAAATTGCAGCCGCAAATTATAGAATCCATGGAAAAACCCTACGAAAAGAAAAATTGGGATGTTTACCGTGATATATTCTTAACTTCTGCTCGCGTAAAGGGCGGTATGGATTATTGGGCAGCCAATAAAACTACCTTAGAGAAAGCCCAACAGAAATATGGTGTGCCGGCAGAAATTATCGTCGCAATTTTAGGTGTGGAAACTTTATACGGCGAGCGTCAAGGCGACAACAGAGTGCTCGATGCTCTGGCAACCTTAGCCTTTGATTATCCCAAACGTAGCAGATACTTCAAACACGAGTTAAAAGAATATTTACTGCTTTGCCGTGAACATAATGTTCCTGCAACACGATATAAAGGTTCTTATGCTGGCGCGATAGGCCAGCCCCAGTTTATGCCAAGTAGCTACCGAAATTTTGCAGTTGACTTCAAAAATAAAGGCAAACGTGATTTAGTAAATAATAATGATGATGCCATTGCGAGTATCGCTAATTATTTCAAAGCCCATGGCTGGCAAACTAATGCCGGTGTTGCGCAGCATGCAAAACTTGTAGGAACACGTTACAAAAACATCCAAATAAACCCCAGAACTGCGAATTATAACTATTCACAGTTAGCAGCAAATGGCGTAAGACCAGTAACTGCAGCGCATAATCATCCATCACGTGCAGCATTGATGGAGTTAATTACGGCTCAAGGCAATGAATACTGGATTGCCTATCCAAACTTTTTTGTAATTACTCGCTATAACTCAAGTCCACAATATGCGCTCGTGGTTTATTTATTATCGCAACAATTAAGACAACAATGGGTGGCAATGAACGCAAAAAAATATAAGGCTTATGTCTAGTGGATACATTATTCTTATTCACTAAACATCTAAATGACGAGGGATGTCTTTGCTTAAAACTTGATGCAGATGGGGTTACAAATACCCCACCTGCTCAACGAAGTTTTACAGAAATCCAAACGTTCCAACAAGACTGCAGTACAATCATAATTGAAAGCTGCGCTAATGCCAGCCTCCTAACTCTTGAACTACCCTGGCTTCCAGATCGAAAAGCGCGCATCGCAATTCCTTATGCTCTAGAAGATAAATTAGCCCAGTCCGTTAATGAGCTGCACTTTGCTTTTGATAAAGCAAGACATCAAAACAACCACTATCTGATTACTGCGATAAGCAAGCAACGAATGCATTATATTATGAGCTTGCTGACTGAAAAAAATATTGAATTTACAGCAATTACTCTCGATTGGTTTGCATTAGAATCTGAAGAGCTGTGCATTTGTGAAAATGATTTACTCGTTAACTCAGATGATTTTAGGGGAGAGCTTTCTGGCGATTTAGCAGATATTTATCTAAAAAAACATCCGCTTTATACCCCCCTGGTATTTACGGACAGCCTCATTAAAGTTGAGTTAGATACAGCAAAAAAACAAGAAACTTCTTATGAGTGGATTGCAAAAAGAACGTTAAATGCCAAATTAATGAATCTTTGCCAAGGCGAGATGCAACATGGCAACAAGTCTGATTGGATTAAAAAAGGATATCAACTTGCAGGCGCTTTATTTTGTTTTTGGTTGATGTCATTGATCTTGGTTAATGCCATTAATCTCTATTTTTTGAATAAACAAACAGCGCAAATTGATAAACAAATTGCTGAAATTTATCATGGGTTTTTCCCTGACTCCAAACAGGTCATTAGTCCTAAATTCCGGATTATGCAGTTGCTAAAGAACAATAATACCGAAGGACAAACTCGTTTTTGGTTTTTACTCAACCAATTTTCCAAAGTTATGGACAGTGCGCAATTTACCTTAGAACAATTTCGCTATCAAAATAAAACCCTATCCGTTACGCTAATCAGCCCTGATTTTGCCAAGTTGGAAAAACTAGAAAACCAATTGAAAAAATCACAGCTTAATGTCAAGCAGACGCAAGCATCAACTCATGAACAACAAGTTGTTGCAACCCTGGAGATATCATGAAAGCTTATTTAAGTACGCTTAATGAGAGAGAAAGATGGTTGGTTATTGGCGCAGCAGTCTGCCTTGTTCTCTATTGTTATTATATACTTTTGTATGCTCCGCTGAGCCGTCAAGTCAACCTAAAATCTACGCAATTGGTTGAGAAAATAACAACTTTGGATTGGATGAAAAAAGTTAAAGGGCAAAACCTGCGGCCTAAAAGTAAAGAGGCAGTTGATAATAGTCAGTTACTCACGCTTTTAGCGACACAGCTTAAAGAACACACCTTGCAAAAATTTCCTTATCAGTTACAGCAGACCGGCACTGGAGATATTCAACTGACTTTTGAAGCGGTACCGTTTAATTTGTTTGTTACTTGGCTAACCAAAATTAATGAGCGATATGCGCTTACCATTAAACAATTTAACGCAGAAAAGACACCTACCGCTGGTGTGGCTCACGTGATGATTTTGGTGAGCGGGGCTTAAGATAATAAGGATTATATTTATAAATGTAGGTTGAGCCCATGGACTCAACCTACACGTCTACACCTCTGAGAGAGTCTCTCAGTGTTTCGACGTGCAGCGAATCCATTTTAACTCCTCTATGAAGCCGCAAGCAACAAAGCCAACCGATAACCAGCCAAAGCAATTCGCTGTTTAATTAGCTCTTGGGATTGTTTTTGATATTCTAAACTAGGCACCTCTTTTTCTATCGTAGCGTAGACCCAGTTTTTAGCTAAACTATAACTTTCCTGTGCCCAGACCGCAGGTAAGGCATTTAATTCTTGATTAGAAAAATAGTCTCTAGGATAGGCACTGGTAATTTCCTCAGCGATGCGTTGAATCTGTTCCTCAGAAAGATCTTTAAATAAACCAAAGTTGCTATCCCATAACGCATGTAAGGTGATCAATGACTCTTGGTGCATCGGATCTTTTACCCAAAATAAATTACCCCCTTCATCCCCCTGAGGCAATTCTTTATTTGAGCGTGAAATAGCATGCAACGGCTGGTGTAAATCCCCAGTAATGTGAACAAGAAAAGAGGTAAATCGTGCGCGCTCACTAGACGGTACGTTTTTATCTAATAGCACGCGATTAATTTGTGCTAAAGCCCATACTGCATTATCGGTATCCACAGAAACTTCTGTTGCGGAACCATCACTGCTGTACGCAGTGTCTATATAATGCCAGTGAGTATAAGCCTCTATCGAGTGTTTGCGTATTGCATCAGGCCAAGTAGCAAGATTGGCTTTTGGATAGTCTCTTCGCAGCGTTTGGGTTAATTCATTAAATTTTCTTTGTGATTCAGAATCAAGATTATTATAAGCAATTAAAGCAACCAAACGATGCCCAGAATCCCACCAAGCAAAGGTATTAAATGAACAAACAAAACAACCAAGCAGCATAAGCCTACGAATGCTAATACGCACCATAATAGAATCCCGAATGAGTGTCCAATCCCGGATTATATAATATCGCTTATTATTCCTGCACACTACCCCAGCTTTTTATTGTAGCCCCATTACGAAGATCTGCGGGTAAGGAACTCAAGGCTTTTTGGGCATCCGCAGCATCTTTATAAGAACCATACACGCCACTGTAATAATCTTTTCCATTACGTTGATATTTTACTTGGGCCATTCGATTTTGCTTAGGCGCTTTATAAAGAGCTTGCGCTACCTTTGAAGCCTTATCTCCATTAGCTAATTCAATAGTATAACTTTGAGGGCTTTGATTACGTACCCACTCTTCATCACGTTCGTGGAATGAAACTGGAGAGCGCATATCACCAACATGATAAGAATCAGGCACAATCACATCACGCGGAGTGCGCGTTGGATAATTGTACTTGTAATTAGAACCGGAATTCCCATAATTACTTTGCATATAGAGTTGGCTATTACCATAACTAGCATACGCAGGATAATACAAATTCTCACTGGTTTGATTATCTACCAGAGTGCACGCAGACATACTTAAAACACTTAACCCAACGATGGCGAATCTAATATTATTATTCATTATTATTCCCCTGGTTATAAGCCTTCTTATTAACTGTTATCTTCCAAACCCAGAAAAACTTTAGAAAAAAACTCTTTGTTCAAATTTTTGCAGCTTGGCGGCTATCTTAAATAAGTTAAATATGAGCCCAGCCTATTGTTTCAACTAATAGTATGGCTTACAGTTACTGCTTTATCATTTTCACGGCAAGATTTATGTGGACGCATCGACGCTCAGGGCAAACAAACCAACGAGGAACCAACGACCATCGAGATCCTTATGAACGAGATAGAACTCGGGTTATTCATTGCCCTTCTTTTCGAAGATTACAAAGAAAAACCCAAATTTTAGGAACTGATGAGGGAGATTTCCATCGCACTCGTCTTACTCATTCGCTGGAAGTGGATTCGATTGGTCGAAGTATCGTGCGTAACCTATTGATTAACCAAGAACAATATGGCGTACTAACTGGGCTGTTGCCTAACGATGATTTAATTTCTGTTATTTGTTTACTGCATGACATTGGGCATCCTCCATTTGGACATGGCGGTGAGGTCGCATTGAATTACATGATGCGTAATTACGGTGGTTTTGAAGGAAATGGACAAACGCTGCGCCTATTAACTAAAGTTGAAAGCAGCTATGGTGCTTTTGGGCTGGATTTAACGCGCCGTGCATTGCTTGGTGTTTTAAAATACCCAGTTCAGCGCTCTAAAGTTATTGCCCCGGAACAGCCCCCTGTTCACGAGTCTATTCATAAGACCATCAAAGTAAATGATTGGTTGCCTCCCAAAGCTTATTTTGATTGCGAACAACCCGAGGTCGATTGGTTATTAGCGCCCTTTTCAGCAACTGATCGTGAATTATTCCAATCACTGTCTGTAGAACCCAATGGAACTAAAGCAGGTAAAGCTGCTTATCACAGTTTTGACTGTTCCATTATGGATACAGCAGATGATATTGCCTATGGAGTGCACGATCTGGAAGATGCTATTCATCTGCGCCTGATAAGCCCTTCACATTTGGATACCCCTGAATTTAGAGGATTATTGAATAATACCTCACTTTCAGATCATCAAGATCGGCTTATTGATTCTCTATTTTCTAATGATCCCTATTTAAGAAAACAAACCATTGGGGAAATGGTGAATTATTTTATTACATCAACCCAAATTAGTGTAACTCATGAAGGCTTTGAGAATAATTTATTAAAATATAATCTGGCCTTAATTCCTGAAGCAGCGGCCTTATTAAAACATTTAATGCACTGTATTTATAATAATGTAATTGATTCTCAAGAAGCACGCACCTTTGAATATGGAGGTCAAACCGTAGTACTGCGTTTGTTTGATGCGATTAGCTCAAATCCAGGAAGTCTGTTAGATAATAAAAATCGTTTGTTATTTAAACAAGCTAAGGATGAAATTGAAGCCTATCGAGTTGTCTGTGATTATCTAGCAAATATGACCGATGAATATGCTTATCGCATGCATGAACGTCTTTTTGGGTTTAACACGCGTACAATTTTTGAACGTTTATAATGCTTCGACTTAAAAATTTGCCGACTGAAAGGATTATATTTGTAACTTGTAGGTTGGGCCCATGGCTGCCAAGAGCCTAACCCTGAGGTATCGACACTTATTTTTAAACCTCACAAAAATTAGAGAAATTTTCTATAACTATTTAAATAACAATACGTTTAATTTTATCCCGTAATATAACTCTATAACCAAGATAAAACAAAGAAAGTATGCGTTTTATCTTGGTAGAGTTGACCTGATATTGTACTTGTAAATTAACTTTTTTATTCGAAAAAATAGGTGTTGATCTCTCAGGACCTTTCCCCTCCTTGGATTATCGCCAAGGAATTTCTATGAGCCCAGTTGTACCTATATGGGACAACACCCTCTTAAAATATCCGTATGGTTTACATATCTTATTTAATACTTCTATTGGTCTATTTAAACCATTGGCTAATAATTTGCTGCTATACTAAAAATGACCATATAAAAATCTGATTTTTATTTTATTGGTCAATTTGACCTAATTTTAACTTCCCGGATAATTAAATATGGCTCAAATAGAACAAGGTGTCATAGATAAGTTGCTATCACTATACAAAATAGATTTAGGACTTAATCAGGAAGCAAGTAAATTATCTAAAGATGCTTTCAATAAAGCATGTCAATTTATTGAAGATAATCTCCCCGCTCACTTTGATTGGGAAGAAATAAATCAATCAGATAAGAGAGAATATGATGAACTTCGTTCTCTTCTTGCTTCTTGCCTTCATATTGTCTCCTCAGAAGAACAAGAAAAAGATTTTGAGTTTGATGAAATCGCCGCGCGAATAGCGATAGTGCCAATACAACAAGAATTGGCTGATGCAAAACAAATTTATTTGGTTCGAGATGTTAATTCTGCGGGTATCCAAGAAAAATATTTAAAATCACAATTGGGTTCTCATGAATCCTTGACCACCTTAGATATTAAACGATTTATTCTAAACACTGGGATGGCTGATAAGATTCATATTGCTAATTTTAGCGTAAAGGACATCGGTGCCATCCTATGTAATGAACGGCAAAAACATACGAATGATACAAAACCTTATTCTATTCCATTGATGGTTAATTTGAATGGTCATATGGAGGGCTCTACACCCAAGTGGGCCTCTGTAATTATTAATGTCGATCCTATAAGCAGAAACGTTAGCTATAAAATGACTTCAGAAGAGGCTGTTAGTGAAGCTCAAAAAAAGGAAGTCGAAGACGCGATACGTTTTAATGTCACTATTCCTCCAAATAGAAATTATTCAGCGTTTCCTGAGGCACCTACAATTTCTGGTAACGTTAAAACAATAAATGATAAAACAGGAAAACCATCTGGTGGATATGTAGCTTTGCATCATTTATATCAAGATGAAGCACTAGCAAATGATGTAGCCAGCAATTCCAAAGCAGCTAAATTTGCAAAACTTGAACATAGTTTACGAGCTATTCGTAATCATGTTTATGAAGATCAACTGTCAGCCATTAAGTTAGATCCTAATTTAGCCAGCAGTCTTAATGGCCAAATGCAGAAAAATTTTCACAATGGCTTGATACAACCAGAAGCCTTGTCTCAGTTATTTTCATATGTTGGCTCATCAGTTCAGGAAATATTGGCTCAGCATCCTATGGTTGCGGCAAAACTTTCTGAATTACAAATTTTTCATTCTAAAATTAATTTTCCTGGCCAAAAAGTAGATTCGCCATTAAGTGGCTCTGACTACCAATTATTTTTACTGCTTGTTAATGAAAAATTTAAAAGCACTGGTATCGATAAGACTTTGGATGAGCTGGTAATTCAAGGTGAATCGGCCGCATTGGAGGGTTTAATTGCTTATAATAGCAGCAATAATCCTTTGCCATTTAAAATGTTGACACTTGATTTAACTGAGGTTGACTTAAGTGACGAGAAAACTCAAGAACGATTTTTATTTAATTTAAAATCAATGCTATTGACCATGTCAGAGAGCGGTTTACCTGCATTGAAATTTATTGACCCGAATAATCAGTTAAGTGCAAATGCAGTTAAAGAAATTGCGGAATTTGTACAAAGCAGGCAAGTGGGAATCGATATTAGTCTACCTGAAGCGTATCAATCGAGTAAGGAACAGCGAGCAATTGATGAGGCAACATCTGACTACATAAGAAAAAGAAATTTAAGCTCATTAGATAAGAAAATCGTCATCCCAGATGATGATACTGGTATCGCTAAGGAAGTTAGAAAAAGAGAAAAATTAGGTAAACAAAGCTTATCAGTTGATGTTGAATTGCAACAAGAACAACAAGTTGAGGTCGCTGTAGAATCCTCTACAGAACGATCAGCCGAAGTGGGTTCTCCTGGTTCTCCTGGTGATCCTGTTGTTTATAATTTAGAGAAGTTTAAAAGCGCACTACAAGGTGGGCAGTTAGAAAAAAGTTCAAAAAGCTATCTGGTTTCCAGTTCTGATACAAATGTAGATAAGCTATGGGGTATATGGTTTGGGCACTTATCAGCTGAAGAGTCCAAAGACTCACGATTAGGCTTATCGAAAGCAGCATGCGAAGAATTATTGTTACATCATGATCAATTTAAATATGGATTGGATCTAAAGAACTTGCCTCCAGGTTTTAGTATGAAAACCCAAGGCTATAACAACTTTATTGATTTCGATCCTAATTTAAAATTAATTAGTGAGTATGCTCCGCTACAAGTACAAGCCAAAGGTGAACCTAAGGAAGTTGCGATAACCCACGCTCAATTTACTACTTGGCTAGCCATTTCAAAAGGTCATCCAATTGAAACAGCATGGAATGACCTTAATCACGGTACTTATAATAAAAATGCACATCAATTATTTAGACAGTATTTGCCACAAATGCTGTTATTAAACAGCGCGCAGCAGAATAAGTTATTTGAGCTAAGTTTTGATAAAAATGGGGAGTTTAACACTGAAAAATTTCAATTTCTCTTAGAAAACTCATCTAAGCTACGGTCAGTTTTTGAATCAAATATGCAGGATTCTAATGCAAGCTCCGTGTTGAACGAGCTATTTGGAACAGAGGCTTCTGCAGCCAAAGATTTTATTAGTAATTATGCTGAAGCAAAAGTTGATTTTGCTGATCATTTACTAAACCAGTTAGTGAGCGCCGATCCCCAGGCTAAAGGAAAAATAGAACAAATAATAGCTAAAGCTCCTGAAGTTAATTTGAATGGTTTATTACAAGTCTATATTCAATCCGGTGGAAAGGGCCTTGATGCATTAAATCGAATTATTGATGAAGATCCTGCTTTATTTAATCAACTGAATAAAGATATTTTTGCAAAAAACAATAGTTATACGCCCTTACTAGATGAAAAACATCAAGATGCGATGTTAGTAATCAAAGGGCTTACCGGTAGCGATCGTGTTTGGTTTGAAACTCTGTTACAGCAACATTGCAAAGCACAAGCCCCTGTCAATCTAATTGATTTGGTTAATGCATTTAAAGAATTTAAAGAAGAGTTAAAAAATATTCAAACACCCGATGGTATGCCTTTGGTTCTTCCTGAGCAATGCAACCTAAAAAATGTAAAAAGCTTACCTACTGCCTTATCTCGTATTATTGAATTAATGACTCAGGTAAAAGAAGCGAACCGGGTTGCACAATGGAACGATATTGCTTCTCTTGATCTTTCAAGTAATGGGGCAATTAAAATAATGTCCAATGCCAATAGGTGCTGGGCTTTTGTTACCCCTGAAATGCAGATCAATGCGGAGCATGAAATTAGAGATGCAAAAACTGCACTTACCGCGAAAAACTATAAAGCTCCTAGGGAATGGGACAATATTGGTTTGGGCTCACCTGATCTCATAGAGCGTTATTACCGTTACGTCGCTGCTCAAGGAAAAGACCAGCAATTGCCTTTAGAGTTTTATCGTCATGCACAGCAAAAAATTGATAATGCAACTAATTTGTTACCTGAGGATAAAGAGCGTCTTTACATATTAGCAGCCTCCAGTACGACCAGTTCGAACACCGCGACGATGAAATCCTTAGAAGAGGCTAAAAAGGATTTCGATACCTTATTTGATATGCTTATCAAAACTCCTTTGCCAAGTGTAGTGCCAGAAAATGCTAAAAACATGTTTCGCTCTCTTTTATTGACTCAGTTGACTGAATTAGAGAGCGCTCCTCCTTTACCAGTTGTAACTCGTATGATTTTGCTTATTTCTACCTGTTACGCAACCTGGAATCCTGCAACACTTATTGAAAATGATAGAAAACTGGCGGAGGCTTATGGAGCATTAAAAGAGATTGTAGCGAAATACAAGGATTATAATGAAACTTGTGTTTATGAGGGCATGAAAGATTATGCTGATGCGGATTATAAAAAGGGGACGCTATTTTTTGAACATGTAGCTACCTTAAAAGCAATGGAAGAAAAATTTGTATCTGATCCTTCGATTGGCCGGTCTGTTGCTATTGACTTGGTACGCCTTATTAGTTCTTTTAAATTAGGAGCTGACGATTTTGAGAGGCTGCGCACAGAAATTTTCCAAAATGGCCCAAATCAAGAGGCTCCAGAACGACAAAGAGAGCTTTATTCTATACTGAGGAAATTTTCTGCTCAAAATAATAAGACCGTAAATGGGGATGATTTTCTTGCTCTTTGTCATGCCGTAAATAATAGTACTGACGAAGTCATGGATGTAGTTAAAGGCTTTAAATTTAAAAATGGAAGCAATCTTGTTGAGTACTTACCAGAAGAATTTGTAGAAAATTATGGCAAAAAAGGAATACCTTATGATGTTGAACAGTTAATCGCCAGTCGTTTTAATGAAAGCCAACAAAATCAGATTAAGAAAATGTTGCTTCAGTTTTCTGGACCTACAGATAACGGCCAATATAAAACAATAGTTGAAAAAATTATTGGTATCTGTGAACCTTTAAGCCGTTCAGAAACCAATATTTTTATTTCAAAATTAACTTCAAGTCAGGGTTTATTTACCAACGTCCAACCATTAGATGATGTAAAAAATCCATTCGTTCGATTACTTGATTATATTAGTAGAAACAATGCTACAGATGATTTTATTAATTTAATCGCAGCGGAACGAAATCTTTTACGTAACACTCCTGATGAACTGGTAGGAGAGTTCTTTGTTGAAACCAAACCAGGGCAATATGCAGTAGCTAATTTGGATGAAAAGGCAATACTTTATTTAGAGACCATATTGCCTGCAATGAGAGATTTTAAAAATCCTAATGTATCGCAAGTAGACATAACACCCAGAGTTCTCGATGTTCTTTTGAAAACACCTACAGAACAGCTTACATCAGTAAGTACTGTAGTCAGACCTGAAACTCCATATTTTAATCAACAACAAGCAGAGCTTCAGTCTATTCTTAAGAATTTAGAACCTAAAAAGGCTGTTGAGACTGATAAATTAAAAGAAATAATTGAAGGATTTAAGAACCAAATTGATTTTGCAGGGCAAATCGAATCAGTAGAAGATTTTATTCAAAACTCAGGTGTTGAAGATACGACAGTTTTGCAAAGTTATAAAGAGAAACTCGAAGAAATCAATGCACGTGAGTTTTCAGCAGAAAACGCTATGGCTCTTGCCAATAATCCTGCTTTTCTTACTTTAGCTGTTTATTTAGTTAGTCCCGAGTCTATGTCTGAGGAAGAACGGGAATTATTCGAAAAACGTTACCAAGATAAGTTAACCGCACTCATTGAAAAACATCCTAGCCTCGCTTTAAACAAAGATTTAATTAACCATTTACTTTTTAATAGCAAGTTTCTTAATGAGTTAGGAAAAGGTGAGGCTCTAGAGGCCGCTAAAAGTCCTGATTTACTTGAGGATGATGCTAAGTTAGCCGCCTTTGTTGAGGCATTGGATAAGGATTTAAAAGGCATTGCCACTTTTAGAGATCAAACAAAAGATGCACAAAAAGAATTAACCAAACAACAAAAAGAATTAGGAACTTACCCTAAAGTTTTCGATCTTCTGTATCAAAAAATAGATAAGATAGCGGGTGAAAATCCTAACAGCAAGAAACAGTTTCTTGATTTATTTGATCATCATTTACAAAATTACTCACCCGAAAAAAATGGGGAGTTATTAAACTATTTAAATGATTTTGTTGATGTCCTAGGAAAATCCTTTGCAAAAACCGCAGATAAAAATATTGTTTTATCTTTATGCCTGCAATTTAACAGTGATGATGATGAAGAATTAACGCCAGAACGATTAGTTAAATTATTGGAAACCGTTAATGAGCTTCCTGATGAACATCAATCAATTGTTTTAAAAGCAGCAGTAGCTTTAATTAATAACGAGAAAGATTATAACTTTAAAGAGTTTAAACAATTATGTGACATGGTAAAAGCCAGTCCCAAATTTGCGGAAACCTTAGTTAAACTGTATGCAAAAGCGCCCTTCCCTGACTGTGCACAGGCAATGCAAATGCATAAGATAGCGACAGGAACAGGTGACCGATATGATGCTACGATGGAACAAATCGTTACTAACTTTGGAAAACATCCTTGTCAACGTGATCCGCGAAATGGATTCAAACCAGAACATGCCGAAAAACAATTAGCAAAATTTGAGATTAACGGCCATCCACCAACAGATCAGGAAATGGCTGAAGGCAAAGTTTATTTCCAAAAATTCCATCAAATCACGATGGATATGCGCGAAAAATCTATTGATGAATTACTGAAAATATTAGAAAGCTATAAAGGCAAAGATCCCAAAAAAGCAGATTATGACACATTGGTTGCGGCTGCTGCAGAGTTGTTACATCGTAGTAAAGGACAAGATGGCAACTCAATGGAAATTAATACGACCCAATATATGGCAATTTTAACTTCCATGAAAACCCCAGGACATGTTACGAGCGAAATTGGTACTGGTGAAGGTAAATCGAGAATTATGATGATTTCCTTAGCATGCCAGTATGCTATGGGAAATACAGTGGATTTTGTAACCAGTGATGCCCAATTAGCAACCCGAGATTATGTAGAGTTTCAAGCTTATTTTGAGTTAATTGGCGCGAAAACAAGCATGATTTTTGCAGGTAGTGATCCCTCCCAATACCAAAAAGGAGGAATTAACTTTTCTGACCCATCAAATTTAAGTTTGTTTAGAAATAAAGCCCGAAGCTTAGGACAAGGAGATCTGGTCATTGATTCAGATCCTAAGAAAAGAGCTCTATTACTTGATGAAGCAGATAAAACTTATTTTGATGTTGCAGATACTCGCTTTAATTTTTCTAAAGAAGGCGATGAAAGTATCCAGGGTATGCAATGGGTTTATCCATTGTTGATGGATTATTTTTCTCAGGAGTCATTTGATCTAAAACCGCCAATTGATGGCAAGCATAAAATGTCTCCTATTGAGCTGTATTATGCAGATATTGATGTCAGCCGCGAGAAATTTATTCAATTTGCCAGCGGAAATTGCACTGCAAGCCAATTAATGCGTTTAAAAGCATTATCTAATGCCCAAATTGAACAATGGCAAGTTTCGGCAGTAACAGCGTCTCAATTAAAATTTAAAGAAGACTTCGTAATTGAGCCTGATACGCTAATTAGTACGCCTAACGGCCCCAAAATTTCTAGTGAAGGACAATTATTATTTGGAAACAGGGTTTCAAAAAGCTCTAAATTCTCATTTGGGGTGCATCAATGTTTGCATGCACGTTTAAATCTGGCAAGGCAAAATCCGAGTCGCGAATCTGACCCATTGCTTCGTGATGAATTGGCTAAATGTGAACAAGCTTTTTATGTCCCAGATGAAAAACAAATTGTTTATTCAACAACAAGTAAGAATTTACTTGATGACTATGATGAGGGTACTTTAAAAGCGGTTACTGGTACAGCAGGCTCTATTTTGGAACGAGAGGAGGCACGTGAATTCTACGGTGAAGGCGCAACTAAAATGCAATTTATCGATGTGCCTAGAGATAAAGGATTAAACCGTCGAGATAAAGCAATTCAGTTAACCAAGAATGAACATCAACAATTTAAAGTTTTAGTAGAGCAAATAAAAGAAGCACGAGCAAAAAATCAACCTATTTTGATTATTGCGGAAAATGATGAGGAAAGCCTTAAGTTATTTGAAAAATTAAATAAAGTATTTAAAGAAGACCTTCAGCATGTTCATAGTCAACTCTCTTTAAAGGATGAAAAAAGCAGAATAGATATAGCAGGTAGGCCAGGGCAAATTACTGTATCTACTGATATGATTGGTCGTGGTACCGATATAGCATTAAAAGATGCTGCGAAAAAGCATGGCCTTAATGTCATGCTCACTTATTTACCTCGAGTTCGTGATTTGGAGCAAATTATTGGGCGCGCAGGACGCTTTGGAGCGGAAGGCGATACCTCATTAGTTATTGATAAGCAGCGGTTGAAAAAACAATTAGGTAAAGAAGCACTTGGAGCTGAATACTATCACAATGCAGAAGCCTATATTGAACGTGAACAAGCCATTATGGATAGAAATAAACAATGTGAACGTTTAATTAAAAATAGCGTCGGTGACTTTCGAAAAACACTTACCGACAATTTTTTTGAAGATATGTTACGCCATGTTGATCAAGCAAAACAAAAAAAATTGACTCCAGCATGGACTGCATTTTTCGATAAATCGGATAAAGCCTGGAATGAGCAATGGCCGCGGATTCAAAAAGAACTCCAGGAAGATACCATTGACATAAATAAAGTGCAGGCTCATCTTGATGAATATAGAAATAGTGTTCAGAAAGCCTGGGCGGTTTTGCAAAGTAATGTGAAAGATATTGATGCTGATTGTGCAAAAAAATTGAATGCTGATGTCCCTAAATTAGAATTGAATGAGACAACGAAAAAATTAATTACTGATTTTGATATCAATAAATATTCTGCCGCAAGCAACATTGTTTATGACCACTACAGTCCTGGACATGATGGGCGCTCAGTCAAATATTCTCATTGGTCTATTCCTGTTATTGCCACCTTAAAAGGACTAGCTAATCTAATTCCCTTTGTTCATTTTGAAGATGCAAGAAAACCTTTTGCCGATTTACGGGCTTGGGCCAATGGAACGGGTAAAGTATTTCCTGATGCCTCGAATGTTTTTGAGAGTATAGGAAAATTTATACGCAATATAGGTAGTGGTATCGCTTCTATTTTCAAGAGCAAGGGAAAAGAGACAAATGATGAGTCTCTGCATAAAAGTGGAGAAAATGGCTCATATCGAAAACTTTTTGAAACCGGTATTTTAGATACTGATTCAGTAATGAATCATGAATCAGCAAAAGCAGAAAACGCTCATAAGGATGAAAAGGAAATGGGATCCTCCAAACAGTTTGATGGACCAGAACCCCCTGCTGAGGATGAGAATCTAAATATGAACCACGAAGAACAGCCGGAAGAAGAAAGAATACGTATCTCGTTATAAATCGGGGAGATTATGATTTATGATATTGTTTTGTCAAAATAGCGCTATTATTGGATAATAGGATAAAATTTAATCGTATAAGGAATGGAAATGACTACATTACGCACCATACAAGATGCTTTTATTAATTTGCAATATCGTGGTTTTACGATTGCAAGTTATTTGGCTCAGCACAAAAAAATGGACGCTTTAGATAAAATTCTTGATCTTGGCGCCAAAGTAGAAGATGCAATTTATGGCGCGGCTTTAGCTAGTGATGTAGAGCAAGTTAATAAATATTTGGGTAGTGATCCCGCTCCAAGCTATATATGTAGTGCAATACGGGGTTATGCCCGAGCAGGAAATTTTGATGCCATTTTGGAGCTTCCTGATTATAAAAAGTATCTTAAAGAACGGGTCTTAGGCGCATCACAAGGTGGGGCTTCCAAGCAAATAGAGTCCTGGCTTATAAAAGATTACTCATTACTTTCATCTGTAGTAGAGGGTTCTGTGGATGCAGATAACACAGCCACTTTGATGAATATTCTAAAGGGTACTGTCTATTATCCTCATGCAATTTATCATGCAGCACGATCGGGTTCTACTGCTTTAGTAGAGGAATTATTAGACGTATGTGGAGTAAAAGAAGACTCTGAATCCAGTGCTCATCTTAGCGCTCTGGAACGAGAGGCTCAATTATCTGCTCGTTCTTTTTTAAATCAGGCCGCAAATGGTTTTGTAGCAGGTGGGCATTATAAGGAGGCAGCCCTCATGTTGGAGCGTGGTGCAGATTGTTCCTTGTGTCTTTCTGAAATAGCAAAAGACCGTTTGGAGCCTTTTTTAGCGCTTTATTGCTCGATTCAGAATGAAGAAATCGCGACCAACTTACTTGAACAAATGCAACTGCGTCTTCGTGTTAATGGCAAAAAAATTCCATCGGAAATGCTCAAAGAGGCTCAAGGAATTAAAGAATTAATGAGTAGTGAAAAAATAAACTACCTTGCAGCCAAAAATAAAATCGAACTTAACTCCGCCGATCCTTTGCTAGAGGAAAAAAATATTACACTTCCTTTTTTATTAAAAGTTTTGAGCCGAGAACTTGAGTTCAACTTAGATTTTGATGTTCAACACGAGATGGAACATACTAAATCGTCATTTACCGTATAAAAGAATTCAAGAGGTTGAGCTATAAAGCTCAACCTCTTGCTTAGCCCAATGCTTGATTGCTGCTTGACTTGCTGGATTATCCAATTCATTGGAAAAACTGCTGATTTTCAAGCTCCATTCTTATGGCCTTAAGCTAGTTTTTTCATCAAGTTCAGCTTCTTGTATTTGTCTTTCTACAAAATTTATATAGGCTTGTAATTCTTCTGAATTAGGTGGCTGGCATTGAAGGATAGAATCAGGCGTCCAATTAGCAAGATTTTTTAAAAGCTCTTCAAACTCAGGGGTGCACATAGTGATAAATTCCCCGCCCTCAAGTAGCTCCTGTGCGAATTGTTTAATTGATATCTCTCGATGCCAATTATCATCACTAAGCATTAATTCCGCCCCCCCTTTATCTATCGTAGTTCTGTATCGCTCAAACTTTATTTTTTGCTCAGCATTCGCACCACTATTCACTAAATAAGACATAATGCAAAGCAATTTAGGATGATCAATACGAAAGAATAGTTCGGAATCAGTCTGAACTTGTGCTAAGAAAACCTCACTTGCACCAGACAACAAAGCCAAAAAGGGATAAACGAGTATTGGTCCTGAAACCTTCACATCACTATCATGATCTTGATACAACAAGACCGTCTTATTAACATCAGCCCCCAGCGCCACCAATACCTTTACCGCTTCAAAATTTAAATTACGCATTGCTATTGATAACAGTGAGGTTAAATCAACTTGTGATGGGTATTTTTTGCATAGTGCACGAAGCAGATAAGATGCATTAAGGGAACACAAGGATGATAAATGATCTTGTAATTCCTCAGATGGATGTGAAAACAAATGACAAAATAATTCTACTGCCTGACGTTCAATTGCTTGAACCTCAACCTTATATTGCGCCACATTATTCTCTTCGATGTAATATTTTTTAAGTACGTGAGATGTTTCTTGTGTTTTTTCTTCAATTTTTAAAAACAAAGGATCCAAAGAATCTTCTAAAAGATGATTCTCTTCTAGCTCCTTCTGTAAAAGACATAAACGAGAGCGTTCTAAAGCAAATTCGAGCTTAGCTGGACCACTATCATCATGCCAATTTTCGTTTTTGTTTAATGTACTTATATAAATGTTAGTTAGCTTAGTACTGGCAATAAACAAATCACGTTCCTTTTTCATTTGCTCCAAAACAATTGGCTGAGAGACATGTAACTCCGAGCTATGAGCAGAACTTAATTCAATTAACAATCTCTCGGATTCATCCAGATTCTTTGCAGGTTTTGCTCTAAAAAAACTGAGGAACATATTATTAGTGGACAATAATGAATTTTGATTTACTGTTGAGTACATGCCTATCTCCCTATACCTATAAAAATCAATATAAGTGATTTTGAACATTCTATGTAATTAAGGAAATCCTTGGGATCGAAATTAGAATCTCCTAAAACCTTCGATAAATCAATGTGTTTTGATTAAAACTGTAAACTCGTAGCCTGTCTTAGCATAATTGATGGAAATTTGTGCCATGCATCCCATATTACGGCTTTGCCTAATACGAGATAAGTCAGGTAATTCTCGGGGCGAATGGGAAGCCAATCACAGCATATGGGTATCATCGAGCATCAAGTAATGCTTAAAGGTAATTAGAGGGCGTAATACTGAAACCAAACAAAGACTCGTCTCAAAGCCATCGCACTGGAAAAAAGGTATTGTATTAATTTGATGTGAAGCAAGAAAAATGCCTAAAAATGGCGTCCCCAAGGGGGTTCGAACCCCTGTTCTCGCCGTGAAAGGGCGATGTCCTAGGCCGCTAGACGATGGGGACCTAGATTTTTATTCTACTACTTTTTACAACTCTTTACTACAACTCAAAACGCTAAAATGGCGTCCCCAAGGGGGTTCGAACCCCTGTTCTCGCCGTGAAAGGGCGATGTCCTAGGCCACTAGACGATGGGGACCCTGAACGTTTTCCCCATCAACATACTAAGATGTTGATGGTGGAGCTAGGCGGGATCGAACCGCCGACCTCTTGCATGCCATGCAAGCGCTCTCCCAGCTGAGCTATAACCCCTGAATAAGGCTCGCATTGTAATGACCTCCTACTATCCTGTCAAGAAGTTTTTTATTTTTTTAATGGTGCGTATTTATTTTTGATAATCTAGCCTAAAAACAATTACCTTATGCCGATTAAAGTCTCTCTCTGACTCGCGCGCACCGCAGCAAAGGCTATAACTTGCACCAAAAGGCCAAATACAGTACAGTACCACCTGTTTTTAACTTAACCCGTTTATGGAGCATAAACTAATGCCTGGACACAAATTATTCCAAACTCCAGAAGAAAAAGCAGAATTATGTGCCTTTTTTAGAATAAAATATAAATCCGACCTTGAAGGCAATTTGTCTCCGGAGCGCTGGGAGAGTATAAAAGAGGTTTATAACGGAAACATTCATGCACGAGTAGCGGAAAAATTAATTGCTTTAGCTCTACTAGAAACATTAGCTACTCATCCCGATTATAGAGCTTTTCACATCGTACCTATTGTTCGAGGAACAGAATTAGAAAAACATATACAGAAGTCAAACTTACAGTCTGCTAAAAAATTAATATGTCATACCATCCCTCTGGTAGAGCATATGATATGGCATGGCGAGAATGTGACTCCACCGGCCCAATATGTCTCGACAAACGAAATATCGGGCTTTGAAGGCATCATCATTATCGATCCAAAACGTAGCGGTTATTGCCTATTTGATTTTGGTTTTGGTGGGTGCGAGCTAAAGCATTTTCCCCAAAACTTTGTCAGAAAATATAGTGAAGATGCATCGTTTTATAGCCATG
The DNA here is from genome assembly GCA_031291095.1 of Legionella sp. Classification (GTDB taxonomy): domain Bacteria; phylum Pseudomonadota; class Gammaproteobacteria; order Legionellales; family Legionellaceae; genus Legionella. The sequence continues at coordinate 22,655 of JARLJR010000013.1, read as the reverse complement.
ACTCCTTACTGCTGACCCAAAAAGTGTTAAAAGACACAAACGATGCAATTGTAAAATCGTTAGCAAAAAAGAAAATTGAAACCGAACGTATTGTCAGTCTAACCGATGTTAAAGCAAAACAAATAACTATTGACTCCGTGGACGATGAGACTACAAGCTTGGCTACCATGTCGCTAAATTCGGCGGTACAGTCATTGACAGCAACCTCCTCCAATGAAGGAACTCAGTATACAGATCCTATGCCCACTATTAAGTTTCTCGGGCTTGATAAACTTCGAGTGAGAGTCCACTCAAAAATGGACAATGGTCTATTAAAATTAGGTATTCTACCTCTGTTTGATTTTGGGTTTGACACAATTACCTTTGGCATATCACAAGCTACACGTGATACGCTGATCCCACATCTGGATGCAGGATTAAGTTCAGAAAGATTAGGAAGCTACATAAATATTGCCCGGGGGCAGTCTAATACAGAGTATGATGAGACTGCAGACATGGCTATTCTTAGGCAAAAGCCTGGACCAGTAACCCCTCCTTTCCGACCACTTACCCAACCTATTTATGGTGGAGCACCTGTTTCAGCTGGAGCTTTCGATCTTGGTGGAGTACCTCCTCTGAACATGTTTGGCTTAAAGAAACCACAGCAACTCATGCCGCAGACACCTTATATTCCATTCAACCCTGCGCCAGCAGCACCTGTTTCCCAAGCAACTCCTGGGTTCTTTCAAACTACGCCGCAGCAATCACAACCAGCGCTACAAACTCAGTCACCACTTGGCAAGTCGGTAACTACAATAGAGACTACAAAACAGCATCCTGTAGATACAGCGAGCTCCTTCGATGTAGAAAGTGATTTAGGATTTATGTCTCTGCGTCAACCCACTCAGACCTTCTGGCAAAAAACTGCTGAGAAAAGAAAAGTTCTGGGCACTCAGAGTCTCGGTGGTTCAAACCTTGGTGGCAGTATGCTTCCTGAATTAGAAACACCAGAAGCAAGAAAAGCAAGGCTAGAAAAGAAAAACAATCCACAAGCAAGTAGCAGTAATACTCCAGGAATGTAACTTCACATACAATCAATTTGCCGTCATTGCTTCAGTTAATCAATGACGGCAACATCTTATATTTTGAACGAAAAATAATAAGCTCATTCAATCCCTTACTAAAAATCGTTATAACTTCAGCCTAACTTACTTCCAATTTTTTGACTCCCTAGACTTGTTTTCATTCATTAAGTCTGATTTAATTCGCTGCGGTGTTTGAGCAAAGGCACCTATGGAAAAATGTAGGCTTGTATCTCATCGATGCAAGTGGAGTACAGCAAGTTAGAAAATAATGGAAACGGAAGATGTCTAACGATTTAGCTATTTATTTAAGTAAACAATTACTTTGGCATGCATTGCTCATTGCCTCACCAATAGTTCTAGTCGCACTCATTAGTGGTTTACTGGTTTCTATCCTTCAAGTTGTTACCCAAATTCAAGATTCAACCCTAAGTTTTGTACCTAAGGTTTTAGCTGTAGTGCTCATGTTAATGCTTTGTGGTGGATGGATGTTGCATTCCTTGGTTGAGTTTGCGCAAACCCTGTTTCTCAATATTCCAGGGGCCATCAAATCATGACCCTTTCCCTCCCCTGGCTAAGCAACTTATTTTTTATCAGCATACGTTTAGGCACTGTATTACTCTTTACCCCAATTCAAGCAATACGTTATTTACCTATTCATGCACGCTTACTTTTTATTTTTACCTTGAGCATGCTTTTAGCTAATTATGTTCCCCCTGCTCCGTCAATCTTAAGTAACAATGCCATTCTTCTCGGCGGACTCGCTGAATTTGCTAATGGATTAATCTTAGCCACCAGCCTTTATGCCGCGTTTACGTTATTCCAAATTGCTGGCCAATTAATTGATAATGAAACCGGTTTTAATGCCGCAGCTGTTTTTAATCCCAGCGAGCATTATCAAGAGGCTTTAACCAGCCATTTATTATCCATGCTGGCGGTTTTATTCTTTTTTAGTCTGGATGGCCACCAATGGCTATTTAAAGGCTTAGCGTATTCTTTTGTGATTATTCCACCTGGAACCCTCAACTTGTTTGCAGGATTTATCCCGGTTACGAAACAATTTTCCTTTATGTTTAGCATGGCATTTGTAATTGCCAGCCCCATTATTCTCGCCCTGCTTGCCGTTGAGCTCTGTGGTGCGTTAATTACCCGCAATATGCCCCAGGTCAGCACCTATTTTCTGACCTTACCTATAAAAATAATTTTAGGATTATTCCTCTTATTTATGATGATGGGCTATATCGCCCCCATTACTAACACCGTTTTTACTCAATGTTTTCAAACCTGGCAGGAGCTTATGTCATGAGTGAGAAAACTGAAAAAGCAACGCCCTATAAATTACAAAAGGCCAAAGAAAAAGGGCAAGTAAGCAAAAGTATTGAGTTAACAACCTGCGCTGCCTTATTAGTTATGTTAGGTATGTTAAGTGCCTTATGGCCAAAGCAATTGCATGAACTACAAAAGATGTTTCGTCATTTGTTGCAACTGGCAGCACATCTGCAATTTAGTATTGATAACGTCTCTCATTTACAGCAATTTCTTTTAAGCCAAGTCATCAGTCTCTGGCTGCCTTTTGCTTTGGCAGGCAGCTTAGCCACGATTCTTACCAATCTGGCGCAAACTGGTGTGGTGTGGTCAACCACTCCATTGATACCTGATTTCAAACGCATTAATTTGGTTCAGGGTTTTAAGAAGCTATTTTCAATAAAAAGCTGTTTTGAAACGGTGAAAAGCACCCTGAAATTGAGTGCGACATTTGTTTTTTTATTCTTCACCCTAAAACATCAAATACCCAACTTATTGCAATTAGCTTTAACGCCGATTAGCGAACAGCCTCGCATCATCATGCACTTCCTCCTAACCCTCATTTTTCAACTATTGCTACTGCTCTCAACACTCGCAGTACTGGATAAGTTCTATACGCGTTGGAACTATGCCAAAGATCAGCGTATGAGCAAACAAGAGATAAAAGATGAATACAAACAACGGGAAGGCGACCCTAAAATAAAATCGAAAATCAAACAGTTACAACAGCAATTACGGCAAAAAACCGCCTCCTTAAAACAAGTGAAAACAGCGGATGTAATCATTACTAATCCTACACACTTAGCTATTGCCTTAAAATACGATCGCAGCAGCATGCCCGCCCCCAAAGTAATTTGTAAAGCACAAGATAAAATGGTGTCGCAAGTCAAGGAGCTGGCAAGAAAACACGGTGTTCCCATTGTTGAACATAAAGCCTTCGCGCGCATGCTCTATCATTCTGTGGATTTAAATCAATGGATTCATAAGGAACTTTATCCCTTTGCCGCGGCAATCTTTCGCGAAATTTATGCGCGTAAGCAGGATGTGCAATGAAGAAAAATTTCTTGAATAACAGCAGTGAAATGCTCATGATTGCTTTTGCCACAAGCATTCTCTTTATTTTATTTGTGCCTATCCCTGCAGCATTATTAGATTTATTACTGATCGTGAATTTTAGTTGGGCTTTAACCATCCTCTTACTTACTTTTTACACAGATAAGCCTTTAAGTTTTTCTACCTTCCCTGCTCTATTACTAATTTCAACCCTATTTCGCCTCGCCCTGAATATTTCAGCTACCCGCCTTATTTTGTCAGATGCTCATGCAGGTAAAGTAATTGATGCCATGGGACATTATGTTATTCGTGGTAATTACGTGATGGGGCTGGTTGTTTTTTTAATCTTGATCATCGTGCAATTCATTGTAGTGACGAATGGGGCGCAACGTGTGGCCGAAGTGGCGGCCCGTTTCACTCTGGATAGTATGCCAGGTAAACAAATGAGTATCGATGCGGATTTAAATATGGGCAGCATTTCTCAAGATGAGGCCAAACTTAGACGCTCACAAATTGAAAAAGAAGCTAATTTTTATGGGGCAATGGATGGTGCTAGCAAGTTTGTGAAAGGCGATGCTATTGCCGGTATTTTAATTATTCTGGTTGATATCATTGGTGGTTTTGCTATTGGTTTATTACAAAAAGGTTTTAGTCTTTCTGAATCCATTCAAACCTACACCCTACTTACTGTAGGGGATGGTTTAGTTACGCAAATCCCAGCCTTAATTATTTCTACCGCAACTGGGATTATCGTAACCCGGGCGGCAACAGATGCACATTTAGGCTCTGAGGTTGCCAAACAAATTAGCGCCTACCCCAAAAGTTTAGTGCTGGTTTGTTTGAGTTTAACCTGTCTTTTATTTCTAAAAGGCATTCCCCTAATTCCAGTATTATTTATTTTAGCGCTGTTTGTGTTGATTACCTTTTTGGCAATTAAGTCCAAGAAAGAAGAAGTGCTCATCGAAGAGGCTGAGGAAAATTTATACGATAAAATACGTATTCATCCTATTGAAATCAGCTTGAATAAAGAGCTGTATCAAACGCTCTTACCCTATGAAGAACAAGTACTAAAAATCATTCAACAAATTCGTGAGCGAATTGCTTTTGATTTAGGTTTTGTGCTGCCGGATGTAAAACTAAAAGCTGATAAAAAACTCAGCTACCCGCTTTACCACATTGCCATTCAAGGAAATCATTCCGGTGTGAATCCCCTCTATCTGGATAAAGTATTAGCCATTTTTTCCAACCGCAATAAAAACCCTGGTACAACACTAGCCACCGGATTTGAAGTACGTGACCCAAGCTATGGCCTACCTGCATGCTGGATAGACTTAGAGAAAAAGCAAGAAGCCACAGAAGCGGGTTATACCGTATGCGAACCACTTACGGTATTAACCACGCACCTAAATGAAATTATCTATGCGCATATTGATCAGTTATTAACTCGTGAAGAAACCGAAAAACTGTTATTACAGCCTGGCATTAAAATCCTAAGCGAGGACTTAATTCCCGCCCAATTACCTTTAAGCCATGTGCAACGTATCTTGCAAATACTCTTGCAAGAAAAGGTTTCTATTCGTCCCTTACAGCAAATATTAGAGTTATTGTTAGAGCACGCAAAACAACTCCCAGATCCCATCCAACTTACCGAGCTGGTGAGAGCAGGTTTGGCCATGCCGATTTGTCAAAAGCTATTGGGTAATCAAAATAGCTTATACGTTCTAACATTAGAGCCCTCATTAGAACAACAGCTCAACCAAAGTATTAGCGGAAAAAATCATTTAGCTCTGGAACCCAAAATTACGGAAAACTTAATTAGTGCATTAGCAAGTCAGGTGGAAACGATGTTAGGAGAGCGCAAACGTCCCATTTTATTGTGCTCCTCCCTACTGCGACGCCATATAAAACAATTAACTCAGCGAGTTATTCCCCATTTAACCGTACTGGCAATGAGTGAAATTCCAGTCACGATTCAGGTGGAATCTTTTGGGATAGTAAAATAAGGAAACATTATGTTTGATGCGATTACCGCAACACAACTAGCCATGGATTTTGATCAATTAAAATTGCAATCGATCAGCCAAAACATTAGCAACATGAATACCCCAGGATTTAAACGACAACTGGCAGAAACAGCAGCGTTTACTGATCATCTGCAAGCAAATATCAATCAGGCAACCCAACAGATTGATCAAGGACAGATAAAAACACAGGGGGTACTGAACCAAACGCAGAATCCGAAAGATATTGCCATTAGTGGTGATGGCTACTTCCAAGTCCAAGGAGAGCAGGGTGTTTTTTACACGCGTCGTGGGGATTTTCAAGTAAATAGCCAAGGTGAACTCACTACAGCAACTGGTGAAACGGTCTTGGGTAAGGGTGGCGTCATCAAAATAGATAATCATGCATTCACTATTGATACGCAAGGTCGATTATTCATTGACCATCATCAAGTGGATCAATTAAGCGTCGTTCAATTTAATCAGCCTAATTTGCTCCGCTACACCGGTAATGGACTGTATCAAAGTGATGAATCGCCCGTTTCTGCAGGAGCGAATACCCGTCTACTGCAAGGATTTGTAGAGCAATCCAATGTCAAATCTATGGATGAAATGATGGATATGGTTAAAACCTCGCGTCATTTTGAAGCCAGTCAACGGGTCATGCGCACCGCAGATAATTTATTAGCAACTGCCATTAATCAGTTAGGAGAAGGAAATGTCTAACACTCTCGCCATTGCCGCTAGCGGACTAAAAGCTGAGGAATACCATATTGATCGTATTGCCAATGACTTGGCAAACTTGAATACCCCCAATTATAAAGCCAGTACGGTAACCTTTGAGGATGTGCTGTACCAAAATATTAATGGTGAAGAACCGCTATTTAATAATCAGGCCAGTGCCAAATTAGGTTTAGGAACCGCCGTATACAAAACAGGTAAGGATTTTACCCAGGGCCCCTTAAAAACCACTACCAATGAAACAGATGTTGCCATTAATGGTGATGGCTTTTATCAAGTAATTAATTCCGACGGCAATATTGCCTATACTCGCAACTCCAGCCTACGTATCGATGAGGAGAACTACCTGGCAACTCAAGATGGATTAAGACTTGCAGATAACATTCAAATTCCCGATGACAAAGCTAAATTAACAATCAAAAACAATGGAGAGGTCGAAGTTATATTAACTGGTGAGTCAGAACCGCAGCTAGTAGGTACCATTCAGTTAGCTCAATTTACCAATCCTGAAACCTTAAATCCTATTGGTTCAGGGCTTTATACCGTGACGGATCAAACCAGTGAGCCCTTAATCGATAACCCCAACAGTAGTGGTTTAGGAGCTTTAACGCAATATCACACGGAGGGTTCTAATGTAGATATGGTCAGTTCGCTCATGCAACTCACCATGGCACAACGGGTTTATCAACTTAATGCGAAAGCCGTACAAATTGCGGATGAATTGGAAAAAATAACGAATGAAATTCGTGGTTAATTTATTACTGTTACTGAGCGTTTTTCCAATTCAGGCAGAAACGGTGTTGCGCTTTCGCACGCCCATTACTCCTGAAGCGAAAAACCTAGGCGATTTGCTGCTTATTACTCCGGATAAACATCAGTGGGGAAAAATCATGTTGGATAGCAAACCCATGCCAGGAACCAAACTGAATAAGCAACAAGTACTCACTTGGTTGCAACACAAGGTTGGAAATTTTTCCCATCAATGGAAGGGTAAAACCAGCGCCACTATTCGTGAAACCACAGGCACCAACGCTAAAAACTTGCTATCTACAGCGCAAAACGCCTTGGCTAAACAACTAAAAAAGCAAGCATATAGCCAAGTGGAGCTAAGTAGCAAAACAGTACTTAAAGATAGCGGTATTGCCTTAGCCAATTTTAAAATCCAACTCCCTAAAGACTATCCTGTTGCTAAACGTGTTTGCGTTCGTCTGCATTATCAAAATCGCTCTATTCCTATCTGGTTTGCAGTTAAAGCTTATCAGTCTGTATTGGTCGCGAAGCACACTATTAAGCGTCATACCCTGCTTCGTCCATCGGATGTGATCTTAAAAAGACGAAATATTGCTGGTCTCTACACTGCCCCGTTAACCCAATTTCCAGCTACCGTTTGGCTTAATAAATCGATTAATAAGCAACAAATTTTAACGCAAGACTTGCTTGGGAACCAACCCGAAGTGATGCAAGGGCAAAAAACAAAGGTCCTCGTACAACAGCATGGAATAGCAATCACCATTGAGGCAATCGCGCAAAGTAACGGAGTTCAAGGACAATCCATACGCATGCAAAATCCGCGTACGAATAAGTACTTTGTTGCAGTAATCACTGGGAAAAACACCGCAGAGGTTGCCGCATGAATGCACTGTTAAAAAAAATAATATTCCTGGGGATGGTAATCCTTAGCCAAACATTGTGGGCTATTAATCTTTTTGATGAAGATGTTTACCGCCCTTTAATCGCCGATCGTAAAGCAACCTTGCCCGGTGATGTGCTCACTGTCATCGTTATGGAAACCTCTAATGCCCAAACCAGCGCGGATCTTTCTTCACATAAAGAGATAAAGGCCGCATTAGAGGCAGGCTATAACCGCAACAACCACCAAGTAAATTTTGGTTTGAATGGCAAAGGCAAAGCAGCAGCCAAAACAGGACGCAATGGTAAAATAAAAGCCGCTCTTACCGTACGTATCAAGGAAGTATTTCCTAACCAAACTTATTTGGTTGAAGGCGTACAGCGAATTACCATTAATGGAGAGAACCAAAAAATCCTGTTACGCGGCGTGGTGCGACCTGAAGACATTAGCCCGCAAAATACTATTTTATCAACCCGTTTAGCCCAGGCTCAGATCGTTTATACCGGAGCAGGTTCCGTATCTAACTCACAAGATCGTAATTACATTTATAAGATCCTGTCTTTTATAGGGGTCGTATGATGAGTGTAAGAAGGAAACTATTACTCCTGGCAGCTTTATGTGCACCACTATGCTGGCATTCAAGTTATTCTGCTGTGCGTCTCAAATCCATTGCTCGTTTATCTGGCTTACAAGAAAACCCGATTACTGGTTATGGCCTGGTTATTGGTTTGGCAGGTTCTGGCGACTCACGACGCAATAAAGACACCACTCAGGCAATTTCAAACTTATTACAAACATTTGGCGTGACTTTAAGCCCCAATGAGATCAACAGTCGCAACACCGCTACCGTAATCATCACAGCGAATCTCCCCTCCTTTGCCCATCAGGGAGACAAAATTGACATCAATGTAGCCTCACTAGGTGACGCTAAAAGCTTGCTGGGTGGAACTTTACTGGTAACTCCGCTAAAGGGGGCAGACAATCAGGTTTACGCCTTAGCTCAAGGACCTATTTCGATTGGAGGTTTTAAGTACGACCTTTATGGCAATGTCATCCAGAAAAATCATCCCACTACGGGCTTAATACCGGGTGGAGCAATTATTGAAAAAACAATCTATAACGATTTAATCGAGAAATCAGGTGAGATGCATCTGATTTTAAATCATCCAGACTTCACCACCGCAGACACTATTGAATCAGCTATCAATAGTCAATTTGGTGATAACACTGCACGCGCACGTTCCGCACAGGATATCGAAATCCACCCGCCTCAATCGGCCCGCAAACATTTTATTCGTTTTGTAAGTCAAATTGAAAACGTAGTGATTACTCCAGATAACTTACCTACAGTAGTAGTGAATGAGCGTACTGGTGTGGTTGTTGCTGGGGCTGATGTCAAAATCGATGCAGTTACCATTTCTCATGGCAATTTACAAATTGCTATTTCTACTGAATATCAAGTATCCCAACCGACCTTAATTCAAAACATGGGAAGACAAGTACGTACCGCTGTCGTGCCTAGCACCAATATTAATGTGAATGAGCGTATGGCCAACACCGTGAAATTAAAACAAGGCGCCACAGTAGCTGATTTGATTAGCGCCTTAACTAAAGTCCAAACCTCCACGCGTGACATTATCGCCATCCTGGAAAGCTTAAAGCGCGCCGGGGCATTGCATGCAGAATTGGTGATTCAATAAGGAAAAATGATGAGTACAGATAACACCATACAATTAGTTAGTCTGGCCTTAGATGCCACATTAATGCGCCAGACAGCTATTGCCAATAATATTGCCAATATCAATACGGAAAATTACCAAAGCATGGAAGTTAATTTTGAGCAGCAATTACAGGAAAACCATTTAAGTCCAAACAACAATGACTTATCTGAGATTGCGCCTTATTACCAGAGTTGTGATCATCAATCCAGCATTGATGAACAAATGGCGTTAAATGTGCAAAACATGACCCATTACCGTGCTCTGGTTAAAGGCTTAAATCAAAAGTTAGCCATTATGAAACTCGCATTACAAGGAAATCAATAATGAATTACGCGCAAATTTATGCCATTTCCGGTCAGGGAATGAATGCTGAAAAACTACGTGTTGATGTGGTGGCTAATAACATTGCCAATCAACACTCATTGCAAAATGCAGATGGCTCAGTATTTCAAGCAAGCCAGGTAATCACTTCCGCCAAAACCTTCTCAGAATTGGTAGCCAATCCCCAAGAGATGGGTATCAACGCTGTAGAGGTCGTTCCACAAAATTTACCGCCCAATAAAGTTTATCAACCCGGCCATCCTGCTGCCGACAAACAAGGCTATGTCACCTATCCAGGGATTAGCACGATTGATGAAATGACCACCCTATTACGCGCCTCACGGGCCTATGAAGCCAACATTAAAATGATCAATAGCGCGCATAGCTTGTACTTACAGGCATTAAGCATAGGAGATGAGCGATGAGAATCGATGCACTAGATAACCTGTTTTTAAAGCCTAATGTGCAAAGTCCAGAAATGGAGTCCGCCAAGGTGGCTCCACAAGAGTCCTTTTCTGCCTGGATAACTGAAAAGATAGGTGATACCAATGCGCAATTAAATACCGCGGATAAAGCCTTAAATGAGCTCGCCAGTGGCAATGCAGAGAATTTGCATCAAACCATGATTACTCTGGAGCAAGCTAAATTATCGTTTCAGTATTTAGAGCAAATTCGTAACCGTTTGATGAGTGCCTATCAAGATTTATTAAGAGAGCAAATTTAAAGTGAATTACTTACAAACCGCCAGCCTTTGGTTTAGCAATTTGGAAGCAAAACGCAAATTCAGTTTAATTGCGTGCATCGCCGGTATCGTCGTCATGACCATGATACTTAGTTGGTGGGTCTTATCTCCCTCCTACGCTATTTTATTTAATCATTTGGATGAGCAGGATGCAAACAAGGTTTTAAGCCAACTGGATCAAGAGAATATTTCCTATCAGCTTCGCAATGGTGGCCGAGATATTTTAATTGATAAAGATATGGTTGCGAAAACCCGCTTAAAAATCATGGGCTCAGGCATGCAATTAGCGGGCAATGTAGGCTTTGAACTGTTTGATAAAAATGATTTTGGCATGACCGATTTTTCACAAAAAATTAATTACCAACGTGCCTTGCAAGGTGAGCTGGAACGCACTATTTCCAGCATTGATGAAATACGTCAAGCGCGAGTACATTTACTGATTCCGGAAAGTCATTTGTTTGACCATGATAGCAATCAACCTAAAGCTTCGGTGACCTTGCATTTAAAACAGGCATTAACACCAAAACAAGTGCACAGCATCCAACAGTTAGTTGCGGCAAGTATTGCGCATTTAAGTTTAGTGAATGTAGTAGTAGTGGATCAAAATGGGAATACCTTATCAGCAACAGAAGAAGATCCCGCCTCCAACCACTTCACCGCGCAAAAAACCATAGAGCATTATCTGAATGACAAGGTCATGCAATTACTGCAAAAAGTCTTTGCCAAAGAGCAAGTCATGGTGAAAATCAATGTAGCCATCAATTACGATGAACTGCAGCGTGAATTAGTTAAACCGCAGACCAAAGGACAAATTACCCACGAAAAACAAACCAAGCATTCTACGGTAGATAAAAAAGGAAATCAGAAAGGCAAGCAGGATTTAACCTTAGAAAAAACCTACGAATTTGGCCGTGAAAAAGAATTATTTAAACGGGCAAATGGCACTATTGAGCGGCTTTCAGTCAGCGTAGTGTTACCGCAAAAAACTGATGCAAAAACCATTGCTCAAGTTCAGCGCCTCATAAAAAGTACTGTAGGCTTTGATGAAAAGCGCGGTGATGTAATCAGTGTTGAGGCCTTAATTAGTACGCCCAAAGCGACCAAAATTGCTGCCACGCCAAGCTCCCAAGAAATTTCCGCAACGCATTTTAGCGAACTTGTCTTGGAGCAATGGAATGAGGAACGAAAATGGCAGGCGCTTGTTTTTTTCATAGTACTGACTGTATTTGGTAGTTCCACTGTATTGCTCTTAAAACGTAATCGGCAAAAAAAACGCCAGCAGCTGTTAATTGAGTTAACCCAATGGCTAAACCACCATGAATAATGACTTAAAAAGAATCGTGCTTAATTTAGCGAAATTAAAACCTGCCGATCAACGCTGGGTACTTAAACAGTTAACGCCGATACAGCGCGAACAATTTGAACGTGTGCAAGGCCATGCGCTGCTCAAAGAAGCAGATAAATTTCGTCATCTTCCCTGGCCCAAACTCCCGCAAAAAGAAGTTTCCTTACCGGAATTTTGCCAAAGGCTAAGTCAGGAAGATCCACTTTATATCGCCATTATTCTGGAACAAGGACAATTCTCTTGGGAGCACATGTTTTTAGAGGCTTGCATGCAAAAACAGAAAATCCAAGAGGAGTTAACTGCGCAGGTACACAAGCTGAAATCGGCTTCGAAATTATACCTCTTTCAACAATGGCAAAGACAATTAAGTTTTAGTGAACAACTGGAGATGCCTCATGGCGACACTCTATAAAAATGTCTTAGTCAGCGAGGAAGAAATTTATTTAAGCCAGGAAGCTCCTGAAATAACTGAGGAGATTATTTCTGCGACACCCACTGTAGATGATGCACAATGGGAGCAAATTCGCCAAGAAGCTTATGAGCAAGGTTATTTAGCAGGGGCGACCGAAGAACGTACTCGTCTTGAACAAGAAAATAGCCAACGTCAGCAGCAATTAACACAGATGATTGCCTCACTTCCTCAAGCAATGGCGCAAAATCGCCTGGATTTGGCAAATGAAATTGCCGATATTGTATTGCTAATCAGCAAACAATTTTTTGTGGAAAACAGCAATAACCAACACGCACTAAGTCAGCAAATCAACCACATCCTTACGCAATTAAATGACAAACAATCAGTTGAGCTTTGCTTGCATCCACAAGACATTGCTGCCTTACAAAATGGCACCATGCAATTAAGTGCGGCGCATTTAAATGGCTTAAAAATAAAAACAGATGAGTCGCTTGCCTTAGGAGGTTATGTTCTTAAAACCAGCCATGGTGTTTTTGATGCCAGCATCGAAAAACAAATCGATAAGCTCAAAGAAGTTTTACTGCAACTAAAGCAGCGAGGCACTCATGCATCCATGGATTAATGAACTCTTAGCCGTTGAACGTTTAGGCGAAATTGAGCAATTCATTGGCTTAAGACTGGTTGCCAATGGGCCGCCACAAACATTCATTGGCGAGGTTTGCGACATCCTGGATCAACATAATCAGCCGATTATACAAGCTGAGGTCATCGGTTTTGAACACGGAAAAGTCTATCTTATGCCCTATGATTCTGCTCCTGTTTGCATGGGCTACAAAGTACGAGCAACGGGAAATCCATTAAGTATCGCCGTAGGGGATTCCTTATTAGGTCATGCGGTCGATGCTTTTGCTAAACCAATCGATGAGCGGTTGCGTTTACACAACAAACACCGCGTTTTTACCCAAAATAAAAAGATTAATCCCTTTAACCGTTTACCAATAAGTGAGCGTTTAAACACGGGGATACAGGCTATAGATGGTTTACTGCCTTTAGGCAAAGGGCAACGAATGGGGATTTTTGCAGGGAGTGGCGTGGGAAAAAGTACCCTGCTGGGCAACATGGTGCAAAACCTGCAAACGGATATTAATGTAATTGCCCTAATTGGTGAGCGTGGCCGCGAGGTTAATGATTTTATCAATAATCATTTGGATGAAAACACCTTAAAAAAATCGGTGCTGGTGGTTTCTTGCAGCGATGAATCCGCTTTGATGCGTCGTCAAGCAGTATATACCGCCACCGCAATTGCTGAATACTTTTGCCAACAAGGCAAACAAGTCATGTTATTTATGGATTCGATTACCCGTTTTGCCATGGCGCAACGAGAAATAGGCTTAAGTTTGGGAGAACCCCCTACTGCACGCGGCTACACTCCCAGTGTTTTCGCGCTGCTTCCAGGTATTGTTGAACGTACAGGAAATTTTAAGGATCAGGGCAGCATTAGTGCAGTGTATACGGTTTTGGTTGAAGGGGATGATTTTAACGAGCCCTTAGCTGATCACATGCGTGCACTTCTTGATGGGCATATTGTCCTCACCCGCGAGTTAGCACAACGTGGTCACTACCCTGCGATTTCAATTCTGCAAAGTGTCTCTCGGTTGGCTAAGCATTTAGTTACTGCGGAAGAGCAGCAACTCATGAATCAGATTTTCGCCACGCTAAGTATTTATGAGCAAAATAAAGATTTGATTGAGTTAGGTGCCTATAAACCTGGGAATAATGCCCTATTGGATGCGGCTGTTGAGCGCATGCCTGCAATCAATAAGCTACTCATTCAAGATACGAAGCAGCCTTTATCCTTTCACGAACTCATGCACCGTTTTAAAGAGCTTTTATTATGAACCAATCACTTTCAGCACTGATGACCAAATTAAACTGGCAACTTAATGAGCTTAATTTGCAATTACTCGAGACACAAAATCAATTACAAAAAGTGCGCCAAGAGAGGGAGGCGCTGGATGAACAAATACAGCAAGCAGGAGTTAATTCGTTAACGATTAATCCTGATTTTGAAATAAGCCGGCTCAATTTTATAACGCAACAACATGAAAAAAAGGAAGCGTTGAATATGACGCTTAAACAGCATCAAGACACAGAACAGAATGTGCAGGAAAAAATGCAACGCATTAAAACAGAATTAAAAATGTTAGAAAAATATTTGGAACGTGAACAAGCTGAGCTTAAAGAGCAACAGAAGAAAGCGGAAAATAATGCATTGGATGAGTGGGTTATTCAACGGGGTTAAAAACGTCATCCCCCCAACGTAGTGAGGAATCTCCGAGGCAGGCACTGAGGCCCCTCACTACGTTCGGGATGACGTGTTAGACGTAAGATGGGTACTACGGATTTGAGTAAATGATTATAATAGGAAGATAATGAAAATTAATGAGTCGCTACCACAATGCTATGGACAGTCCAAACAACATACCAACCAGCAATCATCTGCTGACTTTGATCATTGGTTAAATAGCCCAGCGAAGCAAAATACAGGGGATGAGTATTATTGGCAGCACCAAACTCAGTTACAACACTCTGAATTGCACTTTGATGCTAAGCCACTGCCAGCACCGAAAACAGATCAGGAGTTCCCTAAGGAAAATGAGCCTGTGTTTTCTATGTCTTTCCCAACTCAGGAACCCCAGAATTTTGAATTACAAAATATGCTGATGACAGCAACGGATAACACCACTCCGTCTTACTCACCTGAAAATAAATTTGCCCCACTAATGACTGAGCTGGAACAAGCTATAGAGCAATCATCGTTGCCTCAACCCATACATACCAGCAAATTAACCCAGGATGCATCAGCAATAAAAGAAACTACTAGCTGCTCAAATAGAATGGCTACCACCTTAGAGTTTAAAAACAATCATCTGTTTATTCAGGGAGAACAAGCAGAGCTAACGCTGAATCTGCATGCATTAGATAAGCAAGAACAGAATGAGCTTGTGCAACTCATTCAAAATTATTTAAAGAAAAAAGGCTTGGTTTTAAGCCGCTTAATTATTAATGGAGTAAACAATGACTGAACCAGTTGAGGCAGTAAACATGGGCCAAGATGAGTATATGAAATTATTCATGCAGGAACTGACCTATCAAGACCCGTTAAAACCTATAGATAACCGTGAATTTATGGCGCAGATGGCGCAATTTTCTTCATTGCAGCAGGCTATTGGAACTAATGATGGAGTACAGCAGCTATTAAAATTGGCACAGGAAAATCGTGGCCTTAATCTTTTAGGTAAAAATGTAAAAATAGACGAGCAGACTACTGGCACAGTTCAATCAGTGTCTTTACAGAAAAATGGGTCTATAGAACTTATGGTTTATGCAGGGGATAAACATATTCCGACTACATTAGATCAGGTTCTTGAGGTTAGCGTTTAAGTGTACCTTGAGGCATTGATGCTGTAGCCCATACTAGCGCAGCCTAATACGGGCTACAGGTTTAGTGCCACAGAGTGAAGATCCTAGAACTCCTCCGTATAAATAAAAGGAACAAAAATGACAAATACTTATTACAGCAGTCTCTCAGGAATGCTTGCTGCAAGCTACGGGTTGCAAAATACTTCGAACAATATAGCGAATATGCAAAGCCATGGTTTTAAACGTAGTGATGTATTCTATTCTTCTCTAGGTAATGGGCATGGAGAAGAAGGAAACGGTCATGGTGTGCGTGTTCAAGGTACCTCGATTAATTTTAAGGATGGTAATCCTCGGGAAACCGGTTCGGGTTCAGATTTAGCCATGGTAGGCAACGGTTTTTTTGTAGTTAAACTAAAAAATAATGAATTGGTTTATACTCGTGATGGGCATTTCAAATTCGAAAATGGAGTTTTGATTGATTATAAAACAGGTGGGCAGGTGCAGGGCTACGACCATTCTGGCAATTTGGCTCCTATCTATGAGCACGGGCCTAAAATTTCTGCAGGTAAAGCCACTAAAAATGTTTTTATACATGGTCAATTTATACCTCAAGAAAAAAATCCAAAACCTCCTATATCTGTCTATGAAGATATCACCTTTAAACTAAAAAACATTTATGATGCGCAAGGAAATCCCCATACCATCACGCTAAGATTTACAGGTATAGAAATACCACAGCAAACTACCCCACCAACAGAATGGATGTTAACAGGTACCCAATATGATGATGAAAAGGAAATTTCTATCTCATCCGAGCAAATAATAAAATTTAATGAGAGGGGTACTATTACTAATGGTATTCTCTCAGAATACAGCACGATTCAATTGTCTCTAAATGGACAACCAATCTCTGTTTACTTCGGAGACGGTAATAACGGGCAAAATGAATACGTAGAACTCGGAAAACCCTCCTCTAATCAATCGACAGAGACCACCATCGAAATCCACAATAACGACGGTTATCCCCAAGGCGAACAAAATGAACTTAGGATTGATGAAGAAGGCCTAATTTCCTACCACTATAATAATGGACAAATCATTAAAGGTATTTACATAGGCATGGCCTCTTTTGATGATATGGAAAACAATTTAATCCAAACGCAAGACAATTTTTTTCGAGCAAAAACTACTCATGGGATTCATTATGGACACGCAAATACCAAAAAATTAGAGGCTATTCAATCCGGTTATTTAGAAGGTTCTAACGTTGATCCCACCACGGAATTTGCCAATATTGTCGTTTTACAAAGAATGTTCCAAGCTTGCTCGCAGATTATGGATATAGACAAACAATTATTAGAAGAGTTGGAAACCAAATTATGAAGCCCTATCGATTAATTAATGCGGTAGAACTGCAGCAATTAAACCAACAATTTAAACAAGCACTGGATGCTTGGAATGAGGAGTACTGTTGTACTCCTCTTGACTTGCACCTGGCCATGACACCTAAAAATTACCGCGTAGAACAAGCATTCATGCTTCAGGAAGATAACGATGAGCTTGGCTGCCTTGAAGGTGATTATTTAAGTGTGATCTCCCTCGCAATATTCGGTAGCGAGCAATCTAGTTTTCATGCGGCAAGTAAAGAACTTCTCCTAAAACTACTAAATAAGTTTTTCCAGCGAGAGGAAAGCATGCTGCAGCCCTATCAGGGAGAAAATCCAGACTGGTTTTATGCTGGCTCAACAAGCGTGCTTCTTACCTTCACTTGCGAACAGAACAATTTCACGCTGATCGTAAACCCTGATTGGGTTTATCAACAGTTACCTGCATCTCAAAGTAAAGCTACCCCATTGAGTCCCATTGATGAGGCATTAGCGGAACAAAACTTCTCTTTATCGTTAGAGCTTAGTTCCAGCCACTTATCAATAAAAAGTCTTGCAGAGTTGCAAATCGGTGATGTACTTAGCACCAAACATCCAATCACCGAACCACTAAGAGTAACCCGAGGAAAAGAACTCTTCGCTGAGGCTGAATTAGGCCAATCCGCATCCCATAAATCAATTGTATTAAAGAGGAAATCATGAGCATTACAGTAAAAAAAGTTAACTTAAAAGAACATACCCCACAAGCTGAAGGTCAATTTCTTAACCAAAACTATCTGGGTTTGGTAGGGGATATTGAAGTGCAATGCACTGTACGTATTGGTACCTTAAATCTCAGTATTGCGGAATTAAAAGAACTTAAATCCGGTCATGAATTACGACTTGATCAAAAAACAGATGAACCAGTAGAAATTCTATTAAATGACCGTGTAATTGCTCGTGGTGAATTAATGAGTCATGACGATCATTTTGCAGTACAGATTACGGAAATTAATGCATGAATAACCCAGTAAAACAAAGTTGGATGCTCTTGGGCTTGCTAATTACCCCAGCACTTTATGCCCAAAGCACTCTGACATTTAAGCAAGATCCAATCAACCAGCTCCACTGGGTTCCCTATTTGGTTGTTTTGCTAATCCTCCTCCTTGTGCTCTCATTCCTGGCAAAGCGCTCAAAAGGATTAGTAAAAAAACCAACTCAAGGTCAGCTCATTGAAAAAATCCTCGTGCATCATAAAATGCAAGTCTACATCATTGACTATCAAGGCCAACGATTTCTAATTGCCGACAATCAAAATGCCTTAGCCATTCATCCAGTTCAAGAGGTCAAACCTTCATCATGATGTTTCAGCGTATTATTTTTTGTTTGATTTTATTTTGTCCATTAACGGTGCTCGCAGCTTCCGGAACTAATATAGGCCCAATCCATTTAGATCAGGATAATATTTCTCCAGCACTTCAAGCATTCGCCCTACTTACGGTTTTAAGTTTGGCGCCGAGTATTTTAATTATGTTATCTTCGTTTACGCGTATTGTAGTCGTGCTTTCCATGCTACGTAATGCATTGGGATTGCAGCAGACACCACCGAATACGGTGATTATCAGTCTGTCGTTATTCCTGACCTTGTTTACCATGATGCCGGTAGCTAAAGCCATCTATACTGAAGCGTATCAGCCCTATGAAGCGCATCAAATTACCACAGAAACAGCGCTCGATAATGCCGTCAAGCCCTTAAAAAAATTCATGTTGCGGCAAACTCGAGAAAAGGATATGAAGGTCATTTTGCAATTGGCCAAGGAACCTTTGCCCTCCTCGGCGGAAGAAATTAAATTCTATCAGTTAATTCCTGCATTTATCTTAAGTGAATTACAAACAGCCTTTCAAATTGGGTTCATGATTTTTTTACCCTTCTTATTAGTTGATCTCATCGTTTCAGGAATTCTCATGACCGTGGGGATGATGATGATGCCTCCCATGAGCATTTCATTGCCGATTAAAATATTGCTGTTTATTTTAATTGATGGCTGGGACTTGGTTGTTCAGGCCTTGGTGGGTAGTTTTCAAATTTAGTATCAATCCCGTATTACGCTGCGAATACGGGCTACGTCCGGAATAATGTTTTTGCTTAGTAGGATAGACAGCAATACTCCTCTTCTTCTGGATACTCATAATCATCGGTGTATCCTGTAGTAAACTGAGCAGCAGTAGCTACAGAACGAGTAATCAACGATGCAACGCTATGAGGAAAACTGAGAACTCCAACAGCAGCAGCAACAATTGCCATCACTAATAAATTTCCAATAAATTGCAAAGTGCCACTTACCAAATCAAATGCTTCGTTAGCAAGGGTAGGATCGTCAAATAGTGATGCGCCAGCAGCAACTAATAAACAACCAATACCAAACGTTGCGGCAAGGGCTGCAGAAAATACTGAAAACACGGCCACAGTCCCTCCAGCTAGAGGATAAACGACTGGTGCTATAACCTCGCCAACGGCATCAGTCACATTTTTATAGGGCGTAAAAAAACCAGGGCGCGCGCTGTACGTTTCAAGAGCCCGACTCGCAACCTCTTCCATGTCCTCTGCATCATTTGAAAATATATAATTTACTTCACGTTTGCCATATAGCCCAAGCATACCGTTCTCCAGCACAATGGATAAAAAATAATCATTATACGTTTTTGAAAAATAGTGTGTCAAATAGAAAAATAATGCCCCTTCAACCTTAACTTATCAGAGCATGTCCTTCCTGCGCACTGTCTATCTCTTGCTTGTTTTCATCTTGAGAGGTACAAGCTGCTATCATTGAAAAAAGAGTACTGCCTGAGCGAGTAAGAAATGAAAATGGCGCATGAAATAAGCTAAAGGCAAGTAAAAGACTGCTTATTGCAAATGCAGTTAATCCTAAGCCTGCAATGTGGAATGCGGTCGCAGCATTATCAATCGATTCATCACAAAACTCATAACTACCAAATAGCGCAGCCCCCGTTGCCGCAAGCGAGGCACCTACTCCTAGAACTGCACCAAAAATAACACAGGCTACAGAAAATCCAGAAAAAATGCTCAATGCTGCAGGATAAACAAAATTAGCGAGCAAACCACCAGAAAACTCATAGCCATTTTTATACGATGTAAAAAAACCAGGTCGAGCATTATACGTTTCCATAAATCTTCGGGCGGGACCTTGTAAAAACCAATCATCATTTTTATCTTTGGCAAAATTAATTACATTCCAAACATCTTCCCATGCAGCCATCCCAAGCATAAAAACACCCTCCCTGAGTAGTATTTATACATCATCATAATGTGGGAAATAATTAGCTGTCAAATCCGCTGAGGTCATAATAATTTTGCACAGAACCTTACGAATTTATTAATTATTCCTTTAATTAAAGATATAGCATATTTTGAGGCTGGGAGCTGGTACTAATAGCATCAACTTGACGAATCTACGTCATCCCGAACACAGTGAGGGATCTTCTGCATAGGGCGAGTTCTATGGCAAGGCGTAATGCCACATTCAGGAGATCCTTCGGCGTAAACTCCTCAGGATGACGTAGTCTGGTCAAGTGTACGTCATCACGGACGCAGTGAGGGAGCTTCTGAATAGAGCAAGTTCTACGGCCAGGCCTAATGCCATATTCAGGAGATCCTTCGTCGTAAACTCCTCAGGATGACGTAGTCTGTGCAAGTGTACTTCATCACGGGTGCAGTGAGGGAGCTTCTGAATAGGACAAGTTCTATGACAAAGCATAATGCCACATTCAGGAGATCCTTCGTCGTAAACTCCTCAGGATGACGTAGTCTGTGTAAGTGTACTTCTTCACGGACGCAGTGAGGGAGCTTCTGAATAGAGCAAGTTCTACGGCTAAGCCTAATGCCATATTCAGGAGATCCTTCGTCGTAAACTCCTCAGGATGACGTAGTCTGTGCAAGTGTACGGCATCCCGGGCGCAGTGAGGGAGCTTCTGAATAGAGCAAGTTCTATGGGCGGGCGTAATGCCACATTCAGGAGATCCTTCGGCGTAAACTCCTCAGGATGACGTAGTCTGTGCAAGTGTACGGCATCCCGGGCGCAGTGAGGGAGCTTCAGAATAGAGCAAGTTCTATGGGCGGGCGTAATGCCACATTCAGGAGATCCTTCGGCGTAAACTGACGCATGCTACATAGAGTTTGCCTTTTTTATAAGTTAGGCTTATAGTTCCTCAGTTTTTTAACAACCTCACATGACAAGGAACCCTACATATGAGTAATCAAGTCCAAGAGCAATTAAATCGCCATCTTTCTTATTTAGAACAAGATAAAAATAACCTTACTCTATTGGTAAAAATCAGCAATCTTTATGTAGAGCTCGACGATTTAGATGCGGCGCAAGGCTACCTAAATCAAGCGAATGACATTGACCATATTGCCTGCCTTGGTCATCAAGGATTACTTCATTTAAACCGAGGTCAATTTTCTCAGGCTCAAGAGAGTTTTATTGAAGCGTTAACTTACGAAGACACACCGGCCCTTCGTTATAACCTGGGATTTATCCATTTTATTAATTCCGACTTAGAAAATGCAGCAAAGGTTCTATCACCCGTTATTGAAGGGGGGCATCACCCAGAAGCAAAACGATTAATGGCGCGTATACACCATGGGCAAGGTGAGTTAGACCAGGCTTTAGACTTAACTAAGGACGTATTAATTCATGATGCCGAGGATGCGGATGCTTTAGGTCTTCTTGCGCTATTACACTTTGACCGCGATGAAAATGAGCAGGCTATTCAGGCAGCTAACCAAACGCTTGAACTCAATCCAGATAATTATGATGCAAAACTAGTTCATTCCATGTTAGGCCTTACGACCCAAGAAACAACCGTAGAAGATATTGAAAAACTGTTGCAAATAAACCCTGATGATTGCCGCCTCTGGTTTGCCTTAGGTAGCGCCCATATGAATCAAGGTGATTTTGAGCGCGCAGATTATAGTTTGCAAAAAGCTATAGAAATTTATCCTGAATTTTATGATTGTCGTATTGCTTTAGGCTGGTGTGCATTACTGCAAGATGAATTGGATGAGGCATTCAATACCTATCAAATTGCGACTCATCAGGTTGCAGAATTAGCTGATGGTTGGGGTGGACTGGCATTGGTTGCCGCATTGAAAGAAGATATTCAGCAAGCAGAGGAATTAATTCAAAAAGCAAAAACATTAAGCTCTGACTGTTTTCTTGCTGAGATTGCTGAGGTTATTTGTTTTAATTTGACTGATCCGCTGAAGGCTAAAGAGCTCTTGGTTGTGACCTTGAAGAAAACAGGAGTGCCGATTAGCGAGAAGTTGGCTGCGGTTATTGAGGAGTTGCAGGAGCCAGTTCAGTTGCATTAAGGATTGTAGGTTGGGCCCATGGGCCAATGGCACTACCTTAAGCAGCTAGTGCCTCTTTTTCTATCATTTTAATTATTTTATTAGCTTTTTTCTGTAGCTTAATTTGCTCTGTTTTTCTTGATTTTTTTAGAACAGAAAAGGTTTT
>JARLJR010000064.1 GCA_031291095.1 Legionella sp. | reverse complement strand
TCCATGACCGTCATGTAACAGGTCTTCTTATGGAGATCAACTCCAATGTAGGTGTTAGTACTAGACATTTTTTCTCCTTTCTATTAATTATTTTTCCCAGTCTAATTTTAACACTTGCAATTAATTTATAGCATTATGAAAATTATTTTTTTCGGCACGGCAAATGTCGCTCTGCCGATACTGGAAGTTTTAAATAAAAGCCACCAGGTTCTGGCGGCTGTGACAAAGCCTGACGCGCCCGCTGGACGAAGCGGCAAACCTCAGGAGAGCCCCGTTTCCGCATTGGCAACCGATTTAAACCTAAAAATTTTTAAACCGGATAAAGTTAAGGGTAACGCGGAATTTTTGACCGAATTACAAAATATGGGAGCGGATATTTTTGTAGTCGTGGCTTACGGCAAAATTTTGCCAGGGGAAATTATCGGTCTGCCTCCGTACAAGACCGTAAACGTTCATTTTTCCGCTTTGCCAAAATACCGCGGGCCGTCGCCCATTCAGGCGGCGCTGTTAAACGGCGATCCGCGGACCGGGACAAGTATTTTTATTCTGGATGAAGGCGTTGATGACGGTCCTCTGCTTGCCCAGGAAATCGTAGGAATTGAGCCGGACGATAATTATTTTACGCTATCCGATAAACTGGCTAAAAAATCCGCCGCCATAATTATTCCGACACTTGAGGGATATGTATCGGGTCGGATTACTCCCCTGCCCCAGGACGGAGCGCGAGCGTCGCACAGCGGCATAATTTCCAAAAGCGACGGAAAAATAAATTGGAACAAATCGGCAAGTGAAATTTACAATCAATTCCGCGCGTTTTTTATTTGGCCGGGGATTTGGACTACCTGGAACGGAAAGATATTAAAAATAACCTACTGTCTACCTAAGGCCGGGACTTTAGAAATATCTTCCAAAACTGAAAGCGCCGGAACGGTATTATCCGGCGGTAATGTGGTCTGTGGAAATAGCACGGCTCTTCAACTTAAACAGCTGCAACTCGAAGGTAAATCCGAAGTCGGTATTGACGATTTTTTAAACGGGTACCGCGCATTTACCGGCAGCCGGTTGGAATAATCCTAATAGTTGCCCGTTATTTTAAGTATTCCGCCTTGTTTTTTAAATGCTCGTCGTAGGTTCGCGCAAATATAGCCTGACCGGTTTTTGGGTCGGTTAAAAAATAGAAATAATCGGTTGATTCCGGATTTAACGCCGCCTGAATGGATGTCAGTGACGGATTGCTTATCGGTCCC
The DNA here is from genome assembly GCA_031291095.1 of Legionella sp. Taxonomy (GTDB): domain Bacteria; phylum Pseudomonadota; class Gammaproteobacteria; order Legionellales; family Legionellaceae; genus Legionella. Next base: position 28,408 of record JARLJR010000064.1, on the reverse strand, counting down.
GGCGGCAAACCGGTATTGTTATAAGTATTATATTCCGGTAAATTTTCCAGCTGAGAATAAGCTACCGTAGCATCGCTCTGGAGAGCCATGTTAGACTTGAGTCGATTGTAAAATACTCCGGCAATGGCCGGCTTGTCCTGGTCTCTTCCGGCCTCTTTTTCAACAATTGAAGCCAGAGTAATTATTTGGTATAAATTTTGCCCGCTTGCGGCCGCCTTTGCCTGCATTTGAGGCGAAATTTTTTTAGAAAAATTATCCAAAGCCTTTTGAATAATTATTTGCCCGATATTCTGGCCGGTTTGGGGTATAAAATACGTATCTGGGAAAATAAATCCTTCCAGGCTTTGGCCGGCGGGCTTGCTTTTTAATATCGGATAATCGGAAACGTCAAAGTCCTTTGTATCCGCCAAAAAGACCGAAGAGGAAATGATTCCTTTGTTTTGCAGGTAATCGGCTATCTGCCTGTTGGTCCATCCTTCCACCAGGGTTATGCTGGTCTGCGGCGCTTTGGCATTAAGCCTTTGGTTGCGCGTATCCCGACGGTACAAAAAAGCCTGGTAAAGGCTAAAGCCACCCAGTATAATGAGGCACAGTACCGCAATTATTAATAATTTTTTAATCATGGCTTCGCCAAAATCATCCCATTTAGGGATGATTTAGAAAAAAATAAATCCGGGCGGTTTTTTATTTAGCCGCCTTATTTAAATTATATTAAATTTTTTGGTTTTTAGCTAATTTTTCATGCTGTTTTCAACAGCATCCAAAACTTTTTTGGCATGATCCCTGCCGCCAAGTCCGAAGGCCAGACCGCCGGCTATTGCCAGCATGGCTACAATAGCCCTAAACAAATCCTGAAGAAAATCGGTAGCGATTTGTAATTGTGACAGTGCGGCAATGGCGGCGAAAGAGAGGATTGACCAGCGGGCAATAGCGCCTAAAATATCGCCTTTGTGCAAGCCGCTGGCTTTAACGGTGCTGGATACCAAAGCGGCAAAGAAGTTAGCCGCTAAAATTCCCAATAACAGTATGGCCATGGCGACAATCACGTGGCCGGCGTAATTTAGCACGTCCTGGTAAAGGAACGTTGAAACTTCCTGTAAGCCTAAAATGTCGGCGGCAGCAATAAAACTTCCCAAGAAAAAGAACCATTTAACCAGCCAGGCACCCAATGCGGACAGACTAAGTTTTCGGTCAACCTTTTCCGACAGATTTTTTAAGCCCAGTTGATTGGCAAGATGGTCAATTTTTATTGCTTCCAAAACTTTTTCGACCAGCTTGCTCAAAAACATGGCCAAAAGCCAGCCGACGATTACTACGATAACTGCGGCGACCAAGTTAGGCAGGTAGCTTAAAGTTTTAGCGTATAAGTCCCCCAGGGCCTGAATTACGACTGCTTGATAAGTTGGATAGTCCATTTGTTTATTTATTTTAATTTTTTTTCTTAAATGTTTTCAAACCGGATCTTAGACCGACCTCTCTAAGCCAGTTTGGCGTTTTATAACTGGTTTTACTGTTATTCCCCGACAATTTTAATATAGACCTCCCGGAGGCGGCCTCCATCCATTTCCACAAAAAATAAGCTTTGTTTTTGCCCGAGTAAAAGTTTGGAGTTTTCAACCAGGAGGGATTCGGAAGATCCGAGCAAAAAAGCTTTAACATGGGCGTGGCCGTTGCTGCGCTCGTTGGGCGCCACGTTTTGCCTGACTTCGAACAAGTCGTGGCTATAGTTTGTGTCGATGGGTACCAGCCGGTAAAGCATTTTCATAATATCCTGCATTAACAGAGGTTCATCATGGTTGAGCCTGACTCCTGCGGTCGTGTGCGGACAAAACACTACAGCCAAACCGTTTTTAACTTTAGATTCCAAAACGGCGGACATGGCCTGTTCGCTGATATTTATGATTTCAAACTGTTTTTTTGTTTCCAGAATAATTTTTTTTGTATGGATCATCATTTGTATTTTTAGTTAATCTTATTTAATATATTATACCATAAAATTAAGCAAATTAAAACCCCCCGCACGGGGGCGGGGGGTTAAAGCCTAATGAAATTAAAGAATCGCGTCTTTGGCCTGTTTGGCTACACGGAACTTTAAAACCGTTTTGGCCGGGATCTGTATGCTTTCGCCTGTGGCTGGGTTGCGTCCCATTCTGGCGTCGCGGTGCTTCTTTTGAAGTTTGCCCATTCCGGGAATAACGAATTCTCCTTCTTTCTTGGTAACGGCATAAGCCATTTCCACCATGGCATCCATAAATTCGCTTACTTGTTTGCGGGTCATTCCCAGCTTTTCTGCCAGGGCCTGCAAGATTTCTGACTTTGTCATATTTTTGTCTCCCTTTTATTAATTTCTTTAACGATTACATTTTAACTAAAAAAGCCAATAAAATCAAGGATTTTTTGCCTATGTCAAGATAAAATGCGGTTAAAATATTGTTAAATAAAAAATTGAATAATTTAAGGCTTATTTAAAGGCTAATTAATTTAGAAGTGTTATAAATGGCCGAACTATGGCCGGGAAAACCTTACAATATCCACAGCTATTGGGGCAAAATAAGCATGGCGTCACCGAAGGAAAAAAATCTAAATCGTTTTGCAACGGCCTGTTGATAAAGCGTTAAAAGCTTACTCCGCCCGACCAAAGCGGAAACCAGCATCAATAAACTGGACTTAGGGACATGAAAGTTCGTAATTAGGCCGTCAATAAATTTAAATTTATAACCGGGGCTAATGAATAACTCCGTATCATCGGACAATTTTGTTAGTTGACCATGGTTTGTGGACGCACTTTCCAGGGTCCGGGCCGCCGTAGTGCCTACCGCGATAATCGGCCGTCCTTGCTTTTTGGCCGCATTAAGAAAGGCGGCCGTATGTTTATCAATCAGGTAAAATTCCCGGTGCAATTTACGCGTATGGATATTTTCTTCTTTTAAAGGCGCAAAGGTCCCGAGTCCGACATCAAGCCTGAGATAGGCCTCTCCAATCCCCTCCCGCATAAGACTGCCGATTAACCGCTTCGTAAAATGTAGGGAGGCGGTAGGAGCGGCCACGGACAGCCCGGATTTGGCGAAAACTGATTGGTATTCCCGCCGTTTTTGTTTTTCCGTAAGCGGCGAATGTTTAATGTAAGGAGGCAGTGGAGTAATGCCGTATGTTATCAGGATATCCTGGAGTCGCGCTAGCGGGAAGGACGGTTTGAGATAATAAAACTGTCCAACTTTTTTTATTACACTGAAATTAATTGATTTGCCGTTTTGTCGATTCGGCATTCGGCCTGGCGCAAAGCCAACAACGGTTCCCGGATTAAGCGGCCGGTCAGATAGCGCTTTAATAAGTTTATTGTCGAGGCCGATATAAAGCAGGCGGGCTTTGCCGCCGCTCGGATTCACAACTTCAAATCTTGCCGGCCAAACTTTGGTCTGGTTAAAAACCAAAACCGCGTTTTTTGGCAAGTAGCGGCCGAGATTTTTAAACGTGTCAAAGTTTATTTTACCGCCGCGTTTGTTGTAAACCATAATACGCGCCGAGTCGCGCGGACTGGCGGGAGATTGCGCGATGAGCTGCGCGGGAAGGCGGTAGTCGTATTGTTTAAGCAGCTTGTAAAATTTTTCCATGTCAGACGAGTATTCTTACCGCTTCAATCAACCCCCAAAAAGCCAGCCCCAAAAAGGCGACCGCTCCGATAAACGAAATCCATTGGTTTTTGAAAAATTTTATGGTTGCATCGGGATTGGCGAACAGCCCGATATTCAGTATCATATGCGCGCCTATGACTCCCACGGCGAATCCAAAAACATTGACCACGGAAAACAGCGGTACATAGCCGGCGAAATCGTCCAGTCCGAGAATAAATGGCGTGGTCAACGCGAACACCATTAACGCGGTCCATTTCAGTTTGCGATTGCCGCTGAGGGTTTTTGAAAAATTCGGCAGTATTCGGGATGTTACCGGTTTTGTGAATTTTAAAATAAAATCCAAAATCCCCTTTAAAATTTTGTAAAGATTGTGTTTTAAACCAATATGGTAACGCCATGAATCAAAATGCTGAACGCCGCTTTCCGCCATTTCAAACAAGACCAGAGCCGAGAGCAAAATCATCAGGGCGAGCAAAAAATGGAGTTGTTTAAAGACCACCCAAAAGCTTAAAATTAATATGGTTCCCGCGCCGTTACCCAAAGCCGTGCCGAGTTCAATGGCAATACGGTTTTTCCAGCCCGGGTTGTTGCGCATGAGATAGCCGATGAGGATGGCAAAATCCACCGACGTTTTAAAATAAATCGTCGCGCCGACCACAATGTCCCCCCAGCGCAGGTTTTCCGAAATCGGACTTCCCGTCGGCAGCAAATTCAATAAACGGACAACGAACAGAAGTGCTACGGCCAGCGCTCCGAATACCGCGACAGTCAGGGCTATCGGGATAGCCTGTTCATACAGCGAATCGGATTTTTTTGCGGCAAAGTTAAATATTTTCATTTTAAATATTTTTTTCCTTTTAATTCTTCGGGGAGATAATCGTCCTTGTCGTATTTTACGTATCCTTCGCCGTATTTCAGCTCTTTCATGAGTTTGGTCGGGGCGTTGCGGATTTTTAAGGGAATGGGCAGGTTGCCGAATTCTTTAGCGTCCGCCATCGCGGACAGGTAGGCATTGTAAGCGCCGCGGTCTTTTTTGGCCTGCGCCAAATATATGGCGCCGTGAGCCAAATTTTCCGAACATTCCGGATAGCCAATTGTCTCGCATGCCCGGAATACGGCATTGGCAACCACAAGCGCCGTCGGTTGGGCGAGCCCAACGTCTTCGGAGGCGAAAACGACCATCCGGCGCGCGATAAACAGCGGGTCTTCTCCGGAGCTTATCATCCGGCATAAATAATAAATCGCGGCATCCGGTTGCCCCGCCCTCATAGATTTAATGAAGGCGCTGATGATATTATAATGCTCTTCGCCGGCTTTATCATAACGCAGGAATTTTGACTGTAAAGTATCCTTAAGAGTGTCAACGGTGATTTTATCATAGAGTTTCACCGTATTTTCTATCATGCTAATGGCCTGGCGCGCGTCCCCGTTGCTCATTTTTACCAGCCAGTCTTTGGCATCTTTTTTTAATTTGTATCCGGTACTGCTTATAATTAAATTTATCTCATCACCCGATAATTCATTAAGCACAAACACGCGGCAGCGGCTTAGCAGGGCCGGTATGATTTCAAAGCTGGGGTTTTCCGTGGTGGCGCCGATTAAATACAGCTTGCCATTTTCCGCGAACGGCAGTAAAAAATCTTGTTGGGCTTTATTGAAACGATGAATTTCATCTAAAAATAATATCTTGGGCTGACCAAACATCGAAGGCCGTTCAACGATTTTTTTAATGTCATCCTTGCCGGCCGAAACCGCGGACAACTCAAAATATTCCGCGTTGACCGCTTTGGCGTATATCCGGGCCAATGTGGTTTTTCCGACGCCCGGCTGACCCCATAAAATAAAACTAAACAAATGTTTTTGCTCAATTGCTATGCGCAAAGGTTTGCCAGGCCCGACTAAATGTTTCTGGCCGACAAATTCCTCAAGCGTCGTGGGACGAATTTTATTGGCTAGGGGTTCCATATGCCGCCGATCTAGACGCGGATCAGCCACGCGGATGTTATGTTGATGTTATAGTATACAATCGTTCACTTTAAATCAAGTCGATTACCTGTAGATTTATCAGGGCTTGATAATCAGAAGATTTCATTGCCACGCTGAATCCCCTGTCGCCGGCGTTGAACACGATTTTTTCATTTTCAAACAACGAGGGGTCGGCGTAAACTTTTAGGTTAAACAGACTGCCAAATGGCGGAACGCCGCCAATTTTGACGCCGCCGGTCAGATCGGAAACTTCCTGTTCGGTCGCAAAGCGGAGATTTTTAATGCCAAGCTCCTTTCGAACTTTATCGGAATTGAATTTTTGATCGGCCGGGAAAACCAGCATAACAAATTCCGTCTCCGTTTTTGTTCTGTAAGCTTTAACAATCATGGCCTTGGCACCTTGTCGTAGTGTGTATCCGGGCCTGGTCAAAGCGGCCTGTTCGCTGGTTTTTACCGGCGCATGTTCAAAGGTCTCATACCATAAGTTATTGGTTGATAATAAACTGGTGATTTTTTGCACAACCGGATGATAATCCATATAACGTATTATAACAAAAAACCCGCTATTTCAGCGAGTTTAAGTTTATTGTTTGGTCGATGCGGATTTTGGAGACAAAATCCGGAATATGGCTGACCATAAGCATGCCGCCCTGGTAATGGTCGAGCGCTTTGGCGATTACTGGCAAATGGCGGAAATTTATGTGGTTGGTCGGCTCGTCAAGAACCAGCAAACCGGGTTTCATCAAAACCAATCTGGCAAAAGACAGCAGGCCTTTTTGCCCTTCCGAAAGGCTTTTAACCTGATTATCGAGCGCCCTACCGTCTAGCAGAAAAGACGCGGCGGTGGCACGCAAAATATGTTCGTCATTTTTTTGCATGGCATCGAGCAGGCAATCAAAAGCTTTTTGTTCGAAATCAAGATTTCCAAAATCCTGTTTATAGTAACCAATTTTAATATCTTCCGGAATCATCGCGCCCTCGGCGCTCCTGTCGGTTAACGCGTGTAAAAATGTGCTTTTTCCTGCGCCATTAGGGCCGCTAATTAGCACGTGGGTATTTTTGCGTATGGTTAAATCTATTGTTTTGATTGTGGGCTGATGATGTTCAAAAACTTTTATGGCATCGATTTGGGCGATTAATCCGTTAAAGAACGGATCGAATTCCTGGACCGGGATTTCAAATTCACGGATGGTTTTGTCTTCGCGCCGGACTTCCACAATACTCTCTTCGGCTTCCTCCGCCGCTTCCCTCATCCGTTTAGCCACGGCGCGGAGCTTTCCGCCTTTGTGGGCGAAGACTTCGGCCTGCCCGAGTTTTTTCTTTATTTCGCTTTCCATTCGCGCATTCTGAAGATTCTCGCGCTCAATTCGTGCCGCAATTTCTTCCACCACATCAAAGTAATTCCCCGTGTATTGTTCGGTTTTATGGGTAAACACGTCCAAATAGACCACACCATCGGTAAAGGCATTCAAGAATTCCGCATCATGGGAAATGACCATGCAGGTTTTCTCGTACATCATTAAAAAGCCGGTTAGATGTTCAATGCCGGTCTGATCTAAATTATTTGTCGGCTCATCCAAAAGCAGAATGTCGGGATTTTGGATTAAGGCATAGGCCAAAAGCAATCGCGCCTGCTGGCCGCCGGAAAAACTTTTAATAATGCGTTCTAGCGGAGCGTCCAGATTTACAGCTTCTAAGACATTCCGGATATGTTTATCAAGGTCGTATTTAATTTCGGCAAAAGCCGAGGCAAAATAATCGCGCACCGTTAACTCCATGTGTTCCGGCGGAATAACCTGGCGGGCAATCCCTACGGTCGTGTCTTTTGGCGTCAAAAAAACGCCGCCTTCTTTGGGCTCAAGTTCCTTGGTTATTAATTTAAACAGCGAGCTTTTCCCCGCGCCGTTCTGCCCCATTAAGGCGACTTTGCTCCCGGTGCGAATGGAAAAACTGGCTTCGTTTAAAATTTCTTTATTGTGCCCGTAATCGAAAAACACGTCCGAAAACCGAAGCACGACTTCGTTATTCCCCATTTTTTATCGTTTTAGTAAAAAAACGAAAGCGGAATTTTGGCCGCTTTGTCTATAAACTATAACAGATATGCCGGATTTATTCAAGATGGACAATAAAAAGCGTCCGGAGAACCGGACGCTTTTTAAATTTTGATTTAGCTAAGATTAATTTTTTCGGCGATATAATCTATGTCCTTGTCTCCCCTGCCGGAAAGGTTAACAATAATAATTTTATTTTTATCCAATGTAGGCGCCAGCTTAAAGGCCTGGGCTAAGGCGTGAGAACTTTCCAGAGCCGGAATGATCCCTTCGGTTTTAGAGAGTTCCAAAAAAGCCGCCAGGGCTTCCCGGTCATTGGCCGTAACGTATTGGACCCGCCCGTTGTCTTTGAAGAAGGAATGCTGCGGGCCGACCCCGGGATAATCCAGGCCGGAAGCTATGGAATGCACGGGCATGGTTTGTCCGTCCGCGAATTGGAGGACGTAAGTCAGCATTCCGTGGAGGCTCCCCGGCCTGCCCAATGTCAGGGTCGCCGCATGTTCTCCAGGCTTAAAACTTTTGCCGCCCGGTTCCACGCCGACCATTTTGACATCGTCGTCTAAAAAGGCATGGAATAGTCCCATGGCGTTGCTGCCTCCTCCCACGCAAGCAATCAAATAATCCGGCAGCCGGTTTTCCTGTTCGATGATTTGCGCTTTCGCTTCTAGGCCGACAATCGATTGAAAATCGCGGACCATCATCGGGTACGGGTGCGGGCCAACCACCGAGCCGATGGCGAAAAAAGTATGTTTGTAGTCGGCCATAAAAGCCCCGAAAGCACTGTCTACCGCGTCTTTCAAGCTTTTACCCCCGCTGTCCACAGCGACAACAGTTGCTCCCAGGAGTTTCATGCGTATGACATTGGGATGTTGCTTGGCGATGTCTATGCTGCCCATGTGAATTTCGCATTCCAATCCGGTCAGAGCGGCGGCGGTGGCCAGCGCAACCCCGTGCTGGCCGGCTCCCGTTTCCGCGAGAAGTTTGGTTTTCCCCATCCGCTTGGCCAGCAGGGCTTCGCCAATACAGTGGTTTATTTTATGCGCGCCGGTATGGTTTAAATCCTCACGTTTCAGGTAAATCTTCGCCCCGCCAAATTTTGCAGTAAGATTTTTTGCCAAATACAGCGGGGATGGGCGGCCGACGTAATTCTTTAACAGCGAATTATATTCATTTTGGAAATCTGGATCCTGGCTTGCCAGGGCGTAAGCTGTCTCGACTTCCTTTAGGGCTTCCTCCAGCTGAGGCGGGACAAACCGTCCCCCATATTCGCCAAAGAAGCCCGCTTCATTCGGGAATTTTTTTAAAGTTGTGATTAATGTCATAAATTTATCAGTTAATTAGAAAAACCGCGGTTTGTGCAATCGCCAAGTTTCCGTACATTTACCTTTTAGTATGTAATGAATCATAAAAAAGCCGCCAAATGAGCGGGCGGCGATTTGTATTATAATATTAAAATCCGCTACCCGCTAAATTGGGTAGTTTTGCCAGCAGACTAATTGGCATACGAAATTACGCATACCATTATTGTAATCCTGTACTAGTACGTTGTCAAGAGTGGATAATCTTATTTTGGATCTTCGCCCCGCCATAAATTGGAAGTGCCGATGTTGTCGATGCCGCAGGCTTTAAGATACAAAAACAGCTGCATTTTATATGCAGTCAGGCTTTTTAAAATCAGGTTTAAAAACCACAGGGCCCTCGGCTGGCTTAGTCCCCTGCCGAATAAATCTACCGATGCCGCCATTTCTTCGTTGGTAATTTTGGCGAAGATATTCTTTAATTCTTCCTCCTACTCATCCATGCGGGTGATAAATTTTTCCGCGGGCATTTGATAGGCTTCCTTCATCGAGCTTTGAAAATCCACGGCTTTTCCGGCATAAACGGCGGATGCCTCGACTTCGGCAAAGTGTGAGATGTATTGGAGCAGTTCGAGCATTGAACGCTGTTTTTCGGATGGGCGATAAATAAGCATCTGCGGGGTAATTTTTCCGTAGAGATGTTTGATTATCCTGATTTCATTAAGGCAGGAATCTAGAAATTGTTGTTTGGATATCATGGGGTTATTTTTGAGAATTTTGCAGCGCTTCCAAGGCCTTTACCGAACCTTCCATCCCTTTGGCCTGGGGTTCGATTTTGGTAATTAAGAATTGCGTCAAAGCGTACATTTTTTGCAGTTCGGCTTTGGTGGTAATTTTATGATTGTGAAAAATAATCAGTTTGTTACCGTTGAATTCCAAATTAAACTCCGGCCATTCGGCCAGCATTTTTTGCATAAAGTCCGGGGCAAACACCTGCAATGCCTCAATTTCGAATTCCTTTTTCGTGTAAAGGTCGAAGTTTTTGTCAAAATCCCCTTCCGGCTTGATTTTTTCCCAACCGCTAAACAGTCCGGTTATTCCGCCGAAATACTGGCTATCCACCACTAAAAGAATTGGCGCAAGAACGGACGGATATTCTATCTGGAAAACCGTATCATGATAAGTTTGTTGGTTTTTGCCGCCGCCGATAACATAGGTATAGTTAAATAAACAAAGCGGGTTGCCGTCGTAAGTACCGGAAATAATGTCTTCAGTGGCGCGGTTATGCCCTAGGCTGAATAAGGCGCCCGAAAGCTCCAGATTTCCGTTTTTTTGGTATTGGAAATTGTTTGCCTGGGCAAATTGTTGATAAAATTCATGGGCAATACGGTTATGGATCGCGCTCCAATAAATCAACAGCCCGATTGCGGCTATAATAAATGTCCAAACAAGCACATCGGGACTGGAAACCGATATAGATAAATAGATACCCGCCAGAATCCACACAACCATAAACATGAGAATTATCAGTGTGGTGTTCAAATGCGTTTTTAGCACGTATTTTGCGGTGCTGGAGCCGACATCGGTAATGGTTTCGTCAAGCACCGGGAAGTTTTGTTTCTGTTCAGGAGCCAGAGTGGCTTCCGGAATCATATTAAGAATGTCCATATTTTATTCGCGACGTAGGCGAGTCTGTCCTTTGTCTTTCAAAGGACAAGCGAGCCGAGGAGCTAAGAAAGGTTCAATACCTCGCGGCTTGCCGCGAAGATGCAGCTGTTCCTTGCAGTAATACCCCGCTTCTTGCGGCGGGGAACCTTAATTTAATTTTTAAGGATCTTTTTATTTCATTTAATGCAAATTTCCTATTTTGAAAGCTCATTACTTGAATAGTTTTTTGTTTTTGCCGGGCAACTTCGGCATAAAAATTTTTTATCGCTTCTCTTTCTTCCCTGGAAAAACTTTCGATATCCTGGTACTTTCCGGCAAGTTTGTCGCCCGCTGGGATCATCATCAGCTTGTCGTCGACTTCGCCGCGGTCCAGCATTTTTATTATGCCAAACGGAAGGCACTCAACAACGCCGGACTGTGCCAGCGGGTGCGAAGAAAATACAATCGCGTCAAGGGCATCTCCATCGCCTCCGAATGTTCCAACAATTTCGCCGTAATTAAAAGGCCAGACCAGATTTTTAAATACAAAATCCAAAACCAACTTTTCGGTTTTGTGGTCGTATTCGTATTTATTGTTAACGGTACCCTGCGGAATTTCTATTAAAACCGGGAATGTTTCCATATTTAGGCAATTATTCCCCCTCCCAGGCAGATTTTGCCCTTATATATTACCAAACTTTGCCCGGAAGCGATAGCTTTTTGCGATTTTTTAAAAATTACGCGATAATTATCGGCGCTAATTTTTCCTATGGTTAGTGGTACAAGTTCTCCCTGGTGGCGGAACCGACCAAGCAAGCTGGCCGGCTGATCAGCTGGCCGGCTGATCAGCTCGCCCAACCAATTGACGGAATGAATTTGGACTTCTTTAGTCATCAGTGACTTATCGTTAGCATCATTCGTGACATACAGCGCGTTTGTTTTTAAATCTTTTTTGGTTACGTAATACGGGCCATTGGCGCCAATGTTAATTCCCTGGCGCTGCCCGATTGTATAATTAAATAAGCCGGGGTGCTGCCCGATTATTTTTCCATCCTGGTCGATAATTTTGCCCGACTTGGGTTTTAACTTTTGTTCCAAAAAATCTTTCAGCCGGATTTTGCCGACAAAACACAGCCCCATGCTTTCCTTTTTTTCGGCATTAGGGAGATTGAGTTTTCGCGCTAAGGTTCTTACCGCGGATTTTTTCATCCCGCCGATGGGAAATACCAAATGCGGCAACTGTTCGGTCTTGATGTTGTAAATAAAGTAGGTCTGGTCTTTAAACTCATCAATGCTCCTATGGAGCATGAAAGATGAAACATGAAGTATACTTTGTTCTGCTCCATGTTTCATGTTGCGTGATTCATGTACCTGCGCGTAATGCCCGGTGGCCATACAGTCAAACCCGTTTTTTATGGCCCAGTCATAAAGCAGTTTGAATTTTATTTCCTTATTGCACATGACATCGGGGTTCGGCGTGCGGCCTTTTTTGTATTCGTCAAAAAAATATTTCATCACGCGGTCCCGGTACTGTTTTTCAAAATCCAGGGTATGCAGGGGAATGCGCAAAAAAGCGGCCACGCGCAAGGCATCCTGCCGGTCTATAAGCCACGGGCATTCGTTCTTAAGCAGCCCGGCCGTGGAAGTCCAGTTTTTCATAAAGGCCGCCTCAACATCGTACCCCTGTTTAATAAGCAAATACGCCGAAACCGCGCTGTCTATCCCGCCGGACAGTGCGATTAATACTTTTTTCTTTGGCACTTTTTTCTTGTTAGTGTTTGTCATTCCGAGTGCATCCGAGGAATCCCTTATTATTGATCCTTGTTAATATGTTTGATTATACCTCTCCGTGGTTAATATTGACAAATATGCGGTAAGGGTATGTAATAATGCCTCAAAGGAGGTATGAATTTAAGGGAAAAGAAAAATCCCTCGAGGAGAATCTGGCGAAATTATTTGCGCCCGGTTTTCCTCAAGGGATACGGCTGCATCAATGTTCCTTGGGGGGAGGATTATGACAAAAAAATTATTTATCGAGTTTGCGACGTTGTTTTTCATCGCGAGCCAAACCTGCGATGCCCAAACGGGATTTGCAGTCAGGATGGACAACCCGGTTGATTGTACAAAAAGCCGGAAAAATTTGGTTGTGGAAACCTCGGCGGGTTTTCCGAGAACGGAGTTTTATACTTGCGATCCGGACGGGAAGGCTGACTTGGCTGCCATAATCGAGTACGGCCGTAAGACCGATGGAGGCGCGGAACTTTACGGATTTGTATATTCAAAGGCCGAAGCCAAGAATTTTGCAAAACTGTATCCTGGAATTAAATTTCTGTCCCCAGATGACAGGCTCGGCCGAGCTTACGCGGTTCAGTTCAATCGCCTAATAAAGAAACTGTTGCAGAACCGCATATAAAACAAGTTAACCCCGGCTCTTACCCGCGCGCTATCGGCATTCAGATGGCGTGCGGGTTTATATTATGTTTCCTAACTACGTTTACGAGATTTTTATGAATTAACCCATTGCTTAAAATGCAGCCGTTAACCGGGCGGTCGTAGCGCTGGTCGCGGCCGTCAAGGTCGGTAACTTTACCGCCGGCTTCTTCCACGATAACTTTAATGGCGGCGACATCGTGCGCGGTGTAATGAGGAAAAATTATGGCGTCTATTTCCCCCGCCGCAAGTAACATTGCGTTATAGACTATGGAACCGATGGGGAAAATATTACATCCGTATTTAAAAATTAAATCCCTGTTTAAATCCGGCATCGGGAAGGACATGGTCGTCCACGCCCCGAAGCTTATAAACGCGGTTTTCAGAGTTTTTTGTTTGGACACGCGGATTTTTTTCCCGTTTAAAAACGCGCCCTTGCCCAGGCTGCCAAAAAGCATCCTGTCCATAAACGGGTCGTAACCCACTCCCATAATCGATTTGCCGTGGCGCGTTAATCCCAATGAAAACATGCAAGTCGGCATACCGTGGGAAAAAGGGATGGTGCCGTCAACGGGATCGCAAACCCAGACATATTCCGCCCCATCAATTAGATTACTTTGCTCTTCTCCCAAAACCCCATGTCCGGGAAAATATTTATTAACTTGATCCACGACCAGTTTGTTTATGGCCAAATCGGTTTTTGTTACCGGCGAACCATCTTTTTTTATAGTTTTTTCCATTCCCAAACGAAAATTGGCGCGGATTATTTTTCCGGCCTGTTTGGCTATGGAAATGGCAAACTGTTTTTCCGTCATAAAATTAAAGAGAGCGGTTTGGGCCGCCCTCTGTCGCGCTATTTATTAAGAAATGGCTGAGCCTCCTGGAGCAGGCCGTTCAAATCGCTGGCCTGGAGTTCGTGCCCGTTAAAGAAGTAACTGGGCGTACCCTGCAGGCTTAAGCCAATAGCTTCGTTGTTGTCTTTTTCAATTGCCGAAAGATAAGTTTTATTGGTTACGTCGTTTTTAAATTTGTTAATATCGCTTACCCCCACAGCCTGGGCGTATTGGGCATATGAATCCAGCGGGTCGCTTAAACTTTGCCAGTCTGTCTGGGTCGAGAAAAGTTTGTCATGCATTTCCCAATATTTGCCCTGGGCGCCGGCCGCCTCGGCAGCGAGCATGGCTTCCACGGTATTGGGGTGAATTTGCACCAGCGGGAAATAACGAAAAACAAATACCGTGTCGGGAAACTTGGCCGGAACTTGGGTAAGCATTGGCGCGGCGGCCGCGCAAGCCGGACACTCGAAGTCAGCGTATTCAATCAGGGTATTCTTGGCGCCGGGGTTGCCCATGTAATGGTCGATTGCGGGGTCAAATGCCGGAACCGAAGTTAGTTGTTTGGCGGCGGAAGTGTCCAAACTGGCATTGTATCCGACTGTGGAACTGTTCGGAGTGTTCGGGGAAATTTTAAATAAATAGTAAGCAAGTCCCAAAACCACCAATGCCACTATAATAATGGTAACCGTTCTTTTGGCGGAAGATCCTGACCCTGCCTCATGGGGCGTAAAATTTGACATGCAAAAAAAATTTTAATTATTGAAGGATAAATAAGGCGTCGTCGTGCTGGCGCCAAGAACCGTGCCGGGAAAATTAGGAATTAGCGCCAAAGTTTTAGCTGTTTGCGCCAGGGATGCCAATTGTTTGGTTTCGTCGAACGCGGTGTATAAATGGTTTTCTCCCAAAACGACAACGGCCAGAGTCTCGCCGCCGGTTCGCACTAATGCGGCAAAATTATATTTAGATTCATTCAAATAGCCGGTTTTGGCTCCCAATATTTGAACGCCGGAGTCGGCCAGCAATTGGTCAGTATTTTTTATAGTCTGATTATAACGGGAATTATTGGTGGAATGCAAGACATATTTACTGAGTCCCGCGATTTGCTGCATATACGGATTGCTAAACGCCGCGGGGATTATTTTTGTGTAATCGTCGGCGGTAATTACATTATTCGGGTCAAGGCCGGTTGGTTCATTAAAATGTGAATTGGTTGCTCCGAGTTCGGCGGCTTTTTGGTTCATCCGCGCGGCAAAAGCGGAAGCGGACAATCCGGTGCTCCGGGCCAGCGCGTTGGCGGCATTATTGGCCGAAGGCATCAGGAGCGCGTGAAATAATCCGTCAACAGTGAATTTGACCCCGGCTTTTGATTTAATGCAGGCCCCGCCGCTGGTGCAAGCCCCGGCCACCTGATCCTGGAGCGTCATGGTAACAGTTTTTTCAAAATTCGGTTTTGTGTCCAAGACAACCAGCGCGGTGACAAGTTTGGTTAAGGAAGCCGGCGGCCACGCCAGGTCGGCATTTTTATTTATAAGCACTTGACCGCTGTTTACATCCGCGACCACATAGGCCTGCGCGGATATTCCGAACATTTGGGCCAGGCCATTGGCGCTTTGCGGCATTTGCAGGCCCAGTGTCTGGGGCATAGCCAGCGCAAAAGCCGCACTGGGTGCGGCCAGTAGCGTTGTGATTATTAAAGCAAAAATTTTGATTTTTCTCATATTTATGTTCCGAATCTATACTGTATTTTTATCCCTGCATCATGCTTCCGAACTTGCTTTGGAGCATTTTTTTATGCTGTTTAAATAAATCTTCCATCGCGGAACGGATATGCCTCGCGATTTCGCTTTTGTCTCCCGCAATATCCTGGCTGACTTCCACGCTTTTGACGTTTTGGTTGCCATCTGTGGTTAAAATAATTTTTCCGCCCGAAGATTTGCCGCTAACCGTCTGAGTAGCCAGCACGGCTTCCATGGCTTTGGCCTGTTTGCGCATCTCGTTAACATCTTTTAACTTGTCCAGAAAACCCATATATTTTCGATTATTAATGGTTACTGTAGTATAGCAAATTCGGGAAAATATTCCAGCTTATTGTCCGGCGCACGCGTTATATGCGTTAACCTGGGCATTGTACCGGGCCGCGGCCAGCTTGAGAACATCCACTTTATTATTGTAAATCTCCACCAGATTGTTATACGAAGCGACCTGGCTGTTATAAGCATTATAATCGGCCTGGGATTGTAAACTCGCGGCATCCATTTGTGTTTTTAAATGTTCTATTTGACTTTGCAATTGATTAGCCTGAGTTTGCAAATCGGCGACTTGGATTTTTAAATTCGCATCGACGCCAGGGCAACTGCTAAGCGGCCGGCCAAATTCCTGGACCGCCAGCCAAACCTGTTTTCCCTGGAATCTGCCCTGTCCCACCGCTACGCCGATTTCCGTAAAATTTTTATCCAATATATTGGCACGGTGCCCGGGACTGTTCATCCAGGCGGTAACCAATTCCTTATCATCTTTAAAGTTTCCCATGGCTAAATTTTCCCCTATGCTTATATATCCGTATCCGGCCGCTTTGGCCAAATCCGCCGGTCCCCTTCCGCTTGGTGAGACATGCTCAAAATATTGATTTTTAAACATATCTTTTAATTTGGCTTCGGCTTCCCCGTCGAGTGTGAAATTTTCTGTTAGGGCGGGAAGGTTGCCGTTTTCCGCCCGGTTTTGGTTGGTTTCCAATATTACCCCGGCATCCGTCAAAAGCGAATTTTGTCCAAGCAAATTTCCGACAAGCGGCGGCGGCGCGGATATATTTTGTTTGATAGTGGCAATAATCGGGTTTTCACTGATTTGGGGAAGCCTGCGGAGGTTCTTTTGCAGCCAAAAACGCGACTGCCATAAAATCAGGGCAATCAGCAGTATGCCAAGAATGGCGATAGATTTTTTTAAGTTTCTTTTCATGGTTCCTATCGTCCGGGTACAACCTGTTGGACAAAAAACCGGCCGTTCGGCAAACTGCATTCGGGAGGATAGCTTTGCATTATCGGGAAGCCGGCTTTCGCGCAGCTGTTAAAGTCCTTTATGTTATCCCAGGGATTTTTTTGCAGCTGCCAGATTATTACTATCATAATAATAGCGGCAAATATTATCAGGAAGAATGACAAATAGACATGGTTACGCTGTTCCATAAATTTGTTTTTTAATTTTAATGGCTAAATCTGGCACGTTGCTGGCAATCGACGTCACGCTTTTATCAACAAGTAGACGTTTAATTATTTCCGGTTCGTCGGCATTCCAGACGGTCAGAGCAATGCGCTCCGGGATAAACTTTGCTAATCCCGCCTGCCACAATCTTAAATTAATTGAGATTAAATCGACCGTTGTTAAAATTGCCTGTCTCTGCAGTAAAAATTTGAGCATCTGCCATTGCCAGGTGTGCCAAGTGCCGATGATTAAGCCGGTGTTGATTTGCGGAAACCGGGATTTTATTTTTTTTAAAGTTTTAAAATTAAAGGAAATTATAAAAAAATTTTCCGGTTTTAAATATTTTAACGCCGCTTCGGCGGTTTCAAACTCGTAACCAGCGTCTTTAATTTCTATTTGCAGCCCCGCTTTGCCGGTAATAAGCGTCAGGGCTTGCTCCAGGATCGGGATGGTAAAATTCTGGCTCGCCGCCAGCCGATTAGCTTCGGCAAGCGAGATTCCGTTGATTTTTTTGCCAAAAATTTTCGAGTCGTGAAAAACGGCTAATTCACCGTCCCTGGTTTGCCTGACGTCAAGCTCTATAATATCAGCGCCTATGTCTATGGCTTTTTGGAATGCCAATAAAGTATTTTCCCGGGCCAGCCTGCTGGCTCCTCGGTGCGCGATAATCAATTTTTCCATATAAGGAAATTTTTGTATATACTTTAATACTAATTAATAATAAAGTACGGGGAATTTTAAAGTTTGATTATATCTTTTTCCAGAAGTTCTTTAAAAAAACCGTCCAGGCTTTTTCCATCTATAATTTTTATTTCATCGGCACCAAACCACTTGGCCTCCAGGCTTTCTTCGTCTATTTGCGGATTTCCATCAGCTGTTCCAATATATGTAAGCCGGACTACGTGCCTATCGGAAGCTTTTAATATATCCTGCGCCGCGACCAATTTTGGGACACCGGAGTAGTCCAGGCCCGTTTCTTCTTTAATCTCGCGTTTTAAATTGTCAATCAGCGGCGTGCCGGGAATAATGCGCCCGCCGACAATATCCCATTGGGGGCCGACATCCGGATATTTTTTTGGGTTTCTCCGGACAAGCAAAAACTTCCCCTCTTTATTTTTAAGTAAAATTTTTACGCCAACCTGGAGTTCCATTTTTAAGCGGCTTTTTTAAAATATTCGGCGGGACTAACCGGTTTATCAATTGGGTTTCGAACTGGCATATTTCTGATGTTCCCGCGCAGTACTTCCAACTGCTCTGCCCGTTCGGAATCGTTTTGGATTTTCATCTCCTTTATTTCATTATGCAGTTCCGCCGGGGTAAAATCCCGGCTTCGCCACTTCTGGATTTCTTTGTTGGCCTCATCTTTATTGGCCGTACCGTCCTGCATGGCCAGTTCCAGCAATTCAATTTTTTTGTCAAAATAAACCAGCTGGTTTAAATTCATGACCGCGATTTTTTTTAAAAATTCCTTCCTTAAACTCTCGTTAAAATCCACGCCCGGGAGATTCGGGAGACCCGATAAAAAGTTTAAGGTAACCTGGCGCTCCAGTACGAGCCGGTTTTCTTTGTCGGAAGCGATTTCCCGCTGCCTTTGCAGCTCAAGTGTCAGGGAATCAAAAAGCCTCAAATATTCAACGAGTTTTGGGTTTCCGCTTCTGTTAAAAAATTTGGAGCCCTCTTCCTGCCCGGCCAGTTTGTGCGGCGGCAAAGACTCTTCGTTATTATTTTTAAATTCCGCCCGAATTGCCGCCTGAACCATGTCCCTGGCTTCTAAAAGTTCTCCCTGGCCCATTTCGCGTGTACCGGCAACAGATTCCGCGACATTTTCCAACACCAGCAAAGCTTCGTCTTTTCCGCCGCGCTTGTAAAAGTTCGCCAACTCATTCTCGTTTTCCTTTACAATTTTTTTCGCATCGGCAAATTCTAAAAAGTCCGTGGTTCCTTCGCGGACATCAACCTGAATTAGCCGGTTTAAGCGCAGGGCGACTTCTTCCAATTGGGGCGTCATTATTAAATCTTCCCGAAATAATATGGCTTGGGCGGTGGGATATTCCCCTTTTAGAACCTCTTTAGTGATATTAGATACAACCGTTTCCTGGCTGTTGGTCTGGCCGATTTCCAAAGGTGAAAAGTCGGTATCGGGATAATCTTTTTTATACCCCAAAACCGCAAGTAATTCCTGACGCATTTTTTCGGGACTGGGAATAATTTCGTTGCGGTTTTGAAAAGATTCAATACCCGATCCATAGTCAGCTAAATTGCCGGCTGTTTTATTGCTTACAGGTTGTTTTTGTCCCATTTATAGTTTATTTAGTTTGTGATACTATTTTCGCAATTTCGTTTCTGGAAACCGTTATTTCTTCGCTTTGTTTCAAGTTCTTTATTTTAAAACTTCCGGTTTTAATTTCTTCTTCGCCGACAACTAAAATGTAAGGGATATTCTCTTTGTCCGCAGTCTTAACCTGTTTGGAAACCTGCCGGTTTGTTAAATCCACTTCCACGTTAATTCCCTGTTTGCGCAACTCCCCCGCCAATTGGTTTGCGGCTTCGATGTAATTTTCCAGATGAGCAATATAAAGCTGAACCGGCGGTTTGTATTCCGGCAAAAGGTTGTATGTTTCCAAAAAATCCCTGGTGGTCACGTCGCCCCAGCCGAACCCGATGCCGGAAACTTTTTCCACGCCGAAAATGCCGACTAAGTCATCGTACCTGCCGCCGCCAAACAAGGCGCGGGGGTTTTTTGGATTGGTGTCGTACATTTCAAAAACCGTGCCGGTATAGTAATCAAACCCGCGCATTATCGTCGGGTCAAAAATTACATTTGTGACCCCGGATCTTTTTAGTTGGGTAATTAAATTAAAAATATCCGAAAGACCCTCGGCGGTTTGCGCGTCTCCGGGGATATTCGACGGATCCTTAGTTTGGATAATGGACTGTAATTTTTTAAATTTTTCCTTCAGTATTTCAATGCCCTGTTTTTCAAACTCATCGGCGCTAATTTTGTTCATGCGGTCGATGAGTTTAAAAATGGCGTGTTTTTGCTCTCCCGTGATTTGCAAATATTCGTCGGCCAAATAATTTAAAAATTTACGGCTGTTAATTTTAATCAGAAAATTTTCTTCCCTGGCGCCAAAGGCTTTCATAATATCGTATGCCAGAGAGATTATTTCCACATCGGCGGCTACGGAGTCCACGCCAAAAATGTCGCAATTAAATTGCCAGTGTTCGCGCAGGCGGCCGCGCTGGGGGCGTTCATAGCGGAAAAGATTCGGGATGGAGTACCAGCGAAGCGGGAAAGAAAGTTCTTTGCGCTTTTGCGCGACCATGCGGGCCACGGTGGGAGTCATTTCCGGACGGATGGTTACGTCGCGGCCGCCGCGGTCGGTAAAGGAATAAGTTTGCTCGTTGATTATTTCTTCGCCGGATTTGGCGCGGTATAGATCTGTCTCTTCCAAAATTGACGCGCCGTACTCCAAATACCCGTAAGACTCGGCAACTTTCCGCCAAACTCCAAAAATATAATTTTGTATAAACTGCTCGCGAGGATAAAAATCGCGCGTGCCCTTGTAAGGCTCAAGGCTAAGTTTTTTTGCTTTTGTTTCCATAAAAAAATAAGGCGTTTAATGCCTTAATTATATCTAAAATAGCGATTTATGACAAATACCATTTTAAGAGATTAACGCCATGTCTCCATGAATCACTTTCGGCTGCATTGCCAGAATTTCATCGGTATACGGCATTATTGGAATGCTATTCAGCAAAAAAATCTTTTTGCCCAGGACGTGGGCAAAGCCTATTTCTAAAAAGGTATTGCCGCCAATGTAGTTTTCTATGTCTTTTTTGGTGTAATTTAAAACCAGAATCGCATCGCTGTCCGCGATTTTGTCATAATGCCTTTTAATCGCGTCCAACATGATTTTTCTTTCCGCGGCGCGGCCGCTTTCGTTTTCTTTCCGAATGACATCCGTCGTAACTTCACCGCCAATAACCATCTCTGCTGATTTGGGCAGTACCGTTTGATGCCCAAGCATTAAAAGTTGGTCCGAAACTTTTTTCATTTCTCCGATAAAATCCAGGCTGCCGCAAATGGCAATTTTCATAGGTGTTTGATGTTTAGCTTTTTTTGGTGGATTTTTGTACCGCCAAAGTTAGCCACGCCAATGTCAAAATTCCGGTAGAAACCAGGGTTAGCCACAAATGCAGGCTGACATAAACAAAGTTGTAGACAAGCAATACCCCGCCCGTCATCAGACTGGTGGAAATAGGCGGTTTGTCCTTGCCAAAAAGCGAAGGCAAAAGCGCAATAATAAAAATCCACGAACCCACCGAAAGCACAATATCTTGCCAGGTCATAATGGTTAACTCAATAAACCGTGTTAATTTCATCCGTATTATACCATGCCTTTAAAAAAGCCACCTTTTTCGAATAATAATTTTGTATTTGACAGCCAAAATATGCTATAATTTATTAAGAATTAATCTTCAAATTTATGACCGATGTAACTCTTGAAGGAATTGCCGCCCTTCTCAAATCAGAGCTTAAGGTGGAACTTGACCCAATTAAAGAAACCTTGGCCGAACATACCAAGACTCTTGCTTTGCATACTGCAGCTTTAGAAACTCTGCTTACTGAAAAGAAAAACAGAGATGATAAAAAAATTGTCGAGGACGGCCGCCTTGATTATCTTGAAAAATGGGCAAAGCAGGTAAGTCAGAAATTTGGCATTGAGTTCAGGCCTTAAATTTTATAAACACAACTCGACCCTTCGACTTTGCTCCTTTCGACGGGCTCAAGGTCTACGACAGGGTCCAAAAAAAAAGTATTCCAATACGTTGGAATACTTTTTTTGGAGCGGGCTATGGAACGATGTTCGGACAGAAATAGCTAAACTTACCGTGTAAATTTAAATGCTATTACTGCACTTTATCAATTTTCCATTGGCCATTTTCCAGTTTTAAAGTAAAGGCAACAGTTGATGTTGATTTTGTGTATTTCCACACTGTCGTAACTTTAATAGTGGTATTATTTACTTTTACGGTATTTGTTACGGATACTCCGTTGTCGGGTAAGGCGGGCTTCCCAATAAAACCATAAAGCCCATACATTAGCCTGTCGTTTTGGCTGTATGTTTGTGGCTCTTGATTAACAAAATTTTGACCACTGGCACTTAGTTTGTTATACGCCGCATTATAATCGCTTCCTTTCATATCGCTCATAAAGTTCACAACCACATTATCTGCGACAGTTAAATCAGTATCAGTGGTGCTTTGTTGTGCAGTAAATTTAAAACTCGTCAACATAGTTACGGGCATAGAGTCCGCTTCATTTAATATATATAAATGTCCGTTATACACGACACCAATTTGACCGGCCAAACCGCCCATTTCTCCTGAATAAACCTCAATGCCTGATTGTCCCCCAATAGAAATAGTTTTGGTTTGTGTGATTACAGTTTGGTCTAAACTATTTTTCCAATCAGTAAGAGTTTTTGAGTAGGGTTGAGCGCTTATAGAAATATGGCTTTCAACACCGCCATTATTTAAAACAACTTCGTTAGTGGAACTACGCTGACTATCAATACTCCAAGTAGACGGATACTGAATACTAAAACCTAACGAAGTACTGGAATAAGTTTTCCAATTTTGTGCATCGTTATTTGGATTTTGAATTGGACTTGGAGTTGCAGATTGGGCTATTTGTTGCTGTGGCGTTGGCGTAGCGGTTGCTACATTCTGAGCCACATTCGCTTGCTGGGAAGAATTGCACCCAGCGGCTAACAATACTACGACCGAAAGAACGAATAATAATTTTTTCATGGATTTATGTTAGTTAGCTAATGCCCCCATTATACCACGTTTAGCCATTTTTCGCTTACCTTGGTATAATTATTGGCATGGACGCCTTAATCAAAGAACTAAACCGGAGGCACAAAATAGCCCTGTCCCATTTGGGGATAGAATTTTTGTCGTGTAGTTGTAACTATTTGGATTTGTTGGTTTTAGCAACGTCAACGGGGGTCAAGTCTTGACATTTGACATTTTTGGTTTTAAAAAGGTAAATGTTCCACCCGTTTTGGTTGAAGTAAATTATATTAACAAGTGCTTTTTAAAAATGCCCTGCCCGACCTGTTTTAAAATCTTCAGAATAGCCTACGTAAAGTTTTTTGGGAAAGTTTATGCTTTTTAAAACGTAAACATAAAACATACTTGTCATACATAAGGTGGCCCGCCTTCGCTAAAGCTTCGGCGCGCAGCCTACGCCTATTTGTGGAATTACCAAATTTTATCCAAACTTCACCAAACCAGCTTCTGGCGTAAGTCACGTACCAGCCGGTACTGTGGCGTAAGCCAGGCGAAGCCTTGGCGGAGGCTGGAGCGGGCTATGGGATTATGTTCGGACGGACTTAGCTAAAATGCTAGCATAAAATACTACGTTAATTTTCGTTATGGTTATTATTTAATTCTAAATTATAAAATTAGGCTCCTAAAGTTATTTTGTAATTTTAACATTGATATTGGAAAGTCCTTTCCCGTCAAATTCTTTTTGGAGTTGCTCCGAAAAGCCAATCATATCTTTAATAAAGCTATCAATAGTTACTGTCGTTATATTCGCACGTTTTATCAATTCGCCTTTATCTTCCAGTTCATCTATACGACGACCGCTAATCAAGGGGTCAATGGAATGTCTAAACGAGGTGGCTTCCAAACGAAGATCCTCCACAAGGTCTTTACTTGCGGGATTGGTCAAATAGCGTTGGTAACTCCTAAATATGTTGTTAGCCAATCTTAGACCGTCTGAACACCCACGGTACATATTGGCATATTTTAGAAACATTTTTTTCAAAACAGAATTATCCGGCGTTTGATAAACAGGGTCATTGATGGCTTTTAATTCTGATTGATAATTATGCTGGCATAACTCCTCGTATTCTGTGAATAAATGACTCAGTTGTGTTTCAACAGTTGTAGATTTTAATTCTCGTTTTGTTTTTTCTGGGGATTGTTGATTGGTCTGTGCCGAAACAGTTTCAGGGCTTAACATCATAGCTCCGGCAAGACCAATCTCGCCTATTTTTCTGCTTATTTTACTCATGGGATTTAATTTAAATTATTCATCCCTATTATACCACCAACTTCAAAAAACAGCCATATTTTGGTATAATTGTGCCGTATGCCAGACAATTTTACAGAAATTTCAGACCACGATTTAAAATTATTTTTCGCGGTGATTAAAGTCCCTTTTTTTTGCGTTTGACAGCCAAAATATGCTATAATTTATTTGGAATTAATCTTCAAATTTATGTCTAACGTTACCCTTGAGGCAATTGAAGGCTTGCTTGATGGCAAACTTAGTCCAATCAATACTAAACTCCAATCCATTGAAGAAGTTCTGACCCAACATACCGCCGCTCTAGAGGTACTTCTTACGGAAAAGAAAAATCGCGACGATGCAAAAGTCGTTAAAGATGACCGCCTTGATTACCTGGAAAAATGGGCAAAGCAAGTCAGTCAGAAATTTGGCATTGAGTTCAGGCCTTAAATTTTATAAACACAACTCGACCCTTCGACTTTGCTCCTTTCGACGGGCTCAAGGTCTACGACAGGGTCCAAAAAAAGTATTCCAATACGTTGGAATACTTTTTTTGGAGCGGGCTATGGAATGATGTTCGGACGGAAATCGTTAAAATAGTAACCTGATATAAGTTACTATTCTTGATTTTCAATTATATCAGTACTACCATTGGCCGTACGTATTTGCCCCATAATCCCCTCTAATTGTGCAATTGCTTCATTCATTTCATTTGTGTATTTAGGTAACTCTGCCTCGTTCGGTAATATTCTCCATGGTTGCGTGGTACGAGAATCAAGACGAGAACGCAGACTTTTTATTTGTCCCAAAGCCATGTTTATTTGTCCTTGAGTAGCCTCACCTGACTTGAGAGAGTTTAGAGCCGCATCCATTTCTGCGTCCTCTTTTTCAAACTTAAATTTTTCCAACAGCTTAATTACTGTGCCAAAATCTCCTTTGTATTTTTCCGGTTCCAATGAGAATTTTCTTTCGTTTTCCATATAAGTGATTTTTAATGATTATATAATTATTTTTTACGGTTTTTGTTGTTTACCTGCTTCTTGATTTGCACGGGTAAGAGCATCCATAAATTCCTGTTGTTCAGCGGCTGTCAAAGCCCTTGCCCCCTCTTTAGATTTATCTGGTTGCGGAACAGAAAATTTTAATTCAAATTTACTTTTTAATTCAGAATCTTTTTCTTTACCGGCTCTGTAGTTAGCCGAAACTTCTTGTGCTATCACATCAATATTTGTAGAATAAGTACCCGCTGGAGTTGAATTTTGTGGAAATGCTCCTTCCCATACAAAACCAGTTTGACCTGTTTCTTTATCGTGTACAGCATAGATTTCCACACTGTAAGGTTTTTGGGTTTCCTTTTTTTCCTTTATTCTTTGCTCAGCAGTCTTCATCCATTCCGGTGCCGGTTGTGAGCCTCCAAAGTTTGGATTGGCCATATAATTATATGTATTTAATTATTTTTTAAACCAACATAATTATATCATATCTAGGAAAAGTAGGCTTGTTTTGATATAATTTAAGCTATGGACGCATTAGCAAACGAATTATGGGACAACGGGGGTCAAGTCTTGACATTTGACATTTTCGGATTAAAAAGGTAAGTGTCCCACCCGTTTTGGGTAAAGCAAATTATATTAACAAGTGCCTTTTTAAAAATGCCCTGCCCTAACCTGCTTTTAAATCTATAGAATAGCGTACATAATGTTCTTTGGGAAAGTTTAGACTTTTTAAAACGTAAACATAAAACATACTGTTACGGCCCGCCTTCGCTAAAGCTTCGGCGCGCAGACTTCGCCTACCAGTTGAATTATTTACCTTATATAAACTTCGACAACCTTGCATCGGCGTAAGCCAGACGAAGCCTTGGCGAAGTCTGGAGCGGGATATGGAATGATGTTCGGACGGAAATAGCTAAAATTATTATAGCTTAGGTTGTTGTTTTCCCAGTAAAAACTCCTCGCCAAAATCTTTAACCAATTCTTGTTTTGATTCATCACAAATTTTTACAAGTTCGTCTCTTAAAAGTTTGCGTTGGTCTTGGCTGCTGGTGTTCCAAGCGTGCTCAATTTCGGAAACCCTTTTTTCAAATTTTTTTAGAACAGGTAGACCCTCACCCACTTTTAAGATTGAAGTTAAACCTGTGGCTATTCCGTGTTCTGCATATTTGCCATTACCACTATGCCAGCCATAAGCCGTTTTTGCTACGTCAAATCTGGCAGCAATTTTAGGAGAAATTACGACATCAGCACCGCTCCCATCTAAAGCGTCGTGCATTTTAGAACCAAAACGTGATTTAGAGCCAACGGTATTTTCTAGAAATTTAGCAATTTCTTGCATATTATCACTACTGCCAATGTAAATAGTCGCACCTGATTCTTTTAGACCATTAAAGTAAGTTCCGCCCCCTGACCCCTCTACCTTAAAATAAAGTCCGTGGGAGTAAAGCAGCCTTGCAAAATCCCTCTCAAGCCCTGTATCAAATGCGATGTGAATTTTCCAACCTTTGGACGAAAATTTTGAAAATGGACTTTCATCTGGGTTAGTATTAAATTTGCTGTTGTTATCTTTTTTGAGTCGGGCTGGCGTTATACCTCTTTGTTGCCAAATTTCATCAAACTTTGCTATTCGTTCCTTGATTTGTTTTTCGTTATAAAGTGTTTCTGTCAAAATCGGGTCTGGGTTTTTTTCCTGTTCGGCCGATTGTGCTGGTTGTGATTCAGCAACCATATTATTTTTTGCCTGCTGGGGAGCCTGCTGTTCTATTTCTAAAAGTTGTCGTTCGGTTAAAGCTGAAGGGTCAAGGCCTTTAGCTCTCGCTGCTTGTATGCCAAAATTTATTCGTTTTACTGTAGCATTGTATTCATTTCTTTCTTTTTTCGTGCGACCCCAAAAATCCCTTTCGTTTTGTGACGGCAGGTCTTTTTCTGTGATACCTAATGTTGGACAGTTGGGAGCGTGTCCGGCGTGGCTTGGATAGCCGCAACTTGGGCAAACTGATTGTGTTTCATTTAGGTTCATAAATCCAATTGCAAACAAATTATTTGCCCCCATTATAACATATTTAGCCTTTTTCCGCTTAGCTTGTTATAATTCCCAGTATGGACAGAATTATCAGAGAACTAAATAAGCGGTATAAAGTGGTAGATAAAAATACGGGCTCAAAATTTATTGTGGGGGTCTGCGATTATTTTACTTGGCTGGAACTTCCCGAAATCCAAGAAATATTATTGAAACATAAAAATATGCCGGAGGGTGCCGAGTTAAATATTTGGCAACCTTACCAAAAAACGCGCATAGAAGTTTATGAGCCGTACAAACAACACCCCGAATTGTTTGAAAAAACTTTTGCCCACTTTTACAAATTTGATGAGTGGCAAGATGTACCAATCTTTCTTTTTGTAATGCCCAAAACCATCAAGGCTATGTGGCAAATGTATAAATATCGCAACCGGCTTGAACGTATACATAACAGATTGCCGATACTGCTTAAGAACAAAGAGCAACCGATAATTTCCAAACCGATAGTTAAGCGGCTGGAGTTTAGCGAAACTAAAAGCATTTTATATTTAAACCAAATTGAAATCCGCATTAACCGCCACGGCTCCATAACTGACCAACATCGTATACTGGCTTTTATGTTTAAGCACGATAATCTAAGCAAAGAATTTTTTTACTCTGAAATGGCTGAGGAAATTTACGGCGAGCCATACGACAATGAACCCCGCAAATACTGGGACGCTTGCGAATTGATAAATGAAAAAGTGGCGGACGATACCAAAGGACGGTTTCCAAAATTTCTGCTTGCCACTTTAGAAAAAAGCGGCTTAGTTAAAATCAATCCCGAATGTTGGGCATTGTTTAGGTAAAATCGCTCAACAGCCAAAAGTTTACACTCAACCCTGTAATTATTAACAGGGTTTTTTGATGTGCCAATTCAGCCCACAACTCATTAGCGAGATTATCCAATACCACCAAGACCGGTACGGGGTAATGCTCACAAGCGGAGAGGCCGAGGAGTATTTAAACTCTTGGGCGGATTTGTGGAATGCCGTGGCGCGTGGGAGCCGCCGCGCACCTCCGGGGCGCGCGGCTCACCGCGCCTGTTATCCTTGATTCTTTACACACTTAATCAGATGATAAAAAAGACTCACATCAGGTCAATTAAGTCCGGCGACATCTTGGAAATATTTATGTACAAGAAGCCTCTTTACCGTGGCTTTACAATTGCCAAGAAAAAGCCGAG
>JARLJR010000063.1 GCA_031291095.1 Legionella sp. | reverse complement strand
TGTTAGGAAAAATTCAAAACCGGACTCCTTAAAATTCAAAGATGGACTTGGGGCAGATCTTTAAGCAGAATCGTCTTGGTCGCCGCCAGGCTCTCGTTATGCCAGATTCTGATTTCCGCGTTGCTTGTTTCCGTCTCTGGTCTAATTCGGACATTAACTTCCTGCCCTGGCCTGACACTCGGAACGTCAAACATTAAGTTGTGTAATGAGATTTTCTGGTAATGGTTTACTGTTCTTGTTGTCCTTAAACAAAAAATATCCTTGGTGGATTCATAAGGTTTGGGAATAGTAAAAGGCCTAAACATTGTCCTGTTTTGGTTTAAGGCCGCCTCCAGTCTCATCATCGGTATTTCCTTGGTAGTGGAATGTACTTGCCGGTTGTTATACCTTGATACCTCATCACGGAAAATTTCCCTGACTTCGGTAAACTTTGTCACATGATCTTTGGCCGAGCGTCTAACAACTCTGTCCTGTAGCCATTGGTAAGGCCGTTCAATCTTGCCCTTGGCTTGTGGCGACAGCGCGTAAGTCGAGTCAACGTCTAATTCTTTTAACACCTGCTTGAACTGCGGGTCAACCTCATCGGTAAATTTCTGGTAGTTAAAAAATCGGCTCTGCGCGTCCCTGTTTCTGACAAATCTAAATATTCTGTGCTGGTCAAGGTAGTATTTAAGCGGCGCGCCATATGTTAAAGCTATTGATTCTATTGAGGAAATATGCGCCCAGGAACTTTCACTCTCAAACAGGTCGCCGAACAAAAGCACGCGGCTGTAATCATCGATGGAAGTAATTCCCGTCCAGATGTCAGAAACATATGGGCTCCAGCGATGGTGGGACGCGTCATGTTGGATCAACTCCCCGGGATAATTGGTAATTACTTCATGATTATGTTTTTTCTTTTCCGGCTTGGGAATGTAAAACCCCGCCGCCTTAGCCCTGGCAATAATTGTGGGCACAGATACCGTAATGTTATGTTTTTCTTTAAGCGTGTCCCTGACTACGGAATAGTTGTACCACTTAATGGGAATTAACTTGTCGTCAATCATAACTTTTTCTTTTAATAGTTCTTCTGTAATTTTTTGTTCGGCTTCATCGGTAATTAATTTTCGCGCTGTGCGCTTGTAGCTGACGGAAAAGTCCGCTGTGTTTTCCCTAAACTCCGCCAGCAGGGTAAAGAACTGGCTGCGCTTTAATCCAAGCTGGGCTAAAGCCACCGGCAGAGTTAATTGTTTTAAATCATACTGGCTTAAGATTCGGCGGACGATTTCATCATCCAGACGTTTGTGAACCTGGGACATAATACAGTTCCTTTCTATTAATTAAGGCTAACCGTATATGTTACCTAAAGCG
>JARLJR010000012.1 GCA_031291095.1 Legionella sp. | reverse complement strand
GCTTGAACTATAAAATATTTTTCATAAATTTTCTTTAAAACTTTTTAATTACCCCTATATACTGGTATTCTAAAAACATTTGCTATATGTTTAAAATATTATATTTATTATTATATATTTAATATATATAAAAATATATTTATTATTATATATTTAATATATATAAAAATATATTTATTGTTAGATATTTAATATATATAAAAATATATTTATTATTATATATTTAATGTATATAAAAATATATTTATTATTATATATTCAATATATATAAAAATATATTTATTATTATATATTTTTAATAAATAAATTTTTATTTAAAATAAAATATATAATAAAAAATAAATAAATTTAAAATAAAATATATAATAAAAAATAAATAAATTTAAAATATAATATATAATAAAAAATAAATAAATTTAAAATAAAATATATAATAAAAAATAAATAAATTTAAAAATAAATATATAATAAAAAAATAATTAAACATATAGCAAATGTTTTTAGAATACCAGTATATAGGGGTAATTAAAAAGTTTTAAAGAAAATTTATGAAAAATATTTTATAGTTCAAGCGCACTTTGGTGCTTAGTGTGGCTTTAAAAAAATTTATTAAAGGGTTAAAGAAAGTTTACTAAAAATATTTTAGAGGTCCAGTATATAGAGTGGGTTAAAGAAAGTTTACCAAAAACATTTTAAGAGTCAAGCACATTAGACTGTTTAGCTTGGCATTAGAAAATTTTACCAAGGTGGTGAAGAAAATTTACTAAAAATATTTTAGGGGTCCGGTATATAGGTGTGGCGAAGAAAATTTACTAAATATATTTTAAAGCTCGGGCGCGTTGGGTTGCTCGGCTCAGTTTTAAAAAAATTTACTAATGGGTAAAAAACAATTTTTATTTCAAACTTGGCACCACGGGTTACATTTAAAAATACTTAGGCGCGCTTGTGTGCCGAGCAACGCATATTACGCGCTGCAATAGCGCCGCCGGAAAATTTTTGTTTGCACGAAACGATGTGCGATATACAAAGGCTAGTAACGACACCCACAATTGCAGCCGCCATTATACACAGGTTACTTTATAAAACAAGTGCGTACACAAGTAAACTATAGTAGCCCCCGCTGTTCTGTGCGTGTGCCTGAATTTTTGGCGTACTAGCAGTATTTTTGCTTTTTATTGTGTTATCATAAAGATTCAAGCAAAGAAACATTTAACTAGTGCAACGAGAGTGAAGCAGCTAACCGGCATGCAAATACTGTACAAGTGGAAATGCGTGCTAATACTAAACCAAACGCACGATACTTAAATAACAAGCTAAACAAAGTAATGTGTAAAGAAATGTTTTTAAGCACAAAATTATACTAACGCCGTTGTGTGCGTTAGCGCAAGTAAAGAATTACCTAACTTAAATGTATTACAACGAAATATCAAAATAGTATGTTGTCATTTATTAAGCCGCACAAAATAAGTATTACTGCACAAAACGTTAGTTACGTTGTTAACGAAAGTAAGGGGTAATCAGCCAGCGTCGTATAAGTTACTGTGGCTGCAGTAGTCGTGTTTTGCATATTTGCCATGATTGCGGTGTTTGTAAAGCAGGTAATGCCGTTGTATTGTGCTGCCATTACATGATTGGCTAGGTACGACGCCATAAATAGTTTACGCTAGCAGAATTCTAATGATTTGTGTGGCAGCATGCACAAGTAGTTTGTTCCTTTGCAGCAGCATGATGCTAGCAACGCAATTTACTGCGCACGCGTGTAGTTAGTAGCTATGTACAGCAAGCGGGGGCTACAAACTTTGTAGCGTGGCGCTTGTAAACTGCCACAAGTAAACAGCATAAAAGCGTGGCAGCGCGCGGTAACTCTAATATTGTATTGTGCGTGCCAATATCAACAAATGTACAACACGGGCAGCGAAAAATGCATTTATATTGTGTGCGTGGCGGGTAAAAGTCAATATTAAATAAGTCTGCGTGACGCTTCTACAAACAAAACAATGCTTTAAAAAGCAACAGCGCGCAAGCTTGTACCAGTATCAGCAACAAAAGTACAACCAGTGACGGCATGCAAACCGACGCTTGCTGTAAAGCGTCCTGACGTTGGTACGCACAGGGCAGCAACCGATTATCCGAGTGTGTAACTGCTGCCAAAAATCAAGCTGCGACAATTACTGATTATTAAATATGTTTGTGTGATAGAAAACGTTAAACGTGTAGTACTAATGCGCGGTTTGTAACAATTGCTGTAAACGCAAACAGTAGCCGTTAGCCAATGCGCGCATAATACTTTTGCGGCGTAGTATTTACTATAACAAGGCGTGCACTTGAATTAATTTAGTGCGGCTAAAGCAGGATATACCACGCTGTGGCGTGCGTGCATTTTGTTTAGGGCGGCAGAAACGGGTTGTCAATATTCAGCAATATTAACAAACACGTGGCTGCCCATGCAGCAAGTAACGCGGTGTTGCACACAAATAAGTAAACGGCCTTTTCTAACAAGGTTTGGTGTGCATTAAATAATTTTTATCGCCAAGTAATGGTGTATACGCCGAAAGCATTAAATGCAGCATAATTAAACAAATTTTGTAAAAAGCATGTAGTTTATAACACAGCAATTATTAAACTTTAACCGTGCATGCTTGTTAGCTGGTATAAATACTTGCTAATTAAACAAATATACAAGATACTATTTAGCACAAAACGTTGTAAATAACGGCTCAGTATCTTTGAATAAACTACGAGCCGCAACGTTACATAAATATGCAAAGCGTGTATCGCAAGTTATGCAAGCTATACGATATTGCTTAACCACGCTGTATACTAATGTCTGCGTGCACGCATACAAAGAAATTCTGCTCAGTATAGTCGGCAGCAGTATAAAGCTTATCTGTGTGCAAGTATGACAAAGCAATATTTTGTTGCCCAGTACAGCACTGCGTCATCAATGCAATTAAAGCAACCAAAACGCAACAAAAACAGCCGCGTCACCAATTCTGGCATGCATAACAAATTACACAACAACCGTTATATAACTATGATGCAGCAAAAAAAAAGCATTAAACGTTAAATGATGACACAGCTTTGTAATGTAGCGATGCGGCGTATTTTCTAATAAGTAAGAAGCGCAACATTTACTTGGTGGCGTACTAGCAGCATGCGCCATGTTTTTAGTACCGGCGTTTGCTGTAGCACAGCACAGTGTTTCAAAGCCAAGAATTCTGCTGGCTGGTGCACACATCGTAGCATGCGTAAGCATAAGCACTTGCGGTATGCATGCTGTTTACTAAAGCGGCTGCTACACCGCCGCCGTTCGTAGGCAGCGCATAAAAAAAACAGATGTTAAAAACATCGCAGCTTATTTTTACTGCACCGTCATCGCGTATACTGCTAGTTTGCATGATTTGCACAGCAAAGCATAGCATTGTTAACCGTGCTTCTATGCTACAGCTGTTGTTATGCAAAAGCATTTTTCAGCGTGCACGCCGGCATGCGTTATTTATGCAACCTGTATAACAGTATTGTGCAGCTCACGCTTTGCAGTTTATGCCATGTGCAAACAACGAATGTGTAGTATGCGGCTTCTATAACCCGGCATAAACCAACAAGTTTTTAACAACGTGCTAGATCAGACAGCTGTACGAAAGTAAATAAACCCAGCATTGCTTAAGTGCAATGCGGCGGTTGCAATTAAAACAGCGCTAATTTGATTTTTGGTGTGCTTGTAATTATTGTACAGTTTTAGCTTTGTTTAAGCCGCGGCAACGCCACAGTTACACCATCTGTGCATGCTGCAGCAACAAGATTTTGTAGCAAAACTGTCAACGCATGCTGTTTAGGTCGCAGGACGATTCTTTTCGTTAAGTCTTCATCTATGCTTTTTGCATGCACAACAACTTATGCAACAATAATGCATTACTTAAAAGGCAGAAAAAACAATAGGCGGGCTGCCAAACAAGTATTAATGCAAATATATTGCTGCTGGCAAAAACGTCTACAATTTTATAAAGACAAACACAATACGCATAACTAAAGTAGTGCAGCTACGTTGCCTTGAATGACCGGCTTTATTTTTTGTTTTTATACTGCTGAAACCGTGTTGATTAACTAGTTGTGCCACAAGCAATTATTATGTCAAAAGCGCCTTTTATCACAAACTAAATATCTATTAGTTATGTTTAAAAGTATGCGCGCATGCCGTTATTCTTAACAAGGTATATGGTGCTATGTAATGCTGGCGGTAAAAAAATTTGCTTACACCAGCAAATAATGGTTTTATAAATTTTAGCAGCCGCGTGCTTAATTGCTGCCGTTGCTATGTATAGTGTCTGCTTTATAAAACAAGCGCACAAACAAGCAAAAACAATATTGTGACTGCAGTATCACAAATATAAATGAAATTTAGTTGTGCTAATAACACTGCTGCTTTGTATTGTGCCGTTAGTTGGTTTTAAACAAATCAATGCTTAACTAATGCAGCAAAGACAAGGTTTGTAACAACAGCACAAATGCCGCGAAAAGCAAAAAGTACGCCAACACTAAGTAATGGCAGCCGCTGTTAAACAATAAACAAAACAGTGCTTGTGGAAGCACCGTTGAGTCAAAACTATACTACAAATAACGTATACATTTACGCAAGCAAACAGTATACTAACGGGGCGTACTACTATAAAACAATAAAACCATGCAGTGCTACACGGCGGTATGCACTAAAGTGTGTATACGTAAAATGTTTATGCTGTTATTGGTGCGCCGGTGGTGGGCTATTGACAGTGCATAAGCTACCGGTGTAGCGGCTATTTTTTGCTTACTCGTTGGTGTTGCAATGTTAGCAAGCAAACGTGTTAACAGTATGTTGCTGTTGTTATGTGAATAACACACTATGTTGCTGTACGTAGTTTACAGCAGCGTTGCTTGAAATGTTTATGCAGAACAGTGCGTATGCGGTTTGTGATTTAGCGATGCAACAATTTTTGTTTTATAGGTTATCATGCACGCGCGCGGTGGTAAACCGCACACGGCTGCTTGTATGCTGTTCTAAGCAAACAACACAAGAAAACGTATTGCAGCGCGTACTATCACTAACACCATATTGCAAGTACAAGCACTAATAAGTATACAAAACAAATAATACAAGACTGTATTTATATTACGCGTGCAACCGCTGAAAAACTAATATTAAACAAGCACATACGCTGTGCCACTACAAGCAAAGTAATGCTTTGGTAAGTAGCAATATACGTGCTTGCACAAATGTCAGTAACAAAATACAATTGGCGTTGGCGTGCGGAGCACTATTTATTATTAAAGGTTTGACGCAGCTACGCGCGCTGCATGCTGCGCTGCACAAGCAACAAAGCTGAAGCCGCGTGGTGGCATGCCAGCCACGCGTGCAATCACTGCCAAAAATTAAATTGCAACAATAGCGTACAAGTAAATACACAAGTAGGTCAGAAATTATTAAGCGCATAATGTTAGCATGCATTTTGTAATACTTGCTGTAAGCATAAACAGCAATAGTTACGTTGTACGCGTATAATAATTTTGCAAGGTGTTGCTGTATATAATAACGTACCGGCCTTAAATAGTTTAGTGCAGCTAAAGCGGTAACGAAACAGCACGCATTCACACACTGTTAAAGTGTTGGGCGCTAACGGCTGCTACTGTTGGACGCGATAAGCAATGCAAGCAACCGCATGTTATCAGATGCAAAACAAGTCAGCAGCAGTTTCTAACAAGATGCTGATGCACATTAAATAAGCATCAGCGCCTTTGTTAATATATCGGCTATTGTAGCATTAAACGCATCGTGGCGCAGTAAAATTTGTAAAGAGAGCATGGTGCTTATACTATGCTTGCTATTAGATTTACCCATTAATACTTGTTAACAAATAGAAATGCTTGCCAAACCAATAATTATATAAAATGCTGTTTGGTGTAAAATGAAACAAAAAAAGCCAATTTGATGTTTTACACAAACCACTAACCGCAATGTGTAAAAAATGCGCAAAGTATATAGCGCCGTTTAATTAAACCGCGCCGTACTGCTTAACTACACCGTGCTGTTGCTTTTGCGCATACACACAAAATTGCACTTAGTATTGTTTGTAGCATTATAAAGCTTACTTGTATGCAAGTACTGCAAAACAAATTTTAGTCTACTAGCGCAACTGGCGCGTCGCCGAAGTAAGTAGCATGCACAAACGATAACGGCGGTGTGTACGCCATTGCCGCAGTTGTGTAACTGCAACATAAGGAAAAAAAAGCATTAAATGCTGCGTGACCGTATAGCAAATAACGCAAAATCACAGCGCGCATTAAGTAAAGCCACGTCAGCACCTGTCGTATTTTTTGGCATACGGGCGTCCGCTGCAGTATGCTGCAACGGTTCAGTTGTAAAACAAATTAAGTAAGCGTGCGTATGATGGTGTGCACAGTCACAAATAAAATTAGTATATTTGTTGTTTGATTCAGCAGCTGCTGTACTTCCGTTTTTTGTAACCACAGCAAAAAACGCGTATTAAAACGCCACCTTTTATTTTTGCAGCGCGGCGAGCGGCCGCGCCAACAACCGCTGTTGGTTGCACAGTAAACGCAACAGCACCAGCACCGCCACTATGTCACAGC
This sequence comes from Legionella sp., assembly GCA_031291095.1. Taxonomy (GTDB): domain Bacteria; phylum Pseudomonadota; class Gammaproteobacteria; order Legionellales; family Legionellaceae; genus Legionella. The sequence goes on along the minus strand of JARLJR010000012.1, from coordinate 40,295 downwards.
AGTTGTTATGCCAAAAGTATTTTTGTAGCACGTGTATTACTACGTGCTATTTTTGCAATGATTGTAACAGTACTCTCTAAGTTTGCTATTGTGTTTTATGCGTACGGTTGTTTATACATTATTGCAACAACGCTTTTGTAACAAAATGCAAACGCATAAGTTTTAAACTGATACCAGACCTGGCGTCTAAAAAAGCCGATAAAGCTAAGCAGTCTTTAAGTGAGAATGTGCGAGCTGCAAATAAAATAATGCTACCAAAGGTGTTTGATGCGGCTGTAATTGTTTATTGTTTTAGCTGCGCTTAGGCTGTTTTAGTATTATACTTGCTTAGCTGGTACCCATTGCAGTAAGCACACGTTGTATCAAAGCTACTGGCGTGCATTGTTTATGCTGTAGCAGCAAACTCACACGTTAACTGTTTATTCACATTTTTTTGCATGCACGACAACTTACGCAGTAACGGCGTGCCGTTTAAAAAAAGCCTTCAAACAAAACAAAAGCAAGCATACCATAACTATCAAAGAACTGCAGACAAACTTATAAATGCAAACGTAATATTTATAATTAAGATTGCGTGTCTAATACTATTTTTAATATCAGCTTACATTTTGTTTTTATACACAGCAAAGCTATGCTTATTCATTGGCCGTGCTGCTAATAAGTGTTGTGTCCAAAACAAATTTTACCACAAACTAAAGATTCGCCGGTTACCTTTAAAAATATGCAAGCGCAGCAGCACCCTTAACAAAGTACACGATGCTGTGAAACACCAGCTTGAAAAAATTTTGCTTGCGTTAAATGCTGCGCATTATGTCAGGTTTAGCAACGGCACGTCTAAGCACGACTACTATTGTATGTTTGCTATTTTATAAAACAAAGCCGTACAGCACACAAAATATAATACTTGGGTATTGCGTTGTATGTACGAACAAATTTTAGTTGTGTTAACAATATTTTTGCTTTTGTTACATTATTATAAAACTGCGCCAAAAATAACACTTAGCTAACACAGCAAAGGTTTGGCAGTTAACGGCTGCGCAACCGCTGTGCAGTCTGGTCTGGTTCGTGTTAATACTAAATCAGATTAGCAGTGATTAAACCAAAAATAAAACAAAGAGGGGTTATTAAACACAAAACCTTACGAATTGCTGTGCATATGCTTATACAAATAAGTAATGATTTAACTTAGGTGCGCTACAATAAAGTGTTAAACTGGCGTGTTGTCGCTTATCTGGCTGCATTAAATAAGAACGGCCGCACAAAGCATTAGTGCCGTTATCTGTTAAATTGCAAGGTTAGTTGGCAAGCAGCCTACAAGCTCCGCGCACAGCAGCCGCAGCGTTTTGCCTATTTGCCGTTGCTGCAATATCGGTAAGATTGATGCAGCTGCTGTGCTGTGCAGTTATTACATTTGAGCGGCGCCGTGTTGTAAGAATTTTATGCTAGCAACGCTAGAACGCTTTGTGCTTTTGCGACCCAACGACCCGCATCACGTAGCCCGGTGTGTTCGCCGATTGTTTGCAACCGTGAACGGTGCGTATACTCGGCCCAAAAGTTTAGCAGCGCGCTGCTTGTAACCGGTTATAAGCAACTGTAATAAAAAAAGTACAGTAACGCGCAGTAATTTCAAGAGTATAGCTAACGTGCTTACAACAACAAGTGTACAATACAAACAGCACAAAGTTGTAGTTATACAATGGGTGCGACTGGCAAAAAACTAATATTAAACAAGCGGAGATGCTACAACTCTACAAGCAAAACAACGTTTTAGTAACCAGCGGCGTACAAGCTAGTGCTGCTGTCAGCAACAAAATCACAGCCGATAATTATGTGTAAAACTATATTTGCTATCAAAGGGCACAACATCGCGCGCGCGTTGCGTGTTGCGATGCACAATTCGCAAAGCAGATTTAAATCAGCAACAAGCTGTTGGAACGCGCGGCTGCTGTCAAAAACTAAATTGTTGTAATTGCTGATACTTACACGCTGGTGCAACAAAAATATCAAGCACGCGGTGCTGTTGCGCAGTTTGTAGCGTTTGCTGCAAACACGAGCTGTGGCAATTATTCAATGTTTACACAAGACTGTTTCTTGTCAGCGCTGTCAACAACAAGTGCACACTCGAGTTGGTTTACCATATTTAAAGCAGTAACTGCAGCGCGCACCACCGCCTTGTTGGAAACCGCTGTTGTTATAGGATTATAGTCAGCAATTCAAGCAAATGCATAATTGTCTATGCAGCAAACAGTATACTATTATATATAAAATAAGTAAACGCCAACTTCCAGCAAGGTGCAAGCACGTATTATATAATTGTTGTTGCTTTAGCGGAAACGAATACACACCAGTAGCTGAAACGCATCATAATGGTGTAAGTTTTGTAAAAAAGATAGTTTTACAACAACAGCAGTTAAACCTTACCGTGAGTACCGGTTGACAAATAAAAATATTTGCTAAGTAAACACTTGTACAAGATGCTATTTGGTGCAAAACGCGACAAAATGCGCAATTTGGCATCTTTGAATGAATTAATAATTTTAGCATGCAGCAAGTATGCAAAATGTATACTGCCGTTCAGTAAAGTTATACTACGTTGTTTAACTGTGCCACACTATAATATTCATGCGTACTTGCATAAACAAACTTTACGCAGTACAGTCTGCAGCGCCATAAAGCTTACCAATACACAAGCACAGCAAAGCAACAGCTAGTTTATTGCTTGCTCCGACGTGCAAGTAATACAACCGGTGCAGCCAAGGTGCAGCAATAGCATCCGTATATACAACACTGGTGTATAAAGCAACTTGCATAATAGCCTTTGTATAACCGCAGTGCAAGAGGGGTGGTTAACCGAACAGTAAACTGCAGTACAGCTTGACAGCGAAGAAGCGCAACACGCTTTCGTGTAAGTAGACAGTGCAACGCCTATTAGGCAGTAAGCTATCTACACTTATTATGTTTTTATAGTGCTTTATCACGCTGCAGCGGGCTACGGCGTTTTAGTGTACGGAATAATGCAAGTTTATGCGTGCGTTGTGGTACGAGCAATTGGTAGTAATAATAGCATGCTGATTGTTTACAATAGCAGTTGTTGTACCGCTGCTGTTTGTAGGCTACTAACATAAAAAATGTCAAAATACAGCCTTTGTTTTTGCTGCGCAGTAATCTGACGTGCTGATTGTTTGCAGGCTTTGCACAGTAAAATACAACGTCGTCTGCCCTGTTTTTATACTGTAGTAGCTGTCATGTCCAAAATATTTTTGTGGCATGTACTGTCACCGATTACCCATGCACTTAGTATAATAGTAGCGCTGAGTTAACCGGCACATTTTTATGTGTTAGGCAAGCCGTGAACTAGTTGTGTACTGCCACTATAACAAAGCTTTGGCACGCTGGTTTTTAACCGGATGTCAAACCCCGCACCTAAAAAAAGCAAATAAAACTAAGCAGCTTCTATACGCGGATGCAATTGTTGTGATTAAAGCAGCCCTTATTTGATTGTTTGCTGTTATTGTAATCGTGCACATCGTAGCCTTGTTTAAGTCACCAAACACAATATCCGTACCACGGGGTGGCGCAAAGCAGGCTTTGTATCAAAGCTGCCAACGTGCACAGTTTATACCGTTGTCACACTTCTTTCAAATAAACATTTACTTGCATTTTTGCGTGCACAACAGTTTATGCAATAATAATGCGCTGTTTAAAAACAGAGAAAGATAGATAAGTTTTCAAGCAAAAACTAGAGCAAATACACAGCGGCCAACAAAAAAATGTAAACAAGCTTATAAATGCAGGTGTGACGTTTATAACCAAAGCCGCACGTTTCGTATTATTCTAAATGACGGCAATTACGTTTTGTTTTTATATACGCTGAAATTGTGTTGACACTGTTGTTGTGTTGCCACCAGTTGTTGTGTTAAAAATAATTTTGCACGCAAGCCAAACATTGGTTAGTTACTTTTAAAAACACATAAGGGCTGAACCATTCTTAGCAAAGCACATAATGCAATGTAATGCAGCATCGTCTATGAAGTACGCTGTGTGTTATTGTATACGTAATAATTTTGCAATGTAACACTATGCATAACGACGCATGAACATAAATTAGTTTAGCGTGCCTAAAGTTGCTGTCGGCACAACTGCAGCGCCAAAGCACCTGTTGTAACCGGCAACGGTGCTGAGGCCACAGTAAGCAACGCAAACAAACTTATTGCTGTCTATGAAGCAAGCTACGGATGATTGCATACGTAATATTTTTGCACGGTGACGCTATGCATAACAATGCGTTAACTTAAATTAGTTTAGTAGATTTAAAGTTGACCGCACACTACTGCAGCACGCGTTAGTGCTTCGCTGTAATTGGTAGCTGCGATATGTATATTCAGCAATGCAAGCAAATGTATTGTTGCCATGCAGCAAGCCGTGTATTCTTGTACATGGAATAATTTTACAAGGCAACACAGCCAACAACAACGTAATAGTTTAAATTAGTTTAGTATACTTAAAGTTGCCGTGCCGCACTGCAGCGTGCTCTCACCGCTTGTTGTAGTTGGCAATGGTAGCGTTGGTATATTCAGCAATGCGAGCAAACCGCGTATTATTGTATGCATAATAATTTTGCATGCCAATACTGGCTATAACAATGTATTAATTTAAATTAGTTTAGTGTGCATAAAGTGGCGGCACGCTACACCACAGCACACGCCCATGCCTTATTGCCATGAGCAGCAGTAGTGCAGCAAGATTCGGTGATGCAAACAAACGTATTGTTGTCTACGAAGAAAAACATAGAATATTGTATGCATAATAAATTTGCAAAATAACGCCGTTTATAATGATGTATTGACTTAAATCAGTTTGGTGTACTTAAAGCGGCAATGCGTTGTTGTAATAGCTGGGTGCAAACATATTCAGCACCACAGGCTGGCATACTGCCGTCCACGAAGCAAGCCACATATTGTTGTACATGTAACAATTTTGCAGGGCGATGCTGCCTATAACAACGTATTAACATAAACTAGTTTAGTGTACATAAGTAAGCAGTCGCCAAATTATAGCACGCACGCATGCCTTATTGTAATCGGCTGCAGCGGTGTTGGCTATATTCAGCAACACGAACAAACGTATTATTGTCTATGAAGTAATCTGCAAATTGTTGTATACATAACAATTTTGCAGTATAATGCTATGCATAACAATGTACGAACTTAAAGCAGTTTAACATTCTTAAAGTTGCCACTGTCAAATAACTACACGTGCTTGTGCGCTGTTGTAGTTGGCGGCAGTATGTATATTAAGCGACGCAAGAAAAAGTAGTGCTGCTGGTGCAGTAAGCTGCGTATTACAATATGCGTAATAATTTTGCAAACGCATACTACCAATAACAACGTGTTATCTTAAATTAGTTTAGTATGCCTAAAGTGGCAAAGCAACACAATAGCGTGTATGAATTGCTTGTTGTAGCAGACTGTGGTAGCTTAGCATACGCAGTAACGCAAGTAAACACATTACTGTCTATGCAGCCTGCCGCACATTTTTGTACGCATACTAATTTTGCAAGGAAATGCAACCTATAATGATGCATGAACTTAATTTAGTTTAGTATATCTAAGCGGCTCTGCCACAGCGTAGTGCACGCTAACCACTTGTTGTAGTAGGCTGCCCGGCCGGGTATATTCAGCAACGCGCGTCACGTATTATTATACACACAACAGCTTTGCAAGTAAATACCGGCTATAACAACATACGAACTTAAATTAGTTTAGTATACTTAAAGCATTGCAAGCTAAATCATAGTATGCACAAACACCTTATTGTAATTGACAGTAGCAATTGTGTATATTTAGTAATGCGAGCAAACGTGTTGTTGTCTATGCAGCAAATTGCATATCGTTGTATGCATACTAAAGTTGCAAGGCAGTACTACGCCTAAAGATGTACGAACTTAAATTAGTGTGGTATAATTAAAACGACCACGGTTTACCATAGCATATGCATACATTTTATTGTAACTAACGGCAGTAAAAATTGGTATATTCAGCAACACAAGTAGCCGTATTGCTGCATGCATAATGATTTTGCAGGCGATGTTACCCATAACAACACATTAACTTAAATTAGTTTAGTATGCTTAAAGCTGTCATGCACAACGTTGTTGTAACGATCGGCGACAGCTTTGGTATATTCAGCAATGCAAGCAAATATATTGCTATCTATACCGTAAGTTGCGTATTAGCATACACACGATAATTTTGCAGTGTAATATTATTTATAACGAGGTGTGTACTTAAATTAGTTTAGTATACTTAAAGTGACTGCTGCGCAACAATAGCATCAGCACGTACCCTGTTGTAAACAGCGATGCTAGTAAGGATATATTCATTAGTGCAAGCAAGCATATTGCCACATACGTAAGAATTTTGCAAGGTAAAATAATGCATAACAATGTACAAACTTAAATTAGTTTAGTGTGCTTAAAGTTGTCACCGCACAACCACAGCATGCACCTGTGCCTTGTTGCAATTGGCAGCAGTGACGTGTGTATTCAGCAGCACAAACAAGCGTGTTGGCGTACGCGTAATAATTTTGCGGGGCAATAGCACCTATAACAATGTACAAACTTAAATTAGTTTAGTATACTTAAAGCGGTCACGCCAAGCAATAGTGCATGTTCATCACTTGCTGTAACGGACAGTGATAGTGTGGATACGTTCAGAAGCGAAGTGGGCAAACGCGTTGCTGTCTACGCAGCTGGCTGCGTAACACTGCACATGTAATAATTTTGCAAGGCAAGACAACACATAAAGGTGTATGAACTTAAATTAGTTTAGTATACTTAAAGTAATCAGCACAAAATCATAGCATGCGCCAGCCACTTGTTGGAATGATTGGTGATTGCTGGCATATTCGGCAACACAGGCAAGTGTGCCGCCCGCTACGCAGCAAGTCTCGTATTGCCGTACACACAACAATTTTGCAAAGCAACAGCACCCATAATGATTTGTGAACTTAAATTAATTTAGTGTACTTAAAGTAGTCTGCATCAAGCATAGCATGCATTAGCCCCACTGTTGGAATCGGTTGTGATAGTTGATATATTAGGCAATATTGAAAAGCATGCTTGTGTACGCGTAACAATTTTGTGAGCAAATGTTGCCTATAACAATGTATTAACTTAAGATAGTTTAGTATACTTAACGCGACCACTTCTCAGCCATAGTGCACGCAAACTGCTTGTTGTAATGCACAGCGGCGGTTGGCACATTAAGCAACCAGAGCAAATGCACTGCTGTCTACTCAGCAAGCTGCGTATTACTGTGTGAACATTAATTTTGCAAGGCAGCAGTATCCACAACGATGTATGAACTTAAATTAGTTTAATACACTTAAAGCGGCCGCCGCTAAACAATAGCACGCAGTAACGCCTTGTTGGAAGTGGCAGCAGCGGCTGGTCTATTAAGCAACGCGAGCAACAGTATTGCCATCTATGCAGCAGCTGTGTGTTGTTGTACATGTAATAATTTTGCAAGGCTATACTACACATAAAGGTGTACCGGCTTAAATTAGTTTAGTATACTTAAAACAGCTAACACCAAATTATAGCGTGCACCCGCCGCATGTTGTAATTGCTCGTGGTGGCAGGCACCTTCAGCAATGCAAGCAAACATGCTGCTGTCTACGCAGCAAGCAGCGTATTGCTGTACACATAACAATTTTGCAATGCAACAGTATCTATAATGCTTTGTGAACTTAAAATAGTTTAGTATACTTAAAGCGGCCCTGCTACACCAAAGCACGTGCACGTCCTTGTTGGAATTGGCGGCCGCGGTGAGTATACTCAGCAATGCTGACAAACGCACCGCTGTTTGCGCAGTAAGCTGCGTATTGTTATACGTGTACTAATTTTGCAAGGCAATACTGCACATAAAGGTGTACGAACTTAAATTAGTTTAGTGTACCTAAAGCAGTCAGCACCCAATCACAGCGTGTACCAACCGTTTGTTGGAACCGCGGCGCTAGTTTGTGTATTCAGCAATATTAGCAAACGTATCTGTGTACGCGTAATAATTTTGAAAGGCGCTGCTACACGTAACAGCGTATTAACTTAAAGTAGTTTAGTACGCGTAAAGTGGCCATCACCTCATCATAGTGCATGCTAACAACACGTTGGAACTGGCGGTGGTAGTTGTGTATATTAAGCAATGCAAGCAAACGCATTGTCGGCTATGCAGCAAGCCGCATATTATTGTACATGTAATAATTTTGCAAGCCAATATCGCATATAAAGATGTATAAACTTAAAGTAGTTTAATACACTTAAAGCAGCCAACGCCAAACCGCAGCATGCAGCCGCCACCTGTCAGAACAGACAGTGGTAGCTGGCGTATTCAGCAATGCAAACAACTGTATTGCTGTCAGCGCAGCAAGTTGTGCATTATCTTATATGTAACAATTTTGCAAGGCAACATTGTCTATAATGATTTGTGAACTTAAATTAGTTTAACATACTTAAAGTGGTCCCCGCAACACTACAATGTGCACTCACACATTGTTGGAACGTGCGGTGGTAGTGAGTATACTCAGCAATGTTTGTAAATGTATTGTTATTTGTGCAGTAAGCCGCATATTGTTATATGTGTATTAATTTTGCAAGGTAATACTATGCATAAAAATGTATGGGTTTAAATTAGTCTAGTGTACCTAAAGCAGTCAGTGCCAAATCATAGCATGTGCCAACTATTTGTTGGAACTGCATCGATAGCTTGTGTATTAAGCAATATTAGCAAACGTATCAGTGTACGCGTAATAATTTTGAAAGGCAGCGCCATCTGTAACAACGCATTAACTTAAATTAGTTTAGTATGCGTAAAGCGGCCCCAGCCTCATCATAGCGTGTGTTAACATCAAGCTTGGGCAGGCAGCGATGCTTGAGTATATTAAGCAATGCAAGCAAATGCGTTGTCGTCTACGCAGCAAGCCGCACATTATTGTACGCGCAATAATTTTGCAAGCCAATACTGCATATAAAGATGTATAAACTTAAATAAGTTTAATATACTTAAAGCAGCCAACGCCAAATCATAGCACGCGTCTACCACTTGTTGGAGCAAGCAGCGGCAGCTGGTGCATTCAGCAACGCAAACAAAAGTATTGCTGTCAACGCAGCAAGCCGCGTATTATCTTATATGTAATAATTTTGCGTGGCAACATTGTCTATAATGATTTGTGAACTTAAATTAGTTTAGTATATTTAAAGTAGTCTGCATCAAGCATAGCACGCATCTGCCCCAGCGTTGGAATTGGCTGTGATAGTTGGTAGCTTCGGTAATATTGGCAAATGCGTTTGTGTACGCATAACAATTTTGTGAGGAGATGCCACATATAACAATGTATGAACTTAAAATAGTTTAGTATACATAACGCTACAACAGCGCAGCCATAGTGCACGCCAGCTGCTTGTTGTAATGAGAGGCGGTGGCTGGCATACTAAGCAACCAAAGCAAACGTGTTGCCGACTACGCAGCAAGCCATGTAATATCGCATGAATACTAATTTTGCAAGGCAACACTGCCTACAACGATGTATGAACTTAAATTAGTTTAGTATACTTAAAGTGACCGCTGCTTGACCATGGCGCGCAGTCACACCTTGTTGTAATTGACGGCGGCGGCCAGTATATTCAGCAATGCGAGCAACCATATTGCCATCTATGCAGTAAGCCGCGCATTGTTGTACGTGTAATAATTTTGCAAGGCAATACTGCGCCTAAGCTGTATGAGCTTAAATTAGTTTAGTATACTTAAAACAGCCAGCGTCAAATCATAGCATGCACCCGCCACACATTGGAATTGCCCACTGTAGCCGGCGCCTTCAGCAATGCAAGTAAACGCGCCGCCGTCTATGCAGCAAGCAGCATATTGCTGTACACATAATAATTTTGCAATGCAACAGTATCTATAATGGTTTGTGAACTTAAATTAGTTTAGTATGCTTAAAGCGGCTTCCGCCCCACCACAGCACATGCTTGCCACCCACCCAGTTGTAATTGGCAGCAGCAGCCCGGGTACACTCAGCAATGCTGACAAACGTATTGCTGTTTGTGCAGCAAGCTGTGCGCTGTTATACATGTACTAATTTTGCAAGGTAATACTACGCATAAAGATGCATGAACTTAAATTAGTTTAGTGTATCTAAAGCAGTCAGCGCTCAATCGTAGCATGCAGCAATCACTTGTTGGGACTGGCAGCGGTAGTGAATATACTCAGCAATGCTTGTAAATGTATTGCTGTTTGTGCAGTAAGCCGCGTATTGTTATACATGTACTAATTTTGCAAGGTAATACTACACATAAAAATGTACGAACTTAAATTAGTTTAGTATACCTAAAGCAGTCAGCACTCAATCATAGCAGACGCCAGCCATTTGTTGGAACTGCAGCGCTAGTTTGTGTATTTAGCAATATTAGTAAACGTATCGGCGTATGCGTAATAATTTTGAAAGGCGACACTACCTGCAGCAATGTATTAACTTAAATTAGTTTAGTACACGTAAACTGGCCACGCTCCATTATAGCACGTGCTCACAGCATGTTGGGATGGGCAGCAGTAATCAGGTATATTAAGCAACACAAGCAAATGTATTGTCGTCTATGCGATAAGCCGCATATTATTGTACGTGCAATAATTTTGCAAGTCAATACTGCATATAAAAATGTATAAACTTAAATTAGTTTAATACACTTAAAGCAGCCCCACCCAACCACAGCATGCGTCCATAACTTGTTGGGGTTGGCGTGGTTGTTGGCACACTCAGCAGTGCTGGCAAACGTATTGCTGCTTGTGCAGTAAGTCGTGTATTGTTATACACGTACTAATTTTGCAATGTAATACTACACGTAAAGACGCATGAACTTAAATTAGTTTAGTGCACCTAAAGCAGCCAGCGCCCAATCATAGCATGTGCCAACAATTTGTTGGGGCTGTGGTGGTAGTTTGCGTATTCGGCAATATTAGCAAATGTACCAGTGTACACGTAATAATTTTGAAAGGCTGCGCTACCCGTAACAATGCATTAACTTAAATTAGTTTAGTACACGTAAAGCAGCCCTCGCCCAAGCATAGCGTGCACTCGCAGCATGTTGAGATGGGCGGTGGTAGTTGGGCATATTAAGCAATGCAAGCAAACGTAATGTCGTCTATGCAGCAAGTCGCATATTATTGTACGTGTAATAATTTTGCAAGTCAATACCGCGCATAAAGATGTATAAACTTAAATTAGTTTAATATACTTAAAGCAGCCAACACCAAACCATAGTGCGCGTCCGCCACTTGTTTGAACAAGCTGTGGTAGCAGGCACATTCAGCAATGTAAACAAACGTATTGCTGTCAATGCAGCAAGCCGCGTATTACCGCGTATGTAATAATTTTGCAAGGCAACATTGTCTATAACGATTTGTGAACTTAAATTAGTTTAGTACGCTTAAAGTAGTCTGCACCAAGCATAGCATGCACGCACCATGCTGTTGGAATTGGCTGCGGTAGTTGATATATTCGGCAATATTAGCAAATGCATTTGTGTATGCATAATAATTTTGCGTGGAAAACACCACCCATAACAATGTATGAACTTAAAATAGTTTAGTATACTTAACGCGACTGCCGCTCAGCCATAGCGCACGCCAAGCACTTGTTGTAATGTGCGGCGGTAATTGGCATACTAAGCGGCCGAAGCAGGTGTATTGCTGTTTACGCAGCAAGCCGCGTATTATTGCACGAATAATAATTTTGCAACGCAACAGTATCTACAATGATGTATGAACTTAAATTAGTTTAGTATACTTAAAGTGGCTGCTGCCAAACAATAGCGCGTGGTAACACCTTGTTTGGATTGGCGGCAGCGGCTGGTATATTCAGTAATGCAGGCAGCCATATTGCAATCTATGCAGCAAGCCGTGTATTGTTGTACATGTAATAATTTTGCAAGGCGATACTACGCATAAAGGTGTATGCACTTAAATTAGTTTAGTACACGCAAAACAGCTAACATCAAATCATAGCATGCACCAGCTGCATGTTGGAATTGCCAGCGGTAGCTGGCATCTTCAGCAATGCAAGCGGTGTATTGCTGTACGCATAATAAATTTGCAACGTAACAGCAGCTATAATGATTTGTGAACTTAAATTAGTTTAGTATACTTAAAGCAGCCCCGCCCAACTGCAGCATGCGTTTGCACCTTGTTGTAACGGGCGGCGGTAGTGGGCATACTCAGCAATGCTTGCAAATGTCTTGTTGTTTGTGTAGTAAGCCGCATATTGTTATACACTTACTAATTTTGCAAGATAATACTACACATAAAGATGTGTGAACTTAAATTAGTTTAGTGTACCTAAAGCGGTCAACACGCAATCATAGCACGCGCCACCTGTTTGTTGGAACTGCAGTGGCGGTTTGCGTATTCAGCAATATTAGCAAACGTATCAGTGTGTGCGTAATAGTTTGAAAGGCGGCGCTACCAGTAACAACGTATTAACTTAAATTAGTTTAGTACAAGTAAAGCAGCCCTTGCCCAAGCCTAGCGTGTGTGCATGCCATGTTGGAACTGGCGGCGATAGTTGAATATATTAAGCAACGCGAGCATACGTATTGTCGTCTATGCGGCAAGCCACATATTATTGTACGCGTAATAATTTTGCAAGGCAATACTTCATATAAAGATGTATAAGCTTAAATTAGTTTAATATACTTAAAGCAGTCAATGCCGAACAATAGCACGTGTCTGCCGCTTGTCTGAACAAGCCACGGTAACTGGTGTATTTGGCAACGCAAACAAATGTACTGCTGTCAACGCAGTAAGCCGCATATTATCTTATGTGTAATAATTTTGCAAGGCAACCTTGTCTATAATGATTTGTGAACTTAAATTAGTTTAATATACTTAAAGCGGCCCTTGCCCACAATAGCGTGCGGCCACCACTTGTTGGAATTGATGGTAGTGGTTGTGGTACACTAATCAATGCTGGCAAACATATCGCTATTCGTGCAGTAAGCCGCGTACTGTTATACCTGTACTAATTTTGCAAGGTAATACTATGCATAAAGACGTATAAACTTAAATTAGTTTAATATACTTAAAGCAGCCAGCACCAAATCATAGCGCGCGTCTGCCACTTGTCAGAACAAGCAATGGTAGCTGGTGTCTTCAGCAATGCAAACAAATGCACCGCTGTCGACGCGCAAGCCGCGTATTGTCTTATATGTAATAATTTTGCAAGGCAACATTATCTATAATGATTTGCGAACTTAAATTAGTTTAGTATGCTTAAAACAGTCTGCAGCAAGCATAGCATGCACCAGCTCTGCTGTTGTATTGGCAGTGATGGTTGACATATTCGGCAATATTAGCAAACGCATTTGTGTATGCGTAGCAATTTTTCGAGGAAATACCACCTATAACGATGTACGAACTTAAAATAGTTTAGTATACTTAATGCGCCTGCCACTCAGTTGTAGTGCGCGCCAACCATTTGTTGTAATGAGTAACAGCTGTTGGAATGCTAAGCAACCAAAGAAAACGTATTGTTGTCTATGCAGCAAGCTGCATATTGTTGCAGGAATAATAATTTTGCAAGGCAACATTATCTACAACGATGTACGAACTTAAATTAGTTTAGCGTACTTAAAGCAGCCGCTGCTCAACAATAGCGCGCGGCAACACCTTGTTGGAATCTGCGGCGGTAGCCGGTATATTCAGCAACGCAAGCAGCTGTATTGCCACCCATGCAGCAAGTAATGCATCGCTGTACAAGTAATAATTTTGCAAGGCAATACTACACATAAAGATACATGAGCTTAAATTAGTTTAGTATACTTAAAACAGCCAACACCAAAGCACAGTGCGCACCTGCAGCGTGTTGGAATTGCTAGTGGTAGTAGGCATCTACAGCGACGCAAGCAAGCAGCACGTTGCTGTACGCATAATAATTTTATAACCCAACAGTATCTATAATGATTTGTGAACTAAAATTAGTTTAGTATACTTAAAGCGGCCTGCGCTTCACCACAGCACGTGCCCACCACTTGTTGGAATGGGTGGCAGTGTGGGCATACTCAGCAATGCCGGCAAACGCATCGCTGTTTGTGCAGTAAGCCGCATATTGTTATACACATACTAATTTTGCAATGTAATACTACACATAAAAATGCATGAACTTGAATTAGTTTAGTGTATCTAAAGCGGTCAGCACGCAATCATAGCATGTGCCAACGGTGCATCGGAACTGCTGTGATAGTTTGTGCGTTCAGCAATATTAGTAAACGTATCGGTGTATGCACAATAATTTTGAAAGGTTGTGCTACCTGTAACAACGTAATAACTTAAATTAGTTTAGTATGCGTAAAGCGGCGCTTGCTGCACCATAGCATGCGCCTGCATCATGCTGTGGTGGCGGCTGTAGTTTGGTAGATTAAGCAATGCAAGCAAACGTGTTGTTGTATATGCAGCAAGCTGCATATTATTGTATGCATAATAATTTTGCAAGCCGATACTGCATATAAAAATGTATAAACTTAAATTAGTTTAATATACTTAAAGCAGCCAACACCAAATCATAGTGCGCATCCGCCACCCGCCGCGACAAGCAGTAGTAGCAGGCGTATTCAGCAATGTAAACAAATGTATTGCTGTCAACGCAGCAAGCTGCATATTATCTTATGTGTAATAATTTTGCCAGGCAACATCGTCTATAATGATTTGTGAGCTTAAATTAGTTTAATACACTTAAAGCGGAAACAGCCTCACCACAGCAAGCGCTCACCCATTGTTTGGACGTGTGGTGGTTTGGGTATGCTCAGCAATGCTGGCAAATGCATCGCTGTTTGTGCAGCAAGCTGCACGTTGTTATACATGTACTAATCATGCAAGGTAATACTATGCATAAAGATGTATGAACTTAAATTAGTTTAGTGTACCTAAAGCAGTCAGCACCCAATCACAGCACGCACCAATCATTTGTTGGAACTGCAGTGATAGTTTGCGTATTCAGCAATATTAGTAAATGTATCGGTGTACATGTAGTAATTTTGAATGGTGACGCCACCTGTAACAACGTATTAACTTAAATTAGTTTAGTATGCGTAAAGCAGCCGCTGCCAACACTGTAGCACGCACCAGCATCATGCTGGAATGTGCAGAGGCGGTCGGGTACATTGAGCGCTGCAAGCAAGTGTGTTGTTGTCTATGCAGCAAGCCATGTATTGTTGTGCACATAATAATTTTGCAAGCCAATACTGCGTATAAAGATGTATAAACTTAAATTAGTTTAATATACTTAAAGCAGCCAGCACCAAATCGTAGCACGCATTTGCCGCTTGTCGGACCAGGCTGTGGTAGCTGGCGTATTCAGCAACGCAAACAAATGTATTGCTGTCAACGTAGCAAGCCGCGTATTATCTTATGTGTAATAATTTTGCAAGGCAACATTGTCTATAATTATTTGTTAACTTAAATTAGTTTAGTATACTTAAAGTAGTCTGCATCAAGCATAGCGTGCTCCACCCTACTGTTGAAATTTGCTGTGGTGGTTGATATATTTTGCAATATAAGCAAATGCATTTGTGCACGCGTAACAAATTTGTGAGGAAATGCCAGCTATAACAGTGTATGAACTTAAAATAGTTTAGTATACTTATCGTGACTGCGGCTCAGTCACAGTGCACGCCAACCACTTGTTGTAATTGGCGGCAGTAGTTGGCGCACTAAGTAGCTAAAACAAATGCATTACTGTCTACGCAGCAAGCTGTTTATTATTGCACTAATAATAATTTTGCAAGGCAACATTATCTACAATGGTGTACGAACTTAAATTAGTTTAGTATACTTAAAGCAGCTGCTGCTTGACCATAGCGCGCGGTCACGCCTTGTTGGAGTTGGCAGATGTAGTCTGTATATTCAGCGGCGCAAGCAACCGTATTGCCACCTATGCAGCAAGTCGTGTATTGTTGCGCTTGTAACAATTTTGCAAGGCAAAACTACATATAAAGATGTATGAACTTAAATTAGTTTAGTATACTTAAAACAGTCAACACTGAATCATAGCGCGCGCTCACCGCGTGTTGGAATTGCTCATGGTGGCTGGCATCTTCAGCAATGCAAACAAATGTAGTGCTGTCAATGCAGCAAGCCGCGTATTATCTTATGTGTAACAATTTTGCAAGGCAACATTGTCTATAGTGGTTTGTGAACTTAAATTAGTTTAATATACTTAAAGCAGCCCCGCCACACCACAGTGCATACCAACCACTTGTTGGAATGGGCGGTGGTAGTTTGGATATACTCATCAATGCTGGCAAATGTATTGCTATTTGTGCAGTAAGTTGCATATTGGTATACACGTACTAATTTTGCAAGGCAATACTATGCATAAAGATGTACGAACTTAAATTAGTTTAGTGTACCTAAAGCAGCCAGCGCCCAATCATAGCACGCGCCAACCATTTGTTGGAACTGCGGTGATAGTTTGTGTATTCAGCAATATTAGCAAACGTACTGGTGTACACGTAATAATTTTGAAGGGCAGTGCTACCTGTAACAACGTATTATCTTAAATTAGTTTAGCGCACGCAAAGCGGCTACCAACCAATCATAGCGCGCATGCACACCGTGCTGGAACGAGCGGCAGTAGTTTGGTATATTAAGCAATGCAAGCAAACGTATTATCGTCTATGCGGCAAGCAGTGTAGTATTGTACGTGTAATAATTTTGCAAGTCAATACTGCATATAAAGGTGTATAAACTTAAATTGGTTTAATATACTTAAAGCAGCCAACACCAAATCATAGCAGGCATCTGCCACCTGTTAGAACAAGCGGTGGTAGCGGACGTCTTCAGCAACGCAAACAAATGTATTGCTGTCAACGCAGCAAGCTGCGTATTATCTTATATGTAACAATTTTGCAAGGCAACGGCGTCTATAATGATTTGTGAACTTAAATTAGTTTAGTATACTTAAAGTAGTCTGCATCAAGCATAGCATGCAGCAGCCCTGCTGTTGGAATTGGCTGTGGTAGTTGATATTTTTGGCAATATGAGCAAGTGCGTTTGTATACGTGCAGCAATTTTGCGAGGAAATGCCAGCTATAACAATGTATGAACTTAAAATAGTTTAGTATGCTTAATGTGACTTCTGCCTAGTCATAGTGCGCGTCAATCACTTGTTGTAACGAGCGACAGTAGCTGGCGTACTAAGCAACCAAAGCAAACGTATTGCTGTCTATGCAGCAAGCTGTGCATTATTGCATGAATAATAATTTTGCAGGGCAACATTATCTACAACGATGTATGAACTTAAATTGGTTTATCACGCTTAAAGTGTCTGCTGCTCAACAACAGCACGTGGTCACACCTTGTTGGAATCAGCGGTGTTAGCTGGTATATTCGGCAATGCAGACAGCTGTATTGCCGTCAACGTAACAAGTAATGTATTATTGTACATGTAAGAATTTTGTAAGGCAATACTACACATAGAGATGTATGAGCTTAAATTAGTTTATTAAACTTAAAACAGTCAACGCCAAAGCATAGCATGCACTTGCTGCATGTTGTAATTGCTCGCGGTAGCAGGCATCCTAAGCAACGCAAGCAAACGCATTGCTGTCTATGCAGCAAGCAGCATATTGCTGTACACATAATAATTTTGTAATGCAACAGTATCTAAAATGATTTGTTAACTAAAATTAGTTTGATATACTTAAAGTGGCCCTGCCACACAACAGCATGTGCTCGCCGCTTGTTGGGTTGGCAGTGGTAGTTTGGGTATACTCAGCAACGCCTGCAAATGTACGGCCGCTTGTGCAGTAAGCCGCGTATTGTTATACGTGTACTAATTTTGCAAGGTAATACTATGCATAAAGATGTATGAACTTGCATTAGTTTAGTGCACCTAAAGCAGTCAGCACGCAATAATAGTGTGTGCCAGCCAATTGTTGGAATTGTTGTGATAGTTTGCGTATTAAGCAATATTAGTAAACGTATCAGCGTACACGTAATAATTTTGAAAGGTGGCGCCATCCGTAACAATGTATTAGCTTAAATTAGTTTAGTACACGTAAAGTGGCCCCGCCACATTATAGCGTGTGCCAGCATAGTGTTGGAATGGCGGCGGTAGTTTAGTATATTAAGCAATGCAAGCAACGTGTTGTCGTCTATGCAGCAATCCGCATATTATTGTACGCATAATAATTTTGCAAGTTAATACCGCATATAAAAATGCATAAATCCAAATTAGTTTAATATACTTAAAGCAGCCAACACTAAACCACAGCACACGGCTACCACCTGTCGTGACAAGCGGCGGTAGCAAGCATATTCAGCAATGCAAACAAATGTATTGCTGTTAACGTGGCGAGCTACGTAGTATCTTATATGTAATAATTTTGCAAGGCAACCACGTCTATAATGATTTGCGAACTTAAATTAGTTTAATACACTTAAAGTGGTCCCCACCCAACCGCAGCATGCACGCACACGTTGTTGGAATGGGCGGTGGTAGCAGGGTATACTCAGCGATGCTGGCAAGTGTATCGCTGTTTGTGCAGTAAGCCGTGCATTGTTATACATATACTAATTTTGCAAGGTAATACTACGCATAAAGATGTATTAACTTAAATTAGTTTAGTGCACATAAAGCAGTTAGCACGCAATCATAGCGTGTGCTGATCATTTGTTGGAACTGTGGCGCTAGTTTGCGTATTTAATAATATTAGCAAACGCAGCAGTGTACGCATAATAATTTTGAAAGGCGGCACCACCTGTAACAACGTATTAACTTAAATTAGTTTAGTACACTTAAAGTGGACCTTGCCCCACCATAGCATGCGTGCACATCATGTTTGAACGAGTGGTGGCAGTTTGGTATATTAAGCAATGCAAGCAAACGTATTGCCACCTATGTAGCAAGCCGCATATTATTGTACGCATAATAATTTTGCGGGTTAATACTGCATATAAAGATGTATAAACTTAAATCGGTTAATATACTTAAAGCAGCCAGCATCAAATCATAGCGTGCGTTTGCAACTTGTCGGAACGGGCAATGATAGCATGCATATTCGGCAACACAAACAAATGTATTGCTGCCAACGCAGCAAGTTATGCATTATTTTACATGTAATAAATTTGCAAGGCAACGCCGTCTATAATGGCTTGTGAACTTAAATTAGTTTAATATACTTAAAGCAGCCACCGCTCCACCACAGCGCATGCTCATCTCGTGTTGGAATTGGCAGCAGTAGTGAGTATACTCAGCAATGCTGGCAAACATATTACTGTTTGTGCAGCAAGCCGCGTACTGTTATACATGTACTAATTTTGCAAGGTAATACTACACATAAAGATGTACGAACATAAATTAGTTTAGTGTACCTAAAGCAGTCAGCATCCAATCATAGTGCACGCCAGCTAGTTGTTTAAATTGTAGTGATGGTTTGTGTATTTAGCAACATTAGCAAACGTATCGGTGTATGCGTAATAATTTTGATTGAGGGGCGGTGCTACCTGTAACAACGTATTAACTTAAATTAGTTTAATACGCGTAAGCGGCACCGCCTCATCGTAGCGTGCGCCTGCACCGTGTTGTTATTAGCAGCAGCGGTTGAGTATATTAAGCAATGCAAGAAAACGTATTGTCGTCTATGCAGTAAGCTGCATATTACTGTACACGTAATAATTTTGCAAGTCAATACTGCACATAAAGATGTATAAACTTAAATTAGTTTAATATACTTAAAGTCGTCAACACCGAATCATAGCACGCGTCTTCCACTTGTCGGAACAAGCGGTGGTAGCAGGCATATTCAGCAACGCAAACAAATTTATTGCTGTCAACGAAGCAAGCTGCATACTATCCTACATGTAATAATTTTGCAAGGCGATGCTGTCTATAAAGATTTGCGAACTTAAATTAGTTTAGTATACTTAAAGTAGTCTGCATCAAGCATAGCGTGCACCAACATCGCTGAAATTG
The DNA here is from genome assembly GCA_031291095.1 of Legionella sp. Taxonomy (GTDB): domain Bacteria; phylum Pseudomonadota; class Gammaproteobacteria; order Legionellales; family Legionellaceae; genus Legionella. The sequence goes on along the minus strand of JARLJR010000012.1, from coordinate 20,276 downwards.
GCTGCAGCGGTTGATATATTCGGCAATATGAGCAAACGCATTTGTGCACGCGTAACAATTTTGCGGGGGGTGCCACCTATAACAACGTATTAACTTAAAATAGTTTAGTATGCTTAACGCGACCGCTGCTCAGCAATAGTGCACGCCAAGCACTTGTTGTAATGAGCGGCGGTGGTTGGCATACTAAGCAACCAAAGTGAACCTATTGCTGTCTATGCAGCAAGCAACATATTATCGCATGAATAATAATTTTGCAAGGCAACATTATCTATAATGATGTACGAGCTTAAATTAGTTTAGTATACTTAAAGTGGCTGCCACCCAACAATAGCATGCAGTCAAACCTTGTTTGAATTGATGGTGTTAGCTGGTATATTCAGCAACGCAAGCAACCGTATTGCCAGCTATGCGGCAAGATGCATATTGTTGTACATGTAATAATTTTGCAAGGCAATACTACACATAAAAGTGTACGAGCTTAAATTAGTTTAGTATACTTAAAACAGCCAGCAGCAAATCATAGCGCGCGCCTGCCGCATGTTGGAATCGCTCACGGTAGCAGGCATCTTCAGCAACACAAGCAAATGCATTATTGTCTATGCAGCAAGCGGCATATTGCTGTACCCATAATAATTTTGCAACACAACAGTATCTATAATAATTTATTAACTTAAATTAGTTTAGTATACTTAAAGCAGCTGCCGCCACACCACAGCGCGCGCTCACCAATGTTGGGTGGACGGCGGTAGTGGGTATACTCAGCAACGCTGGCAAACGTATTGCTGTTTGTGCAGTAAGCCACGTATTGTTATACGTGTACTAATTTTACAAGGTAATACTATGCATAAAGATGTATGAACTTAAATTAGTTTAGCGCACCTAAAGCAGTCAGCACGCAATCATGGCGCATGCCGACCGTTTGCTGGAACTGTAGTGATAGCTTGCATATTAAGCAATATTAGTAAACGTATCGGTGTACGCGTAATAATTTTGAAGGGCGACACTACATGTAACAACATATTAACTTAAATTAGTTTAGCATGCGTAAAGCGGTCATTGCCCCGTAGCATGCGCTTGCAGCATGCTGGAACGGGCGGCAGTAGTTGGGTATATTAAGCAAAGCACACAGACGTATTGTCGGCTATGCAGCAAGACGCATATTGTTGTACATGTAATAATTTTGCAAGGTAAAACTGCACATAAAGGTGTGTGAACTTAAAACAGTTTAGTATACTTAAAGCAGCGTGCATCCAAGCATAGTGTACGCCTGCAACTTGTTGGAATGTGTGGCAGTGATTGGCATATTCGGTAATATTAGCAAACGTATTGGCGTACACGTAATAAATTTGCGTGGCAGTATCATCCATAATAATGTATTAACTTAAATTAGTTTAGTATACTTAAAGCGACTGCACCATACAATAGCGTGTTCACCACTTGCTGGAACTGGCAATGATAGCACGAATACGTTCAGAAATGAAACGTGGCAAACGTATTGCCGTCTATGCAGCAAGCCGCATATTTTTGTGCATGTAATAATTTTGCGAGGCAATATTACACATAAAGATTTACGAACTTAAATTGGTTTAGTATATTTAAAGCAATCAGCACAAAATCATAGCATGCGTGCGTCACTTGTTAGAATGGTCAGCGCTGACGTGCGTATTCAGCAATACAAGCAAATGTACTACTGTCTATGCAGCAAGCCACGTATCGCCGTACACACAATAATTTTGCAAAGCAACATCACCTATAATGATTTGTGAACTTAAATTAATTTAGAGTACTCAAAGTAGTATGCAGCAAGCATAGCATGCATCAGCCACGCCGTTTGAATTGGCTGTGATAGTTGATATATTCGGCAATATTAGCAAACGCATTTGTGTACGTGTAACACTTTTGCTAGAAAATGCCGCCCATAACAATGCATGAACTTAAAATAGTTTAGTATACTTAACGTGACTGTCGCTCAGTCATAGTGCATGTCAACCACACGTTGTAATGAGCGGCGGTGGTTGGCATACTAAGCAACCAAAGCAAACGTATTGCTGCCTACGCAGCAAGCCGTGTATTGTTGCATGAATAATAATTTTGCAAGGCAACGTTATCTACAATGATGTATTAACTTAAATTAGTTTAGTATACTTAAAGTGGTCGCTGCTCAACAATAGCGCACGGTAACGCCTTGCTTGAATTAGCAGTGGTGGCTGGTATAGTCAGCAGCGCACGCAACCGTATTGCCACCTGTGCAGCAAGCGGTGTACTGTTGTACATGTAATAATTTTGCAAGGCGATACTACGCATAAAGGTGTACAAGCTTAAATCGGTTTAGTATACTTAAAACAGCTGATGCCAAATCGTGGCGTGCACCTGCCGCGTGTTTGAATTGCTCGCAATAGCAGGCACCCCCAGCAATGCGAGCAAACGTATTGCTGTGCACATAATAAATTTGCAACGAAACAGTATCTATAATGGTTTGTGAACTTAAATTAGTTAGTATACTTAAAGCAGTCACGCTCAACCACAACGTGCGTTTACACCTTGTTGGAGCTGGCAGTGGTGGCAGGTACACTCAGCAGCGCTGTCAAATGTATTGCTGTTTGTGCAGTAAGCCGCGTATTATTATACGTGTACTAATTTTGCAAGGTAATACTACATATAAAGCTGTATGAACTTAAATTAGTTTAGTGTATCTAACGAAGTCAGCACCCAACCATAGCGCATGCCAACCATTTGTTGGAACCGTGGTGATAGTTTATGTATTCAGCAATGCTAGCAAACGTATTGGCGTACGCATAACAATTTTGAAAGTAAGCACTACCTGTAACAACGTATTAACTTAAATTAGTTTAGTACACGTAAAGTGGTCATTGCCACATCATAGCATGCACCCACAACATGTTGTTGTGTGCGGTAGTAGTTGGGTATATTAAGCAACGCAGACAACCGTATTATCGCCTATGCAGCAAGCCGCGTATTGTTGTACATGTAAGAATTTTGCAGGGCAATACTACACATAAAGATGTACAAGCTTAAATTAGTTTAGTATACTTAAAACAGTCAACGCCAAACCATAGCACGCGTCTGTCACTTGTTGGAACAGGCTGTGGTAGCTGACGTATTCAGCAACGCAAACAAATGTGTTGCTGTCAACGCAGCAAGTTGCATATTATCTTATATGTAATAATTTTGCAAGGCAACACTGTCTATAATGATTTGCAAACTTAAATTAGTTTAATATGCTTAAAGCAGCCCCACCCAACCACAGCGTGCGCCCACACCGTGTTGAGGGGCTGGCGACAGTAGTTGTGATACACTCAGCAACGCCGGCAACCATATTGCTGTTTGTGCAGTAAGCCGCGTATTGTTATACGTGTACTAATTTTGCAAGGCAACACTATGCATAAAAATGCACGAACTTAAATTAGTTTAATGCACCTAAAGCGGGAGGCACTCAACCATAGTGCACGCCACCAACTTGTTGGAACCGCAGTGATAGTTTGTGTATTCAGCAATATTAGCAAATGTAGCTGCGTACATGTAATAATTTTGAAAGGCAGTGCTCCAGTAGCAATGCATTAACTTAAATTAGTTTAGTACACGTAAAGCGACTACAGCCCAAGCATAGCGTGTGCTCACAGCATGTTGTGACTGGCAGCGGCGGCTGGATCTATTAAGCAATGCAAGCAAACGTATTGTCGTTTGTGCAGCAAGCCACATATTTTTTTACACGTAATAATTTTGCAAGTAAATACTGCACATAATGATGTATAAACTTAAATTAGTTTAATATGCTTAAAGTGGCCAACACCAAATCATAGCATGCGTCTGCCACATGTCGGAACAAGCAGCAGTAGCTGGCGTATTAAGCAACGCAAACAAACATATTGTTGTCAACGCAGTAGGCTGCATATTATCCTATATGTAATAATTTTGCAAGGTAACGCCGTCTATAATAATTTGTGAACTTAAACTGGTTTAGTATACTTAAACTAGTCTTCATCAAGCGTAGCGCGCGCTGCCGCGCTGTTGGAATTGGCTGCGGTAGTTGATATGTTCGGCAATATAAGCAAATGCATTTGTGTGTGCGTAACAATTTTGCGAGGGTATGCCACCTATAGCAATGTATGAACTTAAAATAGTTTAGTATACATAACGTGACCATGCTCAGTCATAGCACACGCCAACCGCTTGTTGTACTGAGCGGCGGTCGTTGGCATACTAAGCAACCAAAGCAAACGCATTGCTGCCCACGCAGCAAATCGCACATTATTGCATGAATAATAATTTTGCAAGGCAACATTATCTACAACGGTGTATGAACTTAAATTAGTTTAGTATACTTAAAGTGGCTGCCACCCAACAATAGAACGCAGTCACACACTGTTGAAATCGGTGGTGGCTTGTATATTCAGCAACGCGAGCAACCATATTGCCGTTTATGCAGCAAGCTGTGTATTGTTATACCTGTAATAATTTTGCAAGGCAATACTACACATAAAGATGCGGGGCTTAAATTAGTTTAGTATACTTAAAACAGCCAACGCCAAAGCATAGCACATACCTGCCACGTGTTGGAATTGCCGGTGGTAGCGGGCATCTTCAGCAACGCAAGCAGCATATTGCTATACACATAATAATTTTGCAACGCAACAGTATCTATAATGATTTATGAACCTAAATTGGTTTAGTATACTTAAAGCAGCCGTGCTCCACCACAGCGCGCGCTCACCCCTTGTTGGAACGAGCAGTGGTAGTGGGTATACTCAGCAATGCTGGCAAATGTATTGCTGTTTGTGTAGTAAGCCGCATATTGTTATACACGTACTAATTTTGCAAGGTAGTACTACACATAAAGATGTATGAACTTAAATTAGTTTGGTGTACCTAAAGCGATCGCTACCAAATCATAGCGCGCGCCAACCATTTGTTTTGGCTGTGGTGATAATTTGTGTATTCAGCAATATTAGCAAACGTATCGGTGTACGCGTAAAAATTTTTGAAAGGCGGTGCTACTTGTAACAACGCATTAACTTAAATTAGTTTAGTACACGTAAAGCGGCCATCGCCATATCATAGCGTGCGCCCATGCCATGCTGGAATTGGCGGCGGTGGTTGAGTATATTAAGCAACGCAAGTGTGCGTATTGTCGTCTATGCAGCAAGCTGCATATTATTGTATGCGTAATAATTTTGCAAGCCAATACTGCATATAAAGATGTATAAACTTAAATTAGTTTAATAAACTTAAAGCAGTCAACGCCAACTTCCAGCACGCGTCTGCCGCTTGTCGATACAAGCGGTTGCATAGGCGTATTCAGCAATGCAAACAAATGTATTGCTGTCAATGCAGCAAGCCGTGTATTATATTATATGTAATAATTTTGCAAGGCAACGTTGTCTATAATGATTTGTGAACTCAAATTAGTTTAAAATACTTAAAGCAGCCGCAACTGCGCTACAGCCCACACCTTGTTTGGATGCGCAATGGCGGCGAGGTGTACTCAGCAACGCCGGCAAAGGTATTGCTGCCCGTGCAGTAAGCTGCGTATTGTTATACGTGTACTAATTTTGCAAGGTAATACTATGCATAAAGATGTATGAACTTAAATTAGTTTAGTGTGCCTAAAGCAGTCATCACACAATAATAGCGCATATTAGCCATTTGTTGGAACTGTGGTGATAGTTTGTGTATTCAGCAATATTAGCAAACGTATTGGTGTATGCACAATAATTTTGAAAGGCGGTGCTACCCGTAACAACGTATTAATTTAAATTAGTTTAGTGTGCGTAAAGCAGCCCATGCCTAAGCATAGCATGCGCTCACGTCATGTTGGAATTGGCAGCGGTAGTCTGGTATACTAAGCAATGCAAGCAAATGTATTGTCGCCTATGTAGCAAGCCGCACATTATTGTACACGTAAGAATTTTGCAAGTCAATACTGCATATAAAGGTGCATAAACTTAAATTAGTTTAATATGCTTAAAGCGGTCGGCGCCAAATCATAGCAGGCATCTGCCGCTTGCAAGAACAAGCAGTGATAGCAGATGTATTCAGCAATGCAAACAAATGTATTGCTGTCAACGCAGCAAGTTGCATATTATCTTATATGTAATAATTTTGCAAGGCAACATTGTCTATAATGATTTGTGAACTTAAATTAATTTAGTATACTTAAAATAGTCTGCATCAAGCATAGCATGCATCAGCCAACTGTTGTAATTGGCTGCGATAGTTGATATATTCGGCAATATGAGCAAAAGCGTTGGTATACATGTAACAATTTTGCGAGGAAATGCCGCCTACAACAATGTGTGAACTTAAAATAGTTTAGTATACTTAACGTGACCACTGCTCAGCCACAGTGCACGCCAACAACTTGTTGTAATGAGCAGCGGTAGCTGGCATATTAAGCAACCAAAGCAAACGTATTGCTGTCTACGCAGCAAGCCACGTACTATTGCAGGAATAACAATATTGCAAGGCAACATTATATATAATGATTTGTGAACTTAAATTAGTTTAGTGCACGTAAAGTGGCTGCCGCTCAACAATAGCACGTTGTCACACCTTGCTGGAATTGGCAGCAGTGGCTGGTATATTCAGCAATGCAAGCAACCGTATTGCCATCTGTGCAGCAAGTCGCATATTGTTGTACATGCAATAATTTTGCAAAGCAATGGTGCGCATAAAGATGTACGGGTTTAAATTAGTTTAGTATACTTAAAACAGCCAACACCAAAGCGTAGCATGCATCATCACATGTTGGAATTGATCGTGGTAGCAGGCATCTTCAGCAATGCAAACAAACGTATTGCTGTACACATAATAATTTTGCAGCGCAACGGTGTATATAATGATTTGTGAACTTAAATTAGTTTAGTATACTTAAAGCGGCCGTCGCCCACCGCAGCACGTGCCCGCGCCCTGTTGTGGTGGGTGGCGGCGGTGCTGGTATACTCAGTGATGCTGGCAAATGTATTGCTGTTTGCGCAGTAAGCCACGTATTGTTATACATGTACTAGTTTTGCAAGGTAATACTACGCATAAAGCTGTATGAACTTAAAATAGTTTAGTGCACCTAAAGCAGTCAGCGTATTCAGCAGTATTAGCAAACGTATTGGTGTACGCATAATAATTTTGAAAGACGACACCACCTGTAACAACGTATTAACTTAAATTAGTTTAATACACGCAAAGCAGCCCAAGCCAAATCATAGCACGTGCTCACACCATGTTGGAACTGGCGGCAGTAGTTTGGTATATTAAGCAATGCAAGCAGATGTATCATCGTCTATGCAGCAAGCTGCATATTGTTGTACGCGTAATAATTTTGCAAGTAAACGCGGCGTATAAAAATGTATAAACTTAAATTAGTTTAATATACTTAAAGCAACTAACACCAAATCATAACATGCGTTTGCCACTTGTCGGAACAAGCGGCGGTGGCTGGTGTATTCGGCAATGCAAACAAACGTATTACTGTCAACGCAGCAAGCCGCGTATTATCTTATGTGTAATAATTTTGCAAAGCAACACCGTCTATAATGATTTGTGAACTTAAATTAGTTTAATATACTTAAAGCGGCCACCGCCAAACCGCAGCGCGTGCTAACCTCGGTTTGAATGTGCGGCGGTAGTGAGGTACATGCAACGATGCTGACAAACGTATTGCTGTTTGTGCAGTAAGACGTGCATTGTTATACATGTACTAATTTTGCAAGGTAATACTACACATAAATATGTGTGAACTTAAATTAGTTTAGCACACATAAAGCAGTCAGCACCCAATCATAGCATGTGCAAACCATTTGTTGGAACTGCGGTGATAGTTTGTGTATTCAGCAATATTAGCAAACGTATTGGTGTATGCATAATAATTTTGAAAGGCGCCGCCACCTGTAACAACGTATTAACTTAAATTTGTTTAGTACGCGTAAAGCGGCCGCTGCCCAATCATAGCATGCACTAACAACATGTTGTGGCGGGTAGTAGTAGTTTGGTATATTAAGCAATGAAAGCAAATGTGTTGTCGTTTATGCAGCAAGCCGCATATTATTGCATGCGTAATAATTTTGCAAGTCAACGCCGCATATAAAGATATATAAACTTAAATTAGTTTAATATACTTAAAGCAGTCAACACCAAATCATAGCACGCGTCCGCCACGTGTCGTAACAAGCGGTGGCAGTAGGCGTATTCAGCAATACAAACAAATGTATTGCTGTCAACGCAGCAAGTCGTGTATCATCTTATATGTAATAATTTTGCAAAGCAACGTTGTCTATAATGATTTATGAACTTAAATTAGTTTAATATGCTTAAAGTAGTCAACACCAAATCATAGCATGCGTCTGCCGCTTGCTGGAACAAGCTGCAGCAGTGGGCATATCCAGCAATGCAAGCAAACGTATTGCTGTCAACGCAGCAAGCCATGTACAATCTTATATGTAATAATTTTGCAAGGTAGCATTGCCTATAATGATTTGCAAACTTAAATTAGTTTAGTATACTTAAAATAGTCTGCATCAAGCATAGCATGCACCAAAACCACTGCTGGAATTGGCTGTGGTAGTTGACGTATTCGGCAATATTAGCAAATGCGTTTGTGTGTGCATAACAATTTTGCGCGGGTGCCACCTATAGCAATGTACGAACCTAAAATAGTTTAGTGTACTTAACGTGATCGCCGCGCAGTCATAGTACGCGTCAACCACCTGTTGTAATGTGTGGCAGTCGTTTGCATACTAAGCAACCAAAGCAAACGCACTGCTGTCTACGCAGCAAGTCACGTATTATCACACGAATAATAATTTTGCAAGGCAACATTATCTACGATGATGTATGAACTTAAATTACTTTAGTATACATAAAGTGGCCGCTGCCCAGCAATAGCATGTGGTCACACCTTGTTGGAATTGCTGGCGGTAGCTGGTATATTCAGCAATGCAAGCAGCCGTATTGCTACCTGTGCAGCAAGCCGCGTATTGTTGTACGTGTAATAATTTTGCAAGGCAACATTGTCTATAATGATTTGTAAACTTAAATTAGTTTAGTATACGTAAAGTAGTCTGCATCAAGCATAGCATGCATCAGTCACACTGTTTGGATTGGCTGTGGTAGTTGATATATTCGGCAACATGAGTAAGCGCGTTGGTGTGCGTGTAACAAGTTTGTTAGGAAATGCTGCCTACAACAATGTATGAACTTAAAACAGTTTAGTATACTTAACATGACAGCTGCTCAGTCATAGCGCACGCCAATCACTTGTTGTAATTAGCAGCAGTAGTTGGCATACTAAGCAACAAGAGCAAACATGTCGCTGTCTACATAGCAAGTAATGTATTATTGCACGAACAATAATTTTGCAAGGCAACATTACCCATAATGATTTGTGAACTTAAATTAGTTTAGTATACTTAAAGCGACCGCTGCTCAACAATAGCATGCTGTCACATCTTGTTTAAATTGGCAGCGGTGGCTGGTATATGCAGCAACGCAAGCAACCACATTGCCATCTATGCAGCAAGTCGCGTATTGTTGTACATGTAATAATTTTGCGTGGCAATATTGCGCGTAAAGATATGCGAGCTTAAATTCGTTTAGTATACCTAAAACAGCAAGCATCAAAGCATAGCGCATGCCTGCCGCATGTTGTAATTGCTCGCAGTAGCAGGCATTTTCAGCAACGCAAGCAAACGCATCGCTGTACACATAATAATTTTGCAGTGCAACGGCGTATATAATGATTTGTGAACTTAAATTAGTTTAGTATACTTAATGTGGCCCCTGACACATCACAGCGTGCGCCCGCCCCACCCTGTTGGAACGGGCAGTTGTAGTGGGGTATACTCAGCAATGCTGGCAAATGTATTGCTGTTTGTGCAGTAAGCCGCGTATTGTTATACATGTACTAGTTTTGCAAGGTAATACTACGCATAAAGATGTATGAACTTAAAATAGTTTAGTGTACCTAAAGCAGTCAGCACTCAAGCATAGTGTGTCAACTGGTTGTTGGAACTGCAGTGATAGTTTGTGTATTCAGCAATATTAGCAAACATATCTGTGTACGCGTAATAATTTTGAAAGGCGGTGCTACCCGTAACAACGTATTAACTTAAATTAGTTTAATATACTTAAAGCAGCCAACGCCAAAGCATAACATGCGTCAGTCATGCGTCGGAACATGCAGTGGTGGCGAGTGTATTCAGCAACGCAAACAAATGTATTACTGTCAACGCAGCAAGCTGCGTATTATCATATATGTAATAATTTTGCAAGGCAACATCATCTATAATGATTTGTGAACTTAAATTAATTTAATATACTTAAAGCGGCCAACCGCTACACCACAGCGTGCGCTCACACAAGTTTGGACGTGCGGTGATAGTGGGTATACGCAGCGATACTGGCAAATGTCTTGCTGTTTGCGTGGTAAGCCGCGTATTGTTATACATGTACTAATTTTGCAAGGTAATACTACATATAAAGCTGTATGAACTTAAATTAGTTTAGCATACCTAAAGCAGTCAGTACCAAATCATAGTGTGCACAAACCATTTGTTGGAACTGTGGTGATAGTTTGTGTATTCAGCAATATTAGCAAACGTGTCGGCGTACGCGTAATAATTTTGAAAGGCGGTGCTACCTGTAACAACGTGTTAACTTAAATTAGTTTAGTATGTGTAAAGTAGTCAACGCCCCAGCATAGCACACGCTCACAACATTTTGGGGGGCGGGTAGCAGCAGTTTGATATATTAAGCAATGCAAGCAAACGTGTTGTCGTTTATGCAGCAAGCCGCATATTATTGTACGCATAATAATTTTGCAAGGCAATACTACACATAAAGATATATAAACTTAAATTAGTTTAATATACTTAAAGCGGCCAGCATCAAATCATAGCGTGCATCTGCCACCTGTCGTAACAAGCTGTTGTAACAGGCGCATTAAGCAATGCAAACAAATGTATTGCTGTCAACACGGCAAGTCATGTATTGTCTTATATGTAATAATTTTGCAAGGCAATGGTGTCTATAATGATTTGTGAACTTAAATTAGTTTAATATACTTAAAGCAGCCCTGCCACACCACAGCGCGTGCTCACCCCTTGCTGGAATGGGCTGTGGTGTGGTATACTCAGCAACACTGGCAAATGTATTGCTGTTTGTGCAGTAAGCCGCGTATTGTTATACATGTACTAATTTTGCAAGGTGATACTACACATAAAAATGTATGAATTTAAATTAGTCTGGTGTACATAAAACGGTCAGCGTCCAATCATAGCATGTGCCAACCATTTGTTGGAACTGCAGTGACAGTTTGCGTATTCAGCAATATCAGCAAATGTATCGATGTACGCATAATAATTTTGAAAGACTGCGCCACTCGTAACAATGCACTAACTTAAATTAGTTTAGTACGCGTAAAGCGGCCACAGCCAAATCACAGCGTGCTGTGGTGGCGGCAGTAATTGGGTATATTAAGCAATACAAGCAAACGTATTGTCGCCTATGCAGCAAGCCGCATATTATTGTACACATAATAATTTTGCAAGGCAATACTGCACATAAAGTTGTATAAACTTAAATTAGTTTAATATACTTAAAGCAGCCAACGCCAAATCATAGCACGCGTCTGCCACTTGTTGGAACAAGCTGTAGTAGCAGGCGTGTTCAGCAATGCAAGCAAACGTATTGCTGTCAACACATCAAGCCACGTATTATCTTACATGTAAGAATTTTGCAAGGCAGCGTTGTCTATAATTATTTGTGAACTTAAATTAGTTTAGTATACTTAAAATAGTCTGCACCAAGCATAGCATGCACTCTCCACACGGTTGAAATTGGCTGTGGTAGTTGATATATTCAGCAATAGGAGCAAATGCGTTTGTGTACGCATAACAATTTTGCGCTGCGGCGCCGCCTATAACAATGTATGAACCTAAAATAGTTTAGTATACTTAATGCGGCTGCTACGTGGTCATAGTGCATGTCAATCACTTGTTGTAATGCGCAGCGGTCGTTGGCATACTAAGCAACCAAAGCAAACGTATTGCTGTTTATGCAGCAAGCCGCGTATTATTGCATGAATAATAATTTTGCAAGGCAACATTATCTACAATGATGTACGAACTTAAATTAGTTTAGTGTACATAAAGTGGCTGCTGCCAAACAACAGCACGAGGTCACACCTTGTTGGAATTGACAGCGGTAGCCGGTATATTCAGCAGCGCAAGCAACCGTATTGCCAACTATGCAGCAAGCCATGTATTGTTGTACATGCAATAATTTTGCAAGGTAACGTCGTCTATAACGATTTGTGAACTTAAATTAGTTTAGTATACTTAAAGTAGTCTGCATCAAGCATAGCATGCATCAGTCACACTGTTGAAATTGGCTGCGATGGTTGATATATTCGGCAATATGAGCAAACGCACTTGTGTACGTGTAACAATTTTGCGAGGAAATGCCACATATAACAATGTATGAACTTAAAATAGTTTAGCATACTTAGCACGACCAGCATGCAGTCATAGTGCACGCCAATCAATTGTTGTAATGAGCAGCGGTAGTTGACATACTAGGCAACCGAAGCAAATGTATTGCTGTATACGCAGAAAGTCACGAGTTATTGCACGAATAATAATTTTGCAAGGCAACATTATCTACAACGGTTTGTGAACTTAACTTAGTTTAGTACACTTAAAGTGGCTGTTGCTCAACAATAGCACGTCGCTACACCTTGTTGGAATTGGCGGCAGTAGCCGGTATATTCAGCAACGCAAGCAACCATACTGCCAACTGTGCAACAAGTCGTGTATTGCTGTATATGTAATAATTTTGCAAGGCGGCTGTACACATAAAGACGTACAAGCTTAAATTAGTTTAGTACACATAAAACAGCAAACGCCAAAGCATAGCATGCACATGTCACATGTTGGAATTGCCCGTGGTAGCAGGCATTTTCAGCAACGCAAGCAGGTGCATTGCTGTACACATAATAATTTTGCAACGCAACGGCGTCTATAATGATTTGTGAACTTAAATTAGTTTAGTATACTTGAAGCGGCCCCTGCTCCACCACCGCGCGCGCTCACCCCACCATGTTGGGATTGGCGGTTGTAGTGGGTATACTCAGCAATGCTGGAAAATGTATTGCTGTTTGTGCGGTAAGCCGCATATTGTTATACATGTACTAGTTTTGCAAGGTAATACTACACATAAAGACGTATGAACTTAAAATAGTTTAGTGTACCTAAAGCAGTCAGCACTCAAGCATAGCGTGTGCCAACCGTTTGTTGGAACTGTGGTGATAGTTTGTGTATTCAGCAATATTAGCAAGCGTATCGGCGTACACGTAATAAATTTGAAAGGCGGTGCTACCAGTAACAACGTATTAACTTAAATTAGTTTAATATACTTAAAGCAGTCAACACCAAATCATAACATGCGTCTGCCACTTGTCGGAACAAGCTGTGGTAGCAGGAGTATTCAGCAATGCAAACAAATGTATTGCTGTCAACGCAGCAAGCTGCATATTATCTCATATGTAATAATTTTGCAAGGCAACATCGTCCGTAATGATTTGTGAACTTAAATTAGTTTAATATACTTAAAGCGGCCCCTACCCAACCACAGCGTGCACTCACCCAGTTTGGCTTGGCAGTGGTAGCGGGATTTACTCAGCAGCGCTGGCAAACGTATTGCTGCTTGTGTGGGAAGCCACGTATTGTTATACATGTACTAATTTTGCAAGGTAATACTACACATAAAGATGTATGAACTTAAATTAGTTTAACATACTTAAAGTAGTTAGCACCCAATCATAGCGTGCGCAAACCATTTGTTGGAACTGTGGTGATAGTTTGTGTATTCAGCAACATTAGCAAACGTATCGGTGTACGCGTAATAGCTTTGAAAGGCGGTGCTACCAGTAACAACGTATTAACTTAAATTAGTTTAGTACACGTAAAGCGGCCCCAACCTCATCATAGCGTGCGCTAACAACGTGTTGAGATGGGTAGCAGTAGTCGGGCATATTAAGCAACGCGAGCAAACGTGTTGTCGTTTATGCAGCAAGCCGCATATTGTTGTACGGGTAATAATTCTGCAAGTCAACACCGCGTATAAAGATATATAAACTTAAATTAGTTTAATATACTTAAAGCTGTCAGCATCAAATCATAGCACGCGCCTGCTGCTTGTCATAACAAGCGGTGGTAGCAGACGTATTCAGCAACGCAAACAAATGTATTGCTGTCAACGCAGCAAGTTGTGTATTATCTTATATGTAATAATTTTGCAAGGCAACGTTTTCTATAATGATTTGTGAACTTAAATTAGTTTAATAGACTTAAAGTGGCCCCAGCCCCACCACAGCATGCGCTAACCCCCTGTTGGAATGGGCGGTGGTAGTTGGTATACTCAGCAATGCTGGCAAATGTATTGCTGCTTGTGCAGTAAGCTGCATATTGTTATACGTGTACTAATTTTGCAAGGCGATACTACACATAAAGATGTATGAACTTAAATTAGTTTAGTGTACATAAAGCAGTCAGCGCCCAATCATAGCATGTGCCAACCATTTGTTGGAACTGCTGTGATGGTTTGTGTATTCAGCAATATCAGCAAATGTATCGGCGTACACATAACAAATTTGAAGTGCAGCCTACCTGTAACAGCGCATTAACTTAAATTAGTTTAGTACGCGTAAAGTGGCCCACGCCAAAACATAGCACGCTAACATCGTGTTGAGGCAGGCGGTTGTGGTTGGGTATATTAAACAATGCAAACAAATGTATTGTCGTCTATGCAGCAAGTCGCATATTATTGTATGCATAATAATTTTGCAAGGCAATACTGTGTATAAAGATGTATAAACTTAAATTAGTTTAATATACTTAAAGCAGCCAACACCAAATCATAGCGTGCATCTGCCACCTGTTGGAACAAGCTGTGGTAGCAGGCGTGTTCAGCAAAGCAAGTAAACGTATTGCTGTAAATGCAGCAAGCCGCGTATTATCTTGTATGTAATAATTTTGCAAGGCGACATTGTCTATAATTATTTGTGAACTTAAATTAGTTTAGCATACTTAAAATAGGCTGCATCAAGCATAGCGTGCACCCACCAACCGCTGTAATTGGCTGTGGTAGTTGATATATTTGGCAATATGAGCAAATGCGCTTGTGTACGCGTAACAATTTTGCGGCGTGGTGCTGCCTACAACAATGTACGAACTTAAAATAGTTTAGTATACTTAATGCGACTGCCACTCAGTCATAGCACATGTCGGCAACTTGTTGTAATGTGCTGTGGTCATAGGTATACTAAGTAACCAAAGCAAACGTATTGCTGTCTACGCGGTAAGCCACGTATTATTGCACGAATAATAATTTTGCAAGGCGACATTAGCTACAACAATGTATTAACTTAAATTAGTTTAGTATACTTAAAGTGGTTGCTGCTCAACAATAGCACGTGGTCACACCTTGTTGGAATTGGCAGCAGCAGCTTGTATATTCAGTAACGCAAGCAGCCGTATTGCAATCTATGCAGCAAGCCGTGTATTATTGTACATGTAATAATTTTGCAAGGCAATACTACACATAAAGATGTACGAGCTTAAATTAGTTTAGTATACTTAAAACAGCCAACAGCACAGCGCGCACCAGCCATGCGTTGGAATCATGCGTGGTAGCAGGCGCCTTCAGCAATGCAAGCAGCGTATTGCTGTACGCATAATAATTTTGCAACCCAACAGTATTTATAATGATTTGTGAACTTAAATTAGTTTAGTATACTTAAAGCGGCCCCTGCTCCACCACAGCGTGCGCTCGTCCATTTTTGGAATGAGCGGTGGTAGTGGGGATATACTCAGCAATGCTTGCAAATGTATTGCTGTTTGTGTAGTAAGCCACGTATTGTTATACACGTACTAATTTTGCAAGGTAATACCACACATAAAGATGTATGAACTTAAATTAGTTTAGTGTGTCTAAAGCAGTAAGCACGCAATCATAGCACACGCCAGCCGTTTGTTGGGGCCACGGTGATAGTTTGTGTATTCAGCAATATTAGCAAATGTATCGGCGTATGCGTAATAATTTTGAAAGGCGGGGCTACCAGTAACAACACATTAACTTAACTTACTTTAGTATGTGTAAAGCAGCTTTGCCAAATCCTAGTGCACGCTCACACCATATTGGAACGTGTGGCGATAGGCGGGTATATTAAGCAATGCAAGCATACGTATTGTCGTCTATGCAGCAAGCCGCATATTATTGTACATATAATAATTTTGCAAGTCAATACTGCATATAAAGATGTATAAACTTAAATTAGTTTAATATACTTAAAACAGCCAACACCAAATCATAGCACACGCCTGTCGCTTGTCGGAACAAGCGGTGGTAGCAGGCGTATTCAGCAGCGCAAACAAATGTACTGCTGTCAACGCGGCAAGCTGCGTATTATCTTATATGTAATAATTTTGCAAGGCAACATTGTCTATAATGATTTGTGAACTTAAATTAGTTTAATATACTTAAAGCAGCCACTGCCACACCGCGGCGTGCGCCAATTCCTTGTTTGGGTTGTACTAAGCAACGCTGGCAAATGTATTGCTGTTTGTGCAGTAAGCTGCGTATTGTTATACATGTACTAATTTTGCAAGGTAATACTAGGCATAAAGATGTACGAACTTAAACTAGTTTAGCGTACCTAAAGAAGTCGGCGCCAAATCATAGCGCATGCCTATCAGCTGTTGGAACCGCAGTTATAGTTTGCGTATTCAGCAATATTATCAAACGTACCGGCGTACGCGTAACAATTTTGAAAGGCTGCGCTACCTGTAACAACGTACTAACTTAAATTAGTTTAGCACACGTAAAGTGGCCGCTGCCTCATCACAGGGTGTGCTCACAGCATGTTGGAATTGGCGGCGGTGGTTGAGTGTATTAAGCAATGCAAGCAAACGTATTGCCGTCTGTGCAGCAAGCCGCATATTATTGTACGTGTAATAGTTTTGCAAGTCAACGCTGCATATAAAGGTTTGTAAACTTAAATTAGTTTAATATATTTAAAGCAGCCAGTGCCAAACCATGGCGTGTGCCTGCCATCTGTCAGAACAAGCAGTTGTAGCTGGCGTATTAAGCAATGCAAATAACTGTATTGCTGTCAATGCGGCAAGCCGCGTATTATCTTATATGTAATAATTTTGTAAGGCAACATTGTCTATAATGATTTGCAGGCTTAAATTAGTTTAGTATACTTAAAGTAGTCTGCACAAAGCATAGCATGCGGTGGTCCTGCTGTTGGAATCGGCTGTGATAGTTGATATATTCGGCAATATGAGCAGCTGCATTTGTGTATGCATAGCAAATTTTCAAGGAAACGCCACCTATAACAACGTACGAACTTAAAATAGTTTAGTATACTTAACGCGATGGCTGCTCGGGCGCGGTGCGCGCCAACCATTTGTTGTAATGAGCAGCAGCGACAGGCACGCTAAGCAACTAAAGCAAACGTATTGCTGTCTACGCGGCCGTCCGCGTATTATTGCATGAATAATAATTTTGCAAGGCAACATTATCTACAAGGGTGTATAAACTTAAATTAGTTTAGTATACTTAAAGCGGCTGCTTCTCAACAATAGCACGCAGTCACACCTTGTTTGAATCGGCGGTGGTAGCCGGTATATTAAGCAATGCAAGCAGCCGTATTGCCACCTATGCAGCAAGTCACGTATTGTTGTACGTGTAATAATTTTGCAAGGCAATACCACGCATAAAGCTGTACGAGCTTAAATTAGTTTAGCATACGTAAAACAGTAAACGCCAAAGCATAGCACACGCGTGCCGCATGTTGGAATTGCTAGTGGTAGCAGGCGGCTTCAGCAACGCGAGCAAACGCATTGCTGTCTATGCAGCAAGCAGCATATTGCTGTACACACAATAATTTTGTAATGCAACAGCCTCTATAATGATTTATGAACGCAAAGTAGTTTAGTATACTTAAGGTGGCCCCAGCCCAACCACAGCGTGCGCCTACCCAATGTTTGAATTGACGGTGGTAGTTGGAATATACTCAGCAATGCTGGCAAATGTATTGCCGTTTGTGCAGTAGGTCGCGTACTGTTATACACGTACTAAATTTGCAAGGTAATACTACACACAACGGTGTATGAACTTGAATTAGTTTAGTGCGCCTAAGCAGTCAGCGCGCAAGCATAGCATGCGCCAATCACTTGTTGGGACTGTTGTGATAGTTTGTGTATTCAGCAATATTAGCAAACGTATCAGCGTATACGTAATAATTTTGAAAGGCGGCGCTACCTGGAACAATGTATTAGCTTAAATTAGTTCAGTACGCACAAAGCAGTCGCTGCCACATCATAGCATGCACCCATACCACGTTGGAACTGACAGTGATGATTTGATATGTTAAGCAATGTGAGCAAGCGTGTTGTAGTCTATGCGGCAAGCCGCACATTAGTGTATGCATAATAATTTTGCAAGTCAATACCGCATATAAAAACGTATAAGCTTAAATTAGTTTAATATACTTAAAGCGGCCAACACCAAATCATAGCTGGCGTCTGCCGCTTGTCGTGACAAGTGGTGGTAGCGGGCGTATTCTGCAATGCAAACAAATGTATTGTTGTCAACGCAGCAAGCCGCGTATTATCCCACATGTAATAATTTTGCAAGGTAACATTGTCTATAATGATTTGTGAACGTAAATTAGTTTAATATACTTAAAGTGGCCCCCTGCTCCACAACAGCGTGCGCTCACCATTCGTTGGAACGAGCAGTGGTAGTGGGGGTATATTCAGCAACGCTGGCAAATGTATTGCTGTTTGTGCAGTAAGATGCGTATTGTTATACACGTACTAATTTTGCAAGGTAATACCACATATAAAGATGTATGAACTTAAATTAGTTTAGTTTACCTAAAGCAGTCAGCACTTAATCATAGCATGCGCCAACCGATTGTTGGGGCTGTGGTGATAGTTTGTGTATTCAGCAATATTAGCAAACGTATCGATATATACGTAATAATTTTGAAAGGCGGTGCTACCTGGAACAATGTATTAGCTTAAATTAGTTTAGTACACACAAAGCAACCACTGCCACAGCATAGCGTGCGCTCATACAATGTTGGGGCTGGCAGCGGTGGTTTGATATGTTAAGCAATGCGAGAAAATGTGTTGTAGCCTATGCAGCAAGCCGCATATTAGTGTATGCGTAATAATTTTGCAAGTCAATACCGCATATAAAAACGTATAAGCTTAAATTAGTTTAATATACTTAAAGCAGCCAGCACCAAATCATAGCAGGCGTCTGCCACCTGTCGTGACAGGTGGTGGTAGCGGGTGTATTCTGCAATGCAAACAAATGTATTGTTGTCAATGCAGCAAGCCGCGTATTATCCCATATGTAATAATTTTGCAAGGTAACGTTGTATATAATGATTTGTGAACGTAAATTAGTTTAATATACTTAAAGTGACCCTCGCCCCACAATAGCATGCGCTCACCATTCGTTGGAACAGGCAGTGGTGGTGAGGTATATTCAGCAATGCTGGCAAATGTATTGCTGTTTGTGCAGTAAGGTGCGTATTGTTATACACGTACTAATTTTGCAAGGCAATACTACATATAAAGATGTACGAACTTAAATTAGTTTAGTTTACCTAAAGCAGTCAGCACTTAATCATAGCATGTGCCAACCAATTGTTGGGGCTGCGGTGATAGTTTGTGTATTCAGCAATATTAGCAAACGTATCAGTGTATACGTAATAATTTTGAAAGGCGGCGCTACCTGGAACAATGTATTAGCTTAAATTAGTTCAGTACACACAAAGCAGCCACTGCCACACCATAACGTGCACCAATACCATGTTGGGACTGGCAGTGATGGTTTGATATGTTAAGCAATGCAAGCAAATGCGTTGTAGTCTATGCAGCAAGCCGCATATTAGTGTATGCGTAATACTTTTGCAAGTCAATACCGCATATAAAAACGTATAAGCTTAAATTAGTTTAATGTACTTAAAGCAGCTAACACAAAATCATAGCGGGCGTCTGCCACTTGTCGTGACAAGTGATGGTAGCAAGCGTATTCTGCAATGCAAACAAATGTAGTGTTGTCAACGCAGCAAGCCGCGTATTATCTCATATGTAATAATTTTGCAAGGTAACATTGTCTATAATGATTTGTGAACGTAAATTAGTTTAATATACTTAAAGCGGCCCCCTGCTCCACAACAGCGT
>JARLJR010000011.1 GCA_031291095.1 Legionella sp. | reverse complement strand
TTTTCTTTGTATGGCGGTTCTTCGCAAAACAATCATACATAAAAAAGGAAACTGATTTCATTTAAATTCATGTTATTAAACAAGTTATTTCTGCGGGTACTCGCTTAGGGTAGTGCCATTGGGCCATGGGCCCAACCTACACTATATTTGCAGAGGGCTTATTTCAAGCATTCCCCGGCCCACAATTTTTCTTCACAACACAAATACCCTGCACTTTTATTTTAACCGGCTTAACCACCCATCCACCGCCTAAGGATTTGATTAAACCCACAGCAGCACTCATCTGCAAGCCATCTACATTATTAGCAGATTGTTCGGCAGAAAAAGCCGTAATTTGCGCGGTTAACACGTTAGAATAAGGCACTGTCCCTGCTTTATACTGATTCACCACTAATTTAAGTGCCAAGCGGGCATGAGCTGCAGCCTTATCTTGGAATACAGTTTGCTCCCGTAAAATACGCAAGGCAATAAGATTGTCTTCCACATCCTGGAATGCAGTTAATACCACTTGCCGATAGGATGCTACCTGAGCGAGATACACCTGCTTCGCAGCACGTACAGTAGCTGCTCGTAAGCCACCATCAAAAATGGTTTCTGCCGCTTGTAATCCCAGCGACCAACCCAGATTTGGCTTATGAATTAATCGGTGGAAACTGTTTGCTGAAGCACTTCCCGACCCTGTTAAAGTCAAGGTCGGGAAATAAGCAGCCACCGCGACGCCAATTTGCGCGCTTGCTTGCTGAATTAAGCGTTCTGCTTGCGCAATATCTGGCCGACGTTCCAGCCATATGGAGGGAACCGTTAAAGGAATTGTCGGTGCTTTGGCTGTTAAAGGCATATGTTTCAAAGATAAAAATGCTGGAGGACGACCAATTAATACCGCAATGGCATGTTCATACTGACCACGTAAAATACCATTATTCAATGCAGCAGCCTGTGCGGTTTCCAATTGGCTTTGTGCTTGTACCACATCCGCCTGTGAAACCACCCCGGACCGATATTGATTCTTAGTAAATCGCAAAATTCCTGTATAAGACTTAACTGTATTATCTAAGAAACGTTGGTTCTTATCTAAGGTTCGCAATTCAAAATAAAATTGTGCTAAAGAACCCTGGGCAGACAATCGCGTTACGCCAATTAATGCAGCATTAGACTCTGCCAAAGAACGATCCGCCTCAATTGTACGACGAACTAAACCCCAAATATCTGGTTCCCAAGTTGCATTGAGAATTCCAGTGTAGTTTGTTATGGTGCTTGCAGTAGTCCCCGTTCCCGTTGATGCGGTACCTACTGAGGTTGTGCCTCCTGATGAGCTAATAAAGGAAGTGGATCCCCCACCCTGGCGTTGTCTAAAAAGACTAAATGCACTGGTTATCGTGGGAAAAAGACTGGCGCGCGCTTCATTAACAATTTCTAATGATTGGTGATAATTCGCCTCAGCATTCACAATATTTTGGTTATAGTGATTAAGCTGATCTTCCAAATCATTAAGCACTGGATCATTAAATAGTTTCCACCACTCGCCGCGATCCATCTCATCTTGAGGCTCTATGGGCTTCCAATTTTTACGCACCGGCCCTGCTACCATTTTGCCCTTAGCCTCTTTAAACTCATAAGGACCAACAACTTTTGGGCGCACATAATTAGGCCCAACCATGCAGGATGTGAGCAGAGTGACGATCAGAGTCACTACCGCCCCTTTAGCTAATCGATTAGGCTGATTGACCATAAGCACCTCGAGTAGATTTAAATTGCGCAATCCAGCGACGAACGCGGATGCTTGCAGTATCCAATGCTAAATAAATCACTGGGGTTGTATAAAGGGTCAATAATTGACTCAGGATTAAACCACCAACAATCGCAATACCTAATGGACGTCGTAATTCAGAGCCTACTCCAAAACCGACGACCAGGGGCAAGGCACCAAGTAATGCCGCCATAGTTGTCATCATAATTGGACGAAAACGTAATAAGGCAGCCTCATAAATAGCCTCGCGTGGGGTTTTATTTTCGTTTCGTTCTGCATCCAAGGCAAAGTCAATCATCATAATGGCATTTTTCTTCACAATACCAATCAAAAGAATAATACCAATCAAAGCAATGATACTGAGATCCGTACCACACAGCATTAAAGCAAGCAAAGCCCCAACCCCTGCTGAAGGTAAGGTAGACAAGATGGTAATAGGATGAATTAAACTCTCATACAGCATGCCTAAAACAATATATACGGCCAATAAAGCCGCTAAAATTAAATACTTTTCATTCGCAAACGACTGCTGAAATGCTTGTGCAGTTCCTTGAAAAGAGCCGCTCATCGTAGGGGGTAATTCCATATCGTTGATCATGGTGGTAATCGTATTCACTGCATCACCCAGTGAGGTACCCGAGGCTAAATTAAAGGAAAACGTAGCTGCTGGCGTCTGGCTTTGGTGATTCACCGACAACAAGGTTGAGCCCGATTTAAAACTGGCAAATGCCGATAAGGGAACTTCATTTCCGGCAGGAGATTTAACATAGAGCTGATCTAATATTGCAGGATATTGCCAATATTTTTGTGCCACATTCATCACAACAAAATATTGATTCATTGGCATATACATCACCGAAATTTGACTTTGACCAAAGGCATTATAAAGCTCCTGATCAATGATTTCCGGTGTGATGCCAAAGCGAGATGCCGTATCATGCTCCACATTAACAAAACTTTGCAGACCATGGTTCAACTGATCATTATTTAAGTCTGAAATACCAGGAATCTTAGACAATTGCTCCATAATACGAGGTGTCCACACTGCAAGATCAGCCAAACTATCTGAGGACATTGTGTATTGAAATTGAGCGGCACTCGCACGACCGCCAATGGTTAAATCCTGAGAGGATTGCATGTACAATCTTGCCCCAGTAATCACCGCTAATTTTTTCCGTAAACGAGCCAATACTTCTTCTGTTGGAATATTTTGATGCTTGGGAACTTTTAACAAAATAAATACGGTACCGGTGTTTCCTGTATTATTACCTGGGCCCGTACCAATAAATGCAGCAACGTTCGCCACAGCAGGATCTTCTTTAATAATGGAAACACATTGAATCATTTTTTTCTTCATCGCCTGGAAGGAAATATTTTGATCCGCTTGTAAGGAACCAGCTATTCGATCCGTCCTTTGTTGTGGAAAGAAGCCCTTCGGCACAATAATATATAAATAAATAGTTAATAAAACGGCTGCAAAAGTTAACAGCAACATCATCGTGGGATGAATGAGTGCCCAACGCAAACCACGGCCGTAACGAAATTTAACCGCTTCAATAAAACGCATAAAGCGATTGGGTTGCTCCTCTTCTTCAGAGCGTAATAAACGTGAACACATCATGGGAGTTAGAGTAAGCGATACCACTAAGGAAATAAGAATTGCAACAGATAGAGTCACCACAAATTCTCTAAAGAGACGCCCCACAATACCTGTCATAAATAGGATGGGAATAAACACCGCAATAAGCGAAATACTCATGGAGATTACGGTGAAACCAATTTCTTTAGAGCCTTCAAAAGCAGCTTGCATTGGCTTTTTGCCCATTGCAATATGGCGTGTAATATTCTCTAAAACAACAACCGCATCATCGACCACAAAACCAGTTGATATG
This sequence comes from Legionella sp., assembly GCA_031291095.1. GTDB lineage: Bacteria > Pseudomonadota > Gammaproteobacteria > Legionellales > Legionellaceae > Legionella. The sequence goes on along the minus strand of JARLJR010000011.1, from coordinate 90,504 downwards.
GTTAATGCCATGAGTGATAAATTATCCAAACTGTAATTGCATAGCTTCATAACCGCAAAGGTTCCCAGTAGGGATAAGGGAACAGCAACACCAGGTATGAGCATGGCGCGAAAACTACCCAAGAATAAATAGGTCACAAAAATGACCAATAACATGGCGATAAATAAGGTTAACTCAACATCGTGTAAGGAGGTGCGAATAGTTGTCGTTCTATCCATCAAAATATTTAAATCGATATTCTGAGGTATAGAAGCTTTTAGTTGAGGCAATATTTTTTTTACATAATCTACGGTTTTAATTACATTGGCGCCTGGTTGTTTAAATAAAACCAAAAGCACTGCGGGTTTACCATTCGCTATTCCGGCATTATGCACATCAGCAACCGAATCAGTCACATGAGCCACATCAGAAAGGCGTACAGGATTATTATTTTGATAGGAGATAATCAACGGCGCATACTCAGCCGCTTTAAACATTTGATCATTGTTTTTAATGATGGACACCGTACCATCATTATTGATAATACTCCCTTTTGCCTGGCTTACATTCGCTTCCGCGATAGTAGTGGCCAATTGGCTAAAGCCGATTCCATATTTATTTAGGCTCAAGGGATCAACTTCCACGCGCACTGCAGGCAGGGATCCTCCCCCTACGTTAACTTGACCAACCCCTTCTATACGTAAAATTCGCTGCTGCAAAATAGTCGAAGCCACATCATATAATTGGCCAGTTCGATATTTATCCGAAGTTAAGGCAAGAATCATAATCGGTGCATCCGCAGGATTAACTTTGCGGTACGTAGGGTTATTGGTTAAATTAGTAGGCAATTGGCTTAAAGAAGCATTAATTGCCGCTTGCACGTCGCGTGCTGCACCATCAATATCCCGTGATAAATCAAATTGTACGATGATACTCGACAGACCTAGAGTGCTGGTGGAGGTAAGCTGAGTAATTCCTGCAATACGTCCAATCTGTCGTTCCAAGGGAGATGCCACCGAAGTAGCCATTACTTCTGGGCTACCACCAGGTAGTGAAGCCTGTACACTAATGGTGGGGAAATCAATTTGTGGCAAAGGAGCTACAGGCAATAAATTAAATGCCAGGATACCGGCAAAGCTTAAGCCTAATGCCAACAGAATCGTTGCGATTGGTTTACTAATAAACAAGGAAGATATATTCATTTTACCTCCTTGCTTTTTAACGTCATCCTGAGGAGTTTACAACGAAGGATCTCCTGAAGGTACCCCTGTACTAATCCATGGCATCTATGCATCATTCAAGAGATCCTTCACTGCGTTCAGGATGACGTAAGCCATTCAACCGATATCCCATTACTTTCCGGGAAATACGATCAAAAGTAAGATAAATCACTGGGGTGGTATATAAGGTTACCAACTGGCTGATAATCAAGCCGCCAATGATGGCAATACCCAAAGGACGCCGTAACTCCCCTCCAATACCATGGCTAAGCGCCAAAGGAATTGCTCCTAGCATGGAAGCCATGGTCGTCATCAGAATGGGACGAAAACGTAGTAAAGCCGCTTCATAAATTGCATCGAACGGCGCCTTCTTGTAGAGGCGCTCTTGTTCCAAAGCAAAATCGATCATCATGATGGCGTTTTTCAGTACAATACCAATCAACAAAATAATCGCAATCAAGGCAATAATACTTAAATCATTATCCGTTAAATAAAGCGCTAATAAAGCCCCCATCGATGCTGATGGTAAAGTAGACAAAATAGTTAATGGATGGATGTAACTTTCATAAAGTACGCCCAGAATAATGTAAACCACAACAATAGCCGCAACAACCAACCAGCCTTCATTAGCCAAAGAGTTTTGAAAGCTTTTAGCCGTACCTTGAAATCCTACATCAACATTCAAAGGGACATTAAGCTTTTCTTGCATGTCATTAACCGCACGTACCGCATCACCTAAAGAAGCACGTTCTGAGAGATTAAATGACAGTGTTGCCGAAGGAAATTGATCTTTATGCGCAATAACCAAAGGACCTAAGGTTTGCGAGATACTGGCTATCGCTTTCAATGGAACAGAGCCACTGGTTGTGGTAATTGTTGTCGCCCCAAGACCAATAGGATTACTTACTGTGATGGTATTTGGCGTCGTAATGGGCGTAGATGCTGCTGTCGTTGCCGCTCCTGTAGTTGATGCCTTACTCACCGATGAATTAATGTAGATGTTTTCAAAAGCAACCGCGGCTTTGCGCAAGAAAGGCAAGACCTCCAAAATAACTCGATACTGATTACGCTGGGTAAACATAATTGATATTTGCCGCTGCCCAAATGAATCATATAAGGTGTCATCGATCATTTGCATGGTAATCCCCAATCGGGATGCTGTATCGCGGTCTATATTGATGGAGGAAACCAATCCCTTATTTTGCTGATCGCTATTCACATCCTTTAAGACGGGAATTTCTCGCATTTTATTTTCGAGTATTTTTGCCCACTTCACCACATCAGCGCTATCAGGTGCACTCACACTGTATTGAAATTGAGTGCGGCTTGCTAGCGTATCTATCGTTAAATCCTGAACCGGTTGCATGTACAAGGTGGCCCCTGTCACATTATGTATTTTGTTTTGCAAACGATTAATAATTTGATTAACACCTGGGCGTTCGTTTAAAGGTTTTAAATTAATAAGAATACGTCCACTATTTAATGTCACGTTAGTGCCGTCAATACCAATAAACGAGGTGAGACTTTCAACCGCTGGATCCTTAAGAACCACATCAGCCAAAGCCTGCTGGCGCTCAGCCATCGCAGGAAAGGAAATTGAATCAGCAGCCACTGAAATCCCTTGTATAATGCCGGTGTCCTGGATTGGGAAAAAGCCTTTGGGAATCACATACAATAAAATAGCGGTAATAATGACTGTGGTAAAAAAGATGAATAAAATAAATGGTTGTGATGAAAGAACCCAGCTTAGGGAACGTTTATAAACATCAATCAAGCGATTTAACTGACGCTCCAAATACAACTCAAATGAACTTACTTCCGATTCGCTTTGAGCCTTTAATATACGCGAACAAAGCATAGGAGTTAAGGTTAAAGAAACAAAGGCTGAAATAGTGATGGTTATCGTTAAAGTTAACGCAAATTCACGAAACAAACGCCCTACTATATCGCCCATAAATAACAGGGGAATTAATACTGCAATTAAAGAGATGGATAAAGAAACAATAGTAAAACCTATTTGTGCTGCCCCTTTATGTGCTGCCTCAACGGGGTTTTCTCCCAACTCAATGTAACGCATGATGTTTTCAATCATCACAATAGCATCATCAACAACAAAACCTGCAGCAATGGTCAGTCCCATCAAAGTCAGGTTATTTAAACTAAACCCCAACAAATACATCAAGCCTAAAGTACCAACCAGTGCTAAAGGAACCGAGATACTTGGAATAATCGTGGCGGGCAATTTACGCAAGAAAAGAAAAATCACCATAACCACCAAGACTACAGACAGCAATAATTCCATTTGCACATTTTCTACCGAGGCACGGATACTTAAGGTACGATCCGTAATAATTTCCACATTAATTCCTGCAGGAATAGCAGCCTTCATTTGCACGAGTAAATTTTTAACCCGTTCAGCAACTTCAATGACATTGGCTCCTGGCTGTCGTTGAATATTAAGGATGATCGCAGGCTCCTTATCTACCCAGGCTGCTTGCATGGTATTTTCAGCGCCATCGATAATATTAGCGATGTCCGATAAACGTACTGGAGATTGATTTTGATAGGAAAGAATCAATGGCTTATAAACAGCAGCAGATAAAAGTTGATCATTGGAGTTAATCGTATAAGCCAAACGTGGCCCATCAAAATTTCCTTTAGCCGCATTAACGTTTGACGCGGTAACCAGGGTACGTACATCTTCCATCGTCAATCCGTAAGCCGATAAGGCATTAGGATTGGCCTGGATACGGACCGCTGGACGATTTCCGCCCCCAATACTTACCAAACCGACCCCAGATAATTGGGACATTTTCGGCACTAAACGGGTTTCTGCATAGTCTTCCACCTGCGTTAAAGGTAGGGTTTTTGAGGTAAGTGCCAACGTAATAATGGGCGTATCAGCCGGGTTAACTTTGCTGTAGACCGGAGGATTAGGTAGGTCTTTGGGGAGGTAACTGCTGCCGGCGTTAATGGACTGCTGTACTTCTTGCTCGGCAACATCCAATCCTATATCTAAATTGAATTGTAGGGTAATAATCGATGAACCAGTAGAGCTGTTTGATGTCATTTGATCCAAACCGGGCATTTGCCCAAACTGACGCTCAAGCGGAGCTGTCACCGTGGAGCTCATGACATCAGGACTAGCGCCTGGATAAAAAGTTGAAACCTGGATTGTCGGATAGTCTACTTCCGGTAGTGCGGAAACTGGCAGTAATTGATAGGCAAGGACCCCACTTAAGAAAATCGCAAACATCAATAATGAGGTAGCAATTGCTCTTGCTATAAATGGGCCAGAAATACTCATGAGACACTATGCGGTTTAGGTTTTTTGGATGAATGATGTTCCTGTACGATGATTTTGGAGCCATTCATTAACTTATCTGCTCCTTCAATGACTACATGCTGTCCAGGTGCTAAACCACGAGAAATTACGGTATCATCGCCGCTAGCAGGCCCCATCACGACTGGGGTTATGGTTACTGTGTGATTTGCATTCACGAGATAAACAAAATCTTCAGCGGTTGTATGTTGTATGGCCGAAGTAGGCACCAGAGTCGCCTTAGTTAAGGTATTTACCAATATTTGAACATTCACAAATTGGTTAGGGAATAACTTACTTTCTTTGTTATCAAATACAGCTCTTAGTTTTACGGTTCCAGTAGCTGGATCAATCTGGTTATTCAAAGCAATTAATTTTCCTGTTGCCAATAACTGATTCTGCTGGCGATTGTATGCTTTCACCTCCAGACTCTTGCCCTTAAATGCTTGGGGCGCTACTTGCGGCACAAAATCCTCAGCAATGGGGAAAATAACCGTAATGGGATCATGGGTGGTAATGACGACAAGGCCACTCGTAGTTGAGGTTTGCACAAAATTACCGGGGTCAATAAGGCGTAGACCTACCCGTCCATCAATTGGTGAAGTAATATTGCAATAAATCAGATTGATCTTGGTACTCTGAATTAAGCCTAAATCCGTTTCAACATTCCCTTCATATTGTTTCACTAAAGCTTGTTGAGTTGCTAAAGTTTGTTGCGAAACAGAATCTTCCTTCCACAGAGTTTGGTAACGTTTCAGATCGATACGCGCATTTTCTAATAAAGCGGTATCTCGTTTTAAATCACCTTGATATTGAATTAATAAGGCTTCATAGGGCCGTTGGTCAATTTGCGCAATTAATTGTCCTTTTTTGACCAAGTCTCCTTCTTTAAATAAAACCTGCATTAAGAGGCCATTAATTTGTGATTGAACGGTAACGGTAGAGACAGGAGTTACAGTGCCTAAGGCGGAAATATAAATCGGGACATCGCGAGTTGTTGCAACCCCAGAAACAATAGGGAGTGGCTTGACCGGGTTGGCATGGTGTCTATTAGCGAAAAAATACCATAACAGAACAATCAGCAACGCAAGAGCCAGGATCAGCAATCCTAATGAGCTTTCTGAAGGGAAGTGCTCCTTCCATCTAGGGGGAATCACCCGTTTTTTCTTATTTTTTTCAGGTGACTGAACTCCTTGCATGAGTACGACGGTCCTTCGTTAAAATTAATGCTAGTCCATCATAACGTGCAATTCGTCCCCTCGTAAAGAGAGTTTGTCCTAAAAAACAGCCACTTCCGGTCTAATTTTTTGCCATTGTACTAATGGAGAGCATTCAGGTTTCGCCATTTTATCTACTGGGAGATAAAATGTTTGTTCTAGTAAATGTTGCCCACCCAATGCGGCATGCGATACATGGTCAGTAAAGACAATCCAAGTACTTTGTGCAGGAAAATCAACGCGTGTTTTATTCACTTGTGATTGATACTCATCATCAAGCTTCATGGTATCGTGTAAATGCAGCATGTAATGATCATAGGCGGAACGTAATGTTTTTGTTGTTTTCGTCCATTTCAGCATATGCGCTTTTAACTTGCTGTAGGTAGCGATTTGCGGGGCAAAACGCGCGAGAACTTGAGGAAATGGCTCGCCAAGATTCCAAACACGTGGCTCATTGTGGGGGTTCACATTACAAAAAACGCGTAAAATTCGTAATCCATGTACTGGGCTAGCTGAAAATGAATCGACATGCAAACGGGTGTCGTCTTTACGTTTTGAACTAACACGTCCATTGATTTGAGCCGGTCTAAAACTGGTTCGTCCCCAGCGTAAATGGGGGATGTAGGAGGGTAAGGCCGCTTGGATTAATTGATGGGAAAAATCGGCATATCCTTGCATCATCTGCGCCAGTTGCTCATCAAGGCCATTTATATCTTTTTTATAGGCATTTAAGCTTTTTTTCTGGGAGTCATAGCTGATATTTTTTCGGGTGCCATCGAGGATGGTTTCTGACATAAGATTTGGATGAATGTCAGAAAAGACATGTTTAGGGAAAAATAATACTTTTCCGTCTTCTAACTGTTCAACACTTTCTTGTTGATTGATTTGTTCTATGTCCTGTGTCAGTAAATAAGAATTCATTTTTTCGATGACCTCTGATTGTATGAAAAACGTCATCCCGAACGTAGTGAGGGATCTCCAACGTCTGGCTCAGTGCTTGCATCGGAGATCCCTCACTACGTTCGGGATGACGTGATTCATTGGAGAGAAGGCGAAGGAGAAGCTCACTTACCCCCCACCTACATTTTTTTGCGAAATTGTGCACTGATTATTTTTTTTCTGCCAGTTTTTTCTGATAAAAATAAGCTAATAAAATAATAAGTCTAAAATTTTACGCTCATATCGCATATAATCTTTGAGTTAATTTATTTGCTCGGGGAGCGCCTTATGACACATTGCCCTTGTGGAACCCAAAAAACGTACGAGCATTGTTGTGGCCTATATCTAGAAAAGAAGCAGCTGCCACAAACACCTGAGCAATTGATGCGCTCACGATATACCGCTTATAGCCTGGCCAACATTGACTACATTAAAAACACCATGAAAGGTCAAATGCTAGTAGGTTACAACCCGGTAGAAGCCGAGCAATGGGCAAAAAGTGTCACCTGGCTGGGCTTAGAAGTGCTAAGTGCTGAACCAACTGACTCAGATACCGGCTTTGTCGAGTTTTGCGCACGCTTTATGGACCATGGCCAAATAAAAGTAATTCATGAATTAAGTGAATTTCACAAAGAGAATGGATCCTGGCTTTATGTGAATGGGGTTAATAAGGAAAAGCGCTCCCAGAGCAAGAAACAACAAATAAGCAGAAACGGCCCCTGCCCTTGTGGTAGCGGTAAAAAATATAAAAATTGTCACGCTAAATAAATCCCAGGTTTAATACTATGAATGGTACTATTTTACTAAATATCTTTATCTTTCTTGCTGCCGCCAGCATCATGGTGCCTATTGCCAGCCGATTTAAATTAGGCTCCGTATTAGGTTACCTTATTGTCGGCATGCTTATTGGTCCTTTCGGATTAAAACTCATCGGCAATTCGCAACAAATCATGCATTTTGCTGAGTTTGGCGTCATTATGATGTTGTTCTTAATCGGCCTTGAGCTAGAACCCTCAATGTTATGGAAATTAAGAAAACTCATTGTGGGCTTAGGCAGTTTACAAGTGATTATTACCACGGGTGTACTCGCAGGAATTGGCATCATGCTGGGTTACAACTGGCGGCCAACCCTTGCGGTCAGCATGGCCCTTTCGCTTTCCTCTACTGCCTTAGTTTTGCAAATGTTACAAGAAAAAAATCTGCTCAAGACGGCGGAGGGTGAAGCATCCTTTGCTATTCTTTTATTCCAGGACATTGCGGTAATCCCTATTTTAATTATTATCCCCTTATTGCAATTAAGTGGGCATATTCAACTCACCGAGCATGAAACCTCCTTTATGCTCCAGCTTCCTAAGTGGCTGCATGCGCTTCTGGTTGCGGGCGTTATTTGTTCCATTATTTTGGTGGGGCATTATTTATCTAGATATTTATTTTTTATTATTGCGAAAACGAACCTACGTGAAGTATTTACTGCGTTTTCACTGGCTTTGGTTGTTGGTATCACATTACTTATGGAATCAATAGGCGTGTCCCCTGCTTTAGGCGCATTTATTTCTGGGGTGGTTTTAGCCAACTCTCAGTATAAGCATGCCATAGAAGCGGATATCCAACCGTTTAAAGGCTTATTACTTGGGCTCTTTTTTATTTCCGTAGGCATGGGCATGGATTTTTCGCTCTTTTCAAATCAAGCCTGGCTTATTCTTGGTGCTGTACTAGCCCTGGTCCTAATTAAAGCCACTACACTCAACGTTTTGGGTCGCTACTTTGATTTAACTAATTTTCAATCCTTTGGCTTAGCCTTTGCCTTATCTCAAGGAAGTGAATTTGCTTTTGTACTCTTTCAGTATGCGGGATCAACCCGAGTGATTAATAACGAAACTATAGATTTTTTCATTTTAGTCGTCGCCCTCTCCATGCTGACCACACCGTTTCTAATGCTGCTGTATAATCGCATTATTTTGCCTCGCTATATGAGCCTGTTACCTGAAAAGGAATACGATTCCATTAATGAAAGCAATGACATTATTCTTGCTGGCTATGGACGTTTTGGCCAGATTATCGGCCGCCTGCTCAATGGAGAGAAAATAAAAGTCACCGTATTAGAAAATAATGCAGAACAGGTAGAACTTTTAAGAAAATTTGGCTACATAGGTTATTTTGGGGATGCCACCCGACTTGACCTACTTAAAAGTGCGGGAGCAGAAAATGCGAAGCTCTTAATTGTCACGGTGGGAAATGTCGATGCAAATCTTAGAATCGTTCAATTAGCTAAATACCACTTCCCGCATCTGAAAATCTATGCCAGGGCACGCAATCGTCAACATGCTTATGAATTACATAAGTTAAATGTTGATTATTTCATCAGGGAAGTTTTTGAGTCTTCGCTCAGTATGACGAAAGAAGTCATGAAATTTATAGGGTATAAACACGAAGATATTGAGCGAAAAATGAAAGCATTCAAAAAGCATGATGAAGCGACCTTAATTCAATCATTTGAGTTTTTTGAACAGGAAAGAGACTTAATTAACTTTGCGCGTCAGGCACGCGGAGAATTAGAACGGATTCTGCATTCCAATTAGAACAATCTAACCGGAATGCAGTGCAGCTTAATCAGAAAAGCTTGATTACGCTACGCTGCATCAAGGCTACGTGGAGTACACATGATCAATTTTCAAGATATTTCTTTAAAAACTTTTCTTAGTGAGTATTGGCAAAAGAAACCTTTAGTTATTCGTAACGCCTTGCCTAATTTTGTTAACCCTTTATCCCCCGATGAATTGGCAGGACTCGCCTTAGAAGAAGATGTTGAAAGCCGTATTGTCTGGGAAACACCAGAACAGAGTCCTGCCTGGCATCTAAAGCGCGGGCCGTTTACAGAGCAAGATTTTAACACGATGCCGCAAACTCATTGGACCTTATTAGTTCAAGGTGTAGACCGATTAATCCCGGAAGTGTATACCCTGCTGGATCATTTTGACTTTCTTCCTCAGTGGCGAATCGACGACATCATGATTAGCTTTGCTGCACTAAATGGCAGTGTGGGACCACATTATGATAACTATGATGTCTTTTTATATCAGGCTCAAGGACGTCGCGAATGGTCGTTAACGACTAAAGAATGCAACCAGGACAATTATCTTAAAGATCTTGAACTACGCATCATGGATCGTTTTGCTGTAGAAGAGCAAATTATCCTTGAAGAAGGTGACATGCTTTATCTGCCACCGCATGTTGGGCATTATGGCATCTCCCGCTCTGAAGCCTGCATGACCTATTCTTTTGGATATCGCAGCTACCAAGGACAAGAATTATGGGACAGCATTGGTGATTTTTTATCTGAAAAAGGCGTGTTCACTGATTTATATCAAGATCCTGATTGGTCGCATTTAAAAAACACCTCGGAAATTACGCAACCAGCTTGGCAACGCGCGCAACAACTCTTACAGCAATTAATTAATGATGAAAAAATAATGAAGTCTTGGTTTGGTTGTTTTGCTACACGCTTAGATCAGAACGCCGAGCAGCAATTGCCCATGCCCTTGGAAGAAGAGGAGCTGAGTGATTTGCCCAGCTTTATTCAGGAATTACAATCAGGATTAACCCTTATGCGCGATGCCTCTTGCCGCTTTGCCTATGTGGAGGAAAATTCGGAGCTGATAAATCAGTTTTATATTAATGGTTGTGAGTGGGATGTGGAGGGGGTAGCGCCTGAATTACTTCGGGAACTTGCCAATCATCGTGTGATTAATACCAGCCTTTATTTAGACCACAAACCCAATCAATTGTTTCTTTTTGATTTATGGAAATTACAGTGGTTACAAATAGTAGAGCCTTGAATTTTAATTGGTTAAATGAATAATCCTGGAGTATAGTTAAGGTATAAGAAGTCATAACAAGGATAGGTCATGAAAAAAATGATATTGGTTTTAGCTATGGTGGTTGCTTCTGTGGCTTTAAGTAACTGTTGCGGTAATCCATGTAATGGAACATGCGCACCTAGTGATTGTTCTGGTACTAATAGTTATACGGGTAATTGGTATTAAACCCGTCAGCATCCCCCAATCAAATCAGCGTAGCCTGGTTGCAAGCAATCAGGCTACGCCGAGTAAAGTCTATCAAACGGGCCCCACCTATTCTCCAATAACCTCAACCTCTCTTCGACCCCAATTGAACCGTCCCAGCTCAAGGCTAATTTTATGGCTAAACAGGGTAATCAAGGCTCCTGCCAAAATAAGAACAATACCTACAACACTCATCAGGTGTAACTCTTCGCCAAGAAGTAAAACTCCAAAAATCACCACAAATACGGGTTCTAAAACGGATAAAATAGAGGCTTTTTCGGAGCTAATATAACGTAAACTGTACAGCATTAATAAAATGGGAATCACGGTTGCAATAATGGCAATGCCCAATAAATGAAGCCATACGGTAGTTGATGATGGTATAGCAAGCGTATGATTAAAAAGAGAAACAATGAACGCAGTAACCATACAGCCCAGGCACACCATCAAGGTCGACATGTTCGGTGACAATGTATTTCGTTTACTGGCAATAATGTAGCAAGCGTAAAAAAATGCGGAAACTACCCCAAGCAGGATGCCTGATAAATTAAATGATAAGGCACTCAAATCGACTAAAAAGCTCATACCAATCAAAATAATTAGAATTGCCAGATAGTAAATCTTGGGAATGGCTTGCTTATATACTAAAAAGTTAATGAGCATAATTAATACGGGATAGGTAAAAAAGATTACCATCGATACCCCCGAACTCACGTATTGGCAAGCTAAAAAATAAAGTAAGGTTGAAAAACCATAATAAACAACGCCCGTGAAAAACGCGTTTAACATGCTTTTAGCGGTATCGGCGCTCTTTTTAAGTTGTGGGAAAAGTACAATTACAATGGCAATGCTTGAAATAAAAAATCGCCAAAATAACATGGTACTTGATGACATTGACCCATTCATGGCACTTAAACCGAAATAGCCAATAAATCCATATAAAAAGCCGGATAAAACTGCGTAGGTTGCGCCAAGGTGTTCTTTTGTCATCATGATGTAATCCAGTATATACAGAGTAGCCCGGTTGTTTGTGCTAGGGATTAGCCCCCTAGTGACCACAGCGATTAAGTTAGGAAATTATGTAGTGACTTGTAGGTTGGAGCCCATGGCCCAACATTGAATTCTGGTGTAACTCGATGCATTTTTTGGGCCATAGACCCAACCTACAGTGTATGAATATAATCCTAACTTAATGGCAGTGATCTTGGTTGCACGCAACCAGGCTCCATTATTTAATGTTTTATTAGTAATTTAACATTTTTTGTTAGGATATCATATTGAAAACAAAAAATACATAGTGTATTATTTGCGCACTGAATCTTAAAGGTTGAGACTATGCAGCGCTTTTTCATCTTTATCTCTTGCTTCTTCATCATATCAACAAATGTTTATGCCGAAAAAAATCCCTGTAAAAACCACCAATGTATTGCAGTAATTGATGCAGGAAGCACCGGCTCAAGGCTACATGTTTTCACCTATGATAAAGATAAAACAAATACGCCAACAAACATCACCGAGGTCTGGGCCAAAAAAATCACCCCTGGGCTTGCAACGATTGAAACCAATCAAAACACCATTGATTCGTACATGACCATTCTCTTTGCTGGAGCTCCTACTCAGCAGATGCCCGTCTATTTTTATGCCACCGCAGGAATGCGTCTAGTTCCCCAAGCAAAACAGAAAGTCTATTATCAAAACTTAAGAAACTGGTTTAGTCAAAATGCCAATTGGCAATTAATGGATGCCAAAACAATTACCGGAGATGATGAAGCACTCTATGACTGGTTGTCAGTGAATTACCACCTCAAAACCTTGCAGTCAGCTCCTACTGAAGCTGTTGGGGTATTGGATATTGGTGGTGCCTCAACGCAAATTGCCTTTCCTGTTCCTAGTGAAGCAACCCAACAAAAAGGAAAATTTATTGAGTTAAACATTTATGGGCAACATATTACCTTATTCGTTCATAGTTTTCTTGGTTTAGGTCAAAATGAAATGGCCCATCAATTACTGGATTCCTCTGCATGTTTTTCTGATAGCTACCCTCTTCCAAGTGGTGAATTAGGAACAGGAAACGCTCATGAGTGTGCGCAAGAAATTGAATCACTGATCAATGGGGTACATAAAGCCAATCAAATCGTTCAACCACTGCTAAATAATCAGCCTACGCGTTCTTGGTATGCTATTGGCGGTATTGCGAATCTTGCCGAAAGCAAGCCATTCCAGTTTCCTGGAGGACAATTAACCACTCAAGACTTCCTCCAACAGGCCAATGATTTAGCGTGTCATCAAGCGTGGGATACGTTGAGTTCTACCTATCCAGATAATGAGTATCTTGACTCCTACTGCCTCTTACCTGCTTTTTATTATGCCTTAATGGTGCAGGGTTATGGGTTTTCTCCAACACAAACGGTGAATTATCTGCCCTCAGCACAGAATATAGATTGGACTATTGGGGTTGTGTTGCATCATTGATGCATTAACAATCATAAACGTTTACAAAGTATGTAATTTTGAATTTAAAATAAAAAAGCCGTCATTACGCAGAATACAGTAATGACGCAGCCCGGGAGTGCGAAGCACGGAACCCTGGATTGCTTCACTTCGTTCGCAATGACGGCATTTTTTAAAGAGTAACGTGCTGCGTATTAAATTTATATCCAGTCATTGCAAGGAGCGTGGTGACGAAGCATATATGGACCCTACGGTTTTGCAAGGAAAAGTTCACTATTTTTTAGCAAAATTGGTTGAGATGCAGGCATATATTCGGTCTCTTGTTGAGTGGTATTTCACTCGGACCCTGAAAGTATCTGCGCTCTTTCTCCTAATCAACCCAACGGCCTTAGTTGCTGCCCAAGCTTCTTATAGGTTTTGAAAGAGCCGGTCTTACCTGTTTTGCTATCACTAATTAACTTACCTCTCGCAACTCGTTGTGGGTTACTCCATCTACTTCTGACACGTCATTAACCACGTACCTTTTATCAGGCCACTTCCCCTGGCAGTGATGAATATCGATAACATTCACCTGTTGCCAGCAAGGCCCAAATAATCCGTGCATTTTTATTGGCGACGGCAACAGCCGCTTTATTAAAGCCACCACGGTCTAATTTATCTTTTACCCATAAACTTCTTTTGTCTGTCTTTTTGCCGCAGGTTCTAACAACCGAACGACCACCATGAACCAGTAGTTTGCGAACATATCGGTCGCCTCGTTTGGTGATACCGGCCAGAACAGTTTTATTGCCACTTGAGTGTTGCTTCGGTACTAAACCTAACCATGCAGAAACTTCTCGACCATTCTTAAAAACCGAGGCATCACCTATTGATGCAACAAGTGCTGACGCGGTGATTGGCCCAATGCCTTCTATTTTCTGAATAGCGACACACCGTGGCTCCTGCTCTGCATGCTGTTCTATTTTTCGATTATAGTATTCAACTTGCTTGTTATAATTTTTTAACTGGTCATACATTTGGCTAAATAACTCAATCGATTGAGGGCTTAACTTATCGCTATTCGTTTCTAAAATCTCAGGCAAGCTATTCAAATGAGCCAAGCCTTTCCTTACAACTACTCCATATTCAGCCAATAAACCACGTATTTGATTCCCTTGGGCTGTTCTTTGTTTCATTATCAACTCTCTCACACGATGGAGGGCTAATACATCTTGCTGCTCTATGCTTTTTATCGGAACAAAACGCATGTTCGGCCTCGTTACTGCTTCATTCACTCCTTCTGCGTCATTTGCATCGTTTTTATTTGATTTTATATACGGTTTTACAAATTGGGGGGCCATCATTTTTGCCTCATGACCCAGCGATGTAAATAAGCGTGCCCAATAATGGGCCCCTCCGCAAGATTCAATCCCAACTAAACAAGGCGCTAAGGTGCTCATATACTCAATCAGTTTTGGCCGACTCAATCGCTTACGTACTACTATCTTCCCCTTTTCATCTGTTCCATGAATTTGAAAAACATCCTTTGCCAAATCGATACCTAATACTTTAATATTGTTCATATGGACCCTCTCTTTTTATGAATGACGTTATTACACCTTCATTCTGGCTCGATTCGAAGCCTTTTTAAAGGGTAGGGTCCATACTATTAACCCAGAACAAAGCTCTATCGAAGTATCGTTCAGGATTGCTTCGCCAAGGTTTGCAATGATTACATCACATTACATAGAGAAGATTTAACCTCTACTGTGAAATCTGTATCCTGAAGATTAGGATTATGGTTTTTAGCCATTTCAGGTATATAACTCATCAATATTGACGCGATCTGTTTTTGGGAAGTAATTATACATGAATAGGTACGTCCTGAAACTTCTCTCTTTGAATAGCTAAGTATCTGGCTATCAACCCAGTTATTGAATAGTACTGAATCGTCGACTTGTGTTTGTTCAGGCATATTAGCAAACGTTGCTGTTACTTCTGCTACTAAACCATAAGATCCACCAACTTTGGGAACATGTGGGGAATGAAAAAATGTTTCAGCAACTTTTTGGGCATCTGCTAAAGAAGTGAATAAGTAAACTTGTGGGTATGTTTTTAAATCGTTTAAAAGCTCTTTTTGTGTAGGGTTGGCTGTATCTTCAGGAATAAAACCCTCTTTGATGCGTTTGCGTATTACCGTAAAAAAAGGCATTTCTTGCTTCTCCAAAATTCAAAATGAAGAATAATTATACCTATTTGCACTAGATGCACATACCGTATTTTCTACGGTATAGGTTTATGTTTGCTTAGGGGGCAATGACTCTACTTAAGTATTAACTTGGCTAAAATAAATATTATGTGTGTATAGACAACCGAATTACACAAGCCACGGTAATTCGGGCGGATTATTTGGCAAGGACAACTTAAATAAGAGCCATTAGCTGCTTAGGTACGTATTTTGCTATTACCTCTTTGTTAAACAGGTATCATCAATGTCCATTTGTATTAATGGATTATTCAATGCTTTTGAGCGCGTGAGGCTAAAAAAGCGGTGCATCGAACTTGGTAAATCTTGACTGTTAGACTCACCCGGTACACTACTTAATTGCCTTTCATCAAAAGCTTTTTTTCCATTTTTAAGAAGGCACTCATTTATTTTTTGCTGAAACCCCTTGTCCACATAATAATTATCTACCATTAACTCAAGCAAAGAATCACTTGTCATTAATGCGATTAAGAAAAAATTAAGCAACATTGGTTGTTCAAATTTACAATAATCAATTGATAGTGCAGTTAAATAAGGACTTCTTGCTATTGTTTCACTTAGTTTAAGCATCTGCATATCAGAAATTTTAAATTTACTGAAGCCAAAGTCCATTTGTATTAATGTGTGCTTTTTTATAAAAGGAATTAAAGCCTTTGTTATTTGCTCATTGAACGAACATCCATGAAGCCCCAAATGGGATATCTTAGATGGAGAGGAATCCATTGACTTTAAAATTGCAATGAGGCTTTCGGCATCATCGATGTAAGATAAGCTTATAGATTCTACCGCACTTGAGTTTTCTATGAATTTACATAATCTAGCTAGATTTGCTGTGCAAAATTCATTATTTAGAAATAAATGCGTTATATTTGCTTGTTGTAAGGCTAATTTATCCAATGCGTGATTAGCAAGTTTATCTTCTGTAATTTCATTAGACCGATGGGATAGCACGATCGGACGAGTTGAATGCGTTAGTTCGTTCGCTCTCATCGCAAATACCAGGTATTTTTGGCTAAAGTAGTTTACTTGGTTGGTTAGAGTTAGCTCATCTAATTGTTCTTGAGCTTGTTCCGCAGGATATTCATTCGGTACAGGGGAATATAATCTGGTGCTGCCATATTCGATTTCACCTTGCCAATTCACAGAGCTTAGCGTGGATAATAGGCTGTTGTATTCATCTTGAGAGTAACTGGCATTAATTTGTAGTTTGATCCTTTTTTCAGGACAATTGTTCGTCCAAAACATAATTAATTGAATTAATATATCAATAGGCAGATCATGGCACATAACGGTATTTAATGAGGGAAGGGTAGACATACATTGAAAAATCCCCCCAGCAACCTGGTGGGTATCTTCCATTAGTTCATTGTATTGTTCATAGCCAATAGCCACTTCTCGGATATATTCATGCCCGTTTAAGGCGTTAAATAACCAGCCATAGTGTTTTTGCTCTTCCTTATTGATAAAAAGTCGAACTTTATTCAAGCTTACACATTCTCGCCCAAGCTGAGTAAAAGGAGCCTGTAGGGGGTGTTGTAATGGAGGCAAGATTTCCGTATCTAATTCGTTTAGCGCATTAGTAATGAGTTCTCTTTGCAGCTTTTGATAAATTGGAGGTTTAACCATCCAAATTATGGAGTCAGCTGTATAGTTAAGGAAAAACTTCGTTAATTTTTGATCTTTTTCAAATAAAAGAGCTAATCGTGCACGTCCCAAACGCACATAAAACCCTTGCGGCGATTCATGAATAGTTGCTGTTGAGCGAATTTTTTCCAGGAGTACTTTAATTTTTTCTTTATCCGCAGCATAAAAATGAATCGTTGGATTTTGACGCTCATCATAAGTATGTTGAAACGCATCCATAAGTGGAAAACCTTTTTGTTTCAAATAATGATTCATGTCGGTATAGTGACTCATCCACTCGATAATACTGTAAACATCAGTCCAACCTGCTTCCTGAGCTAATTCTAAGGCAGTTACTGCCTGCACTCTTTGTGAATCAGGTTTATTAGAGAGTCCTACATCTAAACGCCCACTGGCTAATAAAATTTTGGCTGCTTCTTTATTGTAATGAGTTATGGCGGTTATTAATGCGGTATCTCGATCTTTAGGGGAACGCTCTTGATTAATGAAGATATGTCCTGCTTTAATGATTTGTGCTACTAAGTCATTCTGTTGGTTTTTAATGGCCATGCCAGTAATTGGATAGATGAAACCGCCATCATCAAGATTCATATCATACCGGTAAGAGCGATTGGGATTTAATCCGTGATTAATAAGAAAGTCCAACATCTCATGATTTCCATGTTGTGCGGCCATGGCTAATAATCGTGACTCATCATAAGCTAAAGTAGCTCCTAAAGAGAGTAAATGTTTCATAACATCGAGTTGATTTGTTATTGCCGTATAATACAAAGGAGAAGCATAATATTCCCGCTCATTTACATTAAAGTAGCCGCGCTCAGAGTCCAGATCCACGCCAAAACTACACAATAAACTCATCCCTGCTATGGGATTAGCTTGTAACATTTCAATAGATAAGGAACAGTTTCCTTTTTGTAAATGGACTTTATTTGCTAACAACCATTTTATTTGTTCCCATACTGTTGAGTCAGGCAATAAGGATGCTCTATTCTCTTTAATAATATTAACGAGCATTTGGTATCCATCGGTTTCAAGATGTAACCGCTCTTTTATTGCTGCTGTTTGTATTGTTGTAAGATGTGTTTGCCTTTGTAATAAAGAATAATTAATAAGTAATGCGTTGCTACCTAAAATAGGGATGCCTTTATACTGCATCATATTCACTTGTGTAGGATCAACCATAAGCTGAGGTAGAGGAATTGCAATGGCTTCAACCAAATCATCACACGCATGGAGGATTAGTGGGTAATTGCCAACATCCACATGAAATAAAGTGGTGCTTTCATGTTCCTCAGCTTGAAAATCATCAAAGCAGCTGATCTCAGTGATTTTTGCTTGCGGTATTTTGTTCAGGTCAATCGCTGTTTCTTCAAATAATTCGCGTTGTGCTGCTGCCAGGATTGATGAGTCAAGTGGATCTGCTGAGCCGCCAGGAAAGCAATAATAATTGGATTCATTTTCATGATCATAAAAGCGTTTGCCTAAAACCACGTAAGGCACACCATTTTTATTTAATCCGCTCACCATCACCGCAACTTTTTGATTCGGACTAAGTCTTGTTTGTGAGACTGGATATTTAGGAGGCTTTATGGTTATTTCTCTTAGGGAGCTGGGGTGTTCCAACTGAGGCAATTGCTTGGTATTCATATCCTTAGGCAAGCGGCCATCAACGGTGGCTGCTCCCACATCAGCACCTTCATTAATAAGATAGGTTATCAGGTCAGTATTTAAGGATTGTGCTGCAAAATGCAACGCGGTCATTCCATCACTGGGGGAGTTGTAAGTAACTTTTCGTTGGAGAAAATTAACTTGCGATGTTTTTAATTGCTCATTAACTTGGGCTCCCATATTTTCAATGAGAAACTTAGCAATCAATAGATCGCCTTGTTCACAAGCCATCATTAACGGGGTTTTACCCCAACGGGCTTCATTGTATGCGCAGACGCCTTCCTGATTTAGAAACTGTAAAATAGCATAAACTTCCTCTAGCTCTTTGTATTTGGTTCTGAATGAGTGAATATCAGAAGTCTCGATCACAGTTTTCAAATAGTCATAGCCTAATTTTTTAAAGTTGGCACCATGAGCTTTGAGAACGTTTAGTTTTTGTAGGCTTTCAACTTGAGATGCGCATACGATATCGATTAAATCTATGAAATCACTATATCTTTCTTCACAGGCTTGATTCGGGTTAGGAATGTCTTGGATTAGAGGTTCGGCTATATCTGGGCATTTTGAACTAAGTAAATAATCTAAATCAGCAGCAGTTCCTTTTTTTCCTGCGATATGTAGAACTGATTTATTATCCACGCGAATATTGGGATTAAATCCACGTTGAATTAAACGTTCGAAAAATTGAAGACGGAGATTTTGATCTGTAATATTTTTTAAGACAGATTGAAAAAGTTGTTTACTTTTATTTAATGGTGGGGTGCCTTGTTCAAGTAATAGTTCGAAATTTATCAAGCTATTGCGTTTAATTGCAGAAAGTAACGCCTCGTCATTCATCGGCAAAGAGGTGGGGCGACTTTCTTTTAATTTATGAATAGAAACATAGTCAGAATGAATATTTAATTCACCAATAATTTTTGCTTCAGGGAACATCCAGCCAGGCATTAGAGTATTGAACATTTTTTCTAACAAGCTTTGGCAAGCTATTGGATCTATGCTGGATTCATATAGTTTATTCACTAAAGGATTGGTTTTTCCTCCTAATAAACGCAATATCAAAAGAAAGTGAAGAGCGATACCTGGCACTACATCTTGCGCTGCAAATAGCTCATCTTGATAATTTAGTTTCCATTCTAATAGCGCCCCATTTGCATAGTGAAAGCGATAGATCTTGGTATGGTCTTTATTATATTGCATGGAGAACGCAATATTGCCGATTTGTTTCGCGTACAAAGTTTCATGATGATATTCAGTTAAATGATTGCTTACCCAAAGACGCTCGATAGCTAGAGGCTCATGTTGTTGCAAGGCGTCTAAATCAACAGTAATAAGATGGGAGGCATTTTTTAAAAAGCTTGGTGATTTATGTTCATTTATACCAAAGGTAAAATATAAAGAACGGTCTACCCCTTGTTGTTTCGAGGTATGTCGTGCTCCACTTTTTCCTTGAGCCTCAAGTTCACGTACAGCCATCATTTTGCCACTAGACAATATAGGTTCTATCGCATTGGTAGCATGTTTTAACGTAAACGAACGCAACAGAAGTTCAAAGAGCGCATGTTCGGCCTCAGTGAGGCTTGTGGAAATATCCATATTTTGGAAAAAGGCTTGATCTCGGCTACGAACATTTAAGGTGAGCAGGGCATTATTTCCTTGCGCAAGTAGGCCTAATAAGGTCAGCATCGTGCGTTTTGACGCGTGAGTTAAATTAAACCCAAAGAATTGTTCATTGATTTCTTGATATTGATTTAATAGCCTATTCGTTTTTAATCTTTTTTTAAGTCTTTCTAGGTGATGGCATTGTTCATCGCTAAGTTCCGTTTGTAATACACGTTCCTCTTTTTCTAATTTAGTTTTACCTAGTGGTTGCGGTGATAGACTTGCAAGCATCTTTAAAATCCTTAAAAACGAGTTAGTAAAAGCGGTGCTAATTCTGTTACTGCTAAATTGGTGGTCTATTTTAGGACATTGCGTGATTTTCGAGTACCGTATTTTCTACGGTATTAATGGCTTGCTTAATGAGGAATGTAGGCTGGTATGTAAATCCCTGCCTACGTGTTCTACAAGAAATAATTAGATATATTTTATCTTAGACTTTGATTGCATCGGACAGAATAATTCAATAATGGGACTATATTCCTTTTTTTCTGAGAATATGCGGAACTCAGGATCATCATGGAGTTCTCCAATAGTTTCCTGTGAAATGTCTTCTCTATTCATGGAATACAACAATTGCTGAAACGTCAATTGCAGAAAGGGTGGCTTTTCGTGAAAAAAGTTTATTTTAGTTGGCATGCGCTCTTCAATTTTTTTCGCCAAGAAATCAAAAATTTCAATGACATTCTGTGCATGTCGGTTTTGAGTTTCACTTAAAGAAACAGGGGTGGTGGTATAAGGTATATAAGCAGGCGGGGATAAGATTAAGTCCACATACTCATTTGTTAATAGATGAATGTTTTTGGGGGCGATTAACGAAATACTTCCAACAATAGATGTGAAGTCGTATCCAACTATTTCTCCATAATTGATTATATTTTGCCAATTTTGCTTGGAAAAACGAAAGTTGCTTTTTTTAAAATGAGATAAAAACATAAAAAACGTAGGGCTGCTAAGGAAGGGCAGAAATGGTTCTAAATAAGTTTGTACAGGCTTTGCAGGCGTGCTTGTTAAATCAACCGTACTTAAAAACACAGGTACTATGTCGTTAACAATGCTGTTAATGGTTTCTTTCGGGATCTGCTTTTTGACGGCTCTACTAACGAGGGGGAGGGTTTGTTCAACTAAGTAAGCTGTTCTTATGTATCCCGGAATAGATGGCTCTTCAACGCGCGGATAACTATCTATTTTTTCCTTGATATTTGCAATAGGTTGCTGGAAAAAAGCAGCGCCTTGCTGCGTAACAATATCGTTTAATATTATCGTTAATTGGCGGTGACTTTGTTGAACGAGCAATAAAATCATTTCTGTATTGAGCGTTATTTCTTGTTCCAATAAGAAGTTAATTGCTGAAATAGATTCATACACACCATAGTTAATCGAATGCTCTGCTACTAAACTTAATAGGTCAGCTAAATTGATAACAAACTTAGGATGAAGCTTAATGGTTAGTCGAGTAGTCATTTGCTCTAGTAATGCATCTAGGTTGATTTGATAATTGGTTTCGATCAATGCATGTTTTGATTTAAGAGAATGAATCGCCATGATTAATAAATCAATATTTCGATTGTTGCGATATTGTTCTTGTTCTGAGTTTCCGAAAGGATAGGTTATTCTACTGCTGATATATGACCATACACTTTCTTTTTCGGTACTATTAGGAGTTATAGCAAAGTCGTTTATTTTTTCGAAAAGAGCGGAAAGTATCGCACTACTATTAATAGTAAGATTTTTATTATTGGCTAGGTTTTTTAATGCGGGACACAATTCGTTTGTTAGGAAGTAAAGGGCATTTGGTTCAAATTGGCATAATGCCATAAAGTGGTAATAGGCATCATGCATCGCAATGCTAAGTTTAGAACATTCTGTATGATGTACTGATACTAAGTTATTTTGTACCCATGTAGAATAGAGGTTAATTGGGTGGCAATTGTGCTGATGGAAATCTCTATAGAGTGTATCTACGTTTATTTGGCCAAAAATGGGTTCCATTGTAACTTCATGAGCAGGATTACATTCTTGTGCTAATGCGCGTATAAAACTAATGGATGGTACTATTCGCATCTCATTAAATGGTGTTGCTGAACGCACATTGATACGTCCTCCTGGTCTAATCGTATTATAAAGCAATGGGTCATCTTCACGGATAGCTGATACTTTAAAAAAAATGCTGTTAATGCCCGATAGTGAGTCAATTATTTGCTCAAGCCTATCTTTAGATACCATAGGAAAGTCTTCATGGAGTTGTTTCATATATTTTTGCAGTAGAACTTGGTTTTCAGGGAGGCTCGCGTTAACGAGTTTAATTTTTCCAGGATAGCTCTGTAAGGCCGCATGAATAAGATAGCTTTGTAAAAAGTCATCTTTATCAAGTAAGGGCAGGCTATAGCCTTCTTGTTCTTTTATTTTTATGGTACTTATAAATCCAGATAAATCATCTTCTACAGCAGGATAAGTTAATTGTTTATTAATATAGAGATAGGAGAGGTGCGCGTAAGTTAAATACAGTTCGTATTGATTGTAGGGTTCTGTAGTATGGTTAGCAGCTTGAAAAAAAGGGTGGTTCATGTCTGTTAGCTTTAATGCGTGAATCAGATCGATTAAGTCTGGATGTTCAGCACTATCTAATTCATTGAGTTTCTTAGTAAGAAGGCTTTTTTTAATATACCTAACTAGCATTTTTACGCTCCGAGAGTCACTCTTTTATTTATTCTGTTTTACGGTCTGTATTTAGGGTTGTTATCGTACAATATTTGGACAGCTCCTGCAAGGGAACGTGCTCTATTTCTAGGGGTTTTGCTTTGACTCTACCTAATGTGAGCACTTATATGTGGCAGGTCAGATTGATGAATGATATTCGTAAATTGCCCAAGCTCATCACAATTACCTATAGCTATTACGAAATCATCGGATATGGAAATATATTTATTTAAAATAGAACTAGCCTTCTCTATGTAGTTGGCTTCTTTAGTACTTAATAATGTTAGATGAGGATCATATGGGCGACGTGCTTTGGTATTTATTATTGAACTCAATTGCTTGTGTAGTTCGTATAGTTCTAGGGTTTTTGTAGGTAATATGGATATCCAAAAATTTTTATTATCAAAAGTTAAACAGCTAAATGTTTTAAATGTTAAATTTAAAGTTGTAACGCTAATGATTGCTATAACTGTTTCCCAGAGTATTTCTAATTTATTTTCCTCTAGCCAAAATTGAGAAATCGTGACATGAGGAAATGAATTTAAACCTAATTTATAATCTTTTTCTAACGATATCTGTTCTGATAGAGAAATAAACGTATCGGCATTTTTTATAGGTAATAAGGCCACACAATATCGGTTCATGATAGACCTTTTGATGAAGAAGTCTCTGAATATGATACAGTATTAATTTCCTGTTACTCAGAAAAGTCCAAAATAATTTCGCCTGGTAGTGCTGATAACAGATCAATTTACTCCCTACCATTTTTCACTGCCCCGAACATTAGCAAAGGTCCATCAATCCATTTTTTAGTAAGTGGTATGTTATTTTTTGAATTAAATAAAATAGGGCTGTCATTGCGAGCGCAGCGATGCAACCTAGTATGGGGTTTTAACGAAGCATGGGGTTGCTTCGCTGCGCTCGCAATGACGAGGTTTACAATGGGGATGATTTAGATAGTGACTTTGATCTTAGTCTAATTGCCTTTGCAAAAGGGACAATACTCAAACGAAGTAGCTAAGCTGGCATCATTTTTCTTAGGAATATCCCCACCATTTTATAAAAAGCATTCTCTTCATTACGCAGTTGAAGTTTAATTAGGCCTAAAGTTTTACTCTTACACTATACTTAAAAAAAGAAAAGAGAATGCTAAATGAAACAAAAAATAGAGCAAGAATGGGCACGTTTAGGCGAAGGAAATTAGTGCTCGGCCATATTAATATGGCTTCCTCCATCGATAAACAGGATATCTCCAGTAATAAAGTCAGCATCTGCTAGATACAAAACGGCTTTGGCAACATCTTCTGGAGTCCCCCAACGCTTTAATAATGTACGCTCAGCTGATTTTTTTTGTTGTGCTATGGAATATTGCTCTGGGGGTAATACGGGACCTGGAGCAATAGCATTAACACGAATATGAGGCCCTAGTTCAACAGCTAAGTATTGCGTCAAACTGGCTAAGGCGGCCTTAGAAACTCCATGAAACATCATATTCTTACGCGGATAAAAAGCAAATAGATCAATAATATTGATAATGGAACCACTTTCTTGTTCCAGCATCATTTTGGCTGCTTCATTGGCACAATACAAACTACCATAAACCGCAACCTCAAAAGAATCATATAAAGGTTGAAAATCATCACAGGGAAAAGAATGACTTTTATATAAAGAGGCGCTGTTTACTAATAAATCAATACGCCCAAAATGCTGTTTAATTTGAGCAAACATTTCTTTTACTTCTTGCAGGGATTGGATATTTGCTTTGATAATCAAACATCGTTGTGCGTATTGTTCCACGATTTGTTTCACTTCAAGTGCTTGCTCATCAGAGGCATGATGATTAATCACTACGTCGAACCCATTTTGGGCCAATTTTTCAACAATACTTCGTCCAACACGCTTGGCGCCACCAGTAACGAGTGCTACTTTAGTATTTGATTGCATACGACTATCCCTGACTTATTATAATAATGTTGATATGGGACTAAATCTTTCACCAGAAGCTATAGCGAGGAGGATTTAGGTAGAAAATAGTAATTCAAACAGGCAACGTTTTTCGCGTTGTCTCGCATCTAAACCTAACTGTAGCTCAAATTGCTTTATATGCTTTAAGGCTTGTGCTTTTGATTGTTTAACACTCTCAATTTCTAATGCATACAATTCTCGGTCTTGAGAAACAGCTTGGTATAAGATTACTTCTGCTTCAGGAAAAAGAAATACTTGGAGGTATTTCATTAGTTTATATTCTTTATATTGATTAAAAGCACATAAGAATTTTTCTACTGCCTGTAATTGATCACCATTTTCCTGAGCTAAAGGAATATCAATCTCAACACGTGCCTCAGTATCTTGCCCAGGATAAAAAGATTTTAAGGTTAGACTTTGCTTATCTTTATCGACTTTATGACGAACAATAAAATTATTTAAACCATCGATAAGAAAATAACGCTCCGCAACCTCAACTTTATAATCTTGTAAAGGATAAAGTTGCATAATCGCGGCTTCTGTTTTTTGAAAACTTTGGCGGTCATCAAAACAAAATTTATGTTCTACTTCAACAAACTTAACCATTTCTGTCTCAACTCTTTTGGTTAGTTATAACTAAGTATTAAAGGTAGATAACTATTTTTCAAGTCTTTGCTTAGGGAAAAATCGCGCAGCGAATTTAGAACCTTAAGAAACACCAATATGACAGCTTAAACCTCCATCAATGGTAAAGCTAGCTCCATTAATAAAAGCAGCTTCATCACTAATTAAATACTTTACCAATGCCGCAATTTCCAGAGGCTCAGCAATTCGCTTTGCCGGGGTTAAATTAATTACTTTTTGCATGTGATCCTTAATCTCTTCATCCTGAACCCCCATGCGTGTATTCACATAGCCAGGACAAATAGCATTGCAATTAATACCATATTCACCCCATTCTGCGGCAATTGCCTTGGTATAGCCAATAACCCCATGCTTGCTTGCTACATAAGTAGAGGATAAGGCTGCGCCAAATAAACCTTGAATGGACGCGATGTTCACGATTCTGCCGTAGGCTTGTTTTTTCATTTTAGGTAATAAGGCTCTGGCAAAGTAAAAAATACTTTTTAAATTAGTATTCATTACCTTATCCCATTCAGCATCCGTTACCTCATTAAGGGGATGAAAAGGTCCACCAAAACCAGCGTTATTAATCAGGATATTAGGGGACTTTTCTTCCCTTTGTATCTGCGTTAAAAGCTGAGCAACTTTGAGTCCATCACTGACATCACATTGATAAGTTGAAACCATTTTCTGATGTTCTTGTTGTAGCTTTTTAGCAAGTTCTACAATAGGTTCCAGGTGCAGATCGAATAAAATTAAATGATCGGTGGCAGCAATCAGCTTTTGCGCAATGGCCGCACCAATTCCAGCACCGGCGCCAGTGATAAGGGCAATGCGCGGGTAGGGGAGCTGTTTCATTATAAAACTCCTTTTTCTGGCAATATTTCAATCTCATTGACGGCAATTTCTAAAGGGAGTAATGCCAGATAAGATAAATACTGAGCGACCATATTAGGATCCAACATATCTTCTTTGGCAAAGCCTGCTCTATCTTTCCAAATTTCGGTGTAGGTGGCACCTAAAGTAACATGGCTAACTCGAATATGATGATTTTTTCCTTCTTCACCCAAATTGGTAGATAAGCCTTTTAACCCCCATTTCGAGGCCCCATAAGCCAAATTATTTGCTAATCCCACCTTATTCGCGATGGAGCCAATATTAATAATGCGTCCTCCGCCATGTTTCCTCATAATCCGATACGCCTCTCTTGAACATAAGAATGCTCCGGTTAAATTGGTTTTAATGATTAATTCCCATTCAGCGGTCGTAATGTCTTCCACTGCCTGAAACACCCCTAAGCCTGCATTATTAACCAATACATCCAGGGGGCGATTTAGGGAGTTAAGCCAGGAAAATAATTGTAAGATTGAATCTTCTTGAGTCACATCAAGCTGTTGTAGATGAATTTCACCAGGAAGAAGACGTAAATCTTTGTGAAAACTTGCTTGTCTGGAGGTAACGATGACAGTAGCTTTATGTTGGATTAATTGCTCAGCCAATGCTCTGCCAAGACCAGCTTTCCCACCAGTAACCAGAATTAGTTTATTTGTATTTGCTTCCATGAATTGTTGCACCCTAACCCAAATGATGGTTTACAATTATTTTTATCTAAAAACATCTCATACATAACTGTGTTTCTAGTTATGTATGAGAGGATAAAACAAGAGGTAGCATTTTTATTATCTTCTTATCGAAATTTGTTCATTAAATTCTTTTCTATGGGTTAAATCTGATTCTAAAACTCCCATAAAATGTGACGTTACCATGTAAGGATTTTGTTTATTAACACCACGTGCCACCATGCATAAATGCTGGGATTCAATAATGACTCCAACACCTTTAGGGTTTAGATGCTTATATATTGCTTCAGCAATTTGTACGGTTAACTGTTCTTGAATCTGCAATCGTCGAGAATAACACTCAACTATGCGTGCTAATTTAGATAAACCAACCACTTTAGTATCAGGAATATAGCCTATATGTACTCGGCCGAAAAAAGGCAGCATATGATGTTCACACATAGAAAACATTTCTATATCACGAAGTAATACCAATTGGTTGTAATTTTTTTCATTTGTAAAGCATGTACCTAGTACTTTTTCAGGATCAATAGTGTACCCCTCATATAATTCTGTCCAGCTCTCAACTACTCTTCTTGGCGTATCAATTAAACCTTCTCTCTCAGTGTTTTCCCCAATTAAACCTAATACTTGTTTAATTGCTTCAATAGCCTTTTCTTTTTCTGATTCCTGCTTTTTTTTGGATAAGTCAATTAGATATTTCTCAGCTTGCATTACTAGAACTCCTCAAATGGTATTCTTTTAAAGTGTAGTTGATAAAATGAGAATGCATAGATATTGAGCATTTTATTATTAATTTATTTCCTGTGTGCATTTCGAAAACCAGATAATTATCCTATTTGAAATACGCATTTTGTCACAACAGTCTATAATTGATAAAAAATGAGGGATAAAAAATGGTGTCGTTGGAACTGGTTATAAATATTGGCTTTTCAGTCTGTTTAATTGCTAATGCGGCCTTATATATTCCCCAAATATTTGTGCTATTAAAAGCAAAAACTGCAGAAGGTCTCTCATTATTTACTTTTTTAGGATTTAATATAATTCAATTATTTACGCTCTTGCATGGCTGGATAATCAACGATTTTATTTTGGTTTTTGGTTGCGTGGTGAGTTTAATAACCTGTGGGACGGTATCCTGGTTAATTGCTTATTATAAGTTTTTTCAAAAAAAATCGCTTGAAATAGAAAATGAGCTTAGCTAAAAAGCAAGAGCTCATTTTCCATCTATTAATAGGGCGTGTGGACAATTCATCCCCACCGCCTACGTGTCGCGACTTGTTCCTGAGAGATCCACACGAATTTACTCATATATCCCTTGTTCCAGTTGTGTATTGATGACCATCTGGAGCAATATCTCCCCGGCAAGGATCAATTCAGAATTAGAGAAATGGAGTTGTTTTTTTATTACTTCCCTGCCCAAGTAAACAATGGATAAAGAAGTTGTGAATTTGGCAGAATGGGCCTGAAAATCAGCTGCCTTACCTTGATGAATCGTGCTTATCCCAGCGAGCCATGCAGCAAAAGTAGCAATGGCTGCGATGAGTAACAAAATAGCCATTCGTTCAGGTGTTCGAGTTAAACTATTTTTAAGCCCTGGGCCATAGTGGGGGCACTTGGTATCTCTGAAGTTTTCTTCTATTCTCATTCTTTGGCGGTAGATATTGACACAATGTTTTGGATTATCTCGTGCCTGAGAGAGAGAAGTAACAAGATGCCAGGGCTCTTTAGCAGCCTTTGAATGACGTTTGCTTTTACCTGCGGCACTGATTTTTTTATTAAGGTTACGCTTGTGCCTGTTTTTGCTTTTTCCTTTGTAAAGCACTAAATGGCCAGGAACCTGCCTTTCTTCAGTTAAAAGCGCATGTCCCACGTAGGTGGCGGGGATGAATTGTCAACACGCCCTAATAACCAATTAATTATTTTTTCTTCATAAAAGGCAGCATTTTTCTCAATACATCGTCTTTTACAATAAAGTGATGATGTAATGCAGCAGCCACATGCAAACCAATCAATGCGGCAAAAGCATACCCTAAGATGGAATGGGTTTGAAAATAAAAATCCGCCATTTTCTGGTTTGCAGAGATTAAATTAGGTAAGTCAAATAAGCCAAAAAAGCGAACTGCTCGTCCATCAGCTACAGACATTAAATAACCCAATATAGGCATAGCTAATAGTAAGATAAACAAGGAGTAATGAACTATCTTTGCCAATATGTGTTTCCAATAAGGCTGAGATGGGTCAGACGGCCGAATAGTTACCATTCGCCACAGAATAAATAATAGGGCGAGAACCCAAATGGTTACCCCAAATGATTTATGTAATAGCACGTATTGAGTTTTTATTGCATCACTTAGTGTAATAAAATTAGGTGACCAAACCCAATAGAACTGGGCACAAACCAATAAAGCAATAACCCAGTGGAAGAACTTAGACACACTTCCAAATGCATTTAGCGTATTTTTTAGCATAAAAATTTCCCTAAACTAAATTCGTATTAATACGTCTGTGTATAAAAAATAGCTCTTCTTAGTTTAACAAAAAAAAACGCGACTTGCTAAGGCCGCGTTTGTTTCTCTTGATTCATTACCGTATTTTTTACGGTAATGCGCTTCCTTCTTTTAATATAAAACACTCTAAATTTGGGTAATTTGACTATTGGCCTGAATTGATTTTGTTTAATTTTTTTAGTGACACATTACCCTCAAACGCCGTTTTTCTTAGCCTTGATGAGATTGCAGTTGAAATGGTCCAGCTTCGTAATTATCGAACTGAATATCATTTAGACATTGATTTTTCCTCAAACCCAACTCACTCTTATTACAAATAGAAATAAGCCACATTAAACCCTTTAGCGTCTCTGCTAATGCCCCGTGGGACGCGTAGGCAACAAAGTAGGGTAAGTATATAGGATAAACGGTAGTCCGTATTAGCGCAGCGTAATACGGGCTACCGTTCGATTCTTGCACGGATCTCAAATTGTGCTGTGCTCGAAATCTAAATAATTAAAACCTTAGTCCCTGGATTAGCTTTTACCCACTTCGCGACATACTCGATGTAGTTATTTTTGCCAACAGCAACACAACCGCGCGTTGAGCCTGGTAAGTTACTTAACCAACCAAACACATTGCCTGACTGGGTAGGCCCATGGATTCCTACATCTCTACCCGTATATCCAGCCGCTACTTGCTTTGAAGTTGGATAGAGAATTGGAATGAAGACTTTAAATTGCTTGGATTTTCTTGGATAAGCTAAGCCATATAAACCAATAGGTGTTTTATTATCACCGGCTTTCTTTTTACCCACGCCTTTGTTTCCGAGAGCGACTGTAAATGACTTAATTACAGTACCGTGCTTACATATATTTAAAGTCCGCTTTTTAGTGTGTACATTGATCCCGCTTGCTAAAGGACAACTCCCACTACTAGCGAATAAAGCGAAAGGGAAAAAAAGAGAAGTCATTAATAAAAGTGCTTTAATTTTCATATAACTATATTAATATTGTCGAAGTTGGGCAATAATTATCCCATAATATTCTCTTTATTCATAGAGTTAGCAGGCTAAATCTTTTACCTACAGTCATAAAGGGAAAATATGATTGTTTCTAATATATTGATTTTAAATAGTATTGTCTGATGATTTAGTTGTATTGCCTTTTCTTGCAAGGAGGAAAATTACAGGCTCATAAAGAGAGGTTGGTAAATCAAGCCTAAGGATTAAGTCTTTGGATTCTCACTGATCAACATAAAACGAAGTATCGATCCCATCCGAATGTCTAGGTAATTCATAAGATATGTTATGTTTTGTGCATTATAATTAATATTATGCCAAATTGGTTTGTATGGAATCTTGTTGCTCACTTGCATTTGGCATTTCTAGGAGATTCAGATGCAACAAAAACCTGAGTTGAATAGTATCATGGAGGATGATGCGGATAACTCCCATTCAAGCATTCCTTCTGGTTCTGCTGTAGCTGCAGCTGCTCCTGCTAGCGCTTCTGCTAGTGCGGCCGCTAATGGATATACACCAAAAAGAGCCCCAACCCAATTAGAAATAATAGGTAACTTACCAACAAGAACCAACAGTGTACTTATTAATAGTAACGGCGTTGTAAGACCAATAAAACCTGATGAGCGCAATTATTTAAATAACTTTGCGCCAAAGAGGGATTGGGACTGGAGAGATGGACTTAAAATCGCAGTATTCTCTCAGGAGGCTTCTCGAAATTTTGCTACTAAATTTCATGTGAAGATACAGACAGATGCAGGTTATCAATCCTATAGCGGGATGTCTCCATGCCATTTGGATTTAATCGCTAGGGAGCAATTGTTAGCAAACGTAAATTATTATCCTAATGTCAAGACCTATCCCGAGGCTTTAACTAAGTTATTTGAAAATAGAGGAAATCCTCAGGTCATTGTCGTCGTGGAGGGCAAAAGAGATAATCTACCGAAGGAATTTACTTTAACGAGCCCCCTACCTCCAGGTAATACTGCTGCCGCTGCTGCCGCTGCTACTGCCGCTACTGGTGCTGCTACTGCCGCTACTGCCGCTACTGGTGCTGCTACTGCCGCTACTGGTGCTGCTATTGCCGCTACTGGTGCTGCTGCCGCTCCTCCTCAACGCATTGATACTTATAAATTGCATGATGATTACATACAAGGAACAAATCGTTTGAAGAGGGCAGACAACAAACAAAGCATGCATTTTTATGTCAGAAATGACATGAGAGAAGCAATTACAACTGACTCAGCAGTAATTGTAACTAATGAATTTATAGCAGGTGAGATCCGGTTTGAAACGGCCAGTGGAAAATACAGTGTCTTAGTGCCTCATATTCCCAATAAAATCGCAAAAAACCCAACTGATGCTGACCAATTATTAAGAAATTATGCTGAAGTTGAAAGAGAAAAATCAGATAGAATCGTGGTGGGATACATAGGAGACACCAATTACAATAGAGTGATGCAGGAGTACTCTAACCCAGCAACAGGAGGCTTAAATGGTTCTATGTATGTAGTGCCAACTTCTTCTAGTGCTGGAAAACATACGCATTTCATGCAAGCCATTTCTTTTGGTACTGCTCAAGATGGTTCCTTTCTTATGCAGCAGCCTACAACATTAAATCATGTGGATCTTCGATTTGGGAATGGAGATAAGACCGCAACGGACCATCCTTCTATTCAAACTACTATTTTACTAGATAGTTACATTCAAAAGAGAGAATATGATCCTAATGCCGAAACTGACGTTGAACCTGATTCTGAACCTGATTATGATTCTGATGTGGATGCAGCTGCTGTTACCGTTCAGCCTAATACAGTTCAAAATTCCCAGTTCAATGTTTCGCGCTCTGGTTCAGCAGCGGCTGCTCAGGCTCATGCGGTTAAGACTGTTCAACAAAATGCTCAATATTCTGCTGCATTCACTACAACTTATGCTAATAATGCTCCGCCGCCCCAGCCAAATGCTCAACAACTTGCTGTATTAGCTGCTGCTCAAGCTCATGCAATTAAGACTGCTCAACAAAATGCTCAATATTCTGCTGCATTCGCTGGAACTTACGCTAATAATGCGTCGCCGCCCCAACCAAATGTTCAACAACTTGCTGTATTAGCTGCTGCTCAAGCTCATGCAGTTAAGGTTGCTCAACAAAATGCCCTACAACTCGCCGCGTTAGCTGCTACTCGTGCTAATGTAGTTCCGAATCCCCAACACAATGCTCTACAATTTGCCGCGTTAGCTGCTGCTGCTCGTGCTAATGCAGCTTCGAATCCCCAGCCGAATGCCCAACAACTTGCCGCATTAGCTGCTGCTCGTGCTCATGCAGCTCTGAATTCTCAACCGAATGCTCAACAACTTGCCGCATTAGCTGCTGCTCATGCTCATGCAGCTTCGAATCCCCAACAATTTGCGGCTGCTAATGGGGTCCAGAATCCGCAGCCTAACTTTCAACGAAGATGTAAAGAAGAGATCGCAGCTCTGCGTAATAATGGAAAGATAACAAACAATAAAGAAGAAGATCATAATGATGAAAACAGAATGAATGGTCCATAATTGTTATGCACTGTGGGTACATATTATATTTATAGAAGAGCATATATTTTTTTAAACTCAGAACCGCTTGAGCTGATAAATTTAAGTCAATTTGTGTTAAAATAGGCTCAAAAATCTTGCTTCCAGAGGAGCATTAACATGCCTTTAATTAATAAAGCCTCTTTCTTTCAAGGAGATAAAACTTCCTATCAATTAAAAGCTTCCGATTTAAAATCTATTGTTGAATATTATTCTCAAAAAGACATTAGTATTTTGGTAAATGGAGCAAACAGCGATTTTCCAAAAGATACTGCAATCATGGCAATGCAATCTGAGATTGATTCATTGAAAGATGCTAATAAAAAATATGGCGTTTACTTTAAAAGACGTTGGCCAGGAAACCAGGATTCTATGCTGGCTCCTCTTTATGCTTTTTTTAACGAAGAGAAATTATCTTGGAGTTCTTCCCCTGAGGCATTTTATCAAGCAGCCCAAAAGTTTTGGTTTTTTGGTGTTATTCAACAGAATATAGATGAAAACATTGAAAAACTTGTTGCCTTATTAGAAGAACGAATTAAAGCCGGTGACGTTTGGATGAATAAGGCACAAGCCATAGAGGAAATGAAACAGATCCAGGCTTCATTAGCATCAGAGCAAACGATGGGATATTTTTTTACTAATGGCCATGCCTCAGGTAAGGGGCATTTTGAAGTATTTATTATTACTTCGGATGCGATTATTAAACCCGTCCAATGGAGTCATACCGATGTAAGAAAAGAAATAGTACCTCAAGATCTTCCTACGATGTGTTATACACCGAGTACTTCGCCAGTGATTTTCTTGCCTCAGTCTAAATGGCCTTTTACGCTACCTCAATCGCAGCGTTTAGAGTGTGGCACCTTGGGCATATTGTATTTAAAAGAATTATTAAAAAATGATGCAAAACAGCTCAAAGAACTTACCTTGAGATTTCCCCATTTTAATGCAGTGAACGGGCAATGGGAGTATTTCTTTTTTCCTTCGCCTCAGGTATTACGTTACTCCCAATCTGGGTTTTATAATCGGGTGATACAGGCATTACTGAGTGATTCTGATGATCTAGTGGAATGCTCTATAGATGGCACAAGTGTTAAATACAATTCATTAAAAAGAATTTTGAAGCATTCCATACAGTATTTTAAGGGAAGTCCAGAAGAAACAGCCCAGAT
This sequence comes from Legionella sp., assembly GCA_031291095.1. GTDB lineage: Bacteria > Pseudomonadota > Gammaproteobacteria > Legionellales > Legionellaceae > Legionella. The sequence goes on along the minus strand of JARLJR010000011.1, from coordinate 55,989 downwards.
GCAACTTTTATTGGATGGCCTTCCTGCATTTCGTGAACGATGGTTAGAAGAGTTTGCGAAAGCGGATCAGACGCGTGAAACAATGACTAAAGACAGCTTAAATCATTATCTTGCGTATCGCTCACGAAATATGGAAGCACTATCTAATTTGACGCTGAGATAATGAGCCATTCAGAAGGATGCTCAAATCTGACTTTTCCCCAAGATTCGAGCATCATCCTGAGTTCTAGACCCTGTAACACCATCAGGTACCCTATAATCTCCAAAAAAAGTTAACCTCATCGAATGACCAATGTTATCATCAGATGTTTCCCGGGTTTTTTGTTTTTGTAGCGGAGTAAATGCACTGCTCAAGTCCTCATCAAATAGTCTTTCTTCTGTGTGTCTGTTCTGTCTTTTAGCTCGTTTTCTTTGCGTGGCCTGGGTAATGAATTCTAAGGTGACCCCCTGATTTTCGCCAACAAATAAGGTGCCCTGTTCAATTAAACCCGTCTTTGGATTGAGCTGGATTTGTTGTAATTGCAGCACATCAACTCTTCCCTTGTAGACGATGCCTGTTTCTAAATAGACCCATACATTAGTAGCACGAACTCTTTGAGTGTCTTGGGTAATGCGTTCTAAAGTGACCGTCTGATTTTCGCCAACAAATAAGGTGCCTTGTTCAATTAAACCAGTCTTTGGATTAAGCTTGATTTGTTGTAATTGCAGCACATTAAGGTTTCCTTCGTAGGCGATGCCTGTTCCTAAATAGACCCATATTTCGGCACGTTGTCTTTGGGTGGATCGGGTAATGAATTCTAAGACGACCGTTTGATTTTCGCCCACCAATAGGGCGCCTTGCTCAATGAAGCCAGTCGTTGGATTAACCTTGGTATGTTGTAATTGCTGCAAATCAAATGCTTCTTTGTAGGCGATGCCTGTTCCTAAATAGACCCAGACATTAGCGGCACGGCGTCTTTGGGTGGCACAGGTAATGAGTTCTAAGATGACTGGCTGATTTTCGCCAACAAATAAGGTGCCCTGTTCAATTAAACCAGTTTTTGGATTAAGCTTGATTTGTTGTAATTGCAGCGCATCAACGCTTCCTTCGTAGGTGATGCCTGTTCCTAAATAGACCCAGACATTAGCGGCACGGAGTTTTTTTGCGTTGCGGGTAATGAGTTCTAAGGTAGCCGCCTGATTTTCGCCAATAAATAAGGTGCCTTGCTCAATGAAGCCAGTTTTTGGATTAAGCTTGATTTGTTGTAATTGTTGCACATCAAATGCTTCTTTGTAGGCGATGCTTGTTCCTAAATAGACCCAGACATTGGCAGCCCGTTGTTTTTGCGCGGCTCGGGTAATAAGTTCTAAGGCGACCGTCTGATTTTCGCCAACAAATATAGTGCCTTGCTCAATGAGGCCAGTCTTTGGATTAACTTGGGGTTGTTGCAATTGCTGCACATTAAGGTTTTCTTCGTAGGCGATGCCTGTTCCTAGATAGACCCATATTTCGGCACGTTGTCTTTGGGTGGCTCGGGTAATGAGTTCTACGGCGACAGCCTGGTTTTCGCCAACAAACAAGGTGCCTTGTTCAATGAAGCCAGCCTTTGGATTAAGCTTGATTTGTTGTAATTGTTGCACATCAAATGCTTCTTTGTAGGCGATGCTTGTTCCTGAATAAACCCATACCTTATCGGCTCTGCGTCTTTGGGTGTCTTGGGTAATGAGTTCTAAGGCGACCGCCTGATTTTCACCAACAAATAAGGTGCCTTGTTCAATTAAGTTAGTCTTTGGATTAAGCTTGGTTTGTTGTAATTGCTGTACATCAACGTCTCCTTTGTAGGTGGTGCTTGTTCCTGAATAGACCCATACATTCTTTGGCATAAGATTAACCTGTTTATACGTCAATAAGCTAAAATTCAAAGAATTGTAGCATAAAACCCCATTAATATGTGTTTTTATTGGACAGTTGGTTGTGCGTATTTCAGGTAGCAAAATGAAATGCACAATATATTGGTGTAAAATATAGAACAACGAGGCCAAATGAGTTTTATTGAACTATCTATTTTTTTACTTTTTTTAGCCACTATTTCAGTTCCTCTGGCGGCTCGTGCTCCTGTGCCTTTTGAAATATTTCTTGTTGCAGCAAGTGCAATCATCAGTTTGATTCCTGGTTTGCCTCGAATACAAATCAGTCCCGATAAATTGGGAAAAATTCACAATGAGGTTTTCCATCTTCTTTCGGATGAGCTTGATTTAGAAGAGCTAAGAGCAAAAACTTTACGTTTATAAACTAATTTATGATTAATTAACGCCCGAATTTGTGGTAAATTGCACTGCAAACATATTTGATTAACTCAATTAGGAGAATACATTGAGGTTCAAATTAGCAGTCAATACCCTATGGAAATCTAAAAAATGGCTAAGAAATCTATCGATTTTAATGGTGATTTCGCTGGCAGTGGTGCTGAGCTTTTATTTATTTCATCGTCCCGCATCTATTCCAAAAAAATCGCTTAAGGTAGTTGAAACTACAATAGTAAAGCCAACATCGCTTAAAAAGACCATTAAACTTATAGGTACGATACACCCCAAGCATGCCACTTTATTGACAGCGAAAGCGCCTGGTTTGTTAGAAGCAAATTGTTCATCAGGTCAAGCAGTTAAAAAAGGGGATTTAATTGCTCAGATTATTAATCCAGAAGTTGAAAAAAATTACCAGTTATCAAAAGATACAGCCGCAATCTCAGAAGCTCATTATAATCGATTCCTACAATTGAAAAGCAAAGGATTTGTCAGCATAAGAGAGCTTGAAGAAAAAAAACAACAATGGATAAATGCCCAAAAAGAAGCAGCAAAAACGAAAAACGAAGTAGAGAACTTGCGTTTTTATTCTCCATTTGATGGGATTGTCAGTACGTTCAAAATCAGGGATGGGTCGCAAGTTAAAACAGGAGACGTGGTTGTTACTGTTTATGATCCTTTAAATATAGCGGTTGACCTGGATATTCCTTGTCACTACCTTCATCAAATTAAAGAAAAGCAAATCGTTTATATTAAAAAGCAGAAGTACCATCTATCTCATTTACAGCAAATGATGGATGCTGAAACGCATATGTGCCCCGCAGAAGTTGATATTCGCTGTGACGATTGCATTATCGGCGACACTATTTATGCAAAGCTCCTCATTAAGGAAAAAAAACAGGTATTAGTGGCGCCGGTTCAGGCATTATTTCTCAAAGAAGGGAAGCTCTCTCTTTACAAGGTCATTAATAATCGTATTGAACTTGTGAACGTCAAATCGGGTATTAAAGAAAAAGATACTGTAGAAATTATTTCAGGATTAAAGCCTAATGATCAGGTGATTATAAAAAATCCCGAGCGATTATCTCCAGAAATGGACGTGTCGATTTATCAACCTAAGAATAAAATACCGGGATAAATAACTTAAAATGAATGTGACAACCTATTTCTTAAAGCATCCGGTTATTGCCATTATTCTTAATCTTCTGATTGCTCTGGTTGGAATACTTTGCTATCACTCATTAGCTATTAGGGAATATCCAGAGATTAGTTTCCCTGTTATTACTGTAAATACCAGCTATGCGAATGCAAGTCCTCAATTGGTTGAATCTGCGGTGACTAATCCTCTTGAAGAACAACTTGCTGGCGTGGAGGGGCTCGAATTAATGACTTCTCGATCAAATGCTGGTTTTTCTCATATTAAATTAGTATTTCGACCAGGCACCGTTATGGATAGGGCGCTCAATGCAACTCAAGAGGCAGCAGGATTAGCCCGTGCTTTCTTGCCTGAAAACATAAAAGCACCGAAAATTGAGCGTCAGAATCCGTCCGATGGTTTGCCGTTTATTGGGCTTTCTATAGAGTCTCGTTCTTTAAGTTTTGGTGAACTGACTCATTATGCGCAGCTCAATTTGAAAAATGCGTTTCGCAGCGTGAACGGTGTTGCCTCAGTCTCAGTGTGGGGACGCCCTTATACTTATGAGATTAATTTAGATCCCAAGAAATTATATGCTTTTGGTATCAATGCGGATGAAGTGGCCAATGCAATTGCTGCTAATCGTTTATCGCTCCCAGCCGGAAAATATCAGAATAAAATCCCAACAACGCTGGAATTTGATTTAAAAACGGCTAAAGATTATCAAAATTTACTAATAAAAACCGTAAATAATAACCCTGTTTTTCTTAAATCATTAGCTCAGATTCGATTAAAAACGGACGATAGCCAATTTCAAATTAAAGTTAACGGACAGTCAGGTGTGGTTTTATCCATTGAGCGCGCAAATGATGCCAATCCACTCGAAGTATCTCAAGCGATTCGTAAAGAACTTAAGGCATTAAAAAAAGCCTTACCTGATGATATGAAGATAAGGGTCATTATTGATCAATCAGAATTTATCCGTGCCTCATTAAAAAACATCAAATCATCCATCTTTGAATCAATTCTCTTAGTTCTTGTTATCGTATTTCTTTTTCTAAGGAATATACGTTCCATCCTGATCCCTTTAGTAACGATACCTATTTCCTTATTAGGCTCATTACTTTTTTTAAAACTATGTGGTTTTAGTATCAATCAAATGACACTGCTTGCTATGGTGCTTGCGGTAGGGTTAGTAGTGGATGATGCCATTATCGTTTTGGAAAATATATGGCGTTATATTGAAGAGGGGCTTTCTTCCATGGAGGCTGCCTTGAAGGGGGCGAAGCAAATAAGTTTTGCGATTGTTGCTATGACGTTCACATTGGCTAGTGTCTATGCTCCCTTGGCATTTATTGATGGTATGGTTGGGCAATTATTTATTGAGTTTGCAGTTGCCTTGGCAGGAAGTGTATTTATCTCTGGAGTAATCGCGCTGACATTATCCCCCTTGATGTGTTCCAGTCTACTCTCTAAAAATACAAAACAAATTTGGCCTAAGATTGATGTAATGTTGGATAAGCTTTCAAAACATTATATTAATCTCTTGTCTTCAACGCTCTATAAAACAAAGTTAACTATTTTCATCGTTTTTATGACCGTGGGGATAAGTCTATTTTTTTATCAGTTACTTCCTCGGGAAACGGCACCTAAAGAAGATCGAGGTTTAATCGGTGTTTTTACACCACGTTCCATAGGCGAAAATGTCAATGACATGGAGGCAAAGGGTAAGCAGATGGAGCATGCAATTGGAACGCTTGCTGAGGCTAAAAATCAATTAACTTTTTCTGGAGAGTGGGGGAGTAATATTATTTTACCCTTAAAACCTCACGCTAAGAGGGAGCGTTCAGCAACAGAAATTGTTGAGTCGCTTAGGCCACCCATGGCTAAACTAAATTCGATTGATGCTACGGTGTGGAGCTGGGATGATGGTTTACCTGGAACTGATAGTGAAATGAATGGAAATGAGTTAGAACTTGTTCTATCCACTACGGATGGCTATGCTCAGTTGTATAATAAAACAGAGCAGCTTAAAGCCTTACTTGCTCGTAATAAATCATTCGAATCAATACGCCATGATTTACGCCTTGATTCCATGGGATATTCTATAGAAGTCGATAAATCTAAATTAGCAAAACTAGGGCTTACACCTGCCCAAGTCGCTAAAGCGACAGAGATTTTTTTTAGTGGCGATAAGTCCATTAATTTTCAAAAAGATAACGTGGTCTATAACCTAACCTTACAAGGCACGACGAAACCCTGGAGTATAGATGAACTGTACCTTACAACCCCCCTAGGGCAGAGAGTATCCTTAGGTACAGTGGCTACTATGAAAAACCAGGCGCAACCAGCCTCCTTAGAGCACGTCAATCAAATGAGATCTACAACCTTGCATGTGCAATTAGCTCCTCAGCAATCATTTAAAAAAGGGATGGATTCTCTCTGGAGTCTTGCGAAAGAAAACCTGCCTAGCCAATACAAATTGAGCTGGTCTGGAGCCGCTAAAACATATAATGAATCATCGCGAACGTTATTGTTATTTTTATTATCAATTCTTTTTATTTATTCTATCCTCTGCATTCAATTTGAAAATTTCATTTATCCTTTAATTATCTTAATTACTATTCCTCTGGCTTGCTCTGGAGCTTTAGTATTTGCTTACCTTTTTGGTCAATCCTTAAATATTTTCACCGAGGTGGGGCTTATCACCTTAATTGGATTAATCACGAAACATGGAATCTTAATTGTTGAATTTGCAAATCAATTACAAAAAGACGGTTTGTCGTTGCTGGAAGCAATAAAAAAATCCTGCGTTATGCGATTACGCCCCATTTTAATGACAACAGGCGCAATGATATTTGGCGTCATCCCTCTCGTTTTATCACATGATGCCGGTGCTGAATCACGCAGGGCTATTGGAATGATACTTTTGGGTGGTTTATCCTTGGGAACACTATTTACTCTTTTTGTTTTACCAACTATTTATTATATGGTTTCAAAAATTTTAAAATATAACCCTCAATAAGCTTCATTTATGTCTTTAATTATTAAAGTAGAAGTGCAAATCTAAACTAAAATAGGAGCATGTCAATATAAAAAATAGTCATGGACCTTAAAAGACAAACAGGAAATACATAGAACCACCAAAATAAGGCCGGAGCCAGACTTACTGTCATTAGGTTAAGGAAAAACGTCATCCCGAACGTAGTGAGGGATCTCCGATGCAAGCACGGAGCCACATGCGGGAGATCCCTCACTACGTTCGGGATGACGTCTTAATGGCAGTGCTATATCATTTACCATTGCTAGTGCCATACCAGGTTCTACATTATTGAATAAGTGATCATGTTTTAAATGTACTCGCTAGACTCTTGATATATTATGATTTTCGACACACCTCTAAATTTTATCTATTATTGATGAAACAGATGAAATAGACTTGTAAGCGATATAATTAAATACAAATTGGAGATCAACTTAGGCTTATTTTAAGTCTGGCTTTTTCAAAGATTGAATATTAAGGGAAGTATTAACATGACGGATAAAAACAAGACTCAAAAATTTACAACAACAGATTCAGGAATACCTGTTCCTAGTACGGAGCACTCACTCACTGTTGGACCGAATGGCCCTATTGTTCTGCATGATCATTATCTAATTGAGCAGATGGCCAATTTTAACCGTGAAAGAATACCTGAGCGGCAGCCACATGCGAAAGGAAGTGGTGCATTCGGGGATTTTGAAGTAACAGAAGATCTAAGTAGGTATACCAAAGCCGCGGTGTTTCAGCTTGGAACGAAGACTAATCTAGTCATGCGTTTTTCAACAGTTGCAGGTGAGCGGGGCAGCCCAGATACCTGGCGCGATCCGCGTGGATTTGCTGTGAAATTTTATACTACAGAGGGAAATTTCGATCTCGTAGGTAACAATACGCCCGTTTTTTTCCTACGTGATCCAATGAAATTCCAGCATTTCATTCGCTCTCAAAAACGACGCGCAGATAATAATTTGCGGGATCATGACATGCAATGGGATTTTTGGACATTGTCTCCCGAGTCGGCACATCAAGTAACTTGGTTAATGGGCGATCGTGGTATTCCTAAAAGCTGGCGGCACATGGATGGTTTCTCAAGCCATACGTATATGTGGGTGAATGCAAAAGGAGAGAAATTCTGGGTAAAATATCATTTTAAAACAGACCAAGGAATTGAATGCCTAACCCAGGATGAGGCAGATTATCTTGCCGGAAAAGATAGCGACTATCATACTCGTGATCTGTTTGAAGCAATCAAACGTGGTGATCATCCAAGCTGGACTCTCCACATGCAAATTATGTCATTTCATGAAGCAGAAACTTATCGCTATAATCCTTTCGATCTTACCAAGGTTTGGCCGCATGCTGATTATCCTCTTATTAAAGTCGGAAAACTTACTTTGAATCGTAATCCAACCGATAATCACACGGAAATGGAACAAGTTGCCTTTGAAATAAATAACATGGTCCCAGGAACAGGCATTAGTCCTGATAAGATGCTTCTTGCGAGAGTCTTTTCATACGCTGATGCCCATCGAGCAAGATTGGGTGTTAACTACAAACAAATACCGGTCAATAAACCACAATGCCCTGTCCATAGTTACAGCAAAGACGGAGCAATGCGTGTTGAACATGTTGCGGATCCTGTTTATACACCTAACTCGAAAGGAGGCCCAGTAGCTGATAGTTCGCTCAATCCTGAAGTAGCGACATGGAACGCTCATGGGGATTTAGTACGTGAAGCATATACTTTGCGTAAGGATGATGACGATTTCGGGCAAGCGAATACATTAGTGCGAAAGGTAATGAATGATGAGGAACGAGACAGGCTTGTGAATAACGTGGTTGGCCATCTGAAAAATGGTGTAACTCAGCCAATACTAGAAAGAGCAATCCAATATTGGAAAAATATTGATCAAGAAATTGGGAGACGTATAGAAGAAGGTGTAAAGAAGCCCTAGAGTCTTAAATTCAGAACTTTGTGTTAAACACTTGGAGGCAGCCCCCAAAAGGGGCTTGTCTCGCCTACTCAACAAAAGAAATCGGCTAATCGCATAGTGGATTTTGGCTTTTCTTGCTCTGCTGCCCATTCTGCATCAACAAATTTATCCTGGCACTTTCTAGCAAAATTATCCCAAATTGGGTTTATCTTATTGTCTGCTGTTTTTTCTTGCTCAACCAAAGATTCAACTTGGGCGATAAAATATATTTTTTTATCTAAATCATTCTCTTGGATTACAATGTGTTGCAAAGCAGAGTAAAACTCTTCCGCAACATGAGAATGAATGTGCTTTTTTATTGCTTGGAAGAATACGTCCATATCCATTTCTTTATACCATTTAGCGAAAACCTTACAAATTTCATGGATAACAAACGGAGTATTTTCATTTAGAAGCGAACTTGTTATCCCATCTAAAAACTCGCGATTTTCCAAAGAGGGCTGGTTTCCAATTAATAAAATAGTGCTTGCTCGTATATGTGAATTTTCATGTGTTAGGAATTCTTTAAGTTTATTTTCCCATGGTGTTCCCCAAAGATTTATCTTTGCTAAGACAGAGAAAATATGCCGTATTGTATCATGTGATTGGCGCTCCTCAAGACAAGAGAACAAGCCAACTCTTACCTGTTCATTGTCTAACGCATAGCTATTACTTTTTAAAAGTTCAGCGGCGTGATATGCAGGAACAGGTCCATTAACTGTTTTTAATATTTTAATTAAAAGAGGAATCAATTCTTTTTCTGTAGTTTTGCTAAGTGGAATAGTTTTTAATACCACGAGTGCTTCCCAATGCCCAAGATCTTTTTTAAGTGTCGCTAACAAATAGTGTTGTACGAGCTCCGTTGCCTTAGGTGGCGCTTTTTTGAAATTAAATTCAGGGGCATCATCAAAGCTTACCTGCGTGAGAATAGTAATTACTCTGGAAACAAGAAAATAATCCTCCTGTTCCAGTAAAGGTAATAATAATTTAAGCGTTTCATTTGGAATCACAGCGGTATACCGATACCCCTTAGGGATAAAATAGAATGTGCTGGGTGTTATTTTGTCATATTGCTTCGTTTCAATATTTTCTTTTAACTCTGCAAAGGCAAAATAGATTGCATTACAATGTTCTAAATATAAGTCTCTGGTAGCAAACCAAGCTCGTGGATTATCATCAAAACTATACTTCCACTGTTCTGAACTAGTGCATATACCTTGAATATGCGTCACCGCCAGTTGGCTCAAAATTGCCTGTACCTCAGTTTTAATACCGTATCTTTGGGCATCCTTTTTTCTCCAGGCAATGAGGCGTTCTACAACTTTAGGTAATGAGGTGGCAGGAATATCCAAAAACCCAAAAAACTCACAGACTCTTGAACTTGGCTCTCTAATTTCCTCTATAATTTTATCCACTAATAATTCTCTTTGTGTTTGAGAAAGCTGCAACGTAGATAATAAAATTTTGATGCAATTAGGATGGATTGTTACAGAAGAAATTCCTGAAACAAGGATCTGAAACAATTGGGTTACAAAACGCTCTGGTAATATTAAGTTTGCCAGGATAATTGCAGCAATGCGTTGATGTGTATATCCCCATTCATAGTTGCCTTTAAAGCGTTTAAGTAACATTGTAACTGCTTCCTCATAAGCTGTTTGGGGAAGCACAAAGTGTGAAGCCCAAGCTTCATTTTTTTGGGTGAAAATCGCTTCTAATTGTTTTATAGGACTTTCCATCACCTCGGAATGTTCGTCATCAGAACTATTTTCCAATGTGTCATTTAAACCAGACTCTAATTCTCTAAAGTGAGCTATTTTAGGTCCAATCCACTCCTCCTGGAGACTTTCGCAGTAATAATAATCAAAGTATGCAACTAACAAACTTTCAAAGTTCTCATCGGTTAGATAGTTACTTTTTCTTAGCGCATGTAATAAAGACTCATCAATGAAATTTTCACAAAAAACGTGAAGAGGATGGTCTTTATTTGAGAGTAACGTGTTAGATAAAAGAGGGGATTTTAAATGTTCAATTGATTGTAAATAGTCCTTGATTAAGGCTTGCATTACCAGTTTAGAGGAAATATCGTTGCCTTGGGTAGTTAAATACAAACGAATTTTTCCTTTCCATGCCATCACCTGACTACTTTTATTATTCTTACCCATTCGCTACTCCATCGCAAAAAAACTGAATAATACTAATATTCGATATTAAATACATACTGTATTTTTTACGGTATCTTGAGTTAATTATTTGTTATAAGGCGGGCAAGAAATCAATAGGGTCAGACTCGATTGATTTGTCTATTCAATTTCAATCGAGTCTGACCCATTGATTCCAAATGGCGAGGTTTAGAGACTACAATAATTTGTATATTTTTTTCCCTATCCAATAGATGACAAAACAAAAACATCCCCATAACAGAGCTAATGGTAGAAAATAAACAATAATTTGAATTAAGCTATAGGTGAAATCACGTAATCCGTTAACCAAATCCACATAAGAACTCTTAAATGCTTCCGCTATTCGCCATTGTGACTGATATTCATTTTGTATCGTTGGACTCATGTTCAAGGTGATACTTACTAAAGATAAGGCGACGGATTCTTTATAATATTTTATTTGTCCTTCAAGGACATCTATTTGCCCCTGGGTATCACTTAATTGCTGATGCACCTTAAGCACGTCTTGCGTCTTTGTTGCGCCGAGCATAATTTTTTCGAGTTGGCTTTTTGATTTCTGTAGATTTTCTAGCTGGCTTTGTAAATTGACGTATTGCTGAGTAATATCCTCTCCACTAATAGTCTCTTGCGTCACTTGAGTGGCTAATGATTTTAATTGTTTCACTACATTATTTAAACCTTCCGCAGGAACTCGAATGCTGATTTCGCCCGAAGTACGGCCCGCATTCTGACTGATATTAGAGGTTACAACATATCCTCCTGAGGTATTGGCCAGATTAGTGATGGCATCCAAGGCATGATTAATATCATTCACTTGTAATGTAATATTGGCATTACGAATGATCATTCGCCTTATTACATTTTCTGCAGAGGGTGATAATGGTGTTGTCTGGGGTGCTGAGGTCATCGCTGCATTATCCAACCGAGCATATGCTGCTATAGGTGCCGGTGCCGAGCCTGGGATAGATGAGATGCTGCCGCTCCCACTCCCACTCCCATACATTGTTGCCCCGGTTATGTTGAATAACCAATGATAAGAGAGAAATAATAAAAACAAAACGCCAATAAAGGCTAAGAAATAAAGTACGGCCTTCTTCATCATTCATCCCCTCTTTAAGAAAAAACTTCTTAATTTTGAGTATATAAATTTACGCACCTATGTTTTTAAGCATAGCAAAGATTAGGCTTGAACAACTAGTTTCCCTTCGGTAACCTTAAGACGTCCTCCCGAACGTAGTGAGGGATCTCCTGTCTGTAGCTCCGTGTTTTCCTCGGAGATCCCTCACTACGTTCGGGATGACGTTTTTTCAGTGGAACTCGAACTGCCTCAATGAAATTTATCTATAGTTTTCGACCTTGTTATGTATGGCACTAGCAATAGTAAAGGATATAGACGTCCTCCCGAACGTAGTGAGGGATCTCCTGGCTGTTGCTCCGTGCTTGCCATCGGAGATCCCTCGCTACGTTGGGGATGACGTTTCAGTGGACCCTGAACTGCCTCAATCAAATCTATCTCTAGTTTCGACCTTGTTATGGCGGGGCACTAATAGACGATAACTTTTCTTTATTCTCATCGGGTGCTTCTATTGCATCAGCTCCAGGCGTTGTTGTTCCAAAAAAACCTATTTGTAGTGTTGCTCTTAATTTCTGATATGAGGGAGAATTTAAAAGCAATGTTTCTATTTGTGGTTGTTCAGAAAAAAGAGCCTGTTCGTGAGGAAATAATAAAATACTTTTCGATTGATAACTTTCTTGTATTTTTTTCTCTAGTGCATGTTGTACTGCTGCATTCTTCTTAGAACTATTGGAAATCTGAGAAACAAAAACCGCTCTGAATGATTCAGAATCAAAGACTGTGGGTAGACATGCATCATTTTCAAGTAAAAAACGAACAGCATCAACGCGTCCTTTGCTTATTGCAAAATAAATAGGTCTGACTCCTTGAGGCAATACTTTGGAAGTTCCACCTAAAAGATTCAAATTAGCTCCGATTTCTTTCAAAGCCTTAAGATTTGATACAAAACCCTCAAGTGCAGCTAAATGAACAGCTGAACAATTACTTTGACTCGAGAAATAATCTGGGTCTATTCCTGAATCTTTCAAAAATTTAAATAATTCAATATTACTTTTGGGGTTTCTAGCGGCAAGTATCATCAGCGAGTTCCCATTTTTATCATATTGAGTTAAATCCGCGCCTAATTGTTTCCATTTTTTTACTCCTTCCCAATCAGCTCTTAATGCTGACTCCCAAAAGAAAGGCAGACCAGTTGAGGGATTAATATTAAGAGTAAAATGTTTTGGGCTAAGTTTTTTTTGAAGAAATGAAATGAAGGATGAAAATGACTTAGGGGGTTCGTTAATAATAGATGCTAATACAAAATCTAAGAATAGATGGCTCTCGCCATTATTGGCTCCAGATAATAGATTCAAAAAAGGTCCGGCTTTTTTATTTTTATTATCCGATAAATCAGTGAGCATACGTTTTAATGTTTTGAATGCTTGAAGCATCTGTTCTTTATCATCTAACATCACCCAGAGCAGAATATTAGAGTATGTACTAGGAAGATTCATTTGCTCTGGAGGAACATCATACAAATAATATTTCGCATTAGCATGTTCCAATAATAATTTTATAGCACTCCAATCCTTGCTTTGAATTCGTTGTAATAATTTCTTAACTAACTCTCTTTCTTTGTCTAGTATGTTAGAAGAAGTAGCTTTTTCTGATTGTTTTATTGTTTTTTTTGCTTTAGGCGGTACTTCAAGAGGCAATGGATGAGCCGGTGATATAGGTAAATGATGAGTTCTGATCGCTTCCGCCTGCTTAATATTTCCTTCTTCTCGGTGATAATTTTCTTGAGCGAGCCATTTTAGTTCTTCTTGTTCAGGAGTTGTAGGTTTTAGCTCTGATGTATGAAGTTCATTCAAGGGATGTGTTCCCAAAAGGCTTTCCCCAATCTCCGATTTCATCCAGCGATTCAGCTCTTCATCATAAATAAATAAGCACTGTTGAGTGCGTTTAATAGCCACATAAAGTGTATTAAGCGCATTCCATTGTTCTATGGAATATTCTTGTTTTATATTAGGATCTAACTGGGTAATTGCAGGAGCATGACTGAAGGGATTCCAAAGAATAACCGTATCAAAATCCAAGCCTATTGCTTGAACAGGGGTTAGGACATTGATACATTTTAACTTTTTTTGAACCTCAGCTACGACTCCTTCATCTGATGTAAAGACAATCACTGCCGTACCGGCTAAAGAACCATAGGTATCCGCGATTTTTTCGAGCGCTTGATCGTTTATCCAACTGATTCTTCCTTTAGTAGACAACGCTGATTGCACGTTTTTATACGCTCGTTTTTTGCGTTCGGCGTCCATCTTATGTTTCGCCTCATTCACCCGATTTCCCAGAGCGGTAATTTCTGGGGGACTACGCCAGTCTTGAGTAAGAATTTCTTCAGAATAGTTACCACAATGAATATGCAACAGTGTTTCAAAACAATTTTGAATGTAAGGGGAAGAACACAGGCATTGGTCACTATCTAAGGCGCTTACCAAATGATGGTTTAATGCCAAAGGTATTAAAGATCTAAGAGCAACCGGGGGTAGATTTTGCGCTTCATCCAAATACACGCCCGCATAGGGTTCTGCATTGGGAGGCAATAAACTCACCATCGGATCTATGCTATTGTTTTGTTTTAAGTAGGTATCCCAACTACTCCATAAACGCAGCAATTGGCCTTGCTTGGCTTTATCTCCAGAATAATGGCATTGGCGTTTTCCAAGGGTTAAATATTTGGGAATACCTAAAGCGGTCATTAAACTAAATTCATAATGGACACTTTTACTGGGTTCAGTGCAACCTTGTTTTTTTAACCAGTCAGCAAATTCGGCCTCTTCTACTATAGGGCATTGAGGGTAAGCATTTTTTAATAAATCTTCCCAAGTTCTAAAAATCACAGCATCTTGGGCATAGTGCATTTCTTGTTTATATTGTTTCTCATGCTTCTCAACTAAACCGCGAGACGGGCTAAGAAATAATACTTTAGGTGGATTCGAGGAGCTGGCTTGCTCTCCGTCCATTTCTGAATTCAAATAACGTAACATTTGAGTATAAACTAAACTCGTTTTCCCTGCGCCAGGAGCCCCCATAAAAATAACCGGTGCAGGAACTTGGCGCGCTACTTGTTGGCTTTCATCAAGCAGCAAAATTTTACTCATGTAAGAGACCACTGGATGCCAGTTCAATCGTTCTGGTTGGGCGCTTAATATAGGTAACGTTTCAGGTTCAAGCTCTAAAATGGCCTCATGCCCACCTTGTGAAGAAGACAGTAAACGCCTTAATTTGTCATAGTCATGATCTTCCATCACCATTAAAACCATCAGCATCTTTTGTCCTTCATGCTCTTGATAGGTGTAAACTAAACGATATTTATCATTGATTTTTGCTCTATATACAGGCTTGCCCAGATAAGTCATATTGGCTAATTGTTTGATTTGGGCTTTTTGGCCTGATGCTATGGTTAGAATCAAATCCTGATGAAACGTCAACTCTTCTTTGCTGGTGTGAATATCGTGATAAAGAATAGGAAGCATGAGAGGGCTTGTTTAAATAAAAGTCAGTATTGTACTATGGTGGCTCATATATTGCAAAAAAAAGACACAGCCTATAAGTCAGCTCTAAAACGTCATCCCGAACGTAGTGAGGGATCTCCGAGACAAGCTCGGAGCCACAGGCAGGAGATCCCTCACTACGTTCGGGATGACGTCTAGAGGCCTGAACTGTCCTCTTCGTACTCCATATTAATTCTAATTGTTTGCTTATTATCACAAAATATTATGTTAGCATCACTACTCATGTAACATATTAAAAAGAAATTAATTTAAGGATAAATGATATGCGTTTAGGAGTTTCTGTTCTAGGTATCGCCGGGGCTTGCTTGTACTCTTCATGTGCTCTAGCTGGTGAATCAGGTATATCCAGTATTAATTGTGCGACTACGAGCTATCGCTCAGTGATTTCTTTTTTTGGCGGTTATGCCAATATTGACGCAGGGGGCAGGGCATCTTACTCGGGGCGCGATGGTACGGTTTATTCCTACAGAAGTTCAAACAATGGCCAAAGCGATGGCTTTATGGGGGGATTTATAGGAATTGAACACCCCATAGCTTGGTATAATTTATTGGTGCAAGCAGGCATGGAGTATAGTTACTTTGGCCCTGTGGGTGTGCAGGGACTTAATACTATAGGCATGACCTCTGAGGCATCAACATTGCATCGCTATACCTACAATTTCCGAGCACACCAATTTCTTGCTTCAGCAAAATTCTTAACGACTACTCATGTACGTTTTCATCCTTATGCTTCAGTCGGAATAGGGGCAGCAGTTAATAACATGGGGCATTTTCGCGCAACACCTGTTCAAGCAGATGCTATGAATTCATCCCCGTTCTTCCTAGAGAGTAATTCAACTCAATTTAGCTACAGTGTTGGGCTTGGTGTGGACGTAGATGTTAATCAATATGCTCGTTTTGGATTAGGTTACCGATTCAGTGGGTTCGGTAATGCTGCATTGAAAAGTGGGCGAATGATTGCGAAAAATCAACTTGTCTCAGTACCATTTGACCTTGGTATTAATAATGCCCATGCGAATCAATTGGTTGCCCAAATCACCTTTGTAGTATAGGGCTGATTTACATAGTCCATGAACATTCTCTGTTTTACTTGATTACACCACGTGATCCTGCACTAAGATGACGTAGTGTAATCAAAATGACTAAAGCAATAGCAATTCGTCCCCAAAAACCATGAAAAAATCACTCTTCAATTAACTGCATAATCGAGGTTATCTTGCATAGAAGGTCTTTTATTTTAAGGGGTTTATTTATAAAGGCATAGGCACCTAATTTTAAACATTCTTTTGCTACAGCAGGAGTTCCATGACCACTTATAATAATTATATATAAGTTATTATTAATTTTTTTTAACTTCTTCATTAGTTCCATGCCACTTAATGAAGGCATAAATAAATCAATAATTAAACATCCTTTCCAAGTTGGCGAAAATTCTTCTAAAAACTGGAGGGGATCATGATAAATTTCAGCATTTAGTTCGTAGAACGTTTGAATCAAAAACTTAAGGGAATCACAAACGCTTTCATTATCATCAATAATACAAATTTTAGTGTTTTTCATATGAACTCGGATTAGAAATTGGTAATGTAAAAGTAAACCAGGCTCCATTGCCTTTATGTTCTTTTAGATTCAGTTCTCCACCATGCTCTTCTATTAATGTCCTACAAATTCCAAGTCCAATCCCCGTTCCTTTACATTTAGTAGTAAAATAAGCTTTTAATATTTTATCTTTAAATTCCTCTGGGATTCCTGGACCATTATCACGAACATCAATAACTAAATAATTGTCCGATTGATTGGTTTCAATTATTATTTGGTTATTTTCTTGACTATTTTGAAAGGCTTCAATGCTATTACGTGTTAAATTTAAAATTACTTGCATTATATGAACTTTGTTTGTCATGATTTTTGGAGGCATTTTCATTAAATTCAAGCTGATTTTTAATTTAGAATCCAACAATTCATACCGCAAAATTGAAATAGTATCTTTTATTAATTGATTAATATCCGTTTCTTCAATCGAAATACTTCCATCACGCATAAAGTTTTTCATCGTATGAATAATTTCCCCAGCCAACTCGGTTTGTGTTGCAATTTTTTCGAGAGAAGAGACTAATTTATCTATATTTTGAGTATTTAGATTATTTTTTATTAAAAAGAGACAGCTGCGGCTGTATGCATTAATTACTGTTAGGGGTTGATTAATTTCATGAGCAAGAGCTGAGGCCATTTCCCCCATCGCACTTACTCGAGAAGCATGAGCTATCTCTTGTTGCAGCTTATGTTGAATCCTTTCTTGTAATTTTAATTCGGTAATATCTTCGATCCTAATTATAAATTCTTTATTCGTATTTCCCATATTACCAAGAACATCAATATCAATTTGATAGCAGTAATAAAGTTCAACTTTATTACTGCGACTTTCTATAATAATAGGGGTCTTTTTCCCTTCTAAGGTATTTTCTATAGAATTAATAATCTTTAATTTGATGTCAGGAAATTCAAAAAGGCTCGTAATTAAATTCATACCTGCAGTGACTTTAACGGAAAAGACTTTAGAAAAAATTTCAGAAAATGTATTATTTAGAATTTTAAAATTAAATTGCTCGTCAACGGCAGCAAGCCCCTCAGTGGTTCCATGAGATAACTGATTGAGTAAAATGAACGACTTTTCTAAATCTTTATTTCGATTTTTTAGTAAATAATTAGAGGAGACATCGATTAAGTGAATTAAAATTAAGGAACTTTTTTCGAGGAGAGAGCTTTCAAAATTAACATATTTTCGTTCACCATTTTTTCGCAATATTTCTAATTCACCGGTTTGCTTTATTTTTTCCTGTAACAGAGTATTTATGGTTATTTTAAATTTCTTTTGGTCACTTGCTGAAATATAATTTAAAAAACAATGAGTAAATAATGATTTTCTCTCACGTTCTAAAAGCATGGCTGCTTGAAAGTTAACATTTTGAATAATGCAATTATTATCTATAGTCAAAAAAGTTGAAGGATTATAGTCATACAAATTCTGATGTTCCTTTTTTAATGCATTTAGCTCGTCGCTTAAAGAAATAATCTGTTGATTTAATTTATGAGTACAATGTTGCTTATATTCTTCACGTTCTAAATCCATTAACATGCCAGGTTCCTATCGTTTTATTTATCAGCGAATATAAGTAAAATCATTGAAGAAGAAATTATCTGCCCTTTAATTTGAGTCGTTCTAGTGTCTGAAATTTTAAAATTATAATTCTCTACTATTTTCTGTGAGGGTAATAATTTTTCAATTAAGTTTTTCAAATTGATGATATCCCATCCGAGTTTTAATTTATAAATAGAATGAGCTTCAATTTCCTCGTTGGACACATTAAATTGGGCCAAAAATGACGTATTTGCCATGATTATTTTTGCATCTATATTTAAAATAATGGCTGAACTAGGAAGGGCATTGAGTAAGGTCGTATTGAATTCTTTTATGATCTGTAACTCATTTTCCAATGTACATAGTTTATTTTCCGCCTTCTTTTGACTATGTATATTTAAAAAAGTAATTACTACCCCCTCAATATGTCCAGACACTGTGCGATAAGGAATAATCCGAATAACATACCAATGTCCTTGTTTATCAATACCTTCTTTGCTGATAGGTTCTAAAGTTTGTAAAACCGTCCTGGCATCTTCAACTAATTTTTCATACCGTAAATTAGAAACAATATGACTTACCGGTCTTCCAACGTCTGTTGAAATTAGATTAATAATTTCCGTGGCTTTAGGCGTAAATCGTTTAATACAAAGGTTCTTATCTAAAAAAATTGTTGCAAGCTCAGTATTATCCAGTAAATTTTTAATATCATCATTTGCACTTGATAGCAGCTCAATACGATTTTCTAACTCTGTATTAACAGTTGATAATTCTTCATTTAAAGATTGTAATTCCTCTTTTGAGGTTTCAATTTCTTCATTGGTACTTTGTAATTCTTCATTAGTGGATTGTAATTCTTCATTACTGGATTTAAGTTCTTCATTTGAAGTTTCTAACTCTTCTATAGTCGTTTGTAAGTTCTCTTTTGTATACTTTAATTCTTGTTCTAATAGAGTTACTTTTTTATCTTTACCTTTGGGCTCAATTTTTTCTTTTATCGCTGGAGAGGGATCTTCTAATATGATCAATAATAACTGGCTACTTAACGTATTTTTGTTGATGGGTCTTATTTTTATATTGATGTATTTAAGTACATCATTTTCTTTAATTTGAAGATTATCTAAAATAATTTCTTTTTGTTGTTCAAAGGCTTTATGAATTGCACTGTGTAGTGTGGATCTTAATTCTGGACGAATCATATCGAGAAAAGAAAGTCGTACTTCTCCTGATGGAAATTCTAAAAACTTACTGGTCTTACCATAAACATAGATAATCACTCCTTTTTCATCTATTACTACACACGCTGGAGTATAATATTTAAGCAGTATGTTTTTAATCAAATTTGATAGATTTTGTTCTATATCATGCATGTTATTTTCCAATATCGTTGCGGTCGTTGGCCTATCATTTTTAAAAGTTATTTCTCGATTAGAGATGAAGGAAGATTTTCTTTGATTTCTTTCAAAAATTTTCCATTTTTTATCTATAGTGTTAAAAAAATTAGAGGAGCTACCGATGGTTTCAGAGGTACCTAAAAACAATAATCCTTTAGGGAGCAAACTGTAATGAAGTAATGGAAAAATTTTCTTTTGTAGTTCAGAACTTAAATAAATAAATAAATTACGACAGCTAAGTAAATCAAGTCGAGTAAACGGAGGGTCTTTAATGATATTTTGTACAGCAAAAATGATCATTTTTCTTATTTCTAAATTAATTTTATAAGAGTCATTATCTTTAATAAAAAACTGCTGTAGTCTTTCAGGAGAAATATCTGTTTTAATGCTTAGAGGGTATACACCGGTTCGGGCTATTTTTATAGCATCTTCATCAATATCTGTTCCAAATATTTGTACATTATAATTTAATTTTAAAGACTGCATGCATTCATAGATAATGATAGCAATAGAATAGGCCTCCTCTCCGGTCGAACATGCAGGAACCCATATTCTTAACTCACGGTCTTTATCTTTATGTGCTAATATTTTTTCAATTAATTCCTTTTTTAGCAATTCAAAAGCGTCTGGATCACGAAAAAAACCAGTCACATTAATGAGAAGCTCTTTAAAAAGGATATTTAATTCAGAAGGATGTTGATGGATATAATATATATAATCGGATAAATTATTAATACAAAGAGCGCCTAATCTCTTTTGAATGCGACGGAATAATGTATTGGATTTATAAAGAGAGAAATCATGCCCTGTATGATGTTTTATTAATTTTAAGATTTTTTGAATTTCATCAAAGATGGATTCATCAAGACTGGTTGTTTTATCATTTAAATGGGCAATATATTTAATTAGAAAAGAATAAATTTTTTCAGGTGGCAGGATATAATCTACTAACCCCGTATTAATTGCACTTTTAGGCATACCCTCAAATCGAGCGGATTTTATATTTTGGGCAATTACTAGCCCTCCATTTTCTCGTAATACTCGTAATCCTGTACTTCCATCATTACCCATCCCTGATAATATAATGCATATTGCTTTTTTGCCTTGATCTTGGGCTAAAGTAGCCAAGAAAAAATCAATAGGTAATTTTTTTACTGAGTGTATATCCGGATCGATTAATACTAATTCACTATGTTGAATGGTAACTAATTTTCCTGGAGGTAAGACATATATATGATTACCTAAAATTTTCTGATGATTGCTGATAGACTCTACTTTAATTGGGGTGCATGGCTGTAATAACTCAGGTAGATGGCTTTCATGAGTTGGGCTGAGATGAGTAATAATCACATAGGCAATATTTGTATTCTCAAAAGAATGCATAAAAAAGGTTTTTAATGATTCAAGTCCGCCTGCTGATGCTCCAATTGCTACGATGAACGGTGAGTTAAGCGCTTCGTCGTCTAAATTTGGATTTAAAGAGGTAGGTTTTTGTTTTTCCATTATTTTAGGATTAGTATTTAATTTTTCCACAGATTAACACCTTAAGGTGTTGAGTCAATCAAAAAAATAGTTCAAGTTTTTATTTATGGTTTAATTGAGAGTTCCTCTTTCCTTATAATAAAGCATTTATGTAAATGCATTTTAATAAAATGGGTTACAGTTTTGGCTTCCATCTTGTGTATAATGCCTGCTCGATACGTATCCACTGTTGACATGGATATATTCAATTCATAAGTTATTTCTTTATTAATTTTTCATTTAAAAAGATATCTGGATGGGTAACGAGTAGGGTTTGCCTTTAATAACTTAAGGATCTCTTTTGCACCATGTCATCTAAAAGTAGCCTAAGATGAGATGGTGCAATGCAATAAGGAGATAACCATGCAAAATTTTAATTTCAATATAAATCCACTTAATTTAAATGACCCTATACAACAAATTATGGAGCTCAATCAAAAAGCACTGAAAAAATTTGCTTATCTTGAGCCTCAAGAATTAACACAACTTCATGGCCCCCAAGCTTTATTAGAAAAAAACATGAAAATTTTTATAGAGAACGGCCACGCAAGTTTAGATTATATCTCTCAATTATTTAATATCTTGGAAAATTCCTGGATAAATTTGTCCGATGATGTTGAAGATAAATCAATGGCTTTTCTACGGCAAACTCAATCTGCCCACAATTCAGCCATGAATACACTGTCCAGAGCCCAATCAAAAGCAGCGCATTCTCACAGCGTTACTCATCCCCCAAGAAAAAGAACAAGTCGCTCAAGCCCTAAAAACTCAGGAACTCATGCCGGAAGGTAATTATTATTATACCTATTCAGGCTATCGTTGCCTTAACGAGAAACCGCAAAGCGCAAGAGTGAATCCTGTAGTGTTAAAGCCTAAAAATGCTAAAGGAACAGTTATTTATTGCTACTCCGATAAATAATGTAGCTTCAAATTAATAAAATTAATTTTATATTAACTTATAAGGGAATAATCATGAGCACTAAAAAAGATATGCTAGTTACTACTGAATTGTTTAAAGACAGAGAGTCAGCAGAAAAAGCATATAATGACGCATTGAAAAATGGGTATACCCCAAAAGATATCAATGTCATTATGTCCGAAGATTCTCGTAAGAAATACTATGATTCTGTTTTAGTAAAAGAAGAATCGAAAGCTCCTCAAGGAGCTGGTGTAGGTGGTGCTACAGGAGCTGCTATTGGGGGTATTGTTGCAGCAATAGCTGCTATTGGAACAAGTCTCATTATCCCAGGCTTAGGTTTAGTTGTGGCGGGACCCTTAGCGGCGGGATTGGCCGGCGCAGGTGCTGGTGGAATCGCAGGGGGATTAATCGGTGCATTAATCGGTTGGGGAATTCCTGAGGATAAAGCCAAAATTTATGAATCTGGAATTAAATCCGGAGGCATTGTTTTAGGCGTTCATGAAACACGTCCTAACAGTACACTGGAAGAGGATTGGAAAAAATATAATTCTCCCGTTTAATGAATAGAGGTACTCTGCGACATCTTAATTTTAATTATTGAGATTATTTATTCAATCCTCACTGGAACTCTCTTGTGAGGATTGGCTGCCAATAAGTTAACCTCTGGGGGAAAGAAAAACTGGCTGAATCATTCATAGCCGGAAGTAAATAAAAATAAAGTACACATCCTGATTATTTTAATGTATTGTCATTTGATAAAATATTTATTACTTGGTAGTAATCAATGACTATTTATTTTTTGTTTGGTAAAACTGGTTCTGGGAAAAGTTATATAGGAAGCCTACTCGAAAATCGAAACATCATTCATATCGATGGCGATAAACATATCACCCCAAGAATGCTAGATTGTTTAATCGAAGATGAACAAATGACCCCACAAATGATTGATGAGTTTGTCAATGTCTTGATAGATGTGATCAAAACACAAAAAGAAAAAACTCCGAAGCAGAGTTTTGTTATCTCACAAGCAATGTATCTCGACAAACATCGACTTAAGTTATTAAATGCAATATCTGACCTTAAATTTGTAATGATTGAAGTCGAATCAACGCTTCGAGAAAATTTCATCAGCAGCCGATATCAAAATAAAAAAAGTAAAGTAAGTCTGCGGTATGCCAACGAGATGGATAAATTTTTTGAGAGACCTTCGCATGAAATAATACTATTTGAAAATAATAGTAAAGAGGATGACCTTCTTATAAAAAAAATCTATGAAAAAATGCCAGCCCTTTTTAACATAGTAGCAAAAGAAGAATTAACTTCATCTACGCAACTAAAATTTACCAAATAAGTAAATAGCTAAAATTTTTAAGATCAAATTGTTATTAGTTGAATTTAAAGACTCCATTTCTAAGCGCCATATAATAGAAATATCCTGGGATATGTCCCGCGGGATATTTCTTATGTTGAGAAATTTATTCTGTTTCTTGATTAAGCCCGTGTAAAGTACTCGGCTGGTTTTATAGCAGTGGAATTGAGCAGACGACTGGTAATGAGGCATGGTGAATAACTTCAAAATAAGTTCATATGAAATGGAATGCTTATTTTATCTCTTACGTGGCAAGACCAACAAAGAAGTCGCTAAGCAGTTGCATTTATCTCCGCGTACTATAGAACAGTATGTTGAACAATTAAAAAATAAATTCGTTTGTGATAAGAAATCGGAATTAATCGAGTTTGCTGTTAATAAAGGATACATGAATATTATTCCCAGTAGTTTATTGAATCTACGTTTATCGGAAGGCCCCTGCATATAAATATCCGCTTCTTATACATATACATCGCTTTATAATGGCGCGCTCGGAGGGAATCGAACCTCAGACACCATGGTTTGATGCCTTAATATAAGCAAGCCAAAAGTCGTTTTATTTTCGCTTAATTCTGCGGTTTTCTTTTCTTTTTGAAGTGACTCTTTCAGGCGCAGTTGTTCACGCCTGTTCAAGAAGAACCTAAGAATCACACTCGATTGAGAGATTGTCTTGCATAGTGCTATTTCATTGTTGCAATTTGACCCTATTGGTTACCATGATTTCATAAAATTTAGAACCATGTATTATGGGCGAAAGTAAATAATATTTTCACTTCTATAGCAAAAGATGTGGATTAATCTTAATCCTTTACTTAATAGCCAAGGACATGAGCGGATGAATTATAAACTGTGGGGAAATTTAATCTTATTGGCGTTGCCTTATAGCGATGTATTTGCAGCAGAGGCGACTACACTACAAAAAGCGGAGCTAGTTATTGGAATTAACGGAAAGAATGCCGAGGTACGACCTTGCTTACGCTCATTACAAAATTGTTCTATTGTAATCAGCGAAGTAAATGCGCCTTGTTTATCTCAACCGGGTTCAATTACAATTAAAAACAATTCGCGGATTATTGCGAAGAATATCCAGGCATTTTCTACGAATCCTTATTTTACGTCTTACGTGGTAACGAATAATTCTTGTCCCACAGAATTATATCCTAATAATAGCTGTGTGATTTCGTTTAATACGAACAGTGCCGCATCTTTTTCGATAAGCAATATTTTGGTTAAAGGTACGAATACAACAGTTACTCATTTTGATATGCAGGCAATTGTTTGTACGCCATCAACAACAACTTTGACGACTGGGCAGCCAATGGTGCAATTGTGTACGCAAAATACTGGTGGTTTTCCCGCGGAGATTAGTATTTCGAACGAGGGTGCAAATCCTGCAATTGGTCTTAATGCGATTGTGAATAGTCCTGATCTTGGAATCACGATCATCAATAATACTTGCCCAGCTAGCCTCGCTCCAGGTGATACCTGTGGATTAAGTTTTTCTCCAGGTAATGTAGGGGGTAATACGAGTTCACAGATTTCTGGCTCTAATACAAACATTCTTTCTATAGAGCTTAGCCAGATAGCATGTTAACGGTTATCCAGGCGCCATCAGAAGAGGGCACCTGGATTTTGATATTTTTCTACAAAAGTATCAATGGCCTACTGTATGGATTACCGATGTTCTCTATTAGGCCCTGCAGAGGATTCTGCTTGATTTTCGAATGATTCATTTGTTTCATCGGTAGAAAGAAAAGAAGAGAAAAAATTACAAAATCTATTAAATAAACTAGAATTAGCCGAGTGCTTCGGGGGAGGATTGTTATTAAAGAGAACCGATTTAAGATTTAACGGCTTATTTAAAGTGGAATACTGGGCAAAATTTCCTTGATTGTAAAGAGATATCGCCATCAAGGGAAAAAGTGTTGTAGGAGCAACATTTGCAGATGAGATCCAAACATCTCGTCTACTGGAATCATAAGAACCTCCCAGGTATCCATTATTTAACGTGATTATTTGGTCTTGAAAAACCAATTCAGACAAATCACTGACGGCAGCAACCATGATGATAGCGGGCATCATGCCAACCTCTTCTTGCCCATATGCGGTTCCTCCTTTTTGTAGGAAATGAGCATATTCTACTGCATCATAAAAGGATTTAAATAAAGGAACTAACGTTTGTGGTTCAAACCGAATAGAGTTAATTAGCTCTTCGTTCGGAATATTTTTGCGTAGAGAAATTTCTAAATCGCTCTGATAGGACTGGCGTTCTTGAGTGATTATAATCGGTTTGCTAAGTATGTAATAAACATTCTCTAACTTGTCTTGGTTTAACTTTTGCATCGTATAGGTTTGTTTTGATGCTTGGCGATAATTTTTAACTGCTTCTGGATGATTCTGAATAATACGGGCAATACGTAAGTTTAATTCGATGGGTAAAGCTAAGGCACTTTCTTCATTAAATGCGCTTACAGGCTCGATTACTTTAGTATCAATTTGGGTGGGGTGAAATTCAGGAAAAAGAGCCAATTTTTCGAGTAATAACTCACGGACCATAGTTCTAGTTTGTTCGGTTTCTTTTTGTTTTCTTTTTTTCTTAGCGTCTACATCTACATCTACATCCACCTCTTCTGTTGCTGCTGCGTTTTCCATTATCCCATTCATGTAAAATTGCCCTAATTTAATATAGGTGATTTTTAATTCTTCATTCATTAAGAGTAGTGTTATAAGCAAAGGATCTGTATTTGTTTCATTAATATTTTGCAGATAATTAGCCAAATTAATTCTGTAACTTTTTGCAACACTTATTTGAAAATGGTTCATGCTTGCTTGAATCACCGTTTTCATGGGTAAATTTGCATTTTGTATCGCATTTAAAAATGGCATTACATAAGTGTTGAAAATAACCTGTTTGGCTGCTAGATCTTCAGAAGAGTATTTTTTCATTTGTTAATCCTTTCTGCATAATTTGTTCTATTTTAAAACAACAAAACAAACTATATTATCGTAAAAAATACGGTATCATTTCAAATAAACTATCAAAGCTTGCTTTTGAAGCCGACAGTGCTGATGCTAGATGATGATTCTCGCTATTATGCTGTTAATGGGACCAAAAGATATTAAGCAACGAAGACTTCCATAAGCAGATGCGTTACGGGAGAATGGCAAAATAATCAGGTTTTCTACATTTTCTTTTCTTTAATATTCAAGATTTTTATAATTATCAGCACAGAAATATTAACAGGGCCTAGCTTTTTTTTACGATTTTTGTGTCTAATTCTTCTGCATTAGGTTCTATCGATACGGATGGGTTTAGATTGCAGCTATGAGCCGACATATAAAAAATGTTTAATTTCATTATTGAAGATAAATACCGTATTTTTTACGGTATGACATGATACTTTTTGAGGCTAAAATGGAGCAATATGTTTTTTTAATGATAAATTGTGAGGAAAAAAGTGAAAGTTTATATCCATATAAAAATACAAAATTATTTTAATCTCTATGGTGGTGGGAGTTTATCTTTCAGTATCAATGAGGTTGCAAACACTTTTCGACTTCCTGAGGATGGCCCATCAGAAGAAGGTCTTACTTATTCTGAATTAGAAGACGATTTTAGACAATATTACCATCATAGATTGATTAAGATGAACTTTGCTTCTCAACAAGATAAAGAAGAGTTTCTTTCTAGCTATGAAAAAATACTCCAAGAGAAATTTGGTGGTAAATATTACAGTGCCAAAGATTCGGAAGCGAGCATGAAGAAACTGCATGACGAACTTGTGGGTTTAGTGCAAAAATCAAAAATGAATTATTCTTCAAAAACATTATTATTTTTTGCTGCTGAAGCAACGAGTTCAGCGCCGGCTGGCATAGTAAATTCTGAAATCAGGGAATCTGCTCCTACAATCTAACCTGAAACAGGATAAGCCTTATTTTGAGAAAAAGTAAGGCTTCTTGCTATTGATTCGCGCCTAAAGCGAATATCAAAAAAGGTTATATCAAGGAGCAGACTTGATTGATGTAAGACCCTATTAATTTTTTAAATAGCGTAGCTTTCGGTCCCATCTCTTGCTATACGTTTAGTTTGCCGACCACATTTTTGCTTAGTACTTTTTTGAAAAGTTGGTCACCCAAACCCCAAGCTTTATTTGTTACTTCATTAATCTCCGAAATAATTTGTCGGTGAATGGGTAATCGACTAATTTATCCGGATGCCATCCAATCTATAATTAATATAAGGAGTTTGATGTATTTCAACAGGAGATTATCATGGATATCCACAACGATTATAAAATGCTTCGTGTTGCCTTAGTTATTTTTGGACTGATTTTTACCTTCGCAGTATATCCCTTAACTCATTTTTGGCCTTCAGGCTGGGCATGGCACTTAGTTGGGCAAAATGTCTATTTACAAATGATATTAGGAGTTTATGCTACATTGGGCATTTTTTTAATCCTGGCTGCGAAGAATCCAATTCAGCACTTAAGTTTAATTTGGTTTACAGTTTGGTCTAGTATAGTGCATGGCAGTATCATGGCAATCCAAGCAGTATACTACCCTCAGCATTTTGCCCATTTATATGGTGATGTTCCTGCTTTATTTATTGTTGCTCTTGTCTTGGCTGTTTTAACACCACGTCAAAGCACCGTGACAAGATAAGAAAAAAATAATAACTCATTGATGAACAATGATTTCTGAGCGGGACGTGCTGAGACGATTAAGAAAAAGCTAAATGATACCTAACCTCCTTTAGGCGCTGGCGTTTTGTTTTCGCTTAATTCAGCGGTTTTCTTTTCTTCTTGAAGCGACTCTTTTATGCGCTGTTGTTTTTCTAAGCTTGAAATACCATGGGGGGCAATATAAATCTGCTCTTTTTGATGTACTTTTTTTGCTTGATATTCATGAATTAAATCGGATGCGATTTTCAAAGCATCGGGAGCTTGAGTTGCCAAAAGGTGATAATTTTCATTATTTATTAGTGATGGAACGGTGTTATATAAAATTTTTAAGGCTTTAGCGATCTCCTTAGCATCTTCAGCATGCTTGTTCAATAGGGTCCGATTTTCATCATTCACTAAATGTGGATTTGCTTTATGTAATATGCTCAAGGTGTAGGCTATAGCCTCGGCATCTTCAGCATGCATGTCCAAGAGGGCACGGTTTTCATCATTCAGCAGCGATGGATTTACTTTATATAATTCGCTTAAGACATAAGCGAGTTCTGTGGCATCTTCAGCATGCTTGCCCAAGAGGGTACGGTTTTCATCATTCACTAGTGATGGATTGGTCGTATATAAAGCGGTTAAGGCCTCAGCGAGCTCCTCGGCATCTTCTGCATACTTGCCCAAGAGGGTTCGGTTTTCATCATCCACTAGCGATGGATTAGTTGTATATAAAGTGGTTAAGGCCTCAGCAAGCTCCTCGGCATCTTCTGCATACTTGCTCAAGAGCGTCCGGTTTTCATCATCCACTAGCGATGGATTAGTTGTATATAAAGTGGTTAAGGCTTTAGCGAGTTCCTCGGAGTATACTGTATGTCTGCCCAAGAGGGTCCGGTTTTCATCATCCACTAGCGATGGATTGGTTGTATATAAAGTGGTTAAAGCCTTAGCGAGTTCCTCGGCATCTTCTGTATGCCTGCTCAAGAGGGAACGGTTTTCATCATTCAGCAGCAATGGATTATATATATATAATCTGCATAAGGCATGGGCGATCCTCCTTGCATTCTGCGCTTGATTAGTTAAGAGTTTAAAATTTTCATCATTCAGCAGCGATGGATTTGTTATATATAATTCGCTTAAGGCCTGGGAGATCTCCCTGACATTTTGTACATGCTTATCCAAAAGGGTACGGTTTGCATCATTCACTAGTGTTGGGTCTGCTTTATATAATAGGATTAAGACCTCAGCGATCCCCTGGGCATGGTTTGCATTTTTGTCCAAGATGCTACAGTTTTCATCATTCGCCAGCGATGGATTTGTTTTATATAATTTGATTAACCCACGAGTAACCCCCCCGGCATTCTGCGCTTGTTTAGTTAAGCATTTAAAATTTTCATCACTCACCAGTGAGGGATTGGTTATATATAATTCGTCTAAGGCCTGGGCTATTTCTGCAGCATTTTCTGCATGCTTATCCAAAAGGCTACGATTTGCGTTATTCACCAGTGTTGGATTTACTTTATATAATATGGTTAAGGTCTCGGCGATCTCCATGGCATCTTGTGCATTTTTGTCCAATAAGGCGATATTTGCATCATTCAACAGAGACGGACTTGTTTTATATAATGTTTTTAAAGCCTCGGCGAGTCTTATGGTATTTTGTGTTCGGTGGATTAAGAATTTAACTATTTCATCATTTACCAACGATGGGTTTGCTTTATATAAGGTGTCTAAAGCCATGGCTATAGGTTCGGCATTCTGCGCTTGATTTATTAAAAGTTTGAAATTCTCATCGTTCACCAGGGATGGGTTTGCCTTATATAGGGTGTTTAAGGCCTTGGATATAGATTCGGCATTTTGCGCTTGATTGGTTAACAGTTTGAAATTTTCATCGTTCACCAGCGATGTGCTTGCCTTATATAAGGCGTTTAAAGCCATGGCGATATACTTGGCATTTTGCGCTTGGTTGGTTAACAGTTTAAAATTTTCATCATGCACCAGCGATAGGTTTGTGTTATATAAGGTGCTTAAGGTGTCAGCGATACCGTCGGCATGTTGTTCCTCATTAATTAATGTGTGGCAAAGGTCCTTGTTTAATAATTGCTGTTTATCAAGTATGGAAGCAATCCATAAAAATGAAGCGTTTTTTAAACAATGCATTAAAAAATTTTCATAATGTTCACCTAATGCATTTTTATAGTTCTGAATATTTTTTTCATCGATAAATAAATGTTCTAGTTGTTCTAATTGTTGGAGAGAGGTTATTTCTCCAACAGACCGGCTTTTTCCTTGCCTTTGTTGTAACGCTGATTGGAGTGTGTTTATTTTGCTTTGATTCAGATAAACCAACGCTTGCTGCGTTGCATCGCCATAGGCATAACCTTCTGCCATTGTTTCTGATAAGGGAAGAGTATCTGAATAGCTGTCCGGTGTTTTTCCACCGGTTCCAATCGTAACACGTAATATTCTTGAATGCTCTTGCTGAGTTACGCGCTCTCCAAATTGTTGTAATATAGGAACAATGACCTTATCACCCACACTTGGGGTTAAATTCTCCCATGAGTCAAAGGTTAAATTGTCCTTTTGGCTTAACCACGCATAACCCTGTCCGACAAGGGCGTAATGCTCATAATTAATTGCTCCATTAATGAGAGGGGGCGCATTGTCGTTTGGCTTTCCTTCTAATAAAACATAAAATCCATTGTGTGCTCGCGTGATGCCATCAATAACACACTGTTCTGAGTGCCCACCAATTGATTGACAGCAGTTCGTTATGTGCCCCAAAATGAATGCTCTTGGGTCGTTAACAGGTAGCTTGACTAAGTGATAGCCTGGATGTCCTACAAGACTGCCATCAATGGAAACATCGGGTAATTGATCAGTGGTTTTAGGTTTAATATCCAGACATTTATTGAAAGAGAGTTCATCCACATTATATCGTTCGCAAAGTGTCGCAAGTTCTAGATTTTCTTTGGCGCGTTTATAACTTAAACTGGAGGCCGCAACTGCGGCTTCTGAAATGGTTTTGGGCGCATGGGGCTCATTGTGATCTAGAGCTTTTTCAATATCAGGAGCTCGTTGGAACAGTGTAATTGCTTTGAAACCCGCTGCTTTAATAAGTTTTTGCCAGTCAGCTAAATGGATAGGGGGATCGTTTTTGGGAATTGCCCGTAGTAACATATCATGAATTGGTTTTCCATCTTTAAAGCGATCGCTATATTTTTCGAGGAATTTTTCCACGTCCAATATATTTTTTGAACCTGTTAATACTAATATTTTATAGGCATGTTCATAGGCTAAGTTATCATGCTCTGTATTATTCATTTCATCAAAATCTGCCATCAGCTTACAGGCTTTAAAAAATGTGATAAAACGATCTTTTGCTGTTTTATCCTGTGTAAAATAGGCGTAGTGCTGATCCAGTGACTCAAAACGTTCCAGAATTATTTCATCTTTGGGAAAGGGCGTTGGTTCTATCTGATCCGTATGATTACCATAGAGAAGCTCCTCTAGTTCCTCATTATTTAATTCACGCAACAAGCCCCGAAATTGGAGAGAGAGGGCGGTATTTTCTGTAATCGATGTGAATTTATTTTGGATGGCTGTTTTTTTCTTTGCTAATAGCTCTTTTCTCTTATTCTCAGGTGCTTGGGCGTTTATTTCAATTTGAGAGAATGTGCCGAAGACATATTGATAGAATTCGTTGATACCAAGAGCCATTTCTTCGTGTCCTTTTTCCACTGATATTGTTTATTATAGTAAGACTCTTTATCTCTTGGGTTTACATTAAAAAGTAGGAAAAAACAGAGGCGTAGGTAGGAGAAAAAATTTGACTGGAGTAACACCACAATTACAACAGCAAACTTACTTTTGTATTAAGTGTGATAATATTGTTCAAATAAGTCAAAAATATTTTTCTAATGTCCTGATAGTCGCTGAGATCGTTAAAAAGCAAACAGAGGGGGCGTTGGCGTTTGAGCTTGGTATTTGCTCTGTAAAGTACTTTGAAATATCGATAAAAACTCTGTTTCGGTTGTTGTTATTAGATCGGTTTGATCGCAGGTTTGTGTAAACGCATTGCTTATGTCTTCAATCGTTATAAATACCTTTTCATTTCCTATCGTTGAATATAAACGACATCGTGCAATATATTGCGGATCTTCGAAAGTCCAAAACGGTTGTAATTGTTGTCAAAGTAAGCTTTGTATAATTGAGCTGATGCAAAGTCCTGAACGTTAATCCATTCTTGCTCAATATTAATATGGTGTTGTTGTAATGTACGGCGTGTTTGCAGGATGAGTTCTCTGAACATTTATTTAGGCGCTCCATTTAATTTATTAATTTGAGTTACAGGATGTAAGTAAAGCTAAGGCATTCATTGAATGAGTTAGTACACTTCCAGAACCTTGGATGAACTTTATAAAGGATGCTCCATTTTAAATCAGCTGGTTATTTATTAAAATATCAACTTTTGTTTTTTTGAAAAAAATATTCTTGAGTGAAAGTATGGAGGTCTCTTTATATAACCAAATTATTTTTTCCATAAATTTTACCGGCGCTAAAATCGATTACAACACAAGGCTTATTACCTATAACCCATGCATCATGGCCTGGTGGAATAACAGCTACGTCTCCTTGGCTCATTTCCTTTTGCACGCCATCATCCATTGCTACTGCCATTTTCCCAGAAACAATATAATTGATATGTGGAACTTCACAACTTTTAGTCCCCGCTGTTGGTTTGACACATTCAGACCATTTCCAACCAGGTTGGAAAATAGCACGCATGATTGTCGTATCACCAAAATTGAGGACTTCAATTTTAGTTTTGGGCAACTCTCTCGTTTCATCTGCCAAGGTAAAATTTTTTAATTCCATTGTAGCCATGATCTAATATCCTTATTAAATTCAGAATAATTCTTAATGCTGAATGTTCTCATGCCTAATCACAGGTTGCACAGGAGCTTGCTGAATGTTCTCATGCCTAATCACAGGTTGCACAGGAGCTTGCTGAATGTTCTCATGTCTAATCACAGGTTGCACAGGAGCTTTCTGAATGTTCTCATGTCTAATCACAGGTTGCACAGGAGCTTGCTGAATGTTCTCATGCCTAATCACAGGTTGCGCAGGAGCTTGCTGAATGTTCTCATGCCTAATCACAGGTTGCGCAGGAGCTTTCTGAATGTTCTCATGCCTGATCACAGGTTGCGCAGGAGCTTTCTGAATGTTCTCATGCCTGATCACAGGTTGCGCAGGAGTTTTCTGAATGTTCTCATGCCTAATTACAGGTTGCGCAGGAGCTTTCTGAATGTTCTCATGCCTGATCACAGGTTGCGCAGGAGCTTTCTGAATGTTCTTATGCCTAATTACAGGTTGTGCAGGAGTTTGTTGTGGTTTTAATGGTCTTAATTTCTGTTGTTGAGGAATCTGCATAGGAGTTGGATGCAGGGTAGGACTTTGAATTTGTTGATTTTCCTTGACCGGTTTATTAAAAGGTTGTGGATTCTTTGTTGTTGGCAATGGAGTTGTTTGTTTTTGACCATTTAATGGTACACCTGGGTTGTTTGTTAGCTCATCTTTCACTTTGGTAAATGAGGCAGGCGGAGCAGAAGGCTGATTTTTAATAATGGTGTGCTGATTGATTACCTTTTCTGGAGGCTTCACTCCTTTTGTAAGAGTTCCTCCCAATATGCTTTGATTTATCGGCGCTATTGGCGCATGAGAAAGTGAGTGTGCTTTAAGTAACCCGGGCTGGGTAAGTTTAATAGTTGCTTTATTAACTGGTTGTGCATTTATAAAAGTAGTTTTATTAACGCTAGTAATCGCATTCTTAATGTGCTTATTTTTATAGTCAAATTGAGAATTATTTTTTTGATACCAGTTATTAACATCAATATTATGAAAATAAGTATTACTAACATTTAATTTATTAAAATAAGTGGCGCTCACTGCATATGCAGGAGTATAGATTTCACCAGGTCCCAAGGGAAACCAGGATATATTGTCACTGTCTGTTTCGACAAAAACTACTAAGGCTGGTGCATAAAGAGCTTCAACATCTACAGGACCAGGAGCCCAAGCCCAACGATCCTCGATAAAAGCCCATCGGCCATAATGGAACGGTGCAAATCCCCATGGTTGATTATCAACCCAAGTCCATCCCCACTGATTCAACCAAATCCATTGTCCATCACTATAAGGAGCCCAATCTGAGTTAACGTTCTCTGGTATCCAGATATTTCCATAGTTCTCATCAGTCTGCCAGCTACCAGAGGATTCAAGCTCCTGATAGCCTAAAACACTGGGCGAAACATAATTAGAAGTGTTTTTCGCTTCTAAAGAGTGCTGTTCTTGTTTTAATACCAGATTATCAAACTCATCTAAGGATTTTAATTTGGTACATTCAGGGTTTTGAAGGTCAATACCTGTGTAATGACAAGTAGTCCCTTCTTTTATTTCCAAGGGAGTAGATGTATTTTGCCCATATACTTCAGCTAAGCCTATTTTGATACTGACTACAGTTGAAGAAGTGTTTTCTTCGTTTTTGACATCAATTCTGTAATATCCTGGTTTATTTATAATTAATGCGATATTGGGTGTATCTATTTCATAAGTTTGGCCAGATTTTATTTCGTTTGCAATTAAAACCAAGGTGCCTTCTGCGAGCTGAAATTGTCCTAGATTTTCTGTAAGATTTGCTATTTTTAAACTGGTCGAACTATTAAGCCAAATCGCCGTTTTGTTATTAAATTCCAGCGCTGCTTTTGCGGATGTATCTGTCCATAGACTATCACCTACAACTAAAGGTCTATTAAGTGAAGCATCAACCCATTGCTCTTCTCCTGCAGGTAGCAAACTAACACTACCAGTAACTAAATTTAATCTGGCTACACCTGTCGAAGGATCTGCGAATGCTGTATTAAATAAAATAATGGAAGCAAATAAATAAAATACTATGTGGGTTTTCTTCATCATGTTCATGATAAGTTCCTTTATCGTTTACTTCCCTATACTAAAATTATAGTAAAAACTGTTCAATAAAAGGTCATTTTTCTTTATTTTCCCATCAGGACCAAAATAAGTCGATGAAGTTTTACTTTAAAAATTAATAGTGAAAAATTCATGGTGAAAACACTATAATAAAAGATTCTTCGAGTTGCGGGGAACGTCTCCTTTAGTGCAGGTTCCACGCGCGATTTACATTATTTGCATACTATTTTCATTAAATTATCTAAATAATCCTTGTTAATCGAGGGAAGTACAAATTAAAAATAAAACACTATACTTAATTGTGTATGAATAAAAAATATCCAAGGAGGATACCATGAATACATATTCAATGTGCTTTTCAGGATTGTTACGTGTTCTTGTTATGTTAGGTCTGTTATTTTTTGCAGTAAGCTATATACCCGTCGCTAATGCAAGAGAAGGTTGTGGACCTGGATTGAAAAGTGTAAACGGTGAGTGCGTAAGAAATCATACAGCTGCGAAAGCTGCAGTAATTAACAACAATAAAAACTGTAGGAATGTAAACGGTCACAGACATTGTCGATAATTATCATATAACGCCACGTGGCCTGACTTCGATGTATTTAGTACTTATGGACTAGTATGATCGGATAGATGACCCCGTGGTATTAATTTAATGGCTGTACATCAATTGAAATGCCCTCTTAAATGGGAAAGATCGGTTTTTAAGACACAAGAACGGGCTAACCCCCACTAACGCCATTAAGAAAATTATTCGACGTGCCTTGGGCTGGAGGAAGTGTCGTGGATAGCACCCAGTTTATCCCGACATCTGTCGATGTAAAACTTAAAGGTGCAAGCCGGCTGCCATCATTATAAGAGCCTACAGCAACACATTTAAAACCTGCTTTATCACATGTAATACTAAAAAGCGTATTAGGTCCTGTACTCTGGCTAGCGGGAAGCGTTGTTGATTGAGTCCAAGTGACTCCACCATCTGTTGAGAAATAACTGAGGGGGATATTATTGCCTCCATTACGATAATAACCAACAGCTGCGCATTTAAGACCGTTATTGTCGCAAGCAATACTATTTAAAGCCAAGGGGCCGCTGCTTGGAGTGGGCCTTAAAATCGTTGATGATGACCAGCTCACTCCACCATTGGTGGATGTATAACTTAACGGGATATATGGTGACGCAATAGAATAACCTATGGCAGTACATTTAAGACCCGTAGTACTACAGGCAATACCCGTCATAACGTTATTTCCAGTACTTGAAGGGGGTGGCATATTTGCTGACACACTCCAATTTGCTCCACCATCAGTTGATGTATAACTTGAGGGGATAAGCCTTGTGCCATTATTATAATAACCTATTGCAGCACATTTAATACCCGTATTATCGCAGGCAACGCTTATAGCGTAACTAGCAACCCCACCTTGAGCTGGTGGAAGTGTTGTAGACAAAATCCAGTTTACTCCCCCATCAACCGAGGTATAACTTAGGGGGGTATTTATACCAACAATAGCATAACCAACCGCAACACATTTAACACCAGTGCTGTCGCAAGTGACATCTTGAAGATTATTATTACCTGTACCCACTGCAGCAGGCTGAGTTGACGATAAAGCCCAACTCATTCCACTATCGGTCGATGTATAGCTTAAAGGGGCAGAACGACTACCATCATTATATTGACCTACGGCAACACATCTAACTCCGCTGCTGTTACAATTAACGCTGGAAAGCATGTTAGTAGTACTGCTACCCAGGATTGGGGGAAGAGTTGTTGGTAAAGACCAGGACACACCACCATCTGAAGATAAATAACTTAAAGGAACACTTTGAATGCCAACGGAATAATAACCAACCGTGACTAGATTCAAAAATAAATCCACCACATTAATGTTCAGGGTAATACTGCTAGTCACATTAGATCCTGAAATTGTAATTGGCGTGTTAATTTCTACCTGATTCCCTGGTAAAAAACTATATTGGCAGGAGCTGTTTGCAGGCAAGCTCATGCCACAAGTGGTATGAGCCAGATCAAGTGTTATTGAACTATAGCCAGGAATAACGAGTTGCAAATTTTCAGCAGTCACATCGCTTGTATTATTTAGAGTTATAACTTGTGCAGGCCCCCCTGTAATAAAATTAAGCACAGTTGGTGATATAGTTAAGATTGCTAATTTTTTTGGGGGTGGATTGGGGCTTTTAATAACATTTATCTCATTGCCTGCGGAAGGTTTAGAGCAATAAATGGGATTAATCACTGTATTACACACCACGGGACCGCCGATCAGATTACTGGTTAATACGTCAGCATTAATTTGTAATTGCAATAAACAGCTGGTTCTTGGGGCTAGGTTAAAGGGGGCGGTGCAAGTGCCGGGGGCTACAGTTTGAACTAATCCTTGGGGCAAATTAATTAAACCATTACCATTAAGTGGATAAGGGGTATTATTGGTGACTTGGTAACTCACATTGACTATTTGTCCACTATAAATAATTGGTGGAGCTTTTTGTACCGGTATGATTAAAAAGACAGGGCTGGCCGCTTTAGCCAAAAGAGGAATAATCCATACCAAGCTAAATATAACGCATTGGGCAATACGATTCATAATGACTTATCCTTAAGGGTAGCGAACTCGACATACTATGTCTTAGCTTCAAGCCATTCTTTGTCCAATAACAACCTGAAGCGATTTTTAGCGCGTCAACCTACCAATATAATTGCATACGGATTTTAATGAACTAGTATACGTATTTTATAATTTAATAGACACTTTTTTTGTGAGTTAAAGCTCTATTTAATGAAACTTGGCTCTCCCCAAAGAAGGGGGAATTTTAATCAAGTTAGTCTAGACTAATCCTTCGATTTGACGATCAAAATGAAGATTAAGTGAAGAAAAGAAAGCGAAAAGAGATGCCTTTTAAATGGAAAAGAGCCGATTTTAAATGGCGCGCTCGGAGGGACTCGAACCCCCGATACCTTGGTTCGAAGCCAAGTTTTCAAATATTAATTGTTAATTAAATCAGTGACTTGCGATGTAACGGGTCAGTGAAAGCCTGCCTAAAACTGCGTGAATCTACTACATTTCAACTATGGTTTGTTACAAATTTGCTACATCATTTGAGAATTGTTAAATCACTCAAATTTGCATTTTTGTATCTTATAGGATACATGTAAGGTATGAAGGAAATTAAAAAAAGAACAATTAAGCTGTACCAATAGGACAATGGGGAATGCCCTGTTATTGAATGGCTAGAGAGTTTAGATGATTCAATTCGTTATCGTGTTAAATCAAGATTTGCCCGGGTCAGCTTGGGGAATCTAGGTGAATATAAAATGCTTGGAGACAGCTTAGGTGAGTTAAAATTCAAATTTGGTTCAGGATATAGAGTTTATTTTGGTGAAGTTGATGGGGAAATCATTCTTTTACTGTGTGGTGGTGATAAAGCTATTCAAAAGAAAGATATAAAATTAGCTAAAGAGTATTTAGCAGATTATGTACGAGGTGATAAATCATGACTAAGTCTATTGATTATAAAGATTATTTAATTGAGTCATTAAAAGATCCAAAAGAGGCGGCTGGTTATTTAAATGCAGCTCTTGAGGATGGCGATATTGATGGTTTCCTTGAGGCATTGCGCAATGTTGTTGAGGCTCAAGGTGGAATGACTTCATTATCCAAAAAAACAACGAAGGGGCGAGAAAGCCTATATAAAACTATTTCAAAGGCTGGTAATCCGTATTTGCGCAATACAAATGAGATCTTGCATGCTTTGGGTTTTCAGCTCGCAGTTATGCAGCAAGGAAAGATGGCACATGTATAATCGCGAATAACAATTTTATTAGTTTTATGTATATAGAAAATATTTAAACCAATTTTTGAGTAAATTATGAGCGTAAATGTTATAACCTCTTTTCAGCGGTTTTTAAATAATAAAGTTAATCTATCTAAAGAAGAAACTGATAAAGCTCGGGCAAGTCGCAATTGGTTAATCGAACAAATTAATGCTTTTCCTGAAAAAATAACCCAATTTCCTAAACTATACACAGACCATAATATTAATTATGGTTCTTTTGCACGAAGAACTAAGATAAGACCTTTGGATGATATAGATATAATGATATGTTTAAGTGCTGAAGGAGCAAAGTATTCAGAATCTGGTGCTAAAACTACAATTGAAGTTAGTAAAAATCATAGTCTATTAAATCAATTTTGTAATGAAGGTACCAACTTAATAAATTCAATAAAAATTATTAATAAATTTATTTGGGCTCTTAAGCAAGTTCCTCAATATAAAGATGCAAGTATTAAAAGAAATCAAGAAGCGGCAACTTTGGAATTGAACAGTTATAATTGGGTCTTTGATATCGTTCCCTGTTTTTATACTAATTGTGACAACAATGGCAATAGCTATTATTTTATCCCCGATGGTAAAGGTGCATGGAAAAAAACTAACCCCAAATTAGATCAAGAAAAAGTTACTCAAATTAATCAAGATAACAATGGAAATGTATTAAATTTTATCCGTATAATAAAATACTGGAATAAGTTTTCTAAACTAAATATACCCTCCTATTTATTAGAAACCATTGTATTAAATTATTGTGAGCAGAAATCTATCAGTCAGTTTGTGGATTTGGATTTACCAGGTTTTTTTGGTTATATTGCTTCCTCAATATTTCCCCCGGTATATGATCACAAGGGCATTCAAGGCGATATTAATTGTTTAACAAATGAATTAAGAAATAAAATCTCAAAAAGAGCTTATGATGATAAGCGGATTGCGGAAGAAGCTCGTAGTTTTGAAACTGAAAATTATCCTGCTTGCTCCATTGAAACATGGTGCCAAATTTTAGGGGTTGATTTAATTTAAATGAATTGTATTGATAAGAGACAATCTGAAGAAAAATCTATAAAAATTGCAGCTGCTTTTCGGCAGGTCTATAAACAAGCTAAATGCTGGAAATCCTTTATATGGATATTAACTATAATTTTAGTTGCTGGACAATTATTGTTTTCAACTCAAATAATAGAGACACAATTTTTACAAGGAAATTTAAACGCCTTTATTATTGCTTTAAGTTTATTGCTATTATTATTTAATACATTTGGGGAACATTATTTAATCAAACCATTATTAATTTTAGGGGCTAATCTTAATCGACTTCATGATTTCACTGTGTTTAAGATTGGTTCAAAACCGTCCTTAGCTGAAATTATGCCAAGTCAAATAGATAGATATTCTAAATTATGGTTATTAAAAAATCCCAATGATAGGCCGAATTTAGCTGAATGGTGGCCTAATTCTGTTTCTAAAATACCTGAAATCCCCGCTATATGTCTTTGCTTATTATCGACATACAAATGGGAAAATGAGCTTCGAAAGAAGTATAGAATTTTGTTGGGAGTTTTTATTTTTACATTATTCGGTTTAGGTTTTTTAAGTATGTATTTTTTGAATTATCTAATTGCTGATTATATTGTCAAAATTTTAGTACCTACGTTTCCATTAATTGAACTAATGGTTGATGAGTTTATTTCTAATAGCACCGGTATTGATATTTCCGACTCCGCAATACAAGAAGTTTCAACCTTGTGGGAGAAACAGCTAAATGATAAGGCTTACGACTCCTCTAATTTGAGGGGAAATTTAACTAGCTTATTATTTATTTGGAATAATTATAGGGCTACAACTTCCCCAATTTTTGATTGGCTGTACTGGTTGACACAACAATCCATGAATAAAGCAATGATTGTTGATGTAGATGATTGTGTAAGTCAGTATGAAGGAATAAATCGTTTAACTTAGTTGTGATTTATAGACATCGTTTCAATAATTAATAGATTTGTCTGCTTAGGAAAGAGCAAATTATTGTTTAATTGAATGTCCAATGACATAATTTGATTGAGCATTTAATAAAGTGACAAGTTTTTCTCCAAGATATGAGGTGATTTGATGGGAGTTAAGTGAAGAATTACTCTGCAACTCATTGTTTGCTAATAAATTTCCTATTGTTTTTCCAATGGCTACTTCCCAAGAGGTTGGTTTTTCAATCAAGTACATTAGATTATTTCTAATTTGTTTTAAGTCA
The DNA here is from genome assembly GCA_031291095.1 of Legionella sp. Taxonomy (GTDB): domain Bacteria; phylum Pseudomonadota; class Gammaproteobacteria; order Legionellales; family Legionellaceae; genus Legionella. The sequence continues at coordinate 14,656 of JARLJR010000011.1, read as the reverse complement.
AAATTCCGTCTATCATATTCGCTATTTTTAAAATCTGACATTCTTTGATAGTGCTGATGAGTGTTATTCTTAAGAAGCCACTCTTCTATTTTTATTGTTAATTCCTCCCAAGTGATTCCCAAAGTATTTAATACTTGTTCTGTTAATAATAAATTTTCTGCTGCTCGACAATTTAGCACAAAGCGATTAATTATTTTTAGATTAGTTATTTCATTGGAACCTTCATCTCTATCTCTTAATGAGTAGGCTTTTGCATTATCATAGACAGCCAAAATTATTTTTTCTACATCTTGTTCGTAATTTGTCATGTTTGTTATCCCATCTGTTGAACAAGGATATAGTTTTAATTTTTTATTCGAGGTTCTTACGGCTTGCTGCCATATACGTTCATCATCTTCACCCTCAACGAGAAAAATAGGTGATTGATTGAAAAGATTAGATAATGGGTGGGCGCCAAAAATAGGTAAGATTTTGCGATATTCGTCCGATATTTTTTTAAAATCTAGTTCTCTTTGACCGGAAACCATAAATTCTAAATATGTTTCATCAAAACTTTCTAGTGCCCCTAAGATCGCTGTACTATGTGTAGCCATAACAATAATCGCATTTTTATTTTGTACTAACTCACACATAAATTCACATAATCTCGCTTGTAGATCTGGGTGTAAATGAACATCAGGTTCATCTAAAAATAAAAGATTTATTTTTTCTTTATCGCATTCTTTTTCAAAAACAAGACATTCTATTCCTAAAGAAATAAGTTCTGATTCCCCACTGCTTATTTCATTTGAATGAATCTCTTGATCGCTTCCTTTTTTATATATTTTAAATACAGACCCTGATCTTCTAATTTCAACATTATCCAGCAATTTATTTAACCTATTAAAATAAAGATCAAATGTGTAATTAGTATCAGCTCTTAATTCTTTCGATACTTCTACTTCCCTATGAAACAAGAGTTCGAGATTTCTGAATTGAGCAACACTTTGTTGGCGAAAGTTTTCAAGTCTATTCACATAGCGAGTGTCGCTTAACCAACTAGAATTTGTTGAGATATTGTGATCAATATTGGGTTCATAAGTTAAGCTACCACCGCGTTCAGGAGTGATATATTTAATTTTTCCGTATAAATTAACGTCGATAGTTCTTGAAATTTTTTTAAGAAGAGTACTCTTTCCACAACCATTTTTACCCAAAATAATATTTATTTTTCCTAGGTTTTTAAGTTGATATTCGCTGTTATTGATGTCTGTCATGGAAGTGCCTTAACTTCAATCTTTTGTTAATAAATTTTGTCCCTTGGTTTCTAGTTTACCAACTAGAGAGGCATCATGAGTCATTAAGTTGAAAATATAATTTAGGGCTCCTAGAATAGTAAATCTATTAAATTGAGTTATTCCTGATTTAATCACTAAACCACCTAGTTCTATTTTATGCCTAGTCTCGGCTTTACGTTTTTTCAATTTTTCTAATGACAGTGATTTTTCACAACGAGCGATCATCTGTTTTTCTTTTTCAATCTGCTCAAGCATGGCCATGTGATAACTCCTTGGCAAGCTTTAAAAATGCTGAGTCTAGTTGCTTACTTTCAAATTGATGAAGGCCGTGTTTATAGGCTAGAGTACCAATTTCAAGTTTATGCTTTTGCCGTAACTTCTCTAACTGGATTTTAGCTTTTTCGATTCTATCCAAGAGTACTGCTTCCATTTGCGATCCTGTCTTCGTTGACATAATCATTTCTCCGCAAATGAGTAACAAAATAAGCCTACAATGACAGATCTCCAAATGCAATAGTTCTTTATCAATAAATTGAGCGTAGCGAAATTCAAAGTCCCGAAGCGAACAGCAAGGGCGCAATATACATTCTTTCGAATGCTGTTTAGGAAAAGAATCATTTCCCAGCTTGCTGTATTTTATTTTTTATCTCTAGCAAATTGATTACTCATTTCTAATTAAATTGATAATCAACTTTATCATTGTGTCTTTTTGAGCGGGATCACTTTGTGCCACTAATAAAGCAATCGCTACTAAAGCATTATCATTAATTTTTGTTTCGCCATTGGCTTTTAAATGATGTTGGTTAAGTTGTAAGAACCAAATAAACATAAACGCGCCAATACGCTTATTTCCGTCTGTAAAGGGATGATTTTTTATTACGAAATACAGTAGATGCGCTGCTTGTTCTTCAATACTAGGATATAAATACTCTTCACCAAAGCTTTGTACAATGTTGCCTAGTATGCCAGCAAAACTTTCGTCCTTTGGGCGTCCAAATAAATCTGTGGCCTCTTTTTTTATAATAAGTTGTTCCTTTAGTTTTTGAATCGCATGTATTGCATCAGAAAAGGTAATTTCAACGGTGATATTTTTGTTTAAGCCTTCCTTAGATAGATTCCCAGTATCATACTGGTTTAGAAGGATAAAACTATGTGTATAGTTTATAAGAATATTTAAAAGTCCATTTGCTTCTGGCTGATTTAATGTTTTTGATTCTGCAGTTTGAAACAAATGAATTGTTTTTTGAAGCTCTTGTAATTGATACTCATGTTGTTTTAAGCGCTTCTGATCTAGGGCATAGCCTTTTATAAAATAGTCTTTTAAGATTTTATTTGCCCATATTCTAAATCGAGTACCTTCCTTAGACTTAACACGGTACCCAATAGAGATAATAACATCAAGATTGTAATGCTCGATATTTCTTGCAACTTGTCGTTTTCCTTCTTCTTGAACTATCCGGAAATTCCGGATAGTTGATGCAGGTAAGAGTTCTTCTTCTGAAAAAATATTTTGGATGTGTTCATTTATGGTTCGAACATCTTTATTAAAAAGTTCTCCAATTTGTTTCTGAGTCAACCAAACTGTATCGTTATGTAAAGTGACATCTGTTTTAAGGCCACCATCTTCTGTTTGATATATTATAGTATTCTTCACCATATAGCCTTTATTTCAGTAGTTTCGATGATGGGCTTATTCTTAAGAGATAATATCATTTCTAAAAATATTTTCGTAGGTTCATATCTTGTGAGACTGTTAGTTGAATGATATCGGCAATAGCAGGGCTATAATAGGAGACTTGGTTTTTATGCTACACCATTAAAACCAGTAAAACACACGTAAATTACTACAATTTTGCTACATCAGTATTGGTGGTTTTTTATAGTTTCAATTAACTTATTGATTTTAAATAACTAAATGGCGCGCTCGGAGGGACTCGAACCCCCGACACCTTGGTTCGAAGCCAAGTACTCTATCCAGCTGAGCTACGAGCGCATTGGGGTGTGAATTCTGATCTTGAATGCATCTTGGTCGGTTGATGGGTTTTGATGACCAAGAATGGTGGGCCGTATAGGATTCGAACCTATGACACAGAGGTTAAAAGCCTCCTGCTCTACCAACTGAGCTAACGGCCCTAAAGGGCAAAACTTTTAAAACTACTACACTGTACTACAAAAACTGGTGGGCCGTATAGGATTCGAACCTATGACACAGAGGTTAAAAGCCTCCTGCTCTACCAACTGAGCTAACGGCCCTAAAGAGGCTGAAATAATACCGTATTGGCGCAGAATTACAAGTGTTTTTTTGCGGTTTTTGCCATTTTTTTTGTAATTTTATCGCTCAAAGCCTCATTTATTTTGACACGCAGGGTGTTATTGGTACTAAAGTGAATAAGTTGGTTGTTTTTTGTATATTGATGATAATGCAGGGTTTTATAATTATTTTTGTTATTTGAGTTTTAGCAGTGAAACTGGTTGAGAAAGGTGTCGTTGTAATTTTGGGGCGAGCTTGGATTTAAGTTCCAATTTTGGATTATGCTTTGGTCGGAGTCATTTTTTTGATGCGCTATAGCTTGTTTACGGGCTAAATTGACATGATCTTGATGTCTTATGGTAATAGCATTTTATAGAGCTAAAAGAGGTTGGCTAAAATTTAATAAATTTTCAGTTGCTAGAAGAGTGTGATTTTCTTGCTTTAGTTTGGCATCGAATGCTGGGGCCTCACTTCGAGAAGTCAGGATTAATATAATATCAGCTCCTAAAGCGCCACAGCCTTTTATTGCTAGCACTTCGGGATGGCTTTTTAATTGGTTAATCAATTGCAGACTATGTTCTGCTACCAGACCTAATTCCGCTAATTTTGCATGGTAGTTGTTGACGCAGGTTATCAATTGTTGAGAGTCTTGGTGTTCAAACGCATTTTTAGCCATATCAACTAAGTTTGATAGATAATCAATTTGGCTAGGTAGGGCGGTATCTTGTAAATGATAGTGTGTGGCCAGTTTTATTCCTGTATGTATGAGGAAAAAAGACAAATCATGCAAAGACCAGTCATAGCACTGAACTGTTTTATTTTGCCTATTAATATAGACGCATCCTTGTTGGGATTGAGCAATCACATCGTAGCCGCTCGGTCTTAGACCTTTGCCGGTCCATGAAGCCTGATAGTAGGCTTCGAGCATGCTATCCATATCCGCTCGCTTCTCTTGCAGCATGCGACTGGCAAGGTAGCTTGCGAGAAATTGTGCGCTGGATGCACCTAAACCACCAATGCCCGCGTAGGGATCATGCCAAGTTAGACCTGTTTCTATGTTTTGTTGCTGCCACCATAAGCCTGCGGGCGATTGTGGATGAATCCCGACTAAATCGGGTTCAGTACTTTGCGATAACTCAAAGCAGGGGGTAGTCGTCAGCACGATAGCAGAAGCTTCCGCTACAGCAGCATATTCGCCTAATAAAAACGTTTTAGCAGGGATTAGCCACTTCATACAGCAATTGGCGCTTGTCTGATTTCTGCGAGTAAATCATGAGCATTATTGAGGCTAATTCGCTTGTGCATATGCAGCCAGTTTTGTAGACGCTCTTTTAATTCAGGCATTTCATTTTCATTTGCTCCTGCGGCTAAGAGCAGGTTATCAATGTGTAGCTTCATATGGCCTTGAATGATGCCTTCCGTACAGAGAGCTTTTAGTGCACCTAAATTTTGTACCAAGCCTACCGCGGCAATTACTTGAGAAAGTTCATTAGCTGAGCTGATATTCATCATGCGTAAGCACATTTTGGCTGTAGGATGGAGTGCGGTTACACCGCCGATTGTGCCCACGATAATTGGGGCAGTTAATTGCCCAGTAAGTACGCCATCTTGGTAACGCCAGCGTGTAATTGCTTGATATTGACCTTCGCGAGCAGCATAGGCATGCACACCAGCTTCTACAGCGCGCCAATCATTCCCCGTAGCAATCAGTACGGGGTCAATGCCATTCATCACACCCTTATTATGGGTAGCAGCGCGGTAGGAATCCATCTCGGCAAAAAGAGAGGCTTCTTGTAATTTTTGTCCAAGGATTGGATCAATGGTATGAATCGTTACTTGTGCCGTAGTTAGTTTTTGATCGTTAAGATTGGACAAAATACACATGGTGACTTCTTCACCAGTTAAGTCTTCAATCGGCGCTTTTAAGTATTCTAAAACTTGGTTAATGATGTTGGCGCCCATGGCATCACAGCTATTCATCATTAAATGAATTACCGCCATGTCTTTACCATCTGCTCTTTGTAGATGACGTAAGCTTAAATCAATAACCCCACCACCACGTTTTACCATATTGGCCGCAACATCTTTGTTGGCTTTTTCAATAAGGTATTGTCGATTTTCTGTAAAAACTCGGGAGAATTTTTGGAAATCTTGGACTTGGGCTAATTGGATTTGCCCGAGAATGCAGTCTCCATGAACCCAGGCTTTGATTTCGCCACATTGTCTAATCCATTTGGCTGATTTGGATAGGGCGGCAATAATAGAAGTTTCTTCCACAGCCATAGGAATGACATAATCTAGGCCATTAATATTAAAATTGGTCGCAACACCTAAAGGAAGTTGGAAATAGCCAATAACATTTTCGATTAATTTATCTGCCAGGTTTAAATCTTTTACTCCGCCATTTTTGAGAAACGTAATGTCTTCAGGGGTAACTGCACCTAAAGCAAGTAATCTTTTAAAGCGTTCTTCACGGGAAAGTTTTGAAAAGCCAGAAAATAATTCGTCAGTATTGGGCGCTAAAGGCATGCTTTCTCCTCTGTTTAGCCGGCGTTACGCAGTTTAATAAGGTAGCGTTTGCGTGAGTCAAATTGACTTTAGTTGCCTTGCATACCTGGTGTTGCTTTGAAAAAATGAAGTGAACTGTATCATAAAATAGCAATACAAACTACCTGAAATAGGGAGTTAGCGAGTGATTTTTTCAAAAAAGAGCAGGGAATGCGAGGATAATTGTTCAGCATTAACCATAGACTATTAGTCTTGTTGCCAATGTTCTGGAGGAAAATTTGCCTGTTGGGCTAGCATTTTCTTTTGTTTTGGTTTATTTTATGCGCAATGTGTGAAATTAATATGATTGAGGTGCCTAATGGGAAAAACTCATAAGAAGGAAAGCGTAGCTAGTAAGGTTATACGTGAAAGAAAAAACCTTCTAGAACAAATAAAACTGTGCCAGTCTTTAAATACCCTTGAACTGCTGGAATATAGCTATAGGAATGATAGCAAATATACTGTTCCTAAACCTTCTAGAAGTAAAACATCTATAACACTGTCTGTACCCCAGCTGCGCGAGTATGCGGGTTTAGCTATGGAAATTAACGAAGCATTCGCGGCCCAAAAAAATAAACTTAAACTCGGTTTGACACAACCTGAAGCGGAGTCATCTGACCGTTTGGATGATACAGACCTTGTCGATGCAGGTAATGGTGTTAATGTATCTGAACTAGCAGAACATATTAAAGAATATATGACGTATTCTCTGCAAGAACTAAGAGAAATGACCATTTTGCATATTGAGGCTGAATTAGTTAACGTTGATAAAAAGCGCGCTAGAATGTCTACAAAAGGGGCCGCATATGAAGATGCAACCCTTGCTACAGGGCGTATTCATAATGCATTACAGCTATTAACTGATAAGTACATTCAAGATGGTGATTTACAGCATTACCAAGATCAAACCCGCGCGCTTTTTGATGAAACTACCGAAGATATGAAAACCATCAATGAGCATCGTGGTTGGGCAAAAAACTTTTTTGGTAACCTTGCATACTTCATTCTTGGTTTTGGAGTGGGGTACGCTGCAGTTTGCGCTTACAGAGGCAAGTTCTTCGAATTCAATACAGATACTGCAAATGTTGTTGGCGCGGTGAATGAACAGATTGCCGCACTTAGCATGAGTTAATTAAAATTCTTGCTTTAAATATTCGTAGCTCATATTACATAGAGTCTTAAAATATGAGCTACAGCCCAAATTAAATTATTAGTTTTTGCGCTTCAGCAATATTCGTATTATTCTTGTGATAATTTTTTATTTAAATCAGACCTTATGGTACATAATAGCCCGCAACTAACATTTGATGAGCAGCTCGATCAATTTAACTGTACAGGTGCTTGGTCTGTTATGGATGTTGGTGATGTAGTCAAACAATTTACGACAACAACATTACCTAAAGCACAAAAAGTTCGAATAAATGGCAAGAATATCAGCCATTTTGATAGTGCTGGCGCTTTAACCTTAATTCAATGCATCAATGAATTAAAGCAGCGTGATAATCAAGTTGAGTTGGTTGATTTTTCTGAAAGGCAACGCCAGCTTCTTGATTTAATTACTGACAAACATGATGCTATAGCTTATAAAATTCCCGCTCCAGAGAAAGAAAATATTTTTTATAAGTTAGGTAAAGAATCAGAGAAAAAACTGCGCCAGGTTGATGGGTTAGTTGTTTTAATCGGTGATCTTGCTACCCGATTTTTCGACGCATTTGGAAATTGGCGGCGTTTTCAATTTCCCAGCATTATGTCAAATCTTGATTCGACAGGTATTAAAGCATTACCCATTCTTGCCTTGCTCTCATTCTTAATCGGTGTTGTTTTGGCATACCAAATGGGGCTGCAATTGACTACGTATGGCGCTAACTCGTTTATTGCCTATTTATCCGGAATGGCGATTTTTCGCGAATTTGCTCCCTTAATCACCGCGATTATTGTGGCAGGGCGAACCAGCTCCGCTTTTACGGCGCAGTTAGGCAGTATGAAGACAAATGAAGAAATTGATGCGCTGTTAACTATGGGCTTATCGCCAACTGAACATTTGGTCTTACCAAAGGTCATAGGGTTATTAATAACCTTTCCTTTATTAATTTTTTGGTCAGATATTTTTAGTATTTTAGGCTCCATGTTTATGGCCCAAAACATGTTAGGCATTAGTTTTATTGATTTTTTAGAGCGATTAAGAGATTCTGTAGGTATTTCTCAGTTTCGCCTCGGTCTTTATAAAGCACCAGCATTTGCTCTAATCATCGCTTTAGTGGGTTGTTTTCAAGGATTTAGAGTTGAATCGGGCACTGAAAATAATATTGGAAGTCAGACTACTAAAAGTGTGGTGCAGTCTTTATTTCTAATTATTATTGCCGATGCAATTTACTCAATTATTTACAGCTGGATGAAGTTATAGATGAGTGACCCTATTATTGAAATCAAAGGGATGAAGAATTTTCTTGGTGGTCAATGGGTGCATAGGGACATTAATTTGACGGTAAACCAAGGTGAAATTCTGGCTATTATTGGCGGCTCGGGCAGCGGTAAGACTACCATTTTACGTAGCTTGCTGATGTTATTGAAACCAACAGCTGGTGAGATTAAAATATTTGGCCAGGACATCAGTAGTCTTGATGCGCATCAGTCATTTATATTGAGACGCCGTTGGGGCATGCTGTTTCAGCACAGTGCTTTATTTGCGTCAATGAATGTTTTAGAAAATGTGATGTTTCCTATGCAGGAGTTCGCTAATCTGGATCCAGAGTTCATGCAGGAGTTAGCCTTATTAAAAATAGCTTTAGTTGGCTTGCCTAAGGAGGCTGCGGGTAAATTGCCTTCGGAACTTAGTGGGGGGATGCAAAGAAGGGCGGCTGCGGCACGTGCAATTGCAATGGATCCTGAGTTATTATTCCTTGATGAGCCTACCACCGGATTGGATCCGCGTAGTGCGCGACTTTTTGATGATTTAGTTGTTTTTTTACGAGATTCATTAAATCTTACGATTGTTATGGTTAGTCATGACATTGAATCTTTAAAGCGTACCACTGATCGAGTGGCATTTGTTGGTGATGGGCAAATTTTGAGTGTAGAGCCCATTAATGAGTTAATGAAAAATAAAAATGAATTGATCGCTGATTATTTCAGTAAGGTATAGAGTCCCTAACTCAAGATTAATGTTTAGGAGATAAATTTTTTGGAATCAAAAACCAACTACACCCTAATCGGTGTTTTCATCGTAGTTCTATTCGTAGGGCTTTTATCTGCCATGCTATGGCTATCTGTTGGTTTTAATCAAAAATCATATAGTAACTTTACCGTGTATTTGCACGAGGCCGCTTCGGGTTTAAGTAAAGATGCTCCGGTTAAGTTTAATGGAGTGCAAGTAGGCTATGTATATGAAATAAAGCTGAACAAGAATGATCCAAGACAAGTGGAAATCATTTTAGCAATTGAAGACGGTACCCCAATTACCAAGAGTACTGCCGCCACCTTAATTTCTCAGGGAATTACTGGAGTTACCTATATTGGTTTAAGTGCAAGTACTTCTGACTTGACTCCTATAGTGAAGCTTCCGGGCGAACCCTATCCAGTTATTCCAGCAAAACCTTCATTGTTTAATCAATTAGATAATCTTTTAAAAGAGGTTTCTGAGAGCATCAATAATGTTAGTACCCAAGCGAAGCATATTTTTAATGAGAAAAATGCCAGACATGTATCTCGTATTTTACATAATGTGGAAAAGCTAACTCATGTGGTTGCAGCGAATAGTCAACATATTGATGACAGTATAAAAAATGCGGATGTCTTTTTGACTAATATTGCCAAATCGAGTAAAGAGTTTCCGCAACTGCTTCGAGAGTTGCAGACCGGAGTATCTAAATTTAAAACAATGGCTGATAGTTTAAGCCACGCGGGAACTAGCGTATCAAGTACTATGGGATCAGGAAGAAACACCTTAGAAAAACTATCACAAGAAACTTTGGCGCCTGCATCTACATTATTACACCGGTTAAATGCTATTTCAGTAAACCTTGAAAAGCTTAGCAATGAGATACGTCAAAACCCTTCAGTAGTGATTCGTGGGAGTTCAGCTCCAAAACCAGGGCCTGGAGAATAAGTGATGAGAAGATTAAATAGTTTAGGGCTGTGTTTGATTTGTTTACTGCTCGTTGCTTGTTCGCCAGTTAAAATCCCTGTGACGAACCAATATCAATTAACTGCCTACAGCAGTAAACAACTAACAAGACATCCTCAACGTGTTGCACTTTGGGTGACGCAACCCGATGCTGCTGCTGGCTACCAATCAGAGCAAATGCTTTATGTGAACAAGCCTTTTCAACTTGAGTCATTTGTGAAAAATGCATGGATCAATCCACCAGCGGATATGCTTTATCCATTAATGGTACAAAGTTTACAAAAAACAGGTGTTTTCTATGCTGTGCTTTCCAGCTCATACAGCCAGGGCGCCGATTATCGTTTAGACACTCAATTACTCTCTTTGGAGCAAAGTTTCCTAAGGAAGCCTAGCGTACTCCTGTTTTCAGCCAAGGTAGTATTGACTCGCGTTTCAGATAATAAGGTGATGGGGTCTAAAATTATTAGGCTGCAAATCCCCTGTTCTGTAGATAATCCTTATGGTGGCGTAGTCGCCGCTAATCAGGCAACGCGGCAATTTACAGCGATGATGTCTGAGTTTGTGGTATCGCATTTATAAAAACAGTCGTCCTTGATTTGCTGTCACAGTATGTTGAGGACTCCGAACATTAAGTGATTCAGCAAAAAATATATTTCATTCGATTTCTCAATGGGGAATAACTGATCTATTTCTTACCGCTCTTATAGAAAAAAAAAAAAAAGAATTGTACAATGTCGCCCCAAGAGCCCATGTTGGGATTTCGTGAATTTTACTAATAAGAAGAATAAAGGAGATTGAGGATGAAAGCCGGATCAATTTGTAAATTAGGTCTGCTTGCAGCGAGTGTTTTATTGGTGGCAGCTTGTTCTAAGGCACCAGGAATGGCTGGAGCTGGTGTGAGTGATGCTGGTGCTAGTGCTCAAGGTCTAGGCCAATTTACTCGTTTTGCTGGCCAAGAGCCTGGTGAGTCTTATACTACTCAAGCACCTCATAACCAATTATATTTATTCTCTTACGATGACAGTGCTTTAAATCCTAAGTACCTGCCATCTGTGAATGCTCAGGCTGAATACTTAAAGTCACATTCAGGTGCCCGTGTTTTAATCGCAGGTCATACTGATGAGCGCGGTAGCCGTGAATATAACGTTGCTTTAGGTGAGCACCGTGCAAACACTGTAGCAGATATTTTACGTATGGCTGGTGTAAGCAGACATCAAATGCGTGTAGTGAGCTATGGTAAAGAGCGTCCAATTAATTTAGGACATGATGATGCGTCGCATGCACAAAACCGACGTGTAGAATTTACTTATGAGGCAACAAGATGATTAATTGCAAAAGACACATTATCGCTGCTGGTTTTTCGTTAATTCTTCCTTTGACCTGTTGGTCACAGGCGCCTGTAGTTGATGATAGTGATAATTTTGCAATGATGGATGGGCAACAGGCGCATGATGCGACTGTTGCCGATTCTCGATACTATGATGATCCGCCAATGGATGTGGCTCAAAATGATTATCCTTCTGATGCGTATCAAGGGGATGATGGTCCAGCGCTTGCCAAAGATGACCAAATGAGCGGACCCAGTAGTTCTAATGTCTCTGACAGTGCCTCATTAATTGATAAAATTCAAACCTTGCAAAAAGAAGTGCAAGAGCTTCGTGGCCAGTTAGAAATTCAAGCTCATGATTTAAAATTATTACAGCAACAACAAGTTGCCTTTTATAAAGATTTAGATTCTCGTTTAAGTGGTGGTGCTTCCGCCTCAGCAAAAGTAGCTACAGATAAGCCAGCAATGGATCTTTCCGTTGGCTCTAAAGAGCCTGCACCACGAGCCAATACTCCTGCCGCACAGCCCAATCACGTAGCAAAAACAGCATCTACGGCAGAACCAGTAGTTACTCCGGTTTCCAGAGCAAATCCGGCTGATGAGCAAATCAGCTATTTAGCAGCCTATGAATTAATTAAGAATAAGCGTTATGATGATGCTTTAGGTTCAATGAATACTTTTGTACAAAAATATCCTCGTGGTGGTTATACCTCCAATGCACAGTATTGGTTAGGGGAGCTGTATTTAGTTAAAAAAGATTATGCAAAAGCAATTGAGCATTTTGATGTTGTATTAAAGCAGTTTCCTACTTCCAGCAAATCTGCTGCAAGTATGTTGAAAGTAGGGTATGCCTACGCTGAAATGGGTAATAAACTCGAAGCACAAAAATATCTGCAACAAGTAGTAAGAGCATATCCTAATACGCCTACTGCGCAATTGGCTAATTCAAAATTACGAACAATATGAAGTCTTTTATAAATCAAATATCACGTTTAGAATTAGTTCCTTCATTGCCAAGACAACCTATGAGGCAAATTTGCCTCATAGGTTGTCTGTCTCATTTATTCATATACAACTGTTATAACTGGAGTTAATTCCAAGGAGATCCATTATGCATTGGCTGGCTCATGCCCCTGCTAATATTGCGTTAATTAAATATATGGGGAAGAAAGATGAGAATTCCAATAATCCAGATAACTCCTCACTGTCTTACACCTTAAATAATCTATTAAGCACGGTAAAACTTGAGCAAATTGATTCTGCGCATGATGCTTGGGAGCCTTTAGTCGTGCCTGGACAGGCCAAGTTCGCATTATCTGAATTAGGTGAAAAGAAGTTTTTAAATCATTTGGCGCGGATAAAAAAGCACTTTGGTTATGAAGGCAGTTTTTTAGTACAGTCTTGTAATAACTTTCCTCATAGCAGCGGTATGGCGAGTTCTGCCTCAAGTTTTGCAGCGCTTACTCGATGTGCTGTATATGCCTTAGCTGAATTAACGCAACAAGAACTACCTGCAGCGGAGGAGCAAGCCTCATTAAGCCGCTTGGGCTCTGGTTCATCTTGTCGCTCATTCCATACCCCTTGGGTTTTATGGCAAAATGATAATGTCGTAAAACCAATAGAGTTGCCTTATCCTGAATTAATACATCAGGTTGTAGTTATTAGTGCTGATCAAAAAGCGGTGTCGTCGAGTGAGGCGCACAAGCTGGTTAAAAGCAGCGAGCTTTATGCAACTCGTGCTGAGCGGGCAGAAGAGAATTTAAAGCTATTGCTTAATGCATTTATGGCAAACGACTGGGGAAGTGCTTACCAAATTTGCTGGCGCGAGTTTCAAGATATGCATCAATTATTTAATACCTGCGCACAACCTTTTTCTTATATCTCATCAAATAGTTTAGGTGTACTGAATGATTTGCAGCAATTGTGGGACAATAAAGGCGATGGGCCTATAGTAACTATGGATGCTGGACCAAATATTCATTTATTGTATCGACCTGATCAAATGGAAATGGCACGTGAGTTTAAGCGGGATTATCTGGTGGGTAATTATGAAGTTCTATGATTTTGAAACAACAACTTATGGTAAATGGATTTTAGTAGGCGAACACGCAGTAGTTCGCGGGCATGCAGCCTTAGTTTTTCCTATTAAAGAAAGAAGGTTAATTTTTAGCTACTCTGCTAATGTACCCTCGTTAAGTGCAGATTATCTAGGCAGTAGTGGCCCAGATATGCATCTATTGTTCTGGAGTGTATTAGAGCATGGACTAAAGTTGCTAGGACATTCTTTAAATCAACTCGGCGGCCATTTCCTTTTAAACAGCACCATTCCCGTAGGTGGGGGAATGGGGGCATCTGCTGCTCTTTGTGTGGCGATGAGCCGCTGGTTTTGTGCACAGCAAATGCTTGCTCAGGAAGAGTGTAATGCCTTTGCCAAGGAACTGGAACATTTATTTCATGGTAAAAGTAGTGGTTTAGATGTTGCAGGTGTTGCTGCAGAGGGTGGGGTTTATTTTAAAGCAGGAGAAGCAATTCCTCTGCGACAAGCAACTCAACCTCGGTTTTTTTTATCGTCGTGCAATCAAATTGGTATTACCTCTCATTGCATTCAGCAGGTGCAACAATTGTGGGCGAATGAGCCTCAATTAGCAAAACAGCTTGATTTGCAAATGGCTGAATCGGTTGAGGATGCTAAAGCTGCATTAGAGCAGGGTGGTGCAGAAGTAACTAGTGATTTAGCTAAAGCCATTAATAAAGCCGCTGATTGTTTTATGCAGTGGGGCTTGGTGAGTGAGAGTCTGCAACAGCATATGAATTGGTTGACTTCCATGGGAGCCTTGGCGGTGAAGCCTACGGGTTCTGGCGGTGGTGGTTTTGTTTTGAGTCTTTGGGATAGACAACCACCAGAGCACTTAGAATTGTTAGCGGTGTAGGTTGGCCCATGGCCCAACACTGAGTTCCTGCGTAGAACGATGCCTTGCGTTGGGCCATGAGCCTGAGGGATCGACTCGTTTTTTTTTTAATTAAGAGGAGCATATATTGTGCTCCTTTAAAATTAAGCCCCACTCACAATTGAACTTTATTTCTTTCCTAATAATCTGACATCCGAGATAGAAAAAAGACAAGACCCGCCG
>JARLJR010000010.1 GCA_031291095.1 Legionella sp. | reverse complement strand
TGTGAGATGTAGGCCAAAAACCTTTTCTGTTCTAAAAAAATCAAGAAAAACAGAGCAAATTAAGCTACAGAAAAAAGCTAATAAAATAATTAAAATGATAGAAAAAGAGGCACTAGCTGCTTAAGGTAGTGCCATTGGGCCACGGGCCCAACCTACAGTTTATAATCTTTTTTCCATTGTGCATGAGTCAGAGGATCAACCAAGGACAGATCGACATGGTCATCGGGATTGCGAATCCAGTAGGCGTAATCCGCGGCAGCCAGGATATAACGATCACTGGCGCTATCACCATAAGCATAGACAGTGCCATGTTCTTGGTTATGCAGGAGCTTTCTTAATGCGAGTAATTTTTTTTCTCCGACAAAGCTATGGTCGGCAATATTGCCGGTCAATAAGCCTTCGTCAGTTACTTCAAGTTTGGTGGCAATCATGTCATGAATTTCGATTTGTTTGCCCCATGGCCTCATATAAAGATCTAAAGAACGGGTGATAATAATATTGCGATGTCCTTGTTCTTTATGCCACACCAGTCGTTGCACAATTTTTTCATAAAGATGATTGGGCATGATGTCTTTAGAAAATTCATCGGCAATCTGAGTCAGCTCCTCCAATTTTCGCCCTTTAAAGACTGAGCTGACCATTTTATTTAGCGCGTATTCATCACTGAGCCTTGATAAAAAAAGTAAGCTCCAGAATGCGTTACGAAAAATGAAGTGGCAATAACCCATATCTCCCAGTAAATAACGAAAAAACCTAAGACCACAAACTCCGTCGCTGAGTGTGCCATCAAAGTCAAAAACAGCTATAGGTTGTCGCATAAAATCCCCTAACTGTGTGGGAGCATAATAATAAGCCATACGATAATTGCATTGAGTATTGCCAGCATGACGGCGGCAGAACCAATATCTTTAGCTTTTTTGGTTAACTCATGCCAACTTAGATCAATACGATTTAATACAGTTTCCACGGCTGAATTGAGTAGCTCCACTATAGGAACGAATAAAAAAGAGCTGATTAAGGCGATCCGCTCTAATGCGGAATTCCCTATCCAGAAGGCAGCAGGCAAGGCAATAAAGCTGGTATAAACCTCTAAACGGAATGCAAATTCCTCTTTGAATGCAACTTTTAATCCATCTAAAGAATAAAAGGTTGCTCTTTTAACTTGCAATCCTACTTTTGCTAGAAACTTTAGCATTCAATGTACCTTTAAAAAATAAACTTAATTTGACCTGAATCCTTAAGATATGCTTAATTCTGGACTAGGCCCTTGTTTTTTTCAAATTGCTAACCAATAGAAAATTGTCAATCATGTTGATTATTCAATCTGTTTTTCTGTTTTTAGGCTAGGCGGTTTTTGACAAAATATTTATCATTTGCTAGCTTTTAATAAGATCCATAGAGCTATTAAACCGTGGTTGTATCCATTTATTGTTCTCCGAGGGACCGATGTATGAGCAGCCGTCACAGTAGTTTAGTCAGCTTATTAGAAGCAAAAGCGCGGTCACAACCTGATTTTCCTCTGTATACTTTTCTAAGCAGAAACACGGACGAAAACAGAATTCTAACGCTTGAGACCTTGGCAGAACAAGCAAGAAAAATAGCGATCCTCTTACAAAAAAGCACTCGTCCTGGTGAGCGCGTTATTATTATCTATCCTCCTGGGCTAGAGTTAATTGCTGCATTTTTTGGCTGTTTGTATGCAGGTGTCATCGCGATCCCGGTTTATCCTCCCAATACTAAAGCTTTGGTGACCAAACTGCACCATATTATTCAAAACTCTGGGGCCAGAGTTGCCTTAACCACAGACGAAATTTTACGCAAAGTTAAAAAGCTAAGGGTAGTAAAATTATTAAATAAAACGCCTGTTCTCGGCAAAATGGTCAATCATCTTGCCGGCCCAACTTTTGAGCGGAATAGTCAATTGCTGGGGTGGGATTTTGAAAAAATGCATTTTCTTGTTACCGACTATTTATCCGATTATTCGGATGAAGGTTGGAATAAACCATTAATCACCCCGGATTCTCTTGCCTTTTTACAATACACCTCTGGGTCTACGGGAAAACCCAAAGGAGTAATGGTTAGTCATGGAAATTTATTAAATAACTTAGCGGTAATGCAATTGCGTAATCGTTCATCAGAAGATGATATTTGTGTTTCATGGTTGCCGCCTTACCATGACATGGGGCTTATTGCTGGAATTTTGCAGCCTCTTTTTACCGGTTATCCAGTAAAGTTAATGGCACCCATGTCCTTTTTACAACGCCCGGCCGCTTGGTTAGAGGCAATGTCCCACTTTAGAGGAACAATTACTGGAGCGCCTAATTTTGCTTATGATTTATGCATCGATAAGATTACTGATGATGAAAAAGGCCATTTAGATTTAAGTAGCTGGCGAATAGCAGCTACAGGATCGGAACCGATTCGTTGTTCAACCATTGAAAAGTTCACCAATTTTTTTGAAGACTGTGGCTTCCAAGCGGATGCTTTTTATCCTTGTTATGGCTTGGCAGAGTCCACATTAATGGTCACTGCGGTAGATCCTAACGAAGGGGTTCAAAGCCAGTTAGTCGATAATAAGGCTTTAAGTTTAGGGCAGGTGCGTTATTGTGATGCAAGCTATCCTCATGCGCGTCGTTTGGTAAATTGTGGAAAGCCGGCGGATGATTTCTATATCATGATTGTTAATCCTGAAACCTTGCAGGTATGTACTGAGCGGAAAGTTGGGGAAATATGGGTGGCCAGTAAAAGTGTCACTCAGGGCTACTGGCAATTGCCTAATGAATCAAAATATTGTTTTCATGCAAAAATTCCTGGTGATGAGCGTACTTTTCTGCGAACAGGTGATTTGGGTTATCTTGCTGAGGGGGCGTTGTATGTTACTGGCCGGCTTAAAGACATGATTATTATTCGCGGCTGTAATTATTACCCTCATGATTTGGAGGATATTATTAATGGCTGTCATCCCCTTGTACGCATGAATTGTGGTGCTATTTTTTCTGTGGAGGAGAATGAGCAGGAATATTTAGTCGTCGTTCAGGAAATAAAACAGCATATAGAGGCTGAAGTAGCTCGAGAGATTATTAAAATAATCCGCAATAGAATTTTAAAAGAACATGGAATTACTGCCGATATTGTGGTGCTTGCGGCACACAAAGCAGTTCCTAAAACAACCAGTGGCAAAATTCAGCGTTTATTGTGTAAGAAAAATTATTTGGAAGGTTCATTAGAAATTTTCTATATTGATAGTATCCATGATTCATGTTCTATATCTAAAATTCTGCAAAATGTTCGATTTTGTGTGCTATGAGAGGTGAGCAAACGTCATCCCGAACGTAGTGAGGGATCTCCAGCATCTTGCATCGGACGTCTTGGTAACACGGGTTGAGGGACTATGTATTAATCCATCACAAGGAGGGGATGATGTTGGAGTTACGACAAAAAGTGACCCAAAAGCAAGAGATCCAGCAGGATTTGCTGCATCTCATTTATCGGCTACATCCTGCTGATTCTTCATCCGAATTCTTGGGCTTAGATTCATTGGCAAAAATTGAACTGTTAACGGCAATTGAAAAAAAATTTGGTATTCGTTTAGACGAGCATGAAATTGCCGAGGCAAATACTTTGGATGATTTAGCAGAAGTCATTATATCTAAGCAAAAGCACTACACACGTTTTGGTGCTTCGTTAATTGAGCGGGCGGCAAATACTCCCATTTCTTTTAAAACATCGCCCATGCGCAGCACTGTACATCGGTACATGACAGGGTTTGTCCGTAATCGCTTTGGTATTGAGACTCTGGGGAGCACATTTTTGCCGCCAGAGGGTCCCTTTATTATCGCAGCAAATCATAGCAGTCACTTGGATAACCTGGTATTGATGGCGGCGGCGGGAGATGCCGTTGATAATTATGTCTTATTGGCTGCTAAAGATTATTTTTATGAGCGTCGTTCACTGACTTTGTTTTTACTGAAAAAGCTATTTAATCTGATCCCTTTTGATCGAAACTCCGAACCCTCGGCGATGTTAAATAATATCAATAGCTGTAAAGCAGCGATTAAGGCGAATAAAAATTTAATTATTTTTCCCGAAGCCACACGTTCTTTAAATGGTGAAGTTCAAGCGTTTAAAGGTGGCTGTGCGATGTTAGCTTGGGAATTACAAATTCCTATTGTTCCTGCGTATATTAAAGGTGCTTATGATTGTTTACCTAAAGGAAAAACCTGGCCTAAGAAAGGAAAAATTACCGTCAGTTTTGGCCCGCCAATCGTCATGAAAGATTATGTGCCTAGTGTCATTGAGCTAAACTATCAACTCTATAAAATGATTACGCATGAGCTGGAACAGCAGATCAAGCAGTTGGGGAATGAGCTGTACGTTAAGGAGCAACCATGATGAGAATCGCAGAATTAATTTCTATACCAAGTGATGAGTCCGAGGTTCGCTTTGAAAAAAAAGAACAGAATTTTGCTCTATTTGAGATGCAGGGCTTACGCCCAACTCAAGAAGATGCTGCGGTAGCATATTGGTACACAGCAGGCTCTTTTAATGCATTAACCGCGCAGGATATTGGTCATCGTTTATGGACCAGTTATAAATTGATTAATCAACATTGCCTCAAACGCGGTTTTGGTGGTTCTACCGCATCAACCACCGTTTATGATGGGGAAGGTAATTTAATTACCGCTACCTTAGGGGATTCGGTGGTTTTTGTCGTGGTCTATTTCCCTAATGGGCATGTTGCTTCAGTCGCCCGGTTAAATAAGGCCATTCATCATCCTAATCTTGATCAAGAGCGCTTGACCCAAGTGCGAGGTCTTGTAAAAAATGGGCGCCTGTTGGGACGATATGGTTCTTTAGCCTTATCAAGGGCTCTGGGGGATTATGATTTTATCGAATCAGGGGTTTGTGATGATGCGCATATTGATATAACACCAAGTGATTTTACTCATGCTTCTGGGATGAAGACCCAAATTATTACTACCTGCGATGGTTTTACGGAGCCAGTCCCTGGGCAAACGAAAGAAAATCAGGAGCAATGGTTTTGGGAGCAGTTGCAGTCTATTGATAAGCCCGGTTTACATTCGGAAGCGGAGTTGGCGCGGTTGCTTGCTTATAAGGCATTTCATGCTGGTTCAAGGGATAATATTTCCGTTTCGGTACAAGTCTTAACAAAAAATAAACCTTTTTTAGTCGGAATATATGATGGGCATGGAGGCGATTCAACCTCAACTTATATAGCGAACGCCATTGGCACGGTATTTGAGCAACAATGTAGTTTGAAGGCAGAAACCTATGCGGAACAACCACTAAGTGTTGAGAAGAATTGGTTAATTTATTCTCGAGATAATCATTAGCGCAGTGGGGTTTTTTATTAATTTTATTTGTTTTTATGGGCTTACTAACTATAGTTAAAGGTAAGTAAACACTAGAAATAATACAGGAGAGCTATTATGGATAATGCAAACCGTGGTGATAGATCACATGTTTCAGAAGCTGCTAGTGACTTGCTAAATGAAGGAAAAAAATGGGCTAATGAGGTGCGTGAAGAGGGCATACAGCGTGCCTGCCAAGCAGAAGAAAACCTTAAAGAATGCTCTGATGAACTATTGAAAAAAGTACAACAAAATCCCTTAACCGCAGTATTAATGGCTGGCGGGATAGGTTTTCTATTAGCTAAGATTTTGAGGAAATAATGGAAGCCTTAAAGCAGGTAGAGGAGCTGGTTTCTACACGGATTAATCTTGTAAAAACCATATTTTCAGTGATGTGTTTGGAGGCACGATTGGCGGGGCTTAGTGTCTTTCCGCTGGTACTGAATATCTGCCTGCTACTCATTGTTTTAATGACTTTTTGGATTGGCATTTCATTATTACTTGGGTATGAGTTTTTCGTTATTTCTAATAATTTTTTACTCTCGCTGGTGTTGGTCGTTTTATTTAATCTGGGGGTATTGCTGGGCTTAGCTAAGTACCTTACTTTTAACCTGAAAAATATGAGCTTTGAAAAAACCAGATCCTATTTTTCCCAAAATAAGAGTATGGATGATGAGCACTTCGAGGAAACAGTTACGGACGCAAATAACCGCGATGGACAAGATGGTCCATCTGCAAAGGGCTCTGTTGGCACAGAATAAGCGATATCTGGGATTACATCGGGTAAATTATACGGTTGTTTTAGTGATTACCGTATTAACTCCCTGCATGTGGCTAGGTTGGAAGCTCAGTGAAGAAAAATGGATTGATAGAATAACCGCGCAGCTTGCGGAGTTAATTACCTTAACTTTTTTCACCTATTTTCGTAGGCAATTGATGGATTTGTTGAAAACCAATAAGGTAGACCAATAAAACGCTGAGGTAGGTCGGACCTTTGGCTCGACCTACGTTTATTTGTGGGGAACACTATGGCGGCAGCAACGGCTTGCTTATTGCCCGTAATGATAATTGCCTGTAGGTGCCAAATCTTCCTCGTTAGAGGCAGTAGAATGTAAAATGGTATGCGCTCTACTAATACACACCTTATTATAGCCTGGCGAGTTCAATATATTTTTCTGGCAACTTCCCGCCATTCCTAAGGCAACCTCAGGGCATTTTTCGAGTAATGACACAAATCGGGAATCATTTCTCCCCTCACTTTCAACGCATAATTCACCAAACTCATGCCAAAGTCTGTCGATTACTTTAGTTTGAATTGCATTCCATATTACATTTTCTCCTTTAAACTTCAGGAGCTGCATTTGCTCTGCTACTTTACGGTACTCTTCTTCTGTGGCAGGTAATGAATAAGTTTTTGCTTCTTCCTCGATAATCGCGTTCATCTTATTGAGCACGAGCTCACTATTGAATAGCTTTTCGACTGCTTCTTCATAGGGTAAAAAATGTTGTGTGCTGGGTTCATAAATAAAAAACTCACCTTCTTCAATGTCATAATACCAGGCATGAATTTTTAGCTTATCTGCTTCCAAACGTTCTTTAACAACATCCAGAGTATGTAAGTGTTCTATTTGTAAAAGGATATTTTCCTCAGTAAGACATTTTAATTTTTGTTTTGAATCCTGCATTTCAGGATGTTTTTCATGCATGCGCTCTAGAGCGGGTTTGGCGTACGCTTCAAGAAATTCCGCAACTAGAGGTAAGCTCTCTGCAAGATTTGGGTTTAATAAGCCTTTCATCGCACCGCAGTCTGAATGCCCACAGACAATAATTTCGGTTACATTGAGTACTTTCAACGCGTATTCAGCCGTTGCTCTTTCCCCAGTGGGATAGGGTACTTTCGGTGGAAAAATGTTTCCTGCATTACGGATAACAAATAACTCGCCGGCATCTGCATTAGTAATGTACGAGGGAACAATCCGGGAGTCAGAACAAGTAATCAAGAGTGTATCTGGAGATTGTCCCTTGATTAAGGATTGAAATAAGTCGCGCTGTTCAAGAAAACCATTATTTTTAAAATAACGGATTCCTTTAAGTAGCTCTATGGGCATATACTTCTCCTGTTTTTTTCATCCAATAAAGGTTCCTCACTAAGATAGATTAATTTCCGTCATTTTTGAACATTTATTAAATAAATAAGAACTTAAAATATGCAAAGGGTCATACTGTTTTTTTAACTCAAGCCACTCCGAATATCTTGCTCCATAATGATTTTTCCAATAGTCATGCTTTAGTGATTCCCCTAAATACCCAGAGAGATAACGTTTTCCTCCTAAAGGTAAAAAAAGTGCATCCAAATGTTTAATGGCCTCCACACAACTTGGAGTGAATACCGTAGGTAAGCCAGGATTGATAATCATAAAAGAGAAAATATGTGGTTCTTCAGGAAGCATTAAAAAGCCAGTCGCTTTACGATTAATGATAGGGATTAAATGTACTAATGACGCGTAGTGAATGGGTAAGGCCTCCAAAATTTCCTCTAATTTATTTAACGGAAACTTGGGGATAAAGCATTCATACCAAGGATGTTGTAAATCCCATTGGCCGCTCATTTTCATGACATTTAAACGTGCGTCATGGCGATGTAAATAAGAGTGAATCGCTTCATCTTGAGTATGGAGAAGTTTCCAAGGTTTCAAGGACAAACTATGAAAATCAGGCGCATGATGATCATATTCAATCGAGACGTGTAACGCATAAAGCCATTGCGCGAAGGGGGCTCGACCTGTGGCGGTGATCTTCGCTCCTTGTATTGCAGGGGTGCAAAAGGATTCAACATAATCCGCATAGTTCTGGCATTGATGTAAATCATGCAGCCAGCTTTCTTTATCCAGATAAGTTAAATAGAATGTACGTACTGTTTTTTTGCATGATCTTAAGGCGATGCGAGCTCGGGTGATTACGCCAAAATGACCTTGTCCTCCTAAACAGGCTTGCATTAAAGGCGAATGCCTATCTACCTGTACTAATTCCCCATTGGCAAGAATCACTTCCAATTCGCGCACATGCGCAATTGCACTGCCGTATTTAAATGATGACGCGCCTATTCCTCCTGCTGAAAGCACCCCACCAATCGATAAATTGCAGTTATAGGGTAGTACATAGGGAGTTAGCGAGTTAGGTAATGAGCGTTCGAGCAAATCAGCCCAGGTGCAATTCGCCTCCACCCAAATGGAATGATGCTCTGGC
Organism: Legionella sp.; assembly: GCA_031291095.1. Lineage (GTDB taxonomy): Bacteria > Pseudomonadota > Gammaproteobacteria > Legionellales > Legionellaceae > Legionella. Next base: position 56,386 of record JARLJR010000010.1, on the reverse strand, counting down.
TCCTGCACCTGATTAAAGTGCTTCATATTTAGGATTAATCCCCCAGGAGCCGCCAGCGATTGGCCATTTTGGCTCATACCATTGCCACGAATGGTGACCGGAAGCTGGTGTTCATGAGCATATTTGAGTAGGGATTGCAGCGCCTCGCGTGTTTGGGGCTCGCAGACTGCGGCAGGTTGGGAGTGCACCAACCCGCCAAAATCGCGGCCAAAAGGAATCAGCGCCTGCTCATTACTTAGAATGTTTTGCTCGGGCTTTTTTTCCCATTGCATTAGATGCTGGGTGTTCCACTGGTTCGCAGTTTGCGGCATGTTTTCGGTTCCTCTTTTGGGCTAATTCGAGTTTACGGTTGCATGCAATCACTAATCCATCAAACATTTTAGTAAATGCATCGTAGCAACGATCGATCATTTGTAGTGCGTCACGTCTTACGTGGGTAGGAGTTTTCCTGGAAAATAATTCACGCTCCATTTCTGTTTCAAATAATGCGTGCGCTTTTTCTACTTCCAGATGAGTTTTGGAAAAATATTTTAAATGCTCTTCCTCGCCTGTTTTTCTCACTTGATCGGCAACTTTTTCAAAAAATACATGTCCTGACGATTCAAGTGTTAAGAGCAGGGCGATATTTACAATGTCATTTTTGGCATTGAAGACTTCTGCAACAAGCGCATAAGCTGCATCACGCGTAGAACGGGTTTCTCGACTGTAGAGCCAGCTAACGCCATTTTTATTACAGGCTTTATTGATGCTGGTTGTTCCCATATATTTTTTATCTTGTAAGAACCAACGATCATGACCCGCATCTTCGTGCCGATGATGGCGTGCTATTTTTTTGAGGTAGGGATCAGTAACTCGCTCCTCATTGATGCGTAAAATATCCTGAAAGGTCATAGTCCAAAAGGTTAATTCTGGAACAAAATAGCTTATTTCCTCGAGGCTATTTAATTGTTCTAATAGATTAAAAAACGGATGTTTTTTAAATTCATTTTGTTTTGAATCAATATAATCTTGAATAAGTCGCATCATCTCTCCCTGTTTTTTACGTGCTCTAACTCATTGATCGTGCCAAGTTCTTGTCTTGATGGATGAGTTTGTCTACTTGATCCCAATCCACAGTTTCAAGGCTGGTTACATTCTTACAAATTTGATTTAAAAACTCGGTTTGTTTCGCACCAATTTTTAGTGCTTCTGCATAAGGCGTATTACTAAACATGACCAGTACGTGTTTGGAAATGTACTGCTGTGGGTAACGTTGCATGAGCAACTGTTCTAATTGCTTTTTTAAGTTGAATTGAGGATCGCGGATATTGGTTTGAATTTCTTGGAAATTATCCATAGACATTTGTGCCACCGCATCGGTATTTGGCTTTCTGGATTGATAAAAGGCGGGCATTACTTGAGCCCAATCATCCTGATATTTATCTAACAGCGTATTTAAAATACGGCAATCTTCAAAAGCGCTATTCATGCCTTGGCCGAAAAAAGGGACGACGCCATGCGCTGCATCACCAAGTAACAGGCAGTGATCTTGATAATGCCATGAGTCACATTGAATGGTGCTCATGTTGCCTGTTAGGTGTTCTGTAAATTCATGCAATAGATTGGGCATGACTTCATAAGCATCAGAAAATTCTTCTTTAAAAAAGGCATTAATTTTTAATTCATTATCTAATTCAGCGAAGCTATTTTTTCCTTCATGAGGTAAAAATAAGGAACCCGTAATGGAATGATCGCGATTAGGATTGCCTAATAATAAAAAGGCATTTCTAGGCCATAGGTGTAAATACTCATGTGCGAGTTCTTGCTGGCCTGGTGCTCCAATGGATAATTCTTTATATCCGTACGATAAAAAGGTTCGTGTTGCCTTGATCAAACCGCGAGTACTTAATTGCTCTCGCACGCAAGAATTAACTCCATCGGCGCCGATTAAATATTGGTAGGGGAAGCTTAAGTGTTCTCCATGATGGTTTTTAAAATGCATGACTTTCTTTTCAAGATCGAGATGAGATAATTTGTTATTAAAGCTAAAGTGTACATTGGGATATTTTCCGGCTTCATCCAGTAAGAGTTTATTTAATTCATTGCGTTCAACGGCATTAATGTATTCTTCATGATGACGGCCAAAGGATTGGTATTTAATTTGTCCTTGAGCATCATGAATCGCCCGAGCGCGCATGGGCACCATCAACTGTTCTACTTCCGGCATGATACCGACACCGGCAAGACCTGTAATTCCGCGGCAAGATAAGGCAAGATTTATGGAACGCCCATCATGACTTTGGGTTAATCTGGGGTCGGGTCTTGCATCAAAGACATGGAGTTTGTATCCACGTTTTGCTAGATAGAGTGTAAGTAGGGTTCCGGATAAACCGGCCCCAATAATGCTTATCTCCTTCATTCTTATCTCCCTGATGAACTCTATATGTAGGAGAGCAAGAATTGTGCCTGGAATACGTCACCCTGAACGCAGTGAAGGATCTCCTGAGTGACGTGGGAATTGATGCACTTACAAATAATCCCTCAAAAAAGGCCCTAAATCCTCAGCCTTTTGAGGCGGAGAAAAGTAATATCCCTGAGCATAATCACAGCCATGTGTCATAATAAACTCACGTTGCAATTCCGTTTCTACTCCTTCGGCCAAAACCTCCAGATTTAAGCTATGGGATAAGTTAATAATTGCGCGGGCGATGGCGGCGTCACTTTCTTTATCCACTAATTCGGTAATAAATGAGCGGTCAATTTTTAATTTATCTACGGGAAATTGTTTTAGGTAGGCCAAACTTGAATAACCGGTACCAAAATCATCAATGACCACTTTAATTCCCATATCTTTGAGCTCATACATCGCATCAACCGCATGCTTTATATTATCTACCAAGAGACTTTCAGTAAGCTCTAACTCAAGAAATTTAGGTGATAAGCCGGCTTTGCTAAGAATTTTGCCAATCATTTCAGGCATCCGTGGTTGCCGTAATTGCCGGCCAGAAATATTCACAGCCATGGTTAAATGAGAATAGCCTTGTTGATGCCAGCGAACGAGCTGTTTGCAAGCCTCTTCCATAGCCCACAAGCCAATTTCCAAGATCAAACCATTTTCTTCAGCAATGCCGATAAAATCATTCGGGGGGACTGCACCTAATATATGACTATTCCAACGTAATAAAGCCTCAAAACCAATGAGTTTATTTTCTGCTAAATTAATTAAGGGTTGATAGAGTAAATGAAACTCGTTTTTTTGCAGTGAATCACGTAAGGCATTGTTAATTTGCATGCGATTAACAATTTGCGTATTCATTTGCTTGTTATAATTATGGTACGTATTACGCCCGCTGTCTTTGGCATGATACATCGATAAATCGGCACTTTTCATCAATGAGTCATAATCATTACCATCTTTGGGAAAATAGCTAATACCAATGCTGCCAGTTATTTTTAAATGATGTTCGTCTATTGGAAAAGGCTTTGCCAATGAGTTGAGTATATTGTCGGCAATTTGATGTGCTTGTTGTTCTGTCTGGATGTCTTGCAATAAAATAACAAATTCATCTCCACCGAGACGGCTGACGGTATCAAGATCGTTGGTTGCCAGGAGTAATCGGTTCGATACCGCCTGCAAAAGCCGGTCACCCATGCTATGCCCTAAGGTATCGTTGGTTAATTTGAAATGATCCAAATCCAGGAATAAGAAGGCTAACATGGAACCTTTCTTTTTCGCTTGTAAAATCGCTTGATCAACACGGTCGATTAAGAGAACTCGATTGGGTAATTCGGTTAGGGAGTCATATGTTGCTTGTTTGATCAGCTGCTCTTCCATCTTACGACGTTCCGTAACATCATTGATAAGGCAGATATAGTGTTTCACTTTGTCAAACGAATCTCGTACGGGTGCTACACTGATTTCGCACCAAAAAACCTCACCATGTTGTTGATAACTTTCAAGTTCAACCGTCTCTTCACGTAATTCTTTTATAGCTAAGATAATGCGTTTGTGGTTCACATGCTGAGCTTTATTTGCATGCAAGAACGTAAGACCTTGGCCTAAAAGCTGTTCCTCGCTATAGCCAGTAATACGCTCAATAGCTTTATTAACGTAGATGATAGGCAGATTGGGTTTGCTAATATCGAGGATGGCCACACCATGAGTACTTGCTTCAATCGCACGTTCACGAATACGTAGCTCATCTTCATGCATTAATTTTTTGGTGACGTCTCTAAAGCTATATACACGTCCGACAATTTCAATGCCTATCCGTTGTGGTTGCGTATATCGCTCGAAAATACGCCCATCTTTAAAATGTAATATAGGTAACTCACCTTGCCAGTCTGGGTTTTCGTAAAGAAAATTGACATCGGAAATTAAACCTTCGGGGTTAATTAATTGTTCTAGAATGTATTCGAAACTAATGCTTTCAGTGCCAACCTCTAACATAAAGGTGGGAATACGCCACATTTCTACGAATTTTTGATTCCAATCGACAACTTTACCTTGGCCATTCACCATCATGATGCCATCAGCGGTTGACTCAAGGGTGGCGCGAAGCAGGGAGAGTGACTTTTCTAGTTCAATATTTTTTTCAAAAAGATTAACCGTTTTTATATTAATATTTTCCGAAAGTGGGGTTTGGATTGAACGTTGAAACTCAGGTTGAGTATGAAACCATTGCTCTAAAAGTGCAGGTAAATTGGGCGTCGGTGAAATCATTCCTAATTCTTCACATATATTCGTAATTGAGGGGATTTTTCCTTGCTGTTTAACGGAACTTGCTGCCTGAGCAACTTTTGGGTAGTTTGTTTCTTTTAAGGCCATGCGCTGGTAACTATCCACTATAGTTAGAAAAGTTCATTTTAAATCACATACTTCTCAAATAATACAGGGTACAACTTTTTTATTCATTAACTCGTGCGTGGAAGTTGATGCTTAGTTTACTCCCTGTTTGGCGCAGTTTTTCTTGCAGTGCTCCAAGTATACTGCGGTCCTCTTTAATGGTATTGGTCATAATTTGATTAGTCTAATCTATTTTGGGAAATTTAATGGTGAAATGAGTGTACTCGCCCAGCTTACCTTGGCAGGCAATCGAGCCTCCAGCAGCCTTCATGAGTAATTTGCAATAAGCTAAGCCAATGCCCGTGCCCCCTTGTCTTTCAGAGTAAAAGGGCTCAAAAATCAGTTTGGCTTTTTCTGTAGAAATGCCTTGGGCAGTATCTTTAATATGCAGATAATTAAAATTATCCTTTTCTTGGCCTTCCGCCATACTAATTAGGACCTCACCTTTGCCCTCTTTTTCAATAAAATCAAAGCTATTGTTCAGTAAGTTCCAGATTAGATTTCTAAAGGCGATCTTTTCAATCCAGATTACAAAATCGCATTCTATAAGGAGGTCGATGAGTTCATGTTGATTATTTTTAAAAGGAAAATCTTCTAGGGCATGTTTTAAGAGTTCATTGATGGAGTAAAACCCAAATTTGCAGGTATCGAACCTATCATGACGGATGTTATTTAATTGCGTACTAATGAGTTGATTCACACTATCAATGCCACGTTCAATTTTCGCAATGCTTTCGTTTAAATTTTGCTTCACCTCTTGCTCGTTAGGCAGTGTTTCAACCAGTGATTTTTGCATTTTGGCTTGTAGGTAAATACTGGATAGAGGCGTGCGCAAGTCGTGCGCTAAACTTCCAGCGAGTAAGCGCATACCAGAAATTTTAGCACTATAAATGAGTTCTCTATCTCGGGCAAAAAGGGCTCCAATGATAATGGCTGCTGTAAAGGTAATTCCTAAACCAAAAATGGATACATCACCAGGAACATACTTAATGATTTTATCGGCACCATAAACATAGGAAAAATAGGCCAGGCTGCTGCCTAAAGTAAGCAATACTAAGGAGTCTAAGGCGCTAGTTACCAGGAATAGGAAAAAGGTTGCGGACATACAATTCATTAACCATAAGGTTGCCCCATCATTTAATAAGGTTAGATAGGTGAAAAAGAAGGGCAGGCAAAAGAGGAGGCTTAGATACCATAGAAAGGGGAGAATTCTTAAGAACTTAGGAGACCAAAACCGATGCAACGCTAATAAAGCACAAAGAGTGGTCGCGATTACTCTGAGGAAAAACTCCTTATTTACCTGAAAATTTTGCAATTTCCATAGAATTCCAAAAAGAGGAAAGTTGATCATCATCACAATACCAAATAAGGTGATTTGATGGCTGGCCTCAATAGTTTTTTCCATTAGATAATTGTAAACAGTAAACATTCCCTTTTTTAAAAAATATAAGATCAATTAGCCACCTCTCTGTATTGAGGACTTGGTTAGTGCAAAAATTTCATCAGATAACTTTTGCCACATTTGAATTTGATGCGAATAAATAAACTCAAAGGCTTGTTTTATCTTATCGCTAGTGTGTTCCCAAATTGGTTCTAGTTTTTCAATAACGGAACTAAAATGTTCTACATGGGTATGAACTTTGAAAAAAATCATTCCTTGAGCGGAGGTATTCATCGATAAGGCGCATTCACTCAGATAGATGTAATCGATATTATCCAGGCGCTCATAAGCGGCAAATGCTGCGATTTGAGCTTCTGCGTCATGAGCTGCTAGCCAAGCCAGATGACCTTTGTTAAATTGTTTGGCAAAAGGTAGATAATGGGTTTCATTGACAATTTCATCGTGAATATCAACCCCATATTCTTGCGCAAAACTAGCATAAAGTTGTTCATGAGAAAGTCTGTTTCCAGTACCAAACTCTTCATTAATATTGTCTAATATAATTGATTTCGATAGCGAGTCAGCGGAAAAATTGGCGATAAACCACATGAAATTAATAAAATGGCCTCTTAAATGATAAAAAATAGCGGCAAACAAACGTTTTTGATTTTTATCCCAGGTTGCAGTTTTCGCGGTATTAAAAAGAGGAATAGAGGATAATTTTTTGCGATACTCACTATCGGCCTGAGTTAAAAACTGGCTGAATGTTGAAGGTAGTGTTTGCATATTAAACTGTTTATTCAAGTTAGTCGCGCTTATGTCAAAATGAGAGTGCAATTAAAATCCTATCAGTTTATTTTAATTAAGTTCAAATTGTATACTATTTTAACACAAAGAAATTTAAATTGAAAATGTTTGGCTGCGATGAGAGGAGTGGAAAATCGCTTGAAGCCTTACTCCAAGCGATTTTGTTGCGAATGCTTATGGGTAAAAACGATGTTTCATCCGTTCACAATAGTCAATAAACTGAGGTTGTGTTTTAGCATAATCTTGTAATGGGGAGGCAATCGGTGTTTCCAAAATATTGGCTAGAAAGGCATAAGCGCTAGCATCGATACTGGTGGGCTCATCACCCAGCAAAAATGCCGAGGATTTTAAGAAGGTACTTAAGACCGTTAGATCCTCAACACCTAATTGATAAACTTCTGCTGTACTATGTCTGCCAATTCCCTGTTTATAGAGATCACCACGAATTTTTTTTTGCAGAATGATAGGAAGAATTGTACACAGAGGCCATTTCAAATGGCTAAAAAAGGTCTCTCGGGTAATTGGCCAATAACGCTCATCTATCCAACGTGAGTACACCATGATCCAATACAAATGCTCTTCCAGTAAACGTTGTATTGCCAACGCTTGAGCCTTTTGCTCGCTTGATAAGTGGCTATCTAGAGGGTCGCCATATTTTTCTTGTAGATAGTTAATGATGAAACCGCTATCGCCAAGTATTTTGCCTTCATCATTAATGGTAGGAAGTTTCTTTTTTGGCCCTTTAGTAGGGTTTATAACAGATACGACTTCAAAAGGTAGCTTTGCCATACGCAAATAAGTTTCCAGTTTCATGCAAAATGGACTGGGATTTGGTAAGGACCATTGGGGTGGAAATTGGTAGAGTTTTATCATCGCTTTTCTCTCCTTAATCAAGGTAATCGTAAGTTTTCATAGCTGCTAGAAAGGAGAAAACCCTCCCCCCGCTCTCACTGCCATTAAGTTAATGATTATATTTATAAATTGTAGGTTTGGCCCCTGGCCCAACAAGGTATCGAGCCACACCAGAACGCAATGGGCCCAACCTACACATTATTGCAAAATTTTCTTAACCTGATGGTCATGGTCTTCCTATGACCCGCATCAACGCCGGTAATAAACCATCTAAACTCTGATATTGAGATACAGTAACTCGCCTTACTTCAGCTAATGGCGGATTAACTCCCGTTAAAATAGTGCTCATTGCAGCTCCGGGCCCCAGATCAATAATGAGATCATATTGATAGGCTCCGATTAATTCACAGACGCTATGCCATTGTAACGAGGTATATAATTCTTCATCCAGTAAGCATTTTTCTTCCTGGAAATCATATATTTTAGTTAATTCTAAAGGGCTGATAATGGGATAAACTAAACCTGATTGGGGCAGATTTTTATTCATAAACTCGAATAAGAGTCCTTTTTTATCCCTGTAATAGGGCGTATGTGAAGGCAAATGTACTTCAAGAAATTTAACGCGAGCGATTTGTTGTTGCAGCTCGCTAATCAGTTGGTTGAGATCTGCTATTTTCCCACCTACCACTAAATGCTGTTCGGAATTAACAATGGCGATATAACAGCGATGGCGTGCACAGGCGGCCTTCACTTCAACCAAGTCAAAATTACCGCGAATAGAAAGTAAATCATAGTTTTGATTCAGCAATGTTGCCATCAGTTGGCTGCGATAGGTGTAGAGTTTAATGCTGTCTTCTAATGAGGCATCAATACTTGCGAGAAGCGCACTGATTTCACCGAGGCTATACCCCGCCAACTCAATTTGATGTTGGTTGCAAAGTGGTTTTAGCATACTAAAAAGTGTTAGCTGGTACACACCAATAATAAGTTGAGTAAAATGTGGATCGCTAATAGGGACATTGGGCTGTAAAAAATCGATATTGCTTAGGGATGAAAACTCGCTTAACCGTTGCATGGCCTGATGATTTTCCTGAAAGAAGCTAAATAAACTACTGTCTCGATAACCTTGCCCAGCAAAAACGCATAAAATCTTCATCGTGATTCCCCTGAGAATACATGACGTAAAAAATAAATAAGTCCCAACATGTCTGCAACACCTCCTGGGCTAATGTTGCATTGGGAAAATAATAAATGCAGGCGAGTAGCCTCTTGTATGGATTGTGCGCGATTGCTCAAGGTGATGCCTTGTTGGATATGGTAACGGGCGAACTGCAAGCCTTCAGGGCCTGTGCGATACAGGATATTGATGTCATCCATAGCCAATAGTAGCTGTTGATAGGCAAGCAAGCCAAAAAACTCTTTATCGTGTTGAATTTCTGCTAAAGTGGAATAGGTATCAAAAACCAGTTTATAGCCATCTATTGCCATTTGTTTGGCATCGGCTACAGCATATTTTTGCTTGACCAGACTACCATGAGTATTGGTATTTTGATGATGCTTTTGTAAATAATAGGCCCATTCCTCCATAATAGTTAAATGCAAATCGTGAGGATAAAACGTTTTATAGTGGATGCTTAATTTACAAATGCTGCTGCACATGATGCCCAGGGCAAAAATTGCTCCGCGATGGGTATTAACTCCGGAGGTTATCTGCTGCATGGTTTGTTCGGCCTGCAATCCCAGTTTAACTAGTTGCGATTGGGGCGCATTAAGGGCTGCTTGTTGTCCGACTTGAACAAAATAATGGCGTAAGCCAAAGAGGCTGCGGAAAAATAAAGCACCATTCATGTCGTGATGAGCACCATTATCTACAAAGCTCACCAAGCCTGGTTTTGGGTATAGGGCGATTTCGTCGTAAAGCGAACGCACCGCTATTTTGGCGTAATAGCGGGCCATTTTATTGGGATTAGAAGCAGAGGGAGGGGTATGCTGCATAGAGGTCCTCTCTGCTTAACAAAAGTACGTTATTAATGGATTTAAATAAAATGGAGTCACTGTTTTGCAATAACTCGAGCAGTGAGCAATCTCCCCAGTGATGAAAGCGTACTTCACCATCAATATGAAGTACCTTACTTTTATGGGACAATTCTTTATAGAGTCCTCTTAAATCAGTAAGTGATTGCGCCGTGTAGTTAATCAGTACATCCAAATCAGAATCAGGTTGTACGTAAGCTTCTTGAGTAAGATACTGCCAACAATAAGAACCATAGACTTTAATATCGGCAGGAATCTCTAGTAGTGCTGAGGGAAATACCTCATTGAGTTTAGGGAGTTCTTTGCTTTGAGTTATTTCAGATTTTGACACCTGATAGCTGATACGTAATTTTTGTTGTTGCTGGTTAAAGTAGGGGAGTGCGAGTTGAATTTTCCCAAACGCAAGATCTTGAGGTTGTCTGGAACATATAAAGGGATAGCCGCGGTTCAACCAGTATTGGAATAAACGCTGCTGTTCCTCTGAATGCTGACTTGCCACTGTCGTAGTGGGATTCAAATAGCATAGAGTATGTCTTGCATAACTCATAGGTTTTCAATCGTGTTAATTAGGTCAAAGGCCATTTGGCGTCCACCATATTTTTTCCCAAGCTCTGCGCGATTATCTTCGCTAAGATCCGCTTCTTCTAATGTCATTAATAGTTTTTCGGATACTTCATTCAAATGCAGCACGTCGTGTAAGCCGCCCAGTTTTTTAAAGTTATCCACGCCAGGGGCAAATACCGCTGAGGTTTCACTGATTTTACGCAGCAAATCAATGTCTAATTTAGTAACTTTAGCCATGCCCTCCAACCACATGACGGCTAATTCGGTATTATGTAATGCATAAATACGGTCAGCCATCATACCAAAGGCGATAAAACTGCCGCCGATGGCTTGATTGTAGACTAAGGCAATGAGCTTATTCCCATTTTGACGCGCCAAATGCAAGCAGCTTAATAAATGAGAAAAATAGCCATACATACCCAGCCATTCATCGCGAACCGATAGTTTTTGGCCAATGACATTGGTAAGCAGGATAATGGGATCCTGATTTTTACTTTTAACCAGCTGCAAGACCTGTTTGGCCATTTCTATGGCTTCATCAACACCAAAACTGGTATTTTCAATGGTTCCGAGTATATTAAATTGCTTCTCTTTTATTTTGCCGGAGCCAAAGATAATTTGCTGATTAATTTGAGTTTCTGCCGTATCAAAACAGTGTTCAATTAGTTGTTGAGCGGTAATTTGGTCACTGGACATGATTTTTCCCTTTATTGGCCAAGACTAAAAATTGCGAATCCGTACAATTGAAAACATCTTGCTCATAGAGCTCAGGATGATATTTTTTCAGCCACTCACCCTCTTCATTGCAGTTATGGGCGGAAATGATTCGTTGTTGTAATAATTCATGCTGGGCAAGAACTGTTTCTAAGTTAATTTCTGGACTAGAGTGCTGGAGGGCATTGCTGATGGCTTCACGAATATCGGCTATTTTATTCGAAGTATAAGCCTGTGCTGCTTGTTGTAAAAAGCGGGTTCTGCCGCCATAAACGCGCCAAATTAACGCGCGGTCGCTGCTGTCAAATACTTCAGCTCCTTTTACAGCCTGAATGACTTCGGCGCCAGAAACTCCGATGCGTGCTCCTTGGTTTACAATCAGATAATCTAAGGTACCGCTGATAATTCCCATGCCTCCATAGGCACCGTTGCTACCACAAACTACCCCAATCGTTTTAATGCCTGCAGAACGAGCATCTAAAATGGAGCGGATAATTTCCGAAATTTCAATTTCGCCGACATTGGCCTCTTGTAAACGTACACCGCCACTGTCAATTAAGAACACTAAGGCTTCCAGTTTCTTTTTAATGGCATATTTAATTAAGCCATTAATTTTAGCCCCATGAACTTCACCAACCGCACCACCAATAAAATCCTTTTGTTGGGCTGCGATGGCTATGGCCGTTCCGGCAATTTGTGCGGTACCAATGATGACCCCATCATCAGTTTCTACTTGCATGTGTAATTGCGGTAGCGTAGGGCTTGGCGTATCCTCATCGAGAAGGAATTCGGTAAAACTTTGAGCATCCACCAAGGAGTAGATGCGGCTGCGTGCATTGGCTTCGATGTAATTTTCTTTGGGTTTATAGCCTGATTGGTAGGTTTCAATTGCCTGGCGTAAGCGCAGGGCAACCACAGGAGGCGTTGCGCCGGCATCATTTAGTGTAATATTGAGTCCTGCGAAAGGATACTCTTCGATATAGCGTTCAATGACCGCATCCCAGGTTGCCTTAAAACCAGAAATCGAAGTATTAACTCGAATAGTGGTTTGCTTTGAGGTCGCATTTGTCTTAATAATTACTTCTAAATTGCCTGAGCCTGCTACCCCAACTTTAATTACTGGAGCTGCGTTTAATTTTTTTTCCAGGTTAAATGTGTATTGATACGTATCCATAAGTTTTCTACCAATTCCTGAATTTATTTGGAGGACAATAAAGCCCCTGTGATATTTCTACCAAATCATGGATGTTCTTTGCTGCAAGTAAGTCACGGTCCGCGTCTTTTAAGCTGATTTGCAAATCTTCAGGACGTTGAATTACACCCCGATGGCGTAGTTCATCAACCATGGTTTTATCTCGTTTTAATCCCATGGGAGTGTAGCCTGCAACGCCACGAATCGCCTGTTCACGCTCTTCCAGGTTTTTACATAATAATAAGTTGGCAATTCCTTCTTCAGTAACGACATGGGAGATATCATCCCCATAAATCATGACTGGGGGTAAATCGGCGTGCATCTCTTGTTGCAATTCCCAGGCATCTAGTTTTTCGACAAAGGTAGGTTTTCCTGCACTTTGGAAGGTTTCAACCATCTGAATCACCAGTTTACGACCACGAGGTATAGCTTGAGGATTATGGCTATTTTTTTCTTGCCCTGCTTTAAGCCAGGCATAAGAGGAGTGGCGTCGTCCTAAGGAGTCACAACCCATATTCGGTGCCCCTCCAAAACCAGCAATCCGGCCTTTGGTGGCTGTAGAACTATTGGCTTGGGGGTCCATTTGCAATGTAGCGCCAATAAATACATCACAAGCATAATGCCCAGCGAGTTGACCAAAGAGACGGTTGGAACGCAAGGAGCCATCGCGACCAGTAAAAAAGATATTTGGACGGGCACGTACATACTCATTCATGCCTACCTCGCCACCCACACAAAAAATAGAGTCAACAAAGCCAGCTTCGATTGCCGGTATTAAGGTGGGTAATGGATTAACCATCCAATGTTTGCAAATGCTTCCTTTCAAGCCTAAGGCCTGAGCATAAGTCGGTAAAATTAATTCAATGGCGCAGGTATTAAAACCCACCCCATGATTTAAGCGATTGACCTGGTATGGCGCATAAATGCCTTTAATAACCATCATCGCCATGAGAATTTTAACTTCATCAATTAATGCGGGATCGCGGGTAAATAGTGGTTCAATATAGGCGGGAGTAGGTGCTTGCACTACTGCATCAATCCAGCCCCCGGGAATATCAACTCGGGGTAGGGTATCGACTAGCTCATTGACTTGCGCAATGACTAATCCATTCTTAAAAGCAGTTGCCTCAACTATGTTTGGGGTTTCTTCTGTATTTGCGCCGGTATAGAGATTGCCTTGATGATCTGCCTTTTCGGCGGTAATCAGCGCAATATTAGGAGTTAAATCCATAGCATAACGTGCATAAAGCTCGTTGTAGGTATGAATATTGCCAATTTCTATTTGGTTTCGTTGAATCATAATTGCCAGGCGCGCTGCTTGGGGGCCGGCAAACGAAAAATCGATTTTTGTGGCAATTTTACGCTCAAACAAATCTAAGTGTTCAGCAAGCGTTACTGCTGATTGGATCAGATGCAGATCATGTATTTTTTTAGGATTCATAGCGCAGAGGCTACGAGCAAGAAAGTCAGCTTGCTTTTGATTGTCTCCTTCGAGACAAACTTTGTCGTAGGGTTTAATCGCCGCTTCCAATAAGGCTACAATGTCTTTTTCTAAAACGATTTTTCCATTTAAAAAAGGTTTAATATTGGCAAGCCGCTGCTCGTAATCCTGACGATCTTTATTCCAATCCATAGTGATCTCGGCAAAGAGTGAATTTGGTCCTTAATGAAAATAATGTAGCACAATTATTATTAAGAGGGAGGTTTTTTTATCGGAAAGTAGATCTCCTGATACGGGCGTAGTGCCTCATTCAGGAGATCCCTCACTGGGTTCGAGATGATGCGTCATAAAGAGGCCATGAACGGTACAAAAATAGGAAGATTAGGTGAACCAAGTCCAACGACATCATTCCAATATTGGTTTTCATTCATAGTAAGAGAAGAGTCCCAATTGAAGGTTACTTTGCGGTGAAACCAATAGCTCTGATCAAATAAGGTAAAGGCATAATTAGGAGCATTGGGTGGGTTGGGGACGGTGCTGTCAATAATTCGATGAGGCGGGGTGATAAAGTTAATCCCTTGATTTTGCAGCAAAACCTGATCAAAGGCATATAAATATTGTGCTGATAAACCCATAGTCGATTTACTTTGTAACATACGGGCCTCATTGATTAAGGTTAAGGTCGCAGAATACAAGGGACAAGCAACACTAGTTCCCCCAAAAATACAGCCATTGTCGCAACCATTGGTGTAATACGCGATGATTCCCGTGTGAATATCTGCCAGCATGGCAATATCAGGAACAGCGCGCATCCCGCCATAACTGCCAATAATTCCATAGCCTCCAGCCGTAAACCCCTGGAACGTACTGTTATTTTGCCATGCAGGCGCGCTGTAAAGTTGGCTGATACCGCCGGTGCTTCCCGCATAAAAACCCGAAGAAGGATAAGCGCTACCCCAGCCTGATTCAAAGGAATAATTGTAATTGCTATCAACAAATAGGCTACTACCGCCTACAGCGGTTGCATTTGTTGAGCTGGCAGGATATTGAACTATAGGTGCGGAGCTTGATGCATGACATGGCCAGGAGGAATGATAGCTGCCATCCCCACAATCGGCAGAGGAAAAATTAACACTTATGCCATTCATTGCTGCTAGTTGTAAATGTGTTTCTAAAACGGTATCTAGTACCTCATCTTCTCCCCAGCTATTTGATAAAACATAAGCATTGGCAAAACCCCCAAAGCTCACATTACTACTGCCGATAATGGTCGAGATAATTGTACTTAAATCTAAACTATTATCTAAAACTAAAACGATATTCGCCTTCGGAGCAATGGTATGGGCCGAGGCAAGGTCTAATGCAATCTCATCAGCCCACCCTTGATCGGTGTCGTGGTGATTCGGGGCGTAAGGAGTTCCATCGGCACGTACTACTGCAAAATTCGCCGCCTGCCCTGGCGATGACGTAAATGAGAGGAGGGGGAGCTGATTTAGCGCACTAAACTTATTCGCATCGGCCATGATGGTTGCGGGATCGTTAATTCCCCATTCATCGAGAATCACAATCGTTTGTCCTGTGCCATCCAGTGTGGTGCCATTAATTGATGGAATGGCCGCTAGATTATAAGTGGTCCGTAACTGGGCCCCAGTAAAACCATTCAAAGAGGTATCGGAGGGCAGGACTTTAGGAGTAAACGAATTCCAGGCTAAATTCGCTAAGGCTTGTTGATTCGCTTTACGCATTTGGGGATTAATCTGGGCTTGTTTTTTCCGTGGGGCAGAAAGAACCATCTTGTGGAAGCGGGGAATATTATTTAAACCAGTAATCCCTAGAATGTAGGGTGCAATAGTCGGAGCAACTTTAAGTTCAGTGTCATTGGAATAGACGCTTTTATTCTGGTAGCGATAATTGTTTATTTTGACCTTAAAGGTTTCCTGGATTTGTGCCACAGTAGCTTTTACCTGGATTTTTCCAGCAACACCTTTAGCAGTCATGCCGTGGTCAGTAAAATATTGTTTCACGAGGTCGATTGTTTTTGGTGTAGGGGCAAATTCTGCGTCATATTCTGCGGTGGTTAAATAGTGATGATAACGGGGACTATTGATGCTATAAATTTCCTGATACAGTGCATCGAATTGTTTTCTATTTCTAACATTTAAATGAACCGTAAAATGGATTTCTTGGGCCAAATTCGTAGGCTCTAGCAATTTTGCTCGCTTCAATAACTCTAAGCCAGGGCTCGATACAACAGCAGGTTTCACTGCTGAGTAGCTTGCGTTAAATGGCATTACAAGACTAATTAATGGCAATAAGCTTATCGCCAGTTTTTTTATCTTTAGCATTATTCACACTCCATTGCATTAGTTTATGTCAGTAGAAACACACTATTAATTAAGGTGTTTGTTACAAATCCAAGACGAGTACCAAAGGTTAGCGAGTACACATAACCAATTTGGCTTCCGGCAAAACTTTGGCTTCCATAGGAGCTAATAAAAAAGCTATAAACCGTTTGGGCGAAGGGAGACCAACTGCCGCCACCTGTTAATGCTGTAGTGGCGTATACATATTCATTTGCAGTACTCACATAGATGGTATTTGCAGAAACATAAACTGTTTTTACCGCGCTGCCATCAGGTTGGCCATTAATGGCGGTCCAATGGAGGCCGTGATTATTGGAATAGTAAACATTTCCGTTTGCACTTGCAGCATACAAGGCATTATTCGTTGCAAAAACACCATTAACCGCATAGCCAGGAGCTGGGGCAGTTGTAGGAGTGCAGGTTCCTGTTTTGGGTGAACAGATCAATACAAGCCCATTGGCACTAGCTACATAAAGGGCATTGGCGAAACCATAAAGACCATTTACCGCAAAACCAGGGGCTGGATTTATCAGGGGGGACCAAGTGGCGCCATTATTCAGCGAGGCATAGATGATCCCGTTAGCCGATCCGGCATATAAGGTGGTGTTGGTCGCAAAAACGACGTTGATCGCAGTACCTCCTGCGGGAAGACTGGTGGCGACCCAGCTAATTCCATTATTCAGTGAATAATACACTTGCCCATTTTGAGTGCCCACATAGAGGGTACTCATCGCTGAAGTGACGGTAATATGCAAAGAATTTGCAGCACTTGGTTGATAACATTGAAGTGGGTTAGGTTTCCCATTAGGTCCAACTTGGCATACTTGTGGCCCGCCCACTACATAAGGAGGTATTTGGCTGCCATTAATGTGTAGTGTTAGTTTACAGGATTGTTTTGCGGCCAAAGTAAAGGAGCTCGGGCAATTACCCGGAGTCGTTATTTGGCTGAGGCCGGTGATAGGCAGCATCATTAATGTATGGGGTCTGGAGGACATATTGGTAACGGTATATTGTACCGCGGCCGTACTGCTGATTGGTAGTTGGAGTGTCGTCGGAGTAGTAGGGGAAAGGGCAAATAAGGGGATCGAACTTGACTGGGAAAACAAGGGGAATAGGGAACAAATACAGCAAAGTAACCCTAAGAATAAATTATTTTTTTTCATAGGAAATCCTGTGCTACAAGTTAATGTACGTTGAGTTTTTTAGTGACCGCATAAAAACAAGGAGCCAAGATTGTATCTTAAATTTAAGAAAATGCGAGGACGAAATTTTTAGGTAAATTTGCTCTGGTTTTCATAGAAATATCGTATACCATTAGCTCCGTTATCAAACGGAGTAAAATGAATTATGGGTGAGTCAAACCAGTCCTTTGTCTTCACACGATTTTATGTCGATTTTTTATTAACAATGACCTCAGCAATGGTTTCGCGCACCATTTCCTTTCCATTAAACAGTATGCTTTTTCATTATCAAAATAATGTGGAGCCGATTCGTTTTCATAATCTGGGTAAAATACTGTGTGGTGTCGATTTATCTAATGGTTATCAAGCCTGCTTACGTTCTTTATATAAAGGATTTGGCGCTAAGTTACTTGAAAGCTCGACCAAAAAATCCATCAAAATAATTTGCCAACCTGAAATAGAAAAAAAATTGGCTAGCCATGTTAGTCCTTGGCTAGAACCGATGCTGGGAAAATATGAGCGCGATATTGCCTTGGCGGGCATAAGTGGGGCGATAATTGGGGGCTGTTTATTTCCTGCTTATCCCTTTGAGCATTTACTAAATTACCAGCGCAACGATCAAGATCAAAACTCGATGTGGCAGGTTCTGCGTGATAAAAATAAATATTTGTTGCGCGGGATGTCTGTAGCATGGACACGCAGCATTGTTACCAGTGCGATTCCTTTTGCGGTGATTGAGGCGACCAAATCAGAAGAGCATGGTGAGTTAAAAGCACTGTTTCTGAGTCCCGTAATTAGTGCTGTTTTAACGACACCTTTTGATACGATATTAGCTCGTATGCAAGATAATCAATATCTGCATGAAACGGCGATTCAGTCCATGAAAGCAATTACGAGCAAAGGTCTGTTGCAATTTTATCGTGGCTCAGGGCCAACGTTTTTTTTCAAAGGAGTGAAACATGTATTGCCGATTCTTGCTGCAAATGCCGCACGTGATTGGTATCAAGGCGAAGGGTTCGATTGGTTAAAAAATAAATTATAAATGCTAACAATAATCATTTGCATTTGAGCTGATGAGGTTGTTACCATGCACATTCCCTTTATTAATTGATGGACTATTTATGAGGAATCTTGCTGGAGCGCTAACCAATGCAACTGGAGGTTTGGTGGATTTTTATAACCTTGGAGGATTAGCAGTCCAAAGAACTAAAAATTCATTGTGGGGCTTATGGACCTATTACAGCTGGCGGGAATTAGCTATTCGCGCGAGTCTTTTAACGGCTACGGTACTATGTGCAGCGGTTGCCGCGAATACGTGTGAGGATGAGCAATGTTCTTCTCTGTTAAGAGGAGCAGGGGGCGCGGCGGCTGGTTTTTTTGTAGGGCATGCTGTGGCTATGGTGCCTACACTAAAACGACGTCTTCAACTAAAAAATGACGCTTACGCATTTCAAGACCAAACTCGGGAATTATTAGTTGCATTGAAGACAGCGGATGTTGAAAACATAGAGCAGATACGGGATATTGCTGAGAACGTTAGCCAATTTTGTACTTATCTGAAAAACCTATCTTTGCCTGTTACTAAACGAGGTGATGGAGTACTCAATTTAGTAAAAATTAAGGGAGTATCCCGTGCCGCTTCTGAGCAACTTAATGAATTAGTAACTGCATTGGAACACAGTGAGGTTCATGAGCGCGCGCAGCTGCTGGAGGAGGCCCAGCGGTTTTGGGCGCAAGATCATCAGTCCTTATTCAACGAGCTAATCAATAAAAAAGATGATGTAGCCGTAACCTATAGTGGTCCCAAAATGTAACAACAAATGTAGTCCGTATTAACGCGCGTAATACGGCTACGACACCTGCGCTAGTTTATCTCATTATTCTCACAGACAAGGAAAACCTTAATAGATTTTCAATAAAAATTGCACCAGTATTTTAGTGCTATTTAATAGCACTTAATAATGAAAAATAAGTAACACCATGAGTAAAGATAAATTTCATCTGTAAAGAAGCTGAAAATTTAATCAAGGAATAACATGTCTGAAAAAATAAAAGGGACCGTCAAGTGGTTCAATGAGCGCAAAGGTTTTGGATTTATTCAAAGTGACGGTAAGGATTTCTTTGTGCACTTTAGCTCTATTCAAGAAAGTGGTTTTAAAACACTACGAGAAGGGGAGCAGGTTCTATTTAAATATGGGCGTGGGCAAAAGGGCCTTTGCGCTGAAGACGTTCAAGTGGTTGCTCAGTAATATTATAATAATGGAAAAAGGGCCTTAAATAGAAGCAAAATGCTGTGAAGCAACCCAATACCGCTTTCTAGCGAAATATTATTCGGGGGTTGCTTCCACATGGCCCTCCATTAACGAAATTTTACTTAGTTCGTGAGTTTTTAAGTCAATGCACGTGCACATCGAATAAGATGCGTCATATCTTTTACGTCAAAGTGCGTGACGCTACTGGAGCCAGCAAAGTATTGATACCATGCCCAAGTAGTATCTGAAGTGCCTGTTCCATCATTCCATTCCGTAGATGCCCAATAGTTACCACTTAAGCAAGAAGAACCTAAGTTGCAGGAATTAACTAACATGGAAAGATTAGTCACCACATTATCCGTGGTTATCGAGCCGCATACTTCATAGCTAGGTTCTTTACCCAACTCACAAATTGCCGGTAGGTACCAATTGGTATAACCACCTCCAGAATACAAAGAACAATATCCTGCTGCATAAGTATCCAAGGCTGTTGCATGTGGGGGATTGCTTGCAGGAATTATCGTTATGTATTCGTTGTAAAAGGCTAATATGTTTCCTGAATTACACGCTCCATCGGTTGGGCCCTCACATTGATTAAATGCTGTTGACGGAAGTGGGGTTAAAGTTGGATAAGTAGCGACAAACCAAATTAAAAAATCACTATAGCTTGGTGCACCAACAGCTGAAGTGGAGGTGTTATCTATTCCGGGGATTAAATCATGACTGCTGTTCCACGGTAAACCAACACCATCTAAATCAATTAAGGAAATTATTTTTCCGCCAACCCCGCCAGTACAAGGGGATGAAGAGCATCCTTGAGTATCATCGATTGAAAACACAAAGCCTGATTGATAGATACATCCGTAATTTACTACAGAAATACCGATTTTTGTTGGTATGGTTTGCGTCGCGTTTACGGTTAAAAATGCATTGGATGCACGGCCCATGGTACATGGATTACCTTGGGCATCCGCACTTACAGTCGGGCCAGGCGTTACCGTAATGGAACATGAATTACCAATAGCTAAAGTACCGCTACAGGTGGTTGTGTAGGTGGTTCCATTGGGTAAATTACTTGCTTGCACACTAATGTTTTGTGCATTCATAAAGGTATTATTCGTAATAAAAAATTGCCGTGTGTTTCCTGTAAAGCTGCCTTTCACCGCAAGCCCTAAATTGGGCACACTGGAAGTCATGCTTGGCGTACAAACAAAGGCATTTAAATTAAAATAAGTGTTGTTGGTGTTACTCCCTTTTATTAACACATTCGTTAGAAATGAGACTGCGGCATTGGTGTAAAAAGCAATAGTGCAGCTAGCTCCTGGTGCTAAAAGGGCAGGGCAATTATTCATTGCTACTATATAGGCAGCATAATTGGGATCAGTTGCTATTGCTTGGATATTACGCGCATGGACTAAGGAGTTATTTTTGATGGTAACTGAGCCTGGTTGTGCTAAACAGTTATTATTTTGTGTTACTTGTATCGTGATAGCTTGTGCTAATTTGGCACGAGGGCCTGATTTGGGCTTTTGGGTGGGATGAGTCGTGATCTCTAAAGAGGCTTTTTCTTCTGCATGGGCAGAGGAAAAAAATAAAAGAGAAATGAAGCCGATGAGAATTTTTTTATTCATTAATTTATCCTTAAATTAAAACAAGTGAGCAGCGAATCAAATTTTGATGCGCTATTCATTGTAACTTCTTAGATAAGGGAAATAAATTCATCAAGTTAGCTTGTTAGGGCATTGTTATTCGTGTCCAACGAGCCAATCTTTAATTAACTCAATCTCATCTTGGTTCATCAAGGACACAGGGTGACCGATATCGGGAATCCTTACGGTTTTTAAGCTGGGTTGCAATTGGTGCATTTGGGCTACAGTATCACCCGATAAAACATCGGATAATGCGGCATGCAGTAATAATACAGGGCATTGAACCTTGCTCCATAATGCCCAGAGAGGAATGTTATTTTGGGTAGCTAAGATCACATTATCAATTATTTTAGGATCATAGGCTAATTGATAATGCTTATTGGGGCTTTCCCATACCCCAGCTACGGCAAGTTGTTGCCATTGTTCTGGGCTTAATTGCGCAAAGCTTGAATAGGTTTTTTTAAAATATGTTTCTACGTCTTCTAGAGTTTTAAAGGAATGTTTGCTTCCTTCTTTCCCATAATCAATAATTCGTTGCAGGGCTTTGGTGTCAACGTAGGGACCTATGTCGTTAAGCACGAGTTTTTTAATCGGTGAATTGTTCATGGCTGCCATGATCATACCGATCATTCCCCCCATCGAGGTGCCAATGTAATCAATTTCGGTTACACCCAGTTGGGCTAATAAAATAGTGATGTCTGCGATATAAGTCGGCGCAGAATAATCGTTAGCATTAGTTACTTTATCGCTTAAACCACGTCCTACCATGTCGGGACAAATCACGCGATAATGGGAGGAGAGCGCTTGAGCCAGCTCATCAAAATCTCGAGCGTTACGAAATAGGCCATGAACACAGAGCAATACTTTGGGATTGTTCGGATTTCCCCATTCATAATAATTCATCTGATGAAACGATTGGCTGTCTATCCCCATAACCTGGTGTTTTTGCATGAACGTGTCGCTCCTTGATCCCTATGTTCTATATTATAGACCAGGTAACTCAAAGACAGTCATGAAACCATTTGCTTACTGTCTCTTCTCCTAAATGATCATAAATGTAAGATAAAAAGCGCTCGAGCTCGACATTGTATTGGGCATTAGCTAATAATTTATCCTCTTCTATAAGAGGGGAGTGATGAATAAAATAACCAAAATTGGTTTGGCAAAATTCTTGATACTCTTTAGTAAATAATAAAAATGTATGCCACATGTCGTCTAATTCATGCATTTCAGCATGCATCATACAGGTAAAGTCTAATGAAGAATTGGCTGAGTTTAATTTGTCTTGATTATGTTGATAGCAGAGCCAAAAAAATTTAATTAATTCACCAAGGGCCTCTTCTGCATTCAAACGATTATGAGGAAAATCGCGTTCATAGCGAACCAGAACATGCGCATTTTTATAGATTAATAATTGTTTTAATTCCAACATTTGAGGCCCCTAAGGATTTATTGGTGATAACCGCAGCAATAGGCTTTTGATTGAGTTGCTGATTTGTAGCTTATTATTTTTTTAATTAGTTCTTGTTTCATGGTGTTCTCCTTTAGGTATAAAAGTTTTTGATAATCCTTGTTTCTACAACAAATAACTAAAAGAATAATTTATATTTTTTTATAATTTCCTTGTCAGAAGTTTCAGTTAAATTAGAATAACTTAATCCTTACTATTCTTCTAATGCATAATTAGCATAATCACTATGCACCAAGTGAATCTTAAATCCATTGATCTTAACTTATTAGTAGCGCTTAAGGCATTGCTCGATGAGAAGCATGTTTCCCGTGCTGCTGTAAGTTTGTTTTTAAGCCAACCTGCAATGAGCAGGGCTTTAAATCGGTTACGGAATATTTTTCATGATCCACTTTTGGTTCGAGGCGCTTCCGGATTGTGTTTAACATCCAGGGCTAGTGAGTTGCAGCAACCCCTGCAACATATTCTGAATGACATCCAAAACCTATTAGTACCGCTAACCCATGATCCTGCGGAAATGAAAGGGGATATCACTATTGGTGCGCGTGATTATGAAATCGTCACTGTTTTACCCAGTGTTATTCAATACATCACCCAACATGCGCCGCAGTTAAAGGTATCGATTATTTCATTAACTGGGGATTATTTAGATCCTTTAGAAAAACACGAAGTGGATTTTATTTTAGGCGCTACAGAAAGCCACTCTGCTAGTTTATATAGAAAGACTTTATTTGAAGATGATTTTGTTTGTTTGGTTTCTGAAAATAATCCAGTATTGGAACAGGAGTTTAGCTTGAAGCAATTCCTGGATTTAAAACATTGCCTGATTACGATTTCTGGTTTTGGTCCTGGTCTTGTTGATTTAGAGCTTGCAAAACACAATTTGCAGCGTGATGTCGCGGTTCGTACCTCACAATTTCTGTGCGTATCCCACCTTATTGCTCATTCTAATTTGGTTGTGACGTTACCGCGAAAAATGGGGCAATTACTGAGTCAGCAAGCGAATATTAAATTGCTTGAAACCCCGATCGCAATTACCCCATTTTCAATTTTTTTGTATTGGCATGTTAAAAATCAAAATAACCCAACGCACCAATGGATTAGGCAAATTGCATTTAAAAACACATTGTAGCCTGGTTGCTTGCAACTGTCTCTTGATGAGATGTGATCAAGAGACAGTTGCAAGCAACCAGGCTACACCTATTACTTTACCCCAATATAAATAGTCACCTCATCAGAGCCTTTATATGCTTCAAAATCACTAATAAAGCTACGCTGATACTCAGGGTTACGCTCAAAATAACTCCAAATACGCTGCCAGGTTTCCACCACTGTAGCAGGCATAGGGCCTTTACCTTGAAAAACAAAATAGTCCCCCGTCTCAATAGTAACTGAATTCAATTGAGCCGGCGTGTCCTCCGAGGGAATACCAACAGTAACCGTGTAAAGTCCGTTGGCATCAGACTCATAGTCTGAATAAACCGCAACAAGAGTCGCATTAGCCGCTAAACCGCTGGAGTGAACTTGTTGCCACAGATTAGGTAGTTTCGCGCTTTTTTCCCCAAATTCATCCCTATTTTGAGTTCGTGTACTTAAGCCGGTTACTCTAAAACTATTTACCTGTTTTAGGGCTGGTAGTATAGAGGGCATTTGCATTACTCCTATTTAGTCGGTGGTTTTTCCAACAGACACAACCCGTAGTCGATTTGCATCGAGATCTTGTGCAAGAAAAGTATAACCATAGGGTACACCAGTTGGCGGATGGATTATATTTATTTCTTTAGCTTGCCAGCGAGCAAAAAGCTCATCTACTTTTTTATGATCACTCACAGTAAACGCTAATTCGCCATTACCATTATTTTTATCAGTAGGCGGCTCCACCGTATGTTTCGCTTTCAATGCTAAACTCATGCCATTTGATAATTTAAATTCATGGAATGTTGGTGAGTGTTCTTCAGGCTTTATGCCAAGTAAATCACAATAAAAATTGCTGCTTGGAGCAAGCTTCTCAACATACAGTACAATAACACTAGGCTCGAATATCATGTTTTCTCCTTAAATTGATAAGTGATATGAACGAACCTAGTTTACTGATCTAGACTGACAGTTTTTGTCAGCAGTATGACATCACATCACACTTAATTTTAATGCAACATAAGGGCCATTTAAATTGAAGGGTCTATCTTGTTGGGATGCCGATATGATTCCCATAGTCCCGGTTGAAATATCAGGTAAACCAGGAGTGGTTCCTGTTTGCACTAGTGTTTGAGGCGTCGTAGTGGATATGGCATTCATATAAGCAATGACCCGGTAGCCGCCTTCTACACTAAAATTAGGGAGCTGTTGGGTTTTGATGCGATACATAAGCCCTAATTTACCATCAAAGCCAGGCACAACTTGTGTTTTATTGGGCGTGGTAATTTGTTGTTGACTTAGCCCAATACCGTTTTGTCTTAGCGGTGTTGAGGTTGCGCTAAATTTTTCTTGAATACTCACTGTTCCAACGTTTAAAGAACCAAAAGCGGCCCCAACAATACTTAATCCATTAAAAAGCGCCAACTGACTATTCAAACCCAAATCGGGGCCTGCACCTGTAAATGTAGACGTTGAATGAACATTAAATAAAAAATTTGGATCTGCTGATAGTGGAGAAGTAAGCGGTGTAGTTGCCCCGACAAAATCACTGAACGTGGTTGACATGTCTTGCTGTAAGTAGAGAATATTAACCCCTGCCATTACTTTTGCGCTTAACCATCCGTCAGACAGAGAAAAAACTTTTTCCAAATTTATGGCGACATTATCGTAGTTATATTTCAGTTTTGCATCTGCTTGCCGAATACCAAATACTTGAGGCCCCATATCAAATGGTGGGCCAACAAAGGCAACATGGGTAAAGTCTGTTGTTTGGTTTCCTTGTTTACTAGCACTGTCGTTCGACGCTAAATGAATCCAATCTACGCTCCCAGTAAAGGTACTTTCTTTAATGTGATACACCACACCCAATTCAAATGAAGATGCATAAGATGGATTAATTGATTGAGCATGCCAGCTTTGATAAAAAGGTTGTTGCCCCGCAACATAATAGGCATAAGTATGATTATTACTCATGGGTTTTAAATAGAGCCATGCTCCTGAAACGTCAATGCGCTGAGTGTCTTGTTGATTGGCGTAAACAGCAGATGTGCTTAAAAGGACTGCTGAAAATATAGTTTTCTTGAAAAGCGTATACATGTAATTTTTTACATCCTTGAAAAAATTAAAAAAGCAAAGAATGATATAAAAATTTCCAATGGTTGTAAATTTAATAATTTTCGAGCTACGTTTCCTTAATTTTAGGTCATTACTGCTCAGGAATATTATGAGCTTCACGCCATTTTTTTAATAGTGTTTGACGTCGTTTGGGATAGCGGGCTTCTAGCGGCGCTAATGTGACAATTCTATCTGTGCGAAAATGGCGAAAATCCGATCGTAACTCGCACCAGGCAACAATAACATGTACCTCTTCAAAAAAACCAAGCGCCAGGGGCCAGAGCACACGCTGCGACTCATCCCCTTTGATATCAATATAGGTCATTTGTAGTTTGTATTCTTTACGAATCGCATGACGAATTAAGGCTTCGTTTTCATCATCATGCTCTATTGCGGTTTTGGCAGGTCCAATCAGCAAGCCCGAAAATTCAAGTTGGTGTCGCAGATCCTCTGGAAGTACCGCGGAGATTTTAGCCAGAACATTGCTTGCCGCAAGCCTTAATTTCTTATCTGCTCTACGGGCTACCCAGCGCGAACCAAGTACCAATGCCTCGATTTCTTCTTCAGAAAACATAAGTGGCGGTAACATAAATCCCGGGCGTAATACATAGCCCATACCCGGTTCTCCCTCGATGGAGGCTCCTTGGGCTTGTAATGTGGCGATGTCTCGATAAATCGTGCGGAGACTTACATCAAGCTCATCAGCTAATTGTTGCCCACTAACGGGATAACGGTATCGTCGCAGTATTTGGATTAGATCAAAAAGTCGTTGGGTTCGAGACAAAATAGCAACCTCTACATCGTTTAATACTGACATATTTTGGCAGCATTAACCTGAAATTTCTATAGATTTAAGTGTTTCCTATATTCTCATAGCCCTCAACAAGTTGCGCACTAGTTTATTTATCGCCCAATAAGGTCTAAATATGTTAAAATGATTTTATTTTGTTGTCTGGAGGATTTAATGCTGCATTCATTGGGGATTCTGTCTATTGATGAGCAGGAATTAGTTTTTTTATTTCCGGAAAAGGACAGTTGGAAAACATCCAATTCTCACCAAACACCGGCCTGTATTGCGGCAGAAACCTTGCTTAATTTTGTTCACATGAAGCAACAAACCGATTATCAGGTTTCTAATTCTTTAGGCCATGAAACGCAAACTCATGATCAGATAAAAGTAATAGGTCGAGTTAATGTGATTTTAGCCTTAGATCTTTTTTTAACTCAAAGTGCTCATATGTTTTATCTTCAAGATTCTCATAGAAAGCACTATATTCAGATGTTGAATCGTTTTCTTGTCAAAAGCATACAGGACGATTCTTTAACCGCATCAGAAAGGCTGCTTCTTAAACCAATACTCAAGAAAATATTAGACGCAGCGTCTAATGAATTGCAGACTGAGCCTGCGCTGAGTGAACGTAATATGACTCTTTTGGTGGACGTGCAAGAAGATAATTATTTAACCCATCCTTTTTATCAATTATTAGCTCAATGTTTTGCTGCTCAAAAACAACAATTGACAGCTCAGGAGCAAAATAATTTCATCCAATGGATGTTGTGGAAAAGAAACACCGATTTTGCTACTAAAATTTTAGAAAAATATCAGGTAAAAGGATTAATCCCTTCCTGTTTTGTTCTGTCGGAAAAGAAACATATAGTGGATGGCGAAGCATTGTTAAATGCAATAAAACCTGAAGCGAGTTCTTCTGTAGCATCCCCTTCAAATTAAAGATACAAGCCTGGTTGCTTGCCGCCAGGTTTCTTCCGCTATGATTTACGCCCAATATAAGTTTCAATGGGTTCCGTCTGATCTGTGTGATCAATTAATCTGCTTCTATTTATAGAAGTATCGATGGCGGCAGTACGTGGTCTTTCATAACTACAAGCTCATTGCCATCAGGGTCTTCTGGATGGGGTTTTAGCTCCACAAGTTGTACTGGTTCAGGTAATACTGCTATTTGTATTGCCGCAGGACAAAATAATAATGCAAGTATTCCTATGCTTTATATGAGTTCTGATCGCGGCGCTACTTGGTCTATTGTTGGTAATACGCCGTCAACCTTAGGAAATTTTGCTTCTGCAGGCGGTAGTGATTAAGAGTCGCTGTAATTAGAAAAATTATGCTGTGTGCATCAAGACTAGGCTGTAATAAAAGTAGTCTTGATGCAGTAAAGCGTATACTATCTGATCTTAATTTCATGAGTTGTGCTAAATTTAATTTTATGCACTGATCATTTCGGTCTCAGGATGAGGAGTTACTATGAGCAAGGCTGCTGATTTTTTACTCATCGGTGGGGGATTAGCAAGTGTTTTTGCTGCGAATGTTCTTCGAAGAGAAGGAGAAACCGGTAAAATTATAATTCTCTCAGCAGAAGCATTCCTCCCTTATTTTCGTATGCAAATTCCTAAAGCGTTTCTTCTTGGAAAACAAAGAAAAGAACAATTATATATATTTGATGAGCACCACTACCAAAAAAATGATATCGAAATTATTTTGAATGCCAAGGTACGGACTCTTGATACAAAAAATAAACTCGTCAAAACAGCCCATGGTGGGGAATTTCACTATAAGAAGTTGCTTATTGCTACAGGCTGTAACCCTAAAAAAATTAACATTCCTGGTGCAAAATTAGCGGGGGTACATTATCTAAGAACAATTGATGATGCCGAAGCAATTATTCAAGAGATGCAAGCAGCAAAAAAGGTCATTATTTATGGTGATAGTTTTATTACGATTGAGCTTGCTTCTACTTTAAGCCAAAAAGGTATCAAGGTAACGGTTATTACCCCAGAGTTTGATACAGGAAATTTCAAAGTTTGTACTGAGATAGCTCATTTTCTTATGAACAATGGCGTAGAAGTTATCCTCGGTGAAAAAATTACAAAAATTGAGGGCAACAGCCACACTCAATCAGTAAAAACGAACACAGGAAAAAGTGTCTCTTGTGATTTTATCATTGTAGACATGGGCTTAAAGCCAAATACAGACTTTCTTAATGAGAGTGGCATCGAGCTTGATACTGATAATAGCATTTTAGTGAATCAGTATATGCAAACCAACATACCTGATGTTTATGCGGCTGGTGATGTGGTTACATTTTATGATCCGATTTTTGAAAAATTTCGTAAAACGCGATATGGTGATACGGCAATTAAGCAAGGAAAAATTGCCGCAGCGAATATGTCAGGTGCTAGACACTACAACCGTACCGCATCCTATTTATTTTTCTATGCGTTTGGCACGGCAATTATCATTATTGGCGATGCAAGTGATGCCACAGAACTTTTAATAAGAGGTTTTCCTAAAGAGAAGAATTTCGCTAATCTTTATTTAAAAAATAATACACTTCAAGGTGCAATTTTAATTGGGCGTCCTACTACTGAAATTAAAGCCGCCGAATCACTTATTGAAAATCACACGAATCTAAAGCCAGTTAAAGAGCAGCTTGTGGATATCTCGTTTCCACTTGAACCTCTTGCAACTCAAACACTCATTGCGCTTCAAGGTGGTGGTGCATTTGGTGCTTTTGAATGTGGGGTAATCAAGGCAATGGAAGAGTCGGAAATTTATCCTGACATTGTGGCGGGTATATCAATAGGCGCATTTAATGCGGCGATTATTGCAGGCAATCCAAAAAATGCGACTGCTGCATTAGAAGCGTTTTGGAATGATCTTGCATTGGAGACCCCGGAAATTTTTGATGAACAGTCAAGGAGGTTTTTATCCTATTTGCAAGCCATTATGTGGGGCTCACCAAATTTTTTCCATCCTAGATGGCTGTCTCAATTTATGGATCTAAATGAGCTCGCGTCGAATTGGACTAGTTTTTATGACACAAAACCGATAAAAAAACTGCTTTGTAAGTATGTCGATTTTAAAAAGCTAAAAAATAGTCCAGTCCGTCTACTCGTTATGGCGGTGAACGTAGAAACCTCTGAATTTGAAACCTTTGATAGTTATACCGATGACCTTACGCCCGATCACATTCTTGCTAGTGGCAGTTTACCCCCGGCATTTCCCTGGACAACCATTGAAGGGAAACATTATTGGGATGGTGGGATTGTTACGAATACACCACTTGATTCTGCTCTTGAAATTTGTGGCTGGAGCAGCAAAAAAGTTTATGTAGTCGATGTGTACCCCAAAAAACGGGGGTTGCCGAACAATATAATCGAAGTACTTTCCAG
Source organism: Legionella sp. (assembly GCA_031291095.1). Classification (GTDB taxonomy): domain Bacteria; phylum Pseudomonadota; class Gammaproteobacteria; order Legionellales; family Legionellaceae; genus Legionella. Next base: position 26,226 of record JARLJR010000010.1, on the reverse strand, counting down.
AAAAAACGAAATTTTATTTGCTGAAAAGATGAGAAAAGATTTTCGTACTCAAGATCTAATCGGTGATTATAAAAAGCTGATCGAGCTTATTTTAGCCTATTGCGAACCTGATGCGATTAATGAAATTACCGAATTACCCATATTTATCCAAATAATGGGTGATCCTGGTGTGCTGTCCGTTACCCGGATTATGCTGCAAACAGAAAAAGAAGGACTGTATTCATGGGATTCTGATTTCTCCAGAAAAACGATTGAAGAACTTAAAGAAAAAGGCTATGACACCGCTAAAGAAATATTGAATAAATAACATACGCCCAAATAGTGTAACCTGGTTGCTCGCAATGGTGTCTTATACACCTCTCAATCCCGTAATCAAATTTGGGCACCAAATGCCTGGTTAGTAGCGATTATTTCCTTAAAGATAGAGATTTCCCCATAAAAAAATTAATTAACTCCACCCCACGAATTTTAACCTGCTGTTCTTTGACTGCAGTAAAGCCACATCGCTCAAAAAAAGCTTGGCCGTAATGTTTGCGTAAAGTGATAGGTAGTTTAGACATGATACATAGTAGTTCGGATACGATGCGAAGTATTGTATTATCACGAGATAATATTTTATAGGAAAAAAAATGAAGCGATGCGGCTGGGTAGACGAAAAAAAACCTCATTACGTACAGTACCACGATACGGAATGGGGTGTTCCGGTACATGATGACATGAAACATTTTGAAATGCTCATCCTGGAAGGAGCCCAAGCCGGCCTTTCATGGGAAACAGTTTTGAAACGACGCGACGCATATCGCCTGGCATTTAAGCAATTCGATCCTAATGTGGTCATTCAAATGACTGATAATGAACTGGAGGCACTCCTAACCGACTCCAACATCATCCGTAATCGACTCAAAGTATTTTCCGTACGAAAAAACGCACACGCATTCCTCGCCATTCAAAAGGAGTTTGGTTCTTTTGATACCTACGTCTGGCGATTTGTTAACAACACCCCAAAAATCAACCGTCCAAAATCCTTAAAAGAAGTCCTCGCATCAACCCCTGAATCCGATGCCTTATCAAAGGATTTAAAGAAACGAGGAATGAGTTTTGTAGGCTCAACAATCATTTATGCCTACATGCAAGCAATTGGCATGGTAGACGATCACATAACCGACTGCTTCCGTAGTTCGAAATAAGCGCTGCATCAAGGCTACGCTTGTACTAATCGGGTGGCAACAATTGCAAATTGGGAATATCTTTCGCGATATGATTAGTGAATAAATTGTTTACTGAGCTATATGATGAGTCTTTTTTTAGAAACTAAAAACTTAATTATTAATACGCCAGAATCATCTGATTTTGATAATTTATATGCCTTACAATCAGATGCTGATGTGATGAAATATATTGGTAATGGAGTGCGTACTGAAGCTGAAGTCATGAATGGCTTAGAGAAAGCTATTGTGCATTCTCAAAAACACAATTTTAGTCTTGGCGGTGTATTTGCAAAAGAAAGTGGGGCATTTGTTGGGCGAGCGGGTTTAATTTATCTTGCTTATGACGATAACCAACCTGACATTGAACTAGGGTATGCCTTAACGAAAAACGCTTGGAATAAAGGTTATGGTACGGAGTTGGCTAGGGCACTGATTCATTGGGGATTTGAACATCTAACAATTGAACGGCTGGTTGGGGTTATTAATCCTAATAATGAAGGCTCACGTCGCGTGTTGGAAAAAGCAGGTATGAATTATGTTGGCCGTTCGCACTATTGGAATAATGAAATAGACTTATACGAAATTCATAAGCCTATTTGTGAATAGTTCTATTTAAATGAAAACATTAAAACAAAACATAACAAATCTCTATGGCTCGCAAGGTGCTGAGTGGATTGCCAATTTACCGGTTCTAATAATAGAACTTACAAATCATTGGGGCTTAAGTGAGTTAATTCCTGTTTCTAATATGACCTTTAATTATGTTGCCAAAGCCAAGTTAAATACAGGTGAGCTTGTGGTTTTAAAAATTAGTTACGATAGGCAAAGTATTCTCAATGAACAACAAGCTTTAGCCTGCCTTGGCCCTCGGGGCTCTATCAAGCTGATTGATTCTAACAGTAGGCATAATGCCTTATTATTACAACAGGCGGTTCCTGGGATAACGCTTAAATCTTTATATCACGAGCAACAGGATTATGTGATGGACTGTTATGTCGAGACTATGCAACGACTTCACTGTAATCAACCGCAGTTTGAACAATCAAATCATCCTCAAGTTGCCGACTGGCTCCAAGCATTTGATAGTCCGGCGTTGCAACAAATACCTACAGTACTATTAAAAAAGGCTATCGAGTTAAGAAATAAACTCCTTTCTTCTCTAAAACCACTTATTTTCCTACATGGCGATTTACATCATGACAATATTTTAAGACATGGTAGTGAATGGTTAGCAATTGATCCTAAAGGAGTTATTGGCGAGGCTGAGTTTGAAATTGCTGCTTTTGATTTTATGTATATTAATGAACTTGCAACGACACGCGATGTAAAGACCCTCTTTGCGAAGCGGGTTGAATTGCTGGCACAAAAATCAGGGCTTGAAGCGCAGCGGATCAATGATTGGGTATTTGTAAGGCTAATTTTGATGGCTGCTTGGTTTATTGAAGATAATGGTGAGCCACGCTGGGTGATAAAATTGGCTGAGCTTATTAGTTAGTAAGTTGCTGTAGCCTTGATTACGCGATGCTGCATCAAGGCTACACCAGTTGTTTAACCTATTTTACGAACATTAACCTTGCGCCCTTTCAATTTCCCATTTTGTAAATAGTGGTAGGCTTTGTCGACATGGTTGCGGTGAATAGCAACATAAGAGTTCATGGTCGTAACATTAATTTTACCGATCGTAGTTCCTGCTAATCCCGCATCCTTGGTTAATGCACCTAGAATATCTCCCGGACGAATTTTATCTTTTTTGCCGGAAGCAAGGCATAGGGTAACCATTTCTGGCACTAATCGAGTTGAATTGCTGTTGGCAAATTCATCCGTGTTTCCCCAGACAATAGGGGAGGGCTGGTTCTCTTCAATAGCACAAAGTCGTTGTGCATCGGCAGGTGTGGTAATACTTAACGCAATACCTTTATTCCCAGCGCGTCCAGTTCGGCCAATACGATGAATATGAACATCACGATCAAAGGCAAGATCAAAATTAATAACCGCAGGAAGCTCCTTAATATCAAGGCCTCGAGCGGCAACATCCGTTGCAACCAGGATAGAACAACTTTGGTTGGCAAAACGCAAGACTGCCAGATCCCGATCTACTTGTTCCATATCTCCATTCAAAGCGATTGCACTAAAGCCTTCATGAATAAGTTGATCGGTTACATCTGTTGTTTGCTGTTTGGTATTACAGAAGATTAGTGTCGAACTGGGTTGATGATGTAGCAATAAGGATTTTAATACGGGAAACTTCTGACCTTGTTTTGCGACCTCATAAAAACGTTGTTCGATATCAATTTCATCATGTGGGGTTTCTACATGGACCTCTTTGGGGTTTTTCATAAACTGCTTTGACAGTTGTTTGATTTCATCAGGATAGGTTGCAGAAAAGAGTAGGGTTTGACGTTGTTTGGGGGTGGCTGAAATGATGCTGGTGATGTCATCAAAAAATCCCATATCCAGCATTCTATCTGCTTCATCTAAAACTAAGGTTTTTAGCTGGCTCAAGTCTAGGGAGCCGCCTTTTAAATGTTTAAGAACTCGACCTGGTGTTCCTACAATGATATGAGCGCCATGTCTTAATGAATCCAGTTGAGGCTTCATCGGAATGCCACCAGACAAATTAATAATTTTAACATTAGGCATTAAACAGGCTAAGCGACGAATTGCCTGGCTTACTTGTTCTGCCAGTTCTCGGGTAGGACAAAGAACCAATGCTTGTGCGCCAAAAAACGAAATTTTTAAATTATTTAATAGAGACAAACCAAAAGTCGCGGTCTTTCCACTGCCGGTTTTTGCTTGAGCAATAATATCCTCATTGTTAAGGATTATGGGCAGACTTTGCATTTGTATGGGCGTCATATTTTCGTAATTTAACGAATTAAGACTCTTTAATAGTTCTTCGCGCAGCGGTAACTGAGAGAACAATTGTTGCTGATCAGGGAGTTCATATTGGATCATGGAGGGCACTTATGTCTTATAAAAAGTGCATAGGGTAACATTTTTTAGTTCAATATTAAATCAATTTGTTTTGAGAAATTGGATATTTATCAGTTCAGTATCCACTTTAAGTAATCTAAAAATGTTAAGTTGCATGCTAATTGTCACAAATAATGTTAAAATTGCACAAAAAGCACAAATAGATTTAATTGTGAACACTGTATTTTTGAGAGGCTGGGTTAATGTTAGATGTAAAAAGTATAAGTATGCTGTTTGGACCAAAATCCTTATTCCAAAATGTGGATTTGACCTTATTGCCTACGCAACGTTATGGTGTAGTCGGTGCTAATGGTACAGGAAAGTCTACTTTTTTAAAAATATTAGCAGGCGAAGAACAAGCATCACATGGCACAGTTGAAAAAGCAAAAATTCATAAAATAGGCATTTTGAAGCAAGATCACTTCCGTTATGAGCAGGATCGTCTTATTGATGTGGTTATTCGTGGAAATCCTGTCTTGTGGGATGCACTTACTGAGAAAGAGAGCTTATATTCTAAAGAAACCTTTACCGAGGAAGATGGCTATCGACTGAGCGAATTAGAAGAAATAGTGATGAATCAGGGGGGCTATGAAGCAGAGGCTACCGTAAAAAATTTATTACTTGGCTTAGGCATCGCTGAAAAGTTTCATTATGGCCCATTGAGTGCTTTATCAGGCGGTTACAAATTACGTGTTCTATTGGCACAAGTTCTTTATCAACAACCCGATATTATGCTGCTCGACGAACCAACCAACCATTTGGATATTATATCGATTGCCTGGCTCGAAGAGTTTCTAAAAACCTCATTTAAAGGACTATTGATTTTTATTTCTCATGACCGAAGTTTTCTCAATAATACGTCCACGAATATCCTTGATATTGATTACGATACGATCCTGGATTACCCAGGAAATTATGACAAATTTTGTTTTGCTAAAGAGGAACGCTTACGCTTGAAACAAAGTGAGTTGAAAAACCAGGAAAAACGAATTGATGCTTTGCAGGGGTTTGTTGATCGCTTTGGTGCCAAAGCAAGTAAGGCAAGTCAGGCCGCGTCACGACAAAAAATGATCGATCGCATCGAGTTGGTCGAGATTAAAGAGTCTAATATTTTCAAACCCCATTTTAATTTCCAACAAAAGAAATCTTCAGGCAAAGTAGTAGTCAAAGTAGAACAGTTACACAAAAAATTTGATGAACGCGTATTATTAAAAAATGTATCGCTTACCATTCAACGTGGTGATAAATGTGCCATCATCGGACCAAATGGTATTGGAAAATCGACGTTTCTAAAAATTTTATTAAAAGAATTACATGCCGATCAGGGAAGTTTTGAATGGAGTGACACGGTAAAGGCTGGTTATTTTGCCCAAGATTATCGAACCCAACTGAATCCAGAGCAAACTATTTTGCAATGGATGGAAGATCATATCGCCGCACCAAGCCAAGAAATCAGGAAGGTGCTTGGTCAAGTACTATTCCGCGGAGCCGATGTTGATAAAAAGATTGGCGTATTAAGTGGGGGAGAGTCCGCGCGGCTAATTATGGCCAAATTAATTTTGGAAAAACATAATGTTTTGATCTTTGATGAGCCCACCAACCATTTAGACCTTGAGTCAATCGATGCCTTAATCGAAGCCATTCAGCTGTTTCCTGGAGCCGTATTATTTGTTAGCCATAATCGTTATTTTATTGATGATATTGCAACGCGTATTATTGTATTAACCGAACAATATGGAGTGCAGGATTTTCTGGGTAATTACAACGATTATTTAGAACAGTATGGAAAAGATTATCTGGCAACGGCATAAGCTGCTCAATGGAATTTAAGGGAAATTGTACAGTAAAAACAGTAGGCTGGGGCTGTAAAGCCCAGCTTTCGTTCTGATGCAGCATCAATAGGGACATGTTTGTTAATGTGTCATTGAGCCTGGCTGCAAACAAGACTACAATTTCCATGAAGTGCAGCGCGTAATTCAAGCATGGCATGCGTTTCATTCAATGAGCGTGTTTCATTGGCTTTATATTCTTCAAGCATTTCTAAAAGTGGTTGCTCAAATTGTGCCTTACTTTCAGGAAATTGTTCAAATAAAAATAATAATTCTTCCATAAAATAATGAGGTAAGGCTTTAAAAGCTGTTTCTAATGTTTTCTTTAAAATGACTTTGTTTTCCAGATATTCTTGCCATACTGCTTTCATGGCTAAGATTCCCGGTTTTAAGGAGGGATCAAATAAGTAGGAATCTAGAGCATGGTAAAACATGATGGGATGACCATTGGCTTGTTTTAATTGGAAAAACCATAAATCCCCTGATTCTAATGACGGAGATAGATTGGTGAATTGTTGATGAATCCAGGCTTCTGTTTTTTCATCAGCGAGTAATAAATTATGGTTTGTTTTTCCCATATAACGGATTAAATAGAAAAGTGATTTTGAATCCAGGATTGTTTGAGCTAATAAGAACAGAGTTTCCTGGTCCTCTTTCCATAATAGCCCGTCCTTTGTATAGAGCTCATCCATGAAAAATGTTAGGGTTCTTAAATCCATGTGTTCAAATAAAAACAGTTCATAAATGGTGTCAGGAGTATCAAGCACTATGGTTTTTTCTTCTTTATTCAGCTGAGAGAGAAATAGTTTTAGATAATCTATATTACTATTATTGACTTTAAGATTACGGATTAAGAACCTTAAAAAATGATTGGATAAGGCTCGCTCCGCGATGATTGGATGATGGAGTAGCTCATTGAAAAGTTTCATATTATTGAAACAAAAAGCCTTGCTCATGAATTCGTGAGTCATATTTTCATCATTAAGAATATGGGCTTTGAAAAAGCTACTTTTTAATAATGGCTCTTCTACATTTGGAAAATCAATTTGAGTTATTAATTCTATGAATGGTTGTGGCTGGTTACTTCCCGTTATGTGTAATTTATAAATTAAATCAACATCATAATCGAGTTTGCTAAAGAGGTTATTGATAAAGTCTTTGTTATATTGGCCTGTAAGTGGGTGAGCGATTTGAACCCTCGAGATAAATTGGTTTCGTACCAGCATTAATTGAGCAGGGGACATTTGCTCATCAGTTGCAATGGTTCCTCGGAGTTGGTTGAACATGTGAGACACAGCAGGATGAGAAAAAAGATAGTCCATCATAGTATTGGCATTGGAGCGAAATGCTGCGTATGTCAGTTTGTTAATGGTGATAGTCGAGTTTTGATTCGTAAATAATTGTATGTCATCTTTCCATTCTTCGGGAGGGAGCATACCTGTGGTTTTTGATATGTTTTGAGGCAATTGAGTTACATGGGGCAATAGTATACGCAAATTAACTAAAGAGTTTTCCTCCATGGTAGTCAGCCTTATACCGCTATAGTTAATAGGCAATCTATGGGTTTGATAGAGTTTTTTGATAAAGTCGGTTAAAAGCGGATTTCGTTGGTATGCAAATTTGGCTAGTGCTGATAAGTCTTTTGTAATATTAAATGGATCGCGTCGGAAGCTTCGTGTTATTTCATCCCAGGCAGCTTGCATTTCAGAGGCCAATTGGCTAATGAATGAAAATGCTTCTTCATCAAGTTCGAGGTCATATTCAAGTAATGTGTTGAGCATGTTTTTAGGATTAAAGAAAGGGAGTAACTTCTTTACTAAGGGCTTATCATATAAGGCACTTTGTAATACTAGTGCTTCGGATAAATTTAAATTTTTATTTTTTAATGCTTTTTGGAGAAATTTTCCTGAACTAGCAAGCAGAGCAATCTGAAAGATTAATTCAGGATCACCCTCATTGGATATGAATGGAACCAGTTCTTCGCGATCTGCGCAACAAAATAAGATTAATAAAGGTTTGCTTTTTATGAGCTCCCTTTTTTTAGGAGAAACGTATTCGAGATGCTCTACCAATTTGACCAGGTTTCTGTATAACCTATTGTAGCTCAAGGTAATTTTTTTATTATTACAATAATGCTCAAAACTGTTGAGTTCTTTATTTGTGATATTAACAATTTGAAAACGTTCCAGCATGAGTGTTCTGAAATGGGGGTGTTCTTGTGTAAAAAAATGGTGGAATTGTGGCGTAGTTAAAGAGAGCGTATTTAAACTTTCATCGAATAAATAGTTTATGACTTTGACACTAGTATCTTGAGATAACTTTGGAAAAAAAGGGAGTTTGACGATTGGCATTTATTCTTTAGTTCCTCATGAGGTTAGTTCCTTTATTGTACAGGGTGACTTGATTTACCAACACCGTATTTTTTACGGTATTTCTTAAATAAAAATTATTGATACTTTAGGTGTTGGACTGAATGATGCTTACTTAAGGAGTTAGGTTTTAAATGGTGTATCATTTTGGCGAATTAATTCATCATTCGCTGCATGTAGATCGAACATAGTTTCGCAAATTATTTAAAACCTCTTCTTGATTTTCAGTTAGATAGTTCTGCTTCATCACATCGATTAACCCTTCTTTGGAATAAAGACTCATTCCCCTAGATTCAAAAAGTTTAAGTTCCTCAGCTGTAGGGAATGAATAAAACCCTTTTTCAGCTTCATTTTGAATCAATGTTGGCAAGTGTTCTTTCTTTGATGCCCTAAGCACGTTGCTCGTGATTAAATCAACTCCTGCGGGAATCAAATCTAATGCGTTTTGCATCATTGATTTGGAATAGTCAATGGGCCAGGTTCGTGAATCGATTAGGGTGCCTGCATCCAGTTTTGCTGAGACTCTCAGCAGGGTAATCCCATGTTCCGCTTCTTGGTTAAACATTGCTCCAAATACCGGCATAATGCCTCTATATTGAGGCAATAAACCTGGATGAACATTCCACAGATAGTGCTCATTGGAACGGGTAAAGTGATTGATAAGTTGTTCATCAAGCTTGACGATGCATCTTATTGATATTGTGACATCAATATTCCACGCTTCTACTTGCTTTAAAATAAATGATGATGCACTTTTACTGTCAATAGAACTACAACGAACATAGTTAATACCATATTGTTGAGCCAATGCCTCTAAGCTTAGATATTTGCCTTTATTAGGGTGATTGTTGAGATAAGGAAGTAAGACTTCACTGAATAAAGTTCGCTCATAAAATATTAATTCATTGATTTCATCGAGCATTTTTTCTGGATTAAATGCGGACTCATTCTTAAATACCAGAAAGGATGCGTGCAAATGATGTTTTGCAAAATGAAGACAAATCTCATTTGCCATATTATATGAATATAAATCACTGCCTATAAGAAAAAGTACATTCATTGAACTCTCTTAAAAGGGTCTATAATGAGACGGGTGCTAAGTTAATTATAGAGGATTTCTGAGGAGTGAGGCATATGGATGGCGCGTCATTAAAAATATACCGGCTTAAATATAAACTCCCACAACCACTGTCTATCGCAACATATACCTGGACTCATTTAGAGACCATATTAGTTCAACTTCGTTATAATAATTTCATCGGTAGGGGAGAGGCTGCCCCCTTTACTCTGATGACGGGTGAAACCTATGATTATGTGGTTTCTCAGTTACAAAAGTTTAAACAGTGCCTGATCAATCCTAATGAGTCACCACACGTTTTTTATCAGCTTCTTCAAGAGAACATCCAGAGCTCACATGCGGCAGCTGCCTTGGATGCTGCTTTTCATGACTTGCTAGGGCAGATGAAAAATATGCCTGTCTATGCGCTTTTTGGCAAGGTAAAGAACCTCACACCCAATAGTTTGACCATACCGGTTTTAGATTTGGAAGAAACCAAAGAATTTGCAATGAAGATCCGGCAACATTATCCTCAAGTCCAATTAATTAAGATTAAATTAGATAATGATAAAAATAGCCCTGAAATTGCAAAAATAATTAAAAGCGTATTTGCAAAAAATGTAGCTTATGTCCTTGATCCCAATCAATGCTTTAAGGATTCTCGAGAAGCCATCGAAGCATTAAAAGAAATACAATCAATTTTGGGAACGGTAGTTGCTATTGAGCAACCCGTGGAAAAGCATGATTATCAAGGATTACTCGACATAAAAAATCAGCTTGATGGAGTTAATATCTACGCTGATGAAAGCATTGTAGGCATGGATGACCTGGAACAATTGATTCGCATGAATGCAGTAAATGGAATAAACATCAAAATCCAAAAAGCAGGTGGAATTTGGAAGGCAAGGCTTATGGCGCAAAGAGCTCAGGAAGCTGGATTAAAAGTAATGGTTGGTTGCATGATGGAAGGACCATTGGGCGTTTCAGCGGGCATCCATTTTGCAGCATCAATGCCTAATGTAGTATTTACTGATTTAGATAGTGATTTATTTTTATTTCAGCATTTTAAAAAACCAATTTTTACGCAATCGCCCTATGTTCAGGGCATGAGAATACCTTTTGAAAAACCGGGGCTTGGGGTTGAGGTTAATGAGGATGTTTTGGAGCATCTAGCAAGACAAAACGAACTGGTTTATGAGCCGCTGTAATTGGATGTTTGCATGGTGAGCAATGGTGCTGTTTTTAGGGTGAGAAAATCTTGATAAAGAACGTCAAAGTTTGCATTGCTTAATATAAGTGTTGCTGCAATGTTAATGGCTTTTATCGGAATATCATGTTCTTCAGTGACAGGCAGTTGAATCACCTCTCCAGGTTTAACATTCCATTCAATATTGAGCTCACTGTTGAGTTTAGGTACTTCCATACTCAAAACGACCCCATCTTTTTTCGGGATATAACAAAAAAAAGAAAAATTGGTTATTGGTTTTGGTTGGATATTAATGGGGTGTTGTAGTCTTAGATTAAAGTGCGCTAGTTCTATGTTTACTCCGGTGATTCGTTCAATCAGTGCAACCACTAATGCCCCTGAAGGTCTGGCAGCTATTTCTAAAAAAATGACTTCATTGTTGTTTGTTAGAAATAATTCACAATGGGTAGCACCATCAGGAGGTTGTAACGCAGCAATGATTTGTTCGTGGACTGCATTTAACTTATCCCAACGCGGGTCGAATTTAGGCAAGACAATACTGCCTGCAGGATAACCTTCCATAAAAAGCGCCATAGGCCAAAGGTATTCTGAAATAGAGGTAAATTGAACCTCTTTATTTTGTATAATGGCATCACAATGAAATAAAGTTCCTTCGATAAATTCCTCAATTTGAAAAGGGATCTCAGATTGTGCCATTTGTTCCGCATAAGATACCCATTCCGTTCTATTATGTATTTTTTTGAAACTGGCACTACCATACAATGCAATTGGTTTCACAACAAAAGGATATTGGAACTTTTTTTCGAGCTCATCACCATAAAGTACTTTATTTTTGAAATAGAACTCTTTATTAAACACTTGGTAGTGGGGCGTACGAACTCCCCAGGCATGCACTATATTTTTCATTACAACTTTATCAATAAATTTAACTAAGGTTTTTTCTCCATCACCGGGTAAACCCAAGTGATCAATAAGCTTACCAACAGTAAGCATGCAGGATTCATCATTAGTTACTAACCATAAGTTATCTTGGCTTATTTCTTCTAAATAGTGTGTGACTAAGGGGAGGGTCGTATCAAAATTTAGCGGATCAATAATATGAATTTTCTCAAAAAAGTATTTTTGATTTTCATTTAATTGTTCATAAATAGCTGTATTAACGAATAAAATAGGGCATTCAACCGTAGATTTTAATGGGCTCAAATCACTTTTAAAATTAGTAATGGCATTAAAAAAAATAACGATTGAGCTCATTTTATTTCTCCATACTAAAATGCGCTATTGCCACAATGCTTGGCTATAAATAAGAATAAACACACAGCTAAGTCTTGTGGGATATTTATAGTCTGTAATTAACTCTTACATACTACTTCGTGTTCCTAGCATCTCTTCAAACACAGAAACATCTTGCTTATATTGTATTACTTGCTCAACAAGGTCTTTAGCATTTATGGAACCATTTTCCCAGTCCGTATACGCCGATTGTACTTCCTCTAACTGAGCCTTATTTATCTGCCCACCAAGATATTCCTTTGCATGTTTTAATACGGTTAATGTGCTAGGATTGCCCTCGGTTTCAGTTTTAATCGCTTCTTCACAGCGTCTGATTTCTTTATCAAGATTAGCGAGTAATAATCTTACGTCACAAAAATTTTTTGCTTCTTCAATAAATGTTTCCGTAGTGTCTAATTTATCACTCTTCCATTCACGGCCTTTTTTAATCTGACGTAACTCATTAAAGTCGATCTCACTCCAGATATAGTGCTTAGTCGCTTCTAGGATTTTAATTCTGGATTCATTTTGGTGAGTACTATATCCCTCATCGCTGAGCTCTTTTAAGCGATTAATTTCTGCATTAATACGATTTATTAAATTTAACATATGAGATGTTATCTCTTGAGGAATATTCCCTTGCATTTCACGCAGTTGCTTGATAGACGTAAAATGGCATAATTCCGTTGATTGAGCAGTATAATCGGGAGCGAATATATCACTTGGCATGTTAAAATTATTTGGCATTTCTTCATGTTGATTGCTGTATTCAGCAAGTTCAACTTCATATATCCCTTTTATTTCTTGAACATTCGCTATGATGCTCTCGACTATGTTATTAGCGTCTTCATCATTTAATAGCGTTAAATTGAATGGATTTTGATTAAATGTCCCATTTCTTCTTACCAAATCCGTTATGCATACCCTTAACTCTTCCTCACTAAGACGCGTAAATTGATGTAAGGTACTAAGAAACTCCTCTTTTTGATTTAGAGTCAGCTTATCAAATTCAATAAAAATAGAATTACTATTCCCAAATCGAATTTTTTTGTCCTTTATTTCTTTTGATGACATATTTCTCATCGTCTCGTTATCGTCGAGTGCCAGGCCTGCATCAACCATTGTTGCCACCGCACGCCCGTTTTCGAGCGCAAATCCTGCATTAAATCCCTTTCCCCCCAACCAATCTCGATCCCCTAAAATCATAGCCATCGCTGCAAGTCTCATTACCCCAGTTATTTCATAACTTGGGCCAGGATAATCGCTATCTACATACCTAATTACCGCATGTTCTGTTTCATGGCTTACTTCTATTATAGGAATATCATCATTTATAATTTTCTCCGGGGGGCGGCCATTATCTTTAATATAGTTTATAAAATCGGGTCCAAAATCCCTATATTCGTCAAGAAAAACGGAGCAAAAAGTAACATATCTGGAATTGTTGGGAGGACCAATACCTTTATAACTCATGCTTCCATCAGTATTTTGATAAAGTTCCATATTATTCTCTACTTGCTCTGGTGTGACTGGCTTAAAATGAGGTTGACTAGGGCTCATCAGGTGATTCACTATCAGATCTCTGTATTCATCCTTGGTTCTTAGTCCTATTTGGGTACGTGGTACCTTTGCTACTAGCCCATAGAGGTCAATTCCAATTTTTTCTTTTATTGTCGGCATATGATTTGTTGTCAGGCCGTCAATTTTTTCCATGTAATTTAATATTTCTACATTACCCCCTTCAGAAAAACTTATATCCTTTACTTTTTGCTTATTCGTGCATCCTTTCATTTTAGAAAAGAAATGTGTTGTTTTAGTCCTAAAAATCTTGCTGTTTGACATGATGATCTCCCGTTGATTTAACATAAAAACGAGTGAGCTTTTAAGCCACAATCACTATTCAAATGCGCCTAGGATAACTAAAATTATAGCCTAATGGGCAAAATGTGTGCATATTCGTTGGTGAACTCCAAGGAAAAAACATGTTATTTTAGGAAGCACTTATTGAGTTTAATCAGCTTCTCAGCTTAAGATACCCATTTAGTAACGTTAAAATACCGAATGGTTATTGCTCAACAAGTGGGTTTACAATGCAATCAGAAGAACTACCAAATAAAACTTTAAACGAAGACACCTCAATCCTCTCTGATGAAGAACTACATACTCAAGCTAATCAGTATATAGGTGAATTTAATCAACTTATCTCTCAGAGCCTTCCTTCTGTAATATCCCAGATTATTGAACGGGAAGTTTGGACAAAAAGAACTAAGCCATATGAAAACTTTGGAGAATATGCCCTTGATAAATCATCAGATGGCTTGGGTATTACTAACAATGAAATGTTGTGGTTATTGCGGTCTGCCATGGATGTAAATACACATGTTGCTCATTGGGGGGATGTTCTTACTAGGGTAGATAACTCAGTCAGGACGTATGCAAAGGAAAATAAAATCTCTATTAAAGATTTGAAGAATGATCTTCGAGAGCACGATAATACAAATCCAGATCTCTATCAGGAAAACAGTATTACGTATTTACCCTCTCATTCGAGATCGGTTGATGGACAGCTTTTAAAGTTAATGAAGAAAGATCCTGACGCCTATGAAGATGTGATACAAGGAAAAATAAATATCAACGAAACTTATACCAAAGCGCCAAGAAAGCAATACCAACCTATCGAAACAATTAAAAATAAATTTTCTAATTTGTCTCAATCAGATCGCGAAGCTTTTTTGGAGTGGCTTGAACAAGAAAAAGAGAATCTTCAAAGTTAGACCTTTGCATAAGGCCCTGGCTAAGTTTTAGCCCAGGAGCCTTGCTGCGTTCAGCATAATCAAGGTTTAGATACATATCTTCCTACCAACTGAGAAATAAAAATAGCTAAATAAGCTTGGCCGCAGAAGGCTTCCATCCAAGACAAGCATTGCATAATAGGGCCCGTAGCGACTACATCGCCAAATCCTACAGTAGTTAGGGTGATGAACGAGAAATAAATTGCTCTGGTATCGGCATAGGGCTCTAAACCTGAGATTGATTGAGGATAGAGTAAATAAATAAGTAAGTATAAATAGGCAAAAGTTAAACCGATAAACAGATAAGCAGAGAGGGAGCCAAATAAGGTTGTAATGTTAATTGTTTTATCTTCTAATGTTAGTTTTATACAAGTAGCCGTCATTAAGAGGAAAAAAAGTAATCCGAAAATTAATTTTAGAAAATGTTCAGGAAAATTTATTATCCATATGCTCATGACAATCAGGCCTATTTCTAACAGGCCTAAAATAAATAAGCCACGAATAACTGTTTGCTTATGTTCGGAAATTGCTATCAAACTAACAATAATTAGGGTGATTAAAAAAAAATCTGCAAGTGGCCGTACACCTGTTTGTGCTTCAATAGCTCTGAGCAAACAAAAAGTTAAAATAACAAAGAATAAAAAAAGGAAACGCCATTTTCTTATAAGAGCCATCATCAATAATCCATTAATTAAGCGCGCCTATTTAAAATTATAGATTCTAATTAGTAATACTTTAACTGGGTATGATCCGCAATGTTACTGTGTTTTTTGTTGTTCTCCCTTAGGTTTGATCCGATACAAAATGCAGTAAAAGGCTGGAACTAAAAACATAGTGAGAATGGTCCCAACAGTTAATCCAAACATAATAGTTACTGCAAGAGAAACCCAAAAAACATCTTGTAACAAAGGAATCACGCCTAATATAGTGGTCACTGCAGCATTAACTACTGGCGATAAACGACTTAATCCTGCCGATACCACCGCATCATAGGGCTTCATTCCGCTGGCAAGATTTAAATTTACTTGATCCAACAGCACCACAGAATTTTTTATCATCATGCCTGACAAACTCATCGCCCCTAATAAGGCAATAAAGCCAAAAGGTACTCCGGTAAGAAGCAAGCCAACGGTGATCCCGATCATCGCAAAAGGAATTGCGGCAATAATGATAATCGGGGGGCGATAAGCATTAAATAACATGACAATAATTAACAGCATGATGACCACTGCGGGGAAAAGGCCAGGTTTTAATGCATCCGCGGACTCCCGACTGCTTTTATATTCTCCATCCCAGGTTAATGTGTAACCAGGAGGTAATTTGATTTTTTCGAACTGGGGCAAAATACTTTCACGAAGAGTATTTGCGGTGACTCCATAAGGTGAGCATTGTACTGTAATCGCTCGTTTACGATCCCAGCGCCAAAGTATGGGGTCTGTCCAGACAATTTTTATCCCATCTACTACTTGCGAAACCGGGGTGGTTTTCGTGCTCAATTGTGAATTGACTTGTAATAAAGGCAGATCAACAGCGGCGGTATCTCGTTCACTCAATGGCTGACGCAAGATAATGGGAATCAAACTATCTTGTTCGCGATAAAGGCCTACAGTAATTCCATCGCTGGCTCGTTCTAAGGTTTGCGCTAAATCAAGTCGTGAAATACCCGCCCAACGTGCGCGCTCTTGTTGATACTCGGGAACAATTTGTAATACGGGCTCACGCCAATCAGTGCGTACATCAATTGCATGAGGACTTGCTCTTAAAATCGCTACAGCTTGCTCAGCTAGATGACGTAAAGTCTGTGGATCTGCATTGGCTGGCCCACTAAATCGAGCCGCGATTTTCCAGTTATTAAATGCACCCACAGCATATTTTCGTACCCTCACCATGGATTGTGGGTAATTCGTGTCATTCCAGGCCGGTAATGTCGCGACTAATCTATCCACATCCTTCAAGCTTTTCATATTTACAATCAGTTGCGCATATGAAGAATAAGGAAACTCTGATTCCACAGGTAAGTAAAAACGAGGCGGCCCTTGACCAATAAAGGTGCTTACACTGGTAACTCCAGGGTCAGCTAAAAGTTTTTTCTCAAGTCGTTCAAGATCGGTTGACACTACTTGGATGCGAGTACCTTCGGGTGCCCAATAGTCAATCATCACTTGTAAGCGCGATGAATCGGGGAAATACATAATGGGAACAAAGCGAAAACCAATAATAGACAGTAGCAAAAGCCCACACATGCTCAGGCTAAAAAGTATTCGATAACGTATCGCCGCTTCAAGGATAGACTTATATCCTTTATAAAATCTGCTGGTATATGCTTCTTCTTTGCCAACTGTTTTCTTGGGGTCAGGCATAAATAAAATACACAAAAGAGGGGTAGCTGTTTGGGAAAGTACCCAGCTTAACAGGAGGGAAACGGCAATGACCGTGAATAAACTTCCGGCATATTCACCCGTATCATAAGTTGATGCGAAAATAGGGTAAAAAGCCATGCATGCAACAACAGTTGCCCCTAATAATGGCATAGAAGAGATTTGCGCTGCTTCTTCAGCGGCTTCTTCCCGTGTCCTTCCTTGCTGCAAACGGCTGATAAATCCATCAACTACTACAATGGCATTATCCACCATCATTCCCATAGCGATAATTAATGCGCCGAGAGAGACACGTTGCAAATCAATATGCAGTAATTGCATGACAATAAATGTGCCTAAAATCGCCAAGATTAATCCAGAAACGCCAATGATCATCCCAGCTCTTACCCCCATGGTAAATGCTAATACCAGTAAAACGATAATGACCGCTTCGAGTAAATTAATAAGGAACGAGTCTATTGATTCAGCAACAATATCGGATTGCCATGAAATTTTATGAATTTCAATACCTCTTGGAAGCTTGTCTTGCAGCTCTTCAAGGCGGTTGTCTACATCTTGACCAACTTTAACGGCATTAACTCCAGCGAGTGGTGCTAATGCGATTCCAATAGCAGGTAAACCGGAATAGCGCATTAATTGCTCAGGGGGATCTAAATAGCCTTCTTTAACCTCCGCAAAATCACGAATCCTGATAATTTCTTCATTGTTTTGTGGTTTGTTTAATTTTAAGTGCGAGGTAATTGCTAAATCACCAATAGCATCAGCTGTATTAAACTCACCTGTTGGGGCAATTCGCATTCGCTGTAACTGGTAATTTACGTGTCCTGCATTCACAACTTGGTTTTGCAATTTGAGTGTTTTTTCTATGTCTGCAAGTGTCACTTCCAATTGGGAAAATTGAGTATTTGAAATATCTAAATAAATTCTTTTTTGCTGCACACCCCATAAATCAACCCTGGCAACTCCGGGAACGATATTGAGTTCCTTTTGAATTTCCTTGGTATAATTTTCAAGTTCAGCATAACTAAATCCATCAGCGGTTACTGCCAAGAGAAAGCCAAATACATAACCAAAATCGTCTCCCACCACTGGGGTATCCGTTCCTGGAGGTAAGCTATTTTGTATGTCTTGAACTTTCTTGCGTAAGTTATCCCAAACCTGGGGTAGGCGATCAGACCAATATTCGTTTTTGATGTTGACTTTAATAATTGAAAGCCCAGGCCTGGAAATAGATGAAATATCCTTTATTTCAGACATTTCTTGGATTTTTTTCTCGATGCGATCGGTGACTTCTAATTCAACTTGTTTCGCACTAGCACCAGGATAATGAGTCGTGATCGTTGCTGTTTTAACGGTAAATTCAGGGTCTTCCAGGCGGCCAAGATTAAAAAAACAAATAGAGCCGGCAATAACAAGTAGCAATAAAATAAACGAGGTAACAGTTCTATTTTTAATGGCACTGTTCGCTAGTGAAGCCATTTTAATTTCCTTGCTCATTTAAACGGGTGACTTTTTCCCCTTCTTTAAGGCTATGAATACCTGCGGTTACCACCCATTCTTTTTCATGCAATCCTTGAAGAACCGAGATTCCTGTGGGCGTGAGCTCACCAATAACAATTTCACGTCGATGAAGTTCATTGGTTTGAGAATTGATTATCCATACATAAGTTTTTTTCTCTGAATCAGTGGTCATTACCGCAGAGGCCGGGATCGTTAGTTTATTTTGAATCTTTGCCTGTTCCACTCGCCCAGTAGCTTTACCGGCCATGCCAGGTAATATCTCAATATCCATAGGCTGTTGCATAATTAGAGTAACAGGGTAGGTTCGTGTTTCAGGAGATGCTTCGTTACTTATTTCTTTTATTTGCGCGGGAATCGGGTGATTGGGAAATGGGTCGAAATGGACAATAATATTTTTTACAAATGGAATGTAACTTATCAATCCCTCGGGAATCTGTATTACCATTTCAATTTGAGAGGTATCTAATAAGCGAGCAATATTTTGTTTACTTGATATCGTCTGATAATTTTCAACGTATAAGTTAGAAATTTTTCCATGGAATGGTGCTAGGAGCACACTATCTTTTAGCGTTTTTTCCGCTAAGTCCTTATTTGCTTGCGACACGGCAAGCTTTGCTTTCAACAGGTCATAATCTGCTTTTGAAATATGCCCCTTCCCAACTAAGGCTTTAGCTCGTGAATAATTTTGTTGATCACGTATAAATTCTGCTTGAGCTGATTGTATTTTTGCCTCGAATTCTCGCTGATCAAGTTTCGCAATTAAAGTGCCCTTTTTAATCTGGTCCCCGATTTTAACTGGCAGCTCAATTAAAGAACCATCCACATTAAATGATAAATTAACCTGTTGAAATGCTGTAGCTCGCCCCGGAAACGCCCGGCTATTGAACTCAGTTGAATTACCTATTTGAATTGCTTTAACGGGTCTGATTTTGACTGGGGGGCGATTATCATTTTGACTACACGAAATCCCAAAAGCTGCAACCATGGATAGAATAAAATAATAAACTCGCGATGAAACTGGCTTTCTCATAAACATCATCCTTGATTATTGAGCTTTTATTATTAATTAGGGCTGTATTGGTATTTTCAGTATAGTTTAAAAAAGTATTATGCTCATACAAATTTTATCCAGCTTATGTCTTATTTATTTGCGTAACCCAATACTGAAAATAACACGAGACCTAAATTATAAATCACATAAAGAGAAACCAAGAGGATACCTGATTTTTTCCCCATTGTTCCTTTTTTCCAAAAAATAATCATCATGGCGATAATCATGATAAAAAGCCACACAAAGGCATAGTTACGGGTAAAGAGTTCTATGGAAAGTGGCCTTATCATGGCAGAAACTCCTGTGATAAAAGCTAGATTCAGAATATTCGCGCCAACAATATTCCCAATCGCTAGATCAGCCACTTTCTTTTTCGCCGAGGTAATTGCGGTTACCAGCTCAGGCAGGGAGGTGCCTACTGCAATTGCGGTCAAGCCAATAATCAGTGACGGGATCTTAAGGGCCGTTGCAATTGCGATACCGGCGTTAACCAGAAGCTTACTTCCCACAATGACGAGCACCGCTCCGATTAAGAACCTTAAAATGGCTTTCGAAAACGAGGCATCGTTTTCTGCAGATGTAATTTCAGGTGTAAGCTCTTTATTTTTTTGCTTACGAGTAGATTGCAAATAATTAAGGAGCAAATAGAGAACCGACAGGGCGAATAGCATTAGGCCTGAGCCGCGGCCCAGATCGAAGTCCCAGGAGAATAAGACCACAAGAATTGCAGACAAGAGCATCCACAAAGAGCGTCTCCTGAAATCGACAACATCGATTGCTATCGGAGCTAAGATCGCCGCTACTCCTACAATAAGGCCGATGTTTGCGATCGCCGAACCCACAGCGTTACCAAGGGCTATCCCCGCATTTCCCATATAGCTTGCAGTTGTCGATACAACAAGCTCAGGAGCGGTTGTAGCAAGACTGACTATAGTCCCACCAATAACTATTCGGGGAATCTTGAATCGATTGGCAATCGTGATGCTTGAATCTACAAATAAATCTCCTCCTTTTAATACGAGCAGAAGACCCAAAACAAATAATGCAAGATAAAATAGCATAATTTAAGACACTCCATGTGTTCATCATTTATAGTCTGTCGCAAGACTACGGCTTCGACAAGTTTATTTTTTTAATCCATAACCCGTTTTAAAAATCCAACCAATAATCGCCAGACAAAGTACCGTAAAAGCTAAAATCATGGTGATACTAATAGTGATGCTCACGTCACTATGCTCGTAAAAACTCCAACGAAATCCGCTCACTAAATAGACGACTGGATTTGCCAATGAAATCTGATACCAGAACGGAGGTAGCATATGGATGGAATAAAAGCTGCCGCCAAGAAAGGTGAGTGGGGTAATGATGAGGAGAGGTATTAGCTGTAATTTCTCAAAGCCATTGGCCCATATGCCAATGATAAAACCAAGCAGGCTAAAGGTCACACTGGTCATAATTAAAAAAAAGGCCATCCACCACGGATGTGCAATACGCAGAGGTACAAAAAAACAGGCAGTTGCGAGCACAATCACGCCAATGATTACCGATTTAGTTGTGGCTGCCCCCACATAACCTAATACTATTTCTCCAAAAGAAAGGGGGGCTGAGAGAATCTCATAAATAGTGCCTGTAAAGCGCGGAAAATAAATGCCAAATGAGGCGTTGGACACACTTTGAGCTAAAACGGTTAGCATAATAAGGCCTGGAACAATAAAAGCCCCATACGGGATGCCATTAATCGCTTGCATGTGGGAGCCGATAGCAGATCCAAACACTATAAAATAAAGTACCGTTGAGATAACTGGAGAGGCAATGCTTTGTCCTAATGTACGGAACATGCGTGCCATTTCAAAGTTATAAATTGCACCAACACCACGTAGATTCATTTTTCCCCCAACAAACCAATGAATATTTCTTCTAAACTGCTTTGATGGCTATAGATATCTTTTGGCCGTATGCCATTTGATTTTAGATTATCCAATACTTCTGAAATATCATTATCGGCCTCCGCATCGTAAGTCAAAATCAATTTGCCGCCGTTGTCATCTTGCTCTAGCGTTAAAGGATAATCTTTTAATCCTGCTGGTATGTGTGCTAATGGCTCGCGTAACACGAAAATCATCTGCCGTTTACCCATTTTATGCATTAAGGTATTTTTGTCTTCGGTGAGAATTAAATTGCCTTTATCAATAATTCCCACGCGATCAGCCATTACTTGTGCTTCTTCGATATAGTGTGTGGTGAGAATAATTGTAATACCGGTTTCGCGTAAGGTGCGCACTTGCGCCCACATGGATTTGCGCAGCTCTACATCGACACCGGCTGTAGGTTCATCAAGGAAGAGAATTTGGGGCTCATGGGATAGTGCTTTGGCTACCATAACTCGGCGTTTCATTCCACCTGATAGGTATTGAATTTGTTCCTTCCTTTTATCCCAAAGTGAGAGACGCTTTAATAATTCTTCAATATATGAGGGATTCTTTGCTTTACCAAACAAACCTCGGCTGAAGGTAACTGTATCCCATACTGTTTCAAAGGCATCAGTTGTGAGTTCTTGTGGGACTAAACCAACCGAGCTGCGCGCCTCGCGGTATTGGCGGATGTTGTCATAACCGGATATGGTGACTGTACCATGAGTGGGTTGCACAATACCGCAAATTGCATTAATCAATGTTGTTTTGCCCGCACCATTTGGCCCAAGCAATGCAAAAATCTCCCCCTGACGAATTTCAAGGTGAATATCATCTAATGCTTTGAAACCATTTTCATAAATCTTTTGCAGCGCGTTAATTGAAATAGCAATATCATTTTGCATGAATAGCTTTGCTCCCTGCGTCTTAAGGATCATCTATGAAATAACATATAATTATATGCTACCTTCAAATTTAGATACTAGTCATTATGTAACTAACTAATAAGAAAAAAATATTTGACACTAAAGTGGCCTATGGATAACTGGGGCTTTACAGCCCAGCTTCTTTTCTATGAGTGGTTATGTTCTAAAAAGAAGCTGTTGGTTCATAGGATTTTTCTATAATATCTTGAAATTGGAACCAAACGTCCCTATATAGCGTTTATCTCTTACCATGAAATTTAAAAATTAAGAGGATTAAGCTATGTCATCAGTTCAAATAACATTTCGTTCTGTTTCATACTCATCGGCAATTGAAATACCATCCTGATATGAAAATTTAGTGAAAGATAAAAACTTATCGATTGCTAATCGATGTTCCATTTTAACTATGTGAAGCAACCAGGTGTTGTAGGCATAAATTAGGTGCGAAGTGCTATGAAAGAAAATAAGAAAATAAGAAATCAATATGAATATCCTAATTTTATGGATTGTGCGCTTGCCATTCATGGTTCGGTTACTCCCAGAGTATTTACAAAGGTTTTGGCGGTATTTGTTTATGCGTGTTTTATTTCTACGCTAAGTATTTTTATTCCTGAGTTGGCTCTTCCTATAAGCCCCTTTGAATACGCAGGGGTAATTATGGGATTAATTTTAGTTTTTCGTGTAAATGCGGGATACGATCGCTGGTGGGAAGCAAGAAAGCTATGGGGTACTGTGGTGAATTGCAGTAGAAATTTGGCAATTATCATAAAAAGTTACGTAGAACCTGCAAATAAGGGTGAGATAGATAAAATGCTCGGCCTAGTTGCTGCAATGCCTTACCTTATGAAGAATAGTCTTCGGGGAAGTACCTCTATAGACGATGTCCAACATTTATTGTGTGACGAGACATATGCCGAACTGCAGGAGTGGCAACACAAACCTAATTTTATTTCGGCAAAACAGGCTTCAATTTTGTCGCAGATGCAAGAAAGCGGCAAATTAAATCAGTTTTCTTTTTTGAAAGCAGAAGAGGTTCGTGAAACAATTATCGATTGCCAAGGTGCATGTGAACGAATATTAAAAACGCCCATGCCCTTTGTAATGGCAATTAAATCACGTCGATTTATTCTTTTATTTTTGATTATACTTCCTGCGGCTTTAGTTAACTACTCTCCATATATTAGTCCTATGGTTGTAACCTTGGTCGCCTATGCTCTTTTTTCGTTAGACCAAATAGGCGTTGAGCTACAGAACCCCTTTTCAATTGAGAATTTAAGCCATTTACCTCTGAATGATATCTGTAAGACCATAGAGAGGAACGTAATGGAAATTAAAAAAAACAACATAAATAATTAAATTTGGACTGGAGTATTTATGAAAACTATTGGAAAAAAAGAACAACATAACATCACCCCAGATCAAGCAATAGATTTGCTGCACAAGGGGAATCAACGATTTATTCAAAACTTACGGTTTAATCGAAATTTATTGCAACAAGTAAATGAAACCGCTGATGGACAATATCCTTTTGCCACAATTTTAAGTTGTATTGATTCGCGAACCCCCGCAGAATTGATATTTGACCAAGGTCTGGGAGATATTTTTAGTATTAGGATTGCTGGTAACATTGTAAATGAAGATATTATCGGTAGTTTAGAATTTGCATGTAAAGCAGCAGGCTCGAAATTAATAGTAGTGCTCGGTCATACCAATTGCGGCGCAATAAAAGGAGCCTGTGATGATGCTCAGTTAGGCTCTTTGACTCAGCTTTTGGAAAAAATCAAACCGGCAATACAGCAGGAAAAAACATTTAAAGAAAATCGAAATGGGGCTAATCTCGCTTACGTTAATGAAGTTGCCCGAATTAATATCAAAAATAGCATTCAAAATATTTTAAATAAAAGTAGTATTATAGCGGAGCTAAAGGAGCAACGAACCATTAAAATTATTGGTGGTTTGTACGATGTGTCCTCTGGTGAGGTCTTATTTTTTGACGAGTAAAATAAAGTCGGGCTTACTTTTATCCAAAAAACCTGAGTTTTTGCAATTTAGAAAGGAGATTTAGATGAAAAAGAAACTACTCCCTATTTTAATCTCTGTTCCTCTTATCACGATGATATCAGCAGGAGCTGTGGCACTTGAGGCGAAGCAAAATAATCAAGCGCAAAAGAGCAATTCGCAAGGACCTATGGATCCTTTTGATAACGATCCCTTCTTTCAATCACCGGATGATGTTTTGAAGCAAATGGCTCAAATGCAACGTGTTATGGATCAATTGATGAAAAGCCAGTTTTCACAAATGCAACATAACTTGGCGAATCAACCGAATCAAATGCCATTTGGTAGTACAAATACCGTTGAAATTAAAGAAAGTAAAAATGAGATTATCTATAAAATAAAATTACCAAAAGCAGGGGATAGTAAAGTGGATGTCTCTGTTAAACAGGGACAACTAATTGTGAGTTCAAACGTAACCCAGCAAATTACGCGAGACCAAGATAATAGCAAAAGTGTAAGCTACTCTCAGAGCAATTACCGTCAGGCATTTCAATTACCCCAAGGCTATGATCCGAACTCTATGACTACAAAGACGAAAGATTCAAATTTAATTGTTACTTTCAAAAAATCAATCGCGACCTCTTCAGTGCTCTAAGAAGAGGCCAAATTTTAGTAACGCCATTTTATGGCGTTACTCGCTAAAAGGAAGTAATTTAAATGACGCCTACTTTTTTTATGTTTGGCTTTGGCTACACGGCCACTCGGTTCGCTGAGAAACTGATTCCGCTAGGCTTTGACGTCGTTGGAACAACACGTCAGGAAAGAAAAAAAATAACGAATCATTCTCATGGAATCACGCTTATTGATTTTGATGCTTCTGATATTGAAGACTACCTTAGTCAATCGACACATCTTTTAATTAGTGTCCCACCTGTAGCGGGTGTTGGTGATTACGTATTATCACATTACTCAGAATTGATTAGACGACATGCTGCACATATTGAATGGGTAGGCTATCTTTCTTCTACCGGGGTCTATGGTGACTATCAAGGAAATTGGGTTGATGAAGAAAGTATTTGTAGACCACAGAGCGCATCTGGAATTTTACGTAGGAACGCTGAAAATGCATGGTTCTCTTATGCAAAAGAAAACCAGCTTCCTTTACATGTTTTTAGATTAGCGGGAATTTATGGACCCCAACGAAATCCGCTGGAACGGATCCAATCTGGGAAAAAATACAGTATTTATAAAGAAGGCCAGGTGTTTTCACGTACCCATGTTGACGATATTACATCTGTGCTTCTTGCTTCAATAAAGAATCCACATGCGTTATCCATCTATAATGTAGCTGATGATGAACCGGCCGCATCTCATGTAGTTGATGCCTATGCAGCCTCCTTACTTAAGCAGTTACCCTTACCTTTAATCTCGTTTGAAGACGCTTCATTATCACCAAAGGAGCTGGAGTTTTATTTAAGTAATCGCCGTGTATCTAATGTAAAAATAAAAAGGGAACTTAATATTGCGTTACGTTTTCCTTCATTTCGTGAGGGCTTATCCCAAATATGGGACGATGATTTGAGCAAATAAAGAGTAGGTCGGGCCCATGGCCTGAGGTATCGACTCGTTTTTAAAAATGTGGACTTGCATCGTATAACGTGATCTCATTGATTCCGATCAAAGACTCATAGAGGAAGTACGATGCAAGTAAGCGCCATTTTACACGAACTATTAT
>JARLJR010000062.1 GCA_031291095.1 Legionella sp. | reverse complement strand
TTGAAGATAATCATCGGCACCAACTTCCATTCCCCGTCTTATAATTTTTTTATCATTAAGAGCAGAGATAAAAATGAAAGGCGGCGGAAAACTCCCAAAACGTATTTTATAACCTTCTAAAATACTAATACCGTTCATATCGGGGAGGGAAATATCACATAAGATAAGATCATAAGCTGTCTCCTCAATTTTAATTATACCTTCATTCCCATTTCTGGCACCTATTGCCGAGAAGCCTTCTTCACGGAGCAACTCCAGAACATTTTCCCGGATAACGTCATCATATTCAATATAGAGAATTTTAGGCATGAGCAGAATATTTAGTAAATAAAAAATTAAATACCATTAATTAGAAATTACATAAATTAATAGTTTAGGCCAAGCGAATTGATCATATTTACGGGATATCTATTTTGGTGATTATACACAAGTCAATTCGGTTTTACCGATAAAATCCTATATTTCGCCGATTTTTATTTCAAATTGTATATGCAATTGTATTATTTTTAATTATTCAATCAATTTTAACAATTAAACACTCAATGGAAACCAAAAGCGCAGATCTTTCAGGGCTTAAAATAGACAGATCAGAAAAATCGTATAATCCTGATTCAAACAGGAATAAGATAATTGGAATTCTTATCGGAACAGCAGTTGTAGTTATTATCTTATTTTTTGTTTTAAGGTCAACGTTCGCACAAGGAATTGAGGTAAAGCTGATAACT
The DNA here is from genome assembly GCA_031291095.1 of Legionella sp. Taxonomy (GTDB): domain Bacteria; phylum Pseudomonadota; class Gammaproteobacteria; order Legionellales; family Legionellaceae; genus Legionella. The sequence goes on along the minus strand of JARLJR010000062.1, from coordinate 578 downwards.
GCGGTTACACAGTCCCCTTCGCAAACTAATGCTTCACTTACGGCAAGCGGTTATATTGTAGCGCAAAGAAAAGCAGCAGTTGCATCCAAAGGAACCGGGAGGCTTATATGGCTGGGGGTAGTTGAAGGGGATAAAGTAAAAAAAGGCCAGATAATCGGCAGGCTTGAGGATAATGATATACATGCATTACTTGAGCAGGCCAAAGCAAATCTATTATTAGCACAGGCAGACCTTAAAGATGCAGAAAATACATATAACCGGGAGAAAGCATTATTGAAGACAGGATCCGCGACCAAGATGGATGTGGATGCAGCAGAAGCCAGATATCTCAGAGTTGTTGCTTCAATCGATGGGGCAAAGGCAAATATCAGTTCACAAGAAATAGCAATTGAGAATATGTTAATCCGTGCGCCATTTGACGGCACTGTGTTAACCAAGAATGCAGATATTGGGGAAATTGTATCTCCTTTGGGAGCGAGCCTTAATTCAAGAGCCGCAGTTGTTACAATGGCAGATATGGGTTCATTAGAGGTTGAAGCAGATGTATCGGAATCAAATATAGAAAAGATAAAGCTTAA
>JARLJR010000061.1 GCA_031291095.1 Legionella sp. | reverse complement strand
TGTGTGTTTTCTAGAGATTTTACAACTTGTGCTTTCCCATTCCACGAGTTAATGACATCTGCATCTTTAGAAATCAACAACACTAAAATGGACATCAACTACCAACAGTACAAAAACTTGTTATTGAGATTGACATCAACTCAAGCAAACATGAAACTTAGAGGTGCTCCAAGTGCATTAGATACAACTGTAACATACAATGATTCCTATTTGGCAAGATCATCTCCTTTGTCAGGCTATAATGATGCTGATATATTATCTGGTTTCATGGGTAATGGTTGCTTTAACAATTGGGAATGGGTTAACTCTGATGGATCAGCCGCTGCAACTGGAGGAGTTGGTATGACAGGTAGTGGTACTTTGGTAGGTGGAGGAGCTGGTCCGGGTGCACTAGTTTGGAGTGCAAACTCAAGTATTGGATGGTACTTTCCAAACTTTGACATTGTTCCGGGTACCTACTGGAGCATGTACTTAAAAATTAGCTACAGAGAACCATGTCTATTGCCATTGACAATATTTGATGACTGCCGTGAATTTGTTCAAGAAGCTTTACACAATGTGCAAGAATTACAATTAACATACACAGTCAATGCAGGAAATAACAGAGTCTTAAGAAATTGTTCTAGTAACAATATTGTGTTACGTAACTGTCAATTGGTACAATCTTTAAATGCTGGTGGTCCATTCTTGACACCAATCATGGAAATCACTAGATTAACACCACCTCTTAACTCTGCTGGTTATTCTATTCCAAAAGTATCATTAATTCCTACTTGCAAATTTGAAATGTTGACAGGGTCATCTGTTGGAACTCTCGCCCCTAATGATAGTTCAGTATTGATGACCAACTCTGTGTCTATTAATGGCATCCCTGATTTCATGATCATTTTTGCAAGACCACAGAATTATAATAACATTGCATATGGTCCTTCTGCCGCTGGTGCATCTGCGTTTGGCCCGCTTAATGAAGCTGACTGGTACTGCCCAATATCAAATCTTAATGTTGAGTTTGAAGGTGTTGATTCATTGATGAATACATTTTCTTACAATGATTTGTATGACTTATCTGTAAGAAATGGTTTATGTATGGACTACTTAACCGCAACAGGTTCGGCAATGCGTATTGTTCCATCTGTTACTGCAGGTGGAGCAATTATATCAACCCCTGTACAAGTTGGCTTAGTTGGTTCTCCTGTTGTCATTCGTCCAGTAATGGATTGGGGATCATCTGGATTACCCATTGCATCAGGCCTTGGTGGATCATTTACATTGAAGGTTCAAGCAACTGTTAATAACTACTCTAGTATCACTGCAAATAATGTATACTTATACTGTGCTTGTATCTATGGTGGATACTTTGTTACTGATGGTCCAAACAGTTCTCAGTACTTCAAATCGGTATTGACTCTTCCAATGATTAACACAGCAGACACATATCAACCACAAGTTTCAAAAGATGAATTAATGCGCTTTACTGGTGCTGGTACTCTTGAACGTATGACTCATACCATGGCAAGACCTAGATCCATACATCATCATGGACATAGGGCACACTCTGAACCAGCTCATCACAAAGAAGCTAGTGCCAAAAGACGTTTGGCGTAAATAGAAATTATTTTTACATTATTATCTTCATAAATAATATAATAATGAGTAGTTTAGCAAATTACATTTTACCAAATGGAATGTTAGCTTTTAATTCAATTGATGCAAATGATTTTGAGCTTGATGGGGTTCCAATAAGTGGTAGTGGTGGCGGTGGTGGTGATCCTTCCACATGGTCTCAATATACAGCAATTCAAGCTATACAATGCTCAGGTAATGCAATAAATAATTGTGGTGGTATTGGACTAAATGACCTAATTCAAATCAGTAATAATACAAATGCAAGTGGAAACTCTCAAAAACAATTAGTTATTTCTGATGGTGTATCTAATGGAATTGTATATGATACTGTATTTAATCCACTACCAGCTGGCAGTGCACAGACCCTTAGACAAGTTCTTTTAAATGGTGCAAATGCAAATGGCCTTGGAATTAGCAATGTTGGCTCAATGACTGTGTCTGATATTAATGGTTGTAATGCTATTTCAGTTGATGCTATTACTGGATTGTCAACAATTAATGGAAATCCTGTGAACATGCTACAATCTCCCTTTTCAATGATTTCATATTACAATGTAGGAACGCAACAGACTATTCCACAAAATACAGCAGTACAGGTTTTATGGCAAACAAACTATAATCCCTATAACACAATTGGAACATCTCCAATTTCTAATTCTGGTGCAATATTCACAAATACAAGTTCATCAAATGTTGCTGTTGGTGTGTCTGGTTTTATCTCATGGAGTGCCCCAGCTTTTACAAATACATTTATCAGTGTGTGGGGAGTAAAGAATGCTGGTAGCTCAGATAAATTTGGCTACTCAAACACCTACTGTCCCAATCTCAGCCAGTATCCAGTTATTCCATTTAATTTTAATGCAGTCCTTGCACCAAATGACAATATTATTATCTATGTTGGACATAACGACAGTGCCCCTATGAACATTAACACTATTGATGTGAGTGCCAGTAAAATATGCATCGTTACATACTAAAAATTATTTTATTTTTACAGTAATTGAATTATTATTGTAAATGACCCCAGTGTGCCTCGCATCACACATTTTGGCTGAACATCAGATAACTAATGCTTCACCACGTTCTATACTTATTACTATGGTGTCTGTCACACAACCATCTTTCAATGATTATGTGGC
>JARLJR010000060.1 GCA_031291095.1 Legionella sp. | reverse complement strand
CAGTTCATTCATGAATTCATCGAAGACATTGCCCTCTTTGCTCTCAAAGAGACTAAAGTTGAATCTCCTGGAGGGACTGCACCAGGAGATTGCTTTTAATGCTTTTTTTGTTCTGAGTCCTTAGCTTGACGGCTATGGGCTGTTAAGCCCAGCCTACGTCGAGATAGGGAGCATAACTACATCTTTGCCTGCGCCGCATTTTTCATTTCTTCTTCGCCATCATGAACACGTGCCTTAGCGCTTTGCACATTGGCAGCGATTTCTTCCACCAGGGCCGCTTGAGTATCTACAAAAATAGCCAGGGTATTCATTAAAATTTGGATATCCGTTATTCCTCGTTCAATTTCTATTATTTGATGATGGCGGGCCTTAATGGCGTTTAACGCAGCTTTCGCCTGTGCTTTATTGAAGCCTACAACCTGCATTGCCAGAATTTCTTCAATGTCTTGCGCTATGCTCTGCGTTTTTGCATCCGGTTGTAATACTGAATACAAATCATGCGCGCGTTTCTTGCCTTGTTCGTCGTAATACACATGGCTACTTAGAAACGCCCGCAGAACATCAACATAGTCAACTTTGATGGTCTTGCTCAGATTAGCTTTCAACGTAGAAAGCTCGATACTCGCCGTGGTTTTACTGGTGTCAAAATGATTAATTTGCTGTAGCAACTGTTCTATTTGTTGTATGCGTGCATAATTAGCATCACTGAGCTTGCTAACAGCAATAGCAACTTCGGCAACTTTTTCAGTGCCAACAAGCGAGCGAACTCGAGCAGCCTCCGCGTTAATGGCCTGAGTATTTGATGTAATTTGACGCATTAAAGAGATGGTTTGTTTATGCAGTTGCGATAAACTATCAATATCAGAACTAGTGAGAGAGGAAGAGGAAGCGATTTGCTCATTTGGTAGCGTCTGCGGAATACTGCTACTGGCATCCGTTTTCTTTTTTTTACTTGAAAAAAAAGGAATGCCACCACCTTTTTTATCCTTACGACCATGCCCCATAAATATACTCCGTTAGCCACTGGAGCATAACTTAGCATGAGTTGCTCATAAAACACAATTGGGTTTTATGAGCAACTGGTATCAAGCATTTATAACCAATAAACGAAGATAAATAGGAATAACCATACCACGTCAACAAAGTGCCAGTACCAAGCCACGCCTTCGAATGCGAAATGGCGCTCTGGTGTAAAGTGGCCGCGTTTGCAACGTACGGTAATTACGATCAGCATGATGGTACCCAAAGTCACATGCAAACCGTGGAAACCTGTTAGCATAAAGAATGTGGTTCCATAAATACCTGAGGCTAAGGTTAGACCCATCTCTGTATACGCTTCATGATACTCATAAGCTTGGCAAATTAAGAACAGAATACCTAGGGCAATCGTTAAGGACATACCCAGTAATAATTGCCTGCGCTTGTTTAGCTTTAAAGCCCAATGCGCCCAAGTAATAGTCACACCCGAAGTTAAAAGAATCAGTGTATTTATTGCAGCTAAACCCCATGCTCCCATAGCTTCATGAGCACCGGAAAATACCTGATTGTCTGGGTTTTGCAGTAGTGGCCAGGCTGCTGAAAAATCAGGCCATAAAGTATAATTGGTTATTGGATGTATTTCCCCGCCGAGTAGCGGCACAATCCAGAGTCGTGCATAAAATAACGCGCCAAAGAAAGCTCCGAAGAAACATACTTCCGAGAAAATAAACCAGCACATACCCCATCGATAGGATTTATCAACCTGCAGGTCATAAACACCTTTGTTATTTTCATAAATAACTTGACCAAACCAACCAAATAGCATGCCGATAATAATCGCAAGGCCTAAGGTAAAGATGTATGGTCCATACCAGTCATGATGAAGCCAAGACGCTGCCCCCACCAAAAAGGTGGTTAATCCGCATGATCCAACCAAAGGCCAGTGACTGGGCTTGGGGACATAATAAGTACCGTGTGCTCCCATTCTATTTACGTCTCCTGTATCAATAATTCGTTATAACTGGTGTGCATTTCAATAGCACAACACTACTTAGTTCGTCATGGCGAGCCTTGGGGAAGCAACCCAGAAATGATGCTTCGTTAAAACTCAGTACTGGGTTGCTTCACTTCGTTCGCAATGACGACCGGTTTTTTATTTTAATTCCCGTTGATAACTACTCTCTATCCGTCACATCAAATAAAGTATATGACAACGTAACCGTATTTATCTTTTCAGGTAAATCTATATCCAGGTGGAATAACAAGGGCATATTCATCGCCTCATGTCCATTCAACGTCTGTCTGGCAAAGCAAAAACATTCGGTTTTTTTCAAATATTTCGCGGCAATTCCCGGGGTTACACTCGGTATTGCCTGCACAGTCATTGGATGATCCGTTTTATTTTCCGCATAAAAATCCAGCCTCGCAATTTCGCCTGGATGTACCTTTATTTTCCGAGTCTTGGGATAAAAGGCCCAAGGAACGGCACTATTATTGGTTGCGACAAACTCGACTAAAACTTCACGATCTTTAGAGATTTTAGCTGTTGCCGCATCATAAGCCACTGCTTCTGATTTGATTTTGCCATTGATCCCTAAGGTCTGGCATAGGCTGTTGTATATAGGCACAAGCGCAAAACCAAAAGCAAACATGCCTAATACAACACCAGTTAAAATCATCAGTAGCTTACGATGATTACGTTCATTACTCATACAACATATACTCTAAAAAACTATACATTCAACTGAGGTGGTGTTGTAAATGTATGGTATGGTGGAGGTGAAGGTAAGGTCCACTCTAAGCCTTGCGCGCCTTCCCAAACTTGAGAAGTAGCTAGATCCTTCTTAGTTCCTTTCTTTCTTACTGTTGCAATAATGTTGTATAAAAACAGTAATTGCGAAAATCCAAAAATAAAGGCACCAACAGTTGCCATCATATTAAAGTTGGTGAACTGTAATGCATAATCAGGGATTCGGCGTGGCATGCCTGCTAAACCTAAGAAATGCATCGGGAAGAATGCCAAGTTAACTGAAATTACCGACAACCAGAAGTGCCATTTACCAAGACACTCGTTGTACATATGACCTGTCCACTTCGGCAACCAATAATAGGCTGCAGCAACCAGAGAAAAGATAGCCCCTGGAACAAGTACGTAATGGAAGTGCGCTACAACGAAATAGCTGTCCTGATATTGGTAATCCGCAGGCACTAATGCCAACATCAAGCCGGTAAATCCACCAATGGTGAACAAGAATACAAATGCTAAAGCAAACAACATCGGGGTTTCAAAACTCATCGCCCCTTTAAACATGGTACTTACCCAGTTAAATACTTTAATACCAGTCGGTACTGCAATTAACATAGTGGTATACATGAAAAATAGCTCGGCCCCCAAAGGAATCCCTGAGGTAAACATATGGTGTGCCCAAACAATAAATGACAGTACTGCAATACTTACGGTTGCATAAACCATAAAGTGGTAACCAAATAATGGCTTACGACTGAAGGTAGGAATAATTTCAGAAATAACGCCAAAAGCAGGTAATATCAATACATAAACTTCAGGATGTCCAAAGAACCAGAAAACGTGTTGGAATAATATAGGATCTCCGCCCCCTGCTGCACTAAAGAAGCTGGTGCCGAAGTGACGATCCGCCAGCATCATAGTAACCGCACCCGCTAATACAGGCATGATAGCAATCAATAAGAATGCGGTGATCAACCAAGTCCATACGAACATTGGCATTTTCATCAGTGTCATGCCAGGTGCACGCAGATTTAATATAGTTGCAATAATATTAATCGAACCCATAATCGATGATAAACCCATCATATGGATGGAGAAGATCATAAAGTCGGTGCTAGGTGGCGCATATTTGGTGGATAAAGGTGCGTACATGGTCCAACCGAAGTTAGGTCCGCCGCCGCTATGAAACATGGTCGAAAACAACAAAGCAAAAGCAAAAGGTAAAATCCAGAAGCTCCAGTTGTTCAACCGTGGTAAAGCCATATCTGGCGCGCCAATCATCATGGGGATTTGCCAGTTTGCCATCCCGGTGAATGCAGGCATTACCACGCCAAATAACATGACCAAACCATGTAACGTAGTCATTTGGTTAAAGAAGTTTGGATCAACAAAACGGTGGCCAGGTTGAAATAGCTCCGCACGAATTACTAAAGCCATAGCCCCAGCAACAAAAAAGCTGAATAAGGCTAACCACAGATAAAGAGTACCAATATCTTTATGGTTGGTTGTAAAAAGCCAGCGCTTTATAAAACCCGAAACACCTTTACCTTGCTCAGGGCCATGATCATCGTGATGATCATCGTCATGCGCTATCGTATAACTCATTTTAAACCTCCAGCGTTAACTTTATTCACCATGGTTGGTTGTTTATTCGCATTCTGCCGCTCTGCAGCCACGTCTGCAGGTTGGATAAGATCGTTCGTATTATTAGCCCAAGCATTACGCTCGTAGGTTGCGATCGCTGCAACTTCATCATCACTTAATTGATCTTTATAACCTTGCATTGCAGAACCAGGGATACCATTTAAGATAATATTAATGTGACGTGAAATAGGATTACCTACAGCAACCGAACTGCCTTTAAGTGCAGGATACATTGGCGGCAAGCCTTTTCCATCAACACGATGACAGGCAGCGCATAGCTGCTCGTACTTATGTTGTCCCAAAGTCATGAGTTCATTACGTTGCATTACTTTTTGCGCCGCTGGTTGCGCCTCTTCGCTTGTGTACTTATCTTGTTTTAAGGTTTGCGCAGCAACCCACTTATCAAAGTCGGCTTGGCTTACGGCTTCAACAACAATTGGCATAAAGCCATGATTAATCCCACAAAGCTCAGCACATTGACCACGATACACGCCTGGTTTTTCAATGGTTGCCCATGCTTCATACATAAATCCTGGGATTGCATCGCGTTTAATTCCTAAATCGGGAACCCACCAAGAATGGATTACATCATTGGAGGTAACTAAGAAACGAATTTTTTTATGTACAGGCACAACTAATGGTTTATCTACTTCTAAAAGATACCACTCATTTTTAGCTTGTTTGTTTTGGATTTGAGATAAAGGAGTCGATAAGGTACTGAAGTAACTAATGCCTTGATCTAAATACTCATATTGCCAACGCCACTGATAACCAACAATTTTCACAGTAAGTTCTGATTGCCTGGTGTCATCCATACGAATTAAAACTCGAGTAGCTGGTACCGCTAATCCTACAAGAATTAGAAAAGGAATAATCGACCAAATAAGCTCTAGCCGTGGGTTATCATGGAATGAGGCAGCCTTATAACCCTTAGATTTTCGGTGATGAATTAACGAATAGATCATCACACCAAATACCACAACCCCAATAATGGCACAAACTGCCATACACACCATATGCAGGTTGTAAACGTCCCGACTAATAGGGGTCACACCCTGACTCATATTTAACTGCCAATTGTTTGCCGCAGTGGCAAAGACTGGCTGCCCAGCTATCAATGCCCCAAGCATTGCTATTAATCTACAGATAGGTAACCTGTTTAACATCCCAATTCCTCATCTTATCAAGAAGCCAAGCAAGCCTGGCGATTTAATACCTACTTCGGTAATGTACTTACTGCGATTAGTTAATGACGTCAACTTTGTCGTAGCCTGGATGCCAGACTACGACGGCAGTAAGCCCCTTTCAAGGCTTCATTTCTACCACAATGAATAATTACCTTCAGTTTTAGATTTACTGATCATGTACTTAATGGCTTCAATTACTTCACCACCTGTACATTGTTTACAGCCACCATTTTTGGGATGATTTTTCCCAGTCATGGTATTTCCAATCAATACATCCATATTTTTAGCGATCAAAGGCTTCCACGCTTTTTTGTCTCCAATTTTAGGAGCCCCACCCTTACCTTCGTTATGGCAAGTAGCACAGTTTTCATTGTAAATATCCGCACCATTGGCAGGATATTTCGCAGCGCCCCCAGATTTAAGATCAGCTAATTCAGCACGTGTCAGTGATTCATTAAGAATATAATCCACTGCAGAAATAACATCATTATCCGAACAGGTAACACAAGCACCTTTAACTGGCATGGAGTTATATCCATGAATTGCACGACGATACAAGCCCGTTAACCCACTCAGCTTCAAACGTGAATACCAGTTTACTGCATCACCGAGAAGCGGCGCGCTCATTTCTCCATCCTGGTGACAAATCACACAGGCAGTGAAATAGACTTTCTTACCGCGTTCCAAGGTTGGAGCAGCGTTAGAGGGTGGTACACCTAAGGGGTCTTTCGTGTCTACGGTTTTAAGGTAGGTCGCAACAGCCATTATATCGGCATCAGTCAGATACATCATACTGTTATGATTTACTTCAGCCATCGGGCCTGCGACTGGGCCGGCGTTATTAATCAACTGATTCTTTTTGAATACATCAGCCACTTCTTCATGGCTCGCTGACTCCAAACCGAATTTAGTAATATTAGGAGCCCAAAAACCATCAATGAAGGCACCAGTTAAGTAATATTTATTCTTAGGAGCCCCAAATGGGTTCAAGGGTGTATGACACATGCTGCAGTGACCTAGGCCATCAACAATGTATCTACCTCGGTTCCACTCTGGCGACTGAGTCTTATCATAGGTAAAGTCACGGTTTTCCGGATAGAAGAACAATAAGTTCCATCCCCATAAACTAAGACGAGCGCCAGGAACATTAAAAGGGAATGGTAAGGATTTATTTTTTTGATGCACTGCGGGCAAGCTCATGAAATAAGCATATAATGCACGAGCATCTTCTTCAGTAACTAAAGAAAAATAGTAGTAAGGGAAAACGGGGAAGAAATTTTCACCCTTAGGATTATGCCCGTCTTTCAATGCGCGAATAAAATCCTGTTCGGTCCACTTACCGATACCAGTTTCTTTATCTGGAGTGATATTAGGACTATAGAAGGTTCCAAAAGGAGTTTCTATAGGCAACCCACCGGCATAAGCAGGAGTCCCAGCATGCACATCAGTATGACAGGAAATGCAGTCGCCCATTTTAGAAAGGTATTCCCCTTTCTTAATTAATTCTTGTTGCGCACCTTCAGCTGGAGCAGTAGGTGGATAAGCAGGGTAATAACCATCGATAACCGATAACTTCTGCGATGCAGTCACAGTTTCAGCTTGTAATAATTGACCCATCATGCCTAACACTGCCGCAGTTGCAGCAATAGTTAGCTTTCTTAGTAACAAAGAGCCCACGCCCCCTCCTATTTGTTCTTATTTTGCACGCTTCTCATAAGGAGATAGAATAACCGAGGCATTTTATACTCTACAACGGATAAGTTGCAATGTTATAATCGTGATCTTCCTGTTTATTTAACTTGTTTGACTATGTTTGTTTATCTTAATGGCCTACTTTTGGGCTTATCACTAATCATTGCGTTGGGTCCACAGAATGTTTTTTTAATCAAACAAGGTGCCCGTAAAAATCACGCACTGCTTTCGGCGGTGATTTGTTTTATCTGCGATTTAATTTTAATCTGCGCCAGTATTACTGGATTGCATGAATTACTTGCACTACGCCCGATGCTGCAAGTCTGGCTGATGTTTTTTGGTTGCGCGTTCTTACTATTTTACGCATTAAAAGCACTAAAAAATGCCTTTATTGAACCAGAAAAGACAACGGAACATACACTGCAACCCCATAACAAAACCCAAATCATCCTCCTGGCGTTAGGCTTTAGTTTACTAAATCCCCATGCCATTATCGACTCGCTAGTCATAATTGGAGGTGGCAGCAGTGAATATCCTGACCAAGAGCTCTATTTCTTAATGGGGGTAATTACTTCCAGTTTCATTTGGTTTAGCTCATTAACCTTTACTGCCCGATATTTTTCCGATGTTTTAGCACGAGATACGGTATGGAAAGGAATTGAATTAATTAGTGGTTTATTGATGATGATGATTGGTATTAAATTAGGTGCTGATGGGATGAATCTGATTTTGGAATTATTAGAACGACAATAAATAGAAAGGGCCAATCAGTGTGTCGCCAATTGACCCAGTGGAATGACACATAGCAAGTCCAACCTCGCAGAGTGAATATCTCATAAGCACCGATTAGTGTCAACTTATTTACCAAAAACAATGCAACTATTTATGCTTAATGGGGCACTCAGGGGCTACCTCACTGTGTTCGGGATGGCGTGTCCGTGTACAACTCATCAATAAACAATCATTGTTGTTCTGATTTTATTCCGTTACACTCGGTCTTTTCCTAGCGATTTAAAGCAATCATGTTTTACGGCGATACCATTCAAGAAACCCGACAAATGTTTTTTAACAGTTGGGAAAAATATCAGCAGAAAAAACCTTTGACCCCTTTAGAAAATGAAATTGTGCAGGTCATATTGGCACATCCTGAATATCATACGACCATTGAAAATCAGAATAAGTTTCAACAACAGTCTTATTATCCAGAGCTTGGGGAAACAAATCCATTTTTACATATGGGGTTACATCTAGGGATTCGTGAACAAATAGCGATTGATCGCCCCGCGGGAATCAATGCTATCTATCAGCTTTTATTAAAGAAATATGCTGATCCTTTGGCAGTAGAACATTTAATGATGGAGCAATTGGCTGAATGTTTATGGCGTGCGCAGAAGAATAATTTACCGCCCGATGAGCAGGATTATTTGACGACTTTATCTAACTTATAATAGTGAATTCGCGGCGCTCATGGCTCCCGGATTTACACTGCATTATATCCAGGCCACATTAGATTCGGCCTGGATAAACACTAGTTTAGTCCCGTGACAGATACGTATTAACACTACTGTGGTTGAACTTTTGCGATACTCTCTAGTCCATCTTCAAGCGCATCGATGCTTTCTGTGTTAATAGATTGGAAAAATCCGTGTCGTGTTCCGGTAATCAGTTTATATCCATCATCAACAAAGCGAACAACCCCACGACCAAAAAAAGTGGCTACTATTGCGGCTGGATAGTTTAAAGCATTGTTATCATTTAATCGGGTACGCGTTTCATTTATTGCTGTGCTGCTTTCTTTTAAGAAGCGAATTGTATTGCTGGAATAATTAGCCTTATAGCTTGCATATACTTTTTGAAAAAGCTCGTGCATTGCATCGGCAGCATCGATATGTCCATCTGCCCTTAGGATTTTCTCACTGGTTAGAATGTCCTTCAGCTGCTGTCTAAAACGCGCGTGTAATTGCAGCGGTTCTTCAATGGCATGGTGAACGATATTTTCCAATTTAACTTTATATGCTTCTATTTCCCCTACATTTTTGGGAAGAGGTTCACGGTACATGAGCATTCCCGCACGCCGATAATGTATATTATCATTCCCAAGGAAGGTGTTTATATGATGAAACATGTCATCGGGAAGCCGACCATATTCTACTTGCTCAGCACTGTTTTTCCTCTTGGTAGTAGAAGCGTCTTTATTTAAAAAGAGATACAGTGGATTTATTTCTGGGGCTCGTTCTACGCTTGACAGTCGTTCCTTAATGAATTGAAAGGCATCCTCAGCGTGTTCCACTGAAATGATTTTATCACCCCACCTCGAAGATAACTGTTTAATAACCTGTTCTTTCAAATTATCATCAGTGCCATAAATCACGACTGTATGCACGCCTTCACATCCAAAAAATGCAGTATTATCTATTTGGATGGCTGTTGCAGGGAGTTGGATAATCTGCAACCCAAAGCATCGTTTAAATGCATGAGCGCCAATCTTGGTGACGTTAGAAGGAATAGTAATAGCCTTCAAGGCATCGCAGGCGAAAAATGCCCTGGATTTAATCCGTGTAACACTGTCAGGTATATCAAAAGAGCCATCTGGTCTGATGTCTTCATTAGAAACTTTGACCAATATCGTTTTATCATCACTTAGCATCATGATCTTTCTCTCTTATAACCGTAAATTTAATGTATGTTTTTAGCGATGCTCTGCGAAAACCAGGCGCGTTGACGAGCAAAGATTAAATCAAATTGCGCCAATTATATGCAAATAGAGCACAATATGTCAACTTGCTGAACAGTTCTTGGTGGGGTTGTAACTCCTTTGGATACGCAGCTTTCGGTTGAAAACCGTGATTACACTGCGCCGCACCAATGCTCCTTCTGAGGAGTTAACAACGTCCGTATTTATCCTCGAAACGTACGATGTCGTCTTCTCCCAAATAACTGCCGCATTGAACTTCAATTAATACGAGTGGTTCATCATAAGGATTAGATAATTGATGCTTATAGCCAATTGGTACGTAACATGATTGGTTCGCATTGATATGCACCTCGTTATCCCCCAGATGGGCAATGCCTTTACCACTCACAACCACCCAATGTTCGCTGCGCTGTTGATGCATCTGTAAACTCAAGCAAGATTTGGGATTGACTTCGATGTGTTTGATTTTAAAACCTTCCCCTTTATCCAATACGGTATAGGAACCCCAAGGGCGGTAGGTTATTCGATGATCCGTGCAGGTTTCATTATTTTCTCTTTTTAACTCCTGATATAGAAGCTTTACTTCTTGAGCGCGTTCTTTGGCAGCAACTAACAAAGCATCGGGGGTATCGATAATCATTAAGTCATCGAGGCCAATGGCGGCGATAAGGCGATCATATCCTCTGATATAGCAGTTAGATACTCCTCTTAATAAAACATCCGCTTCAATTTGGTTGCCGTGCTGATCCAGGGGAACAAGATTAGCCATTGCATCCCAAGAGCCCAGATCACACCAATTAATGTCGCAAAGTACCGCGGCAAGATTCTGTGATTTTTCTAAAATGGCATAATCAACGCTATTTTCAGGAACATGCTTAAAGGATTCATCTTGTAAGGTTATTTTAAAATAATCTTCAGAGTTAGTTTGCGAAGCAGATTCTAAACAATGCCTTATTGCCTTATAAATTTCCGGACAATGCTTTTGGGCTTCGTCGAGTATTGTGCCCGCTTTGAAACAAAACATGCCTGAATTCCAAAAGAAATTCCCTGCGCTTACGTAACGTTCTGCATTTTCCTGATTAGGTTTTTCAACAAAACGCACCACGTGAAAACCATCAACTTCAATATAACCATATTCCGTTGCAGGTTTATTGGGTTTTATACCAAAGGTGACTAATTTATTATCTAAAGCTAAGCTCAATGCATCATTGACTGCATTTTTAAATGCCTGATGATTACTCACCAGATGATCCGCAGGTAATACCAGCATCACTGCCTGTTCACCATATTTTTTCGCAATATACAATGCGGCAGAAATTACCGCAGAAGCGGTATTACGCGCATAAGGTTCCAAAATAAAAGACAAGGCAATGTTCTGCACGTTCAATTCCGAATAATTATCTAAAGTTTTAAACAGTAACTCTTTATTGGTTACGGTTACAATTTCATTGATATCACGTAACTCTTGCGCTTTTAAAAAATTCTTTTGCAATAATGAATGGCCGTCTTTAAGTTTGATAAAGGGTTTAGGATGATGCAAGCGAGAAACAGGCCATAATCTAGAGCCTTCACCGCCTGATAAAATAACGGGTATTAATTCCATGATGTAGCTCCCTAATTTGAGGATATTGACGCAACAGCGCTTTCAATCCCATTTATGCTAATTCAACGTCTTGCTCACTCCATGAGTTGTTTTTTCCCAATGACTGGGATTAAACAGCAGTTGGTATAAGGCCCGGTAAGACGCAACGGACATCATAAGCCAGTACAGCGGCGAAGTAAGTGCGCATAAAATAAAGCGTACATTTTTGGGGTCTTTTTTCATCACCGCAAATATATTAAGCAGAATCATCAATGCCGCGCCTATGAAGAAATTAATACGCGCAAAAAGCATGGTATTTCCTGGAAATAAAAAAGAGAGGTCGCTGAAAAAGCTCATGATAAAGACGATCCACAGCGGTATATTGGCAAGATTCGTTAAAATGGTGCCTCCAATAAACAAATGAAAACCAATAAACCCACGCGTACCCAGGGAACGTAATAATTGCACTGGTGTATGCATATGTACCAGATAGGTTTGCATGTATCCTTTAATCCATCGCGTTCGTTGTTTGATCCAACTATAGCCATGGCACGTTGCTTCTTCATAAGTAGTCGATGGCGCGACCGTGCTATGATATCCCAATCGAGTTAATCGTATGCCCAGATCAGCATCCTCTGCAACATTAAACGGATCCCAGGCATTCACCACCCGCAGAAAATCGGTTCTAAAATGATTGCTGGTACCGCCTAGAGGTATTGGTGTCCCCAAATATTCTAAGCCTGGAAGTAGCAGATCAAACCAATAAATGTACTCGATCGCAAAGACGGTGGTGAGCCAATTATCATTAGCATTATAAAAATTTAAGCGGCATTGAACACAGGCCAACTTATCATTTCCCTTGGCAAATTCATTTAATACAATTTTGAGTTGAAGCGGGTCGGGCCTATCCTCTGCATCATATAAGGTCAAATATTTACCACGAGCAAATTGCAGCCCATAATTACAAGCCTTCGCTTTGGTTCGTGGCTCGGATGCCGGTACATAAACAAAATTAATGTACCTCGGTAACTGAAAGTTTTTTAATACCCCAATAGTTACTTCATCATCCTGTTCCAATAAAATTTTAATATCCAATTTATGTTTGGGGTAATCCAGTTTCTCAAGGTTGACGCATAAGTTTCGCAGGGTGACCTCGTTCTCTTTATATAAGGGAACCAGGATGGTATAAATCGGTAACTCCGCCACAGCCCCTGTGACCATTCCTGGTAATTTCACATGCGAATGAATGCTTGCCGCAATTAACGATAAGATAAATTTATAAAGAAGAATACCGACAATAGACACCATAAAAAAGCAATTCAACGCCAAGAGAAACTGTTTTGGCTCCTGAACAGCCCAAGTAACGATGGCAATAAGCCCGAAGAAAAAGAAAAGGCGCTGCCAAGTAGAAATTGTACGTTTCGAACTGAGATGATAATTGGCTGAGGCAAGTTGATCAATGGAGGTTGTCAGGTAGGCGTGTTTATAATGTCTTTGCAATACCTCCAATACATCGTATTTGGAAGTCCCTAAAATAGTGGTGTTCTCCCCCCAATGCTCTTTAATTGACGCAAAGTTTTCTTCGGTTAAATCTGAAGTTGCCACGGTATAACACTTATTGACATAACTTACGGGGATCGCTTCATGAGCTAAATAAAAATCTTTCTCTGTCTCAGTCAACAAATGGTCATCAATCGGATATTTTAAAAGTTGCACAAAGATGAGTTTGAAATGCGCAGAAAGAGAACGGTAATAATCTTGCGCCCTCATTGAGGTCGTTGCCAGCAAAATATCTCCCAGCTTTCCACCTTTGAGTTTCTGCTCTTCCAGTGCGTGCTGCAATTCTTCTTCTGTAATCAGCTGCTGACTGATGAGATATTCACCGAGTTTCACATACTATCCTTAGAGGTAAAGCCATAGTGCCGCAAATGGCCCAATACCCTCACCTACGTTTTGCCCGTAAACGTCCTGTGTTAATCCCAATTGCAAGCCAATCTTTTTAGTTGGCCAATATACAATACTTGGCGCTAGCGTAAATAAATTATAGGACCCATTTTGGGGAGTTGCCAAGCCAATGGTGTTCCAGTTTTGGATGAAGATCCAAAAACGATCTTCGAAGAACTTTAAGCCACCCTCAAAAATTACTTGGGCTTGATCTCCTGGGCCATAACGTTGGAGCACGCCTACTGAGGCATCAAAAAACCAATTCATTTTTTTATTTTTTGAGGAACCGCCAGTACCGATAAGTAGTGCTTCACCAGTATTTAAGCGACCATTTTGCGGTGGAATATTGAGATGTGCACCGTGGCCTAATGCGTCAATAAGAAGCTGGGTGGATACAACAACAGAATCCCCCTTCCAGAGTAAAAACCGCCCTAGAAGCAAATTATCGCTTCCGCCTCCTCGGGTTCCATTCGCTTGCGTATTGCTTTGCAGACCAGAAAAATAGCCACCAAAGGTGAATTTATCAGTAACACCGTATTCAAAATAATCACTGCCATAGCCTTTTTTATAAATCGGGCTGGAGCGCAAATGACCTCCGGTCGTCCAATAGTTAGTACTCTGATAATATTGTCCAGTGGCAATATTAAGAAATTCCCCCTTACTGCGAACCCAGGCACCTGCATGAGCGCTTTGGTATGTAAATAAACCCAGTAAGAGACACATCAATAACTGTTTTTTAACCATCTACTTTATTAATCCTATCCATCATTCCATTTGATGGCTAAAGAATACCTTGATTTTTTTAAATAAAACAGCTCATTCATAACACTTCTTTTTTATAAACTAAGCTCTAGCTGAACTATGGATTACAGCCACAAGTAATTAAGCGCCACGAATTTATTCCTAGCAACACTGGGTATCTTGCTTCAGATCAGTTAACATGTAGTCTTTCTTAATAAAGCCACCCTATTCTATGAGCGATCAAAAGAAAACGACACATTTCGGCTATACCTCGGTAGGCTGGGATGATAAAGAAAAGAAAGTCGCCGAAGTCTTTCATTCCGTAGCGAAAAACTACGACATGATGAATAATCTTATGTCCTTAGGCGTTCATCATTTATGGAAACGCTACACCATAGAATTAAGTCATGTGCGTCCGGGGCAAGTAGTGCTTGATTTAGCTGGCGGCAGCGGCGACCTCACTCGCTTATTATGCAAAAAAGTTGGCGATACCGGCCGAGTCGTTTTGGCAGATATTAACTCAGCCATGCTCAATGTAGGGCGCGATCGCTTACTTGATGAAGGCCTATACAAAAACATCGATTTTGTCCAAGCCAATGCCCAGTGCCTGCCTTTTGTAGACAATAATTTCCATTGCATTACAATGGGTTTTGGCCTGCGAAACGTGACGGATAAAGACGAAGCCCTACGCTCCATGTACCGCGTCTGTAAGCCAGGTGGAAAAGTGATGATTTTAGAATTTTCTACACCGATTTTTCCGGGTTTAAAGCCTGTTTATGACTGGTATTCATTTAACATCTTACCGAAAATAGGCCAATTCTTCGCGCAAGATGAAGCAAGTTATCAGTATCTTGCTGAATCGATTCGCATGCACCCTAATCAACAAACCTTGAAAAAAATGATTGAAGATGCCGGATTTGAAGATTGTACCTATCATAATCTAAGCGGTGGAATCGTGGCCTTACACGTTGCTTATAAGTATTGAGTTGATTATGTTAAAAAAATATTCATTAAAAGCCTTACAAAAAGCGATAAATAAAGCCATCTTACTAGATGAGCACATACCCACCAAACTGCAGGCATTAAATGGCAAAACTCTGGAAATGATTATTGCGCCCTTAAATGCCCGTTTTTTTATTCAGTTTAACCAGGGCGGTGTCGAATTATTAGCTCATTATGAAGGCCAGGCAGATACAGTAATTCATAGCAGCCCTCTTGGTTTAATTCGTCTTAGCCTCTTGCCTGCCTCCAAAGCACGCTCCCTATTTAACGATAAAATTCGTATGTCTGGTGATATGGAGCTTGGGCAGCAAGTTAAAAAATTATTTGATGAAATGGATATCGATTGGGAAGGCCATTTAGCCCATTTTACCGGTGATGTTGTTGCCTATCAGCTGGGTTCTTTTGTGCGCAAAGGCTTATCCTTTACCAAGCGGATTGATGAATCAATGCGTCAGAATATGTCTGAATACCTCCAAGAGGAATTACGCATTCTGCCATCTAACAATGAACTGGAAGACTTCTATAAGGAAGTCGATGAACTGTCGCTAAGCGTTGAGCGCTTGCAAGCCCATGTAAATCATTTAATAAGCCGCCATGAAATCGATTAAACAACTCTTTCGGATACTGCACATCAATTACATCTTAGCCAAAAATGGACTCGATAATGTCGTTGTCTCGCTAAGACTTTTTGCCCCTTTTCGCTTTATCGTTTACTTAAATCCATGGAATTGGTTTCGTAAAGAGCATCTAACGCATGGCCAGGCATTGCGTAAATCATTGGAAGAACTAGGTCCTATCTTTATTAAATTTGGCCAGGCTTTGTCTACGCGCCCCGACATATTACCACCAGAAATCGCACTGGAACTGACGAAGCTGCAAGACAGCGTTCCCCCCTTTTCCAGTGAAAAAGCCATGCAAATCATTGAACAAGCCTATGGCCAATCACCCTATGATGTCTTTGCGCAATTTGACCCGGTAGCGCTGGCCTCAGCCTCCATGGCCCAAGTGCATGCTGCCACCCTAAACACGGGTAAAGAGGTCATTGTTAAAGTACTCAGACCGAATATGCGGCGATTGATTGAGAATGATTTAAGTATTATGCATACCATTGCCAAATGGGCCGATCGCTATTGGCCGGAAAGCCGGCGCTTAAAGCCACGAGAAATCGTTAAAGAATTTGAATATACCCTGCTTGATGAACTCGATTTATCCAGAGAAGCTGCCAATGCTGCGCAATTACGCCGCAACTTTGAAGGCTCCCACATTTTATATATCCCAGAAATCTATTGGGATTATACCCGCAATAATGTCCTGGTTATGGAGCGCATTCGCGGTATTCCAGTTTCCGATTTAAATACTCTGAAAGCCCAAGGCGTGGATGTGAAAAAACTCGCAGAACGCGGCGTAGAAATCTTTTTTACCCAGGTTTTTCGCGATTGTTTTTTTCATGCGGACATGCACCCTGGTAATATTTTCGTCTCTTATGAGCATCCTAAAGACCCGCAATATATTTGCATCGATTTTGGAATCATGGGCACCCTAAATGATAACGACAAACGTTATCTTGCGGAAAACTTACTCGCCTTCTTTAATCGTGATTACCGACGTGTTGCGCAATTACACGTTGAATCAGGATGGGTAGCTCGTGATACGCGCGTGGATGAATTTGAAAGCGCTATTCGTACGGTCTGTGAGCCCATATTTGAACGCTCATTGAAAGATATTTCCTTTGCTCAAGTGGTATTGCGCCTGTTCCAAGTTGCCCGACGCTTCCAGATGGAAGTACAACCCCAATTGGTTTTACTACAAAAAACCTTGCTGGCGATTGAAGGTTTGGGCCGTCAGCTCTATCCTGAACTGGATCTCTGGACTACGGCCAAGCCATTCCTAGAACAGTGGGTAAAAGATCAGATTGGGCCAAAAGCCTTTTTCCAACAATTAAAACAAAACTTGCCATTTCTTGCTGAGCAATTACCGCATATGCCGCGCTTAATTTTTGATGTGCTTGAACTGAAAAAAGAGCAACTCCTTGCCGAGAAAGAAATAACTGGCAGCAAGCAAGAGAAAGAACCATCATCACTTAGTGGAAGTAACATTGCCATAGGGGCGAGCATGGCCTTTTTGTTAGTTGGCTTGCTGGATTACCTCCATCTACTTCATCACAAACAACTTACTGTAATCACCCTAGGTGGTTTTATAGTTACCGGATTGTTTGCTCTATTTAACCGTAACATGAGGAATTGACATGGGACTCAGTGGTATTAGCCCCCTTTCTTTATTATTAATCTTAATCATTATCATTGCCCTATTTGGCACCTCTAAATTAAAAACCATCGGTTCTGATCTGGGTGAGGCCATTAAGAATTTTCGCAAAGCATTGAATGATGACGCTGTAAAAGACAGCTCGAAAGAAGATAATAAATCATTATGAGCATGGAACTTCTGGTAATTTTTATTGTTGCCCTAATCGTATTCGGTCCCAAAAAATTACCCATGCTGGCAACTCATTTAGGCTTGTTAATACGCCAATTACAGCAATGGAAAACACAGGCACAGATTTTTTGGCAGCAACAACTCAATGAGTATCAATTACAGGAAAATCAGCGCCAAGCTGAAGAGGCTGATAAATATTATAAAGAATCGCAATAAAGTTATGAGATAAAATTATGCTTTGGACTAAGTTTGGTGAAGGGCAGTACAATAGTGTTTTTCGCAACGAGGATCATTCTCTGGTTCTTAAAATTCAAAAAAGAGAAGGTATCGCCGATGCTCCAGAACGTTCCGTGCGCTTATGGAATGAGATTAATCCTCACCTATCACCGCCAGCCAAAATAACTCAGACTATCCATGGGCCAGGCTGGGTTTGTCCTTATGTGCATGGGCGAGAGGCTAGCGATCTTGAAATCATGCTTGGGCTGCTCGATATTTTTAAACGCACGGGCAGAATTGTGGTTGATGCAACCTCAACGAAAAATTTTATTGTCACTGATGATGGAACCCTAGTATGTGTTGATATCGCTATGGCCATACAATTAGAACAAAGAGAAGAGGCTTATTTATCTAATTCCAAAGCGAAAAGAGTCAGCAACGACAGTATTATGACTTGGGACGACAAATATTTAGCTTATGGGCCATTTTTTTCAAAACATCATGAATATGCGCCTAAAACTATAAATACAATTAAAGCGCTACTCTTTATACGCATATATCGTCCAGATATTTATGATGCCGGTTTCTTAAAAGAGGATCCTAAGCTCACAAAAAAGTTAGCCACCGCCTATGATATTCATATTCGAGAAAACAAAGAGGTTTTTGGTCAGCAACAAAGAATGCCATCATCCACTCGTATTGCGGAAGCCTTGGATATTCTGTTAAACCTAAGAGCGCTTACCTTAGAAAATATTAAAGACAGTTGCATCAATGAATTACACCGTTATATTAACTCCAGAGGTTCATTAGACGTCAAACAAGAGTTTCAATCCTCAAGGCTAACACGCTTATTCAGAGACCCGGTCTTAACCGTTCGTAAAGCCAATGATGCATTGCGTTTAATTAATGCCCTGAAGCAAACTGATTCGTTGAAACAATTGCAAATGTTACTCCGGGTTATTCCCGAGGAAAAAATCTTGTTTTCAAGCCATTTTTCTAGCGGTTATAAAGTCAGTACTTCTAAATGTCGAGAAATTGCTGCCGCGGCAAAAGAGCACTATTATTGTGATCTTGATGAAGAGGCGGTGGCTAGCCAGTCGCTAAAATAGCATGTCCTCCTTGAGTGAGTGTAGGCTGGACTGAAAAGCCCCGCATCGAGGGAGAAACACAAGCCCTGTTTGCAAGGCTTTTCAGCCCAGCCTATGCATTTATTTTCCTTAAATTTAAATCAGCCCATAAACACTCAGCAATCGGCCCATGCGCTGGCTTTTGTAAGCGTATCGCCCCCATGACAACCAAGCGCTCGTCAAAATGAGTTCCTTGTAAATAATGCAAACGCCCATCTGCGAGCTCTTGGGTAATTAAATGGAGCGGTAATCGCCCCCAGCCAAGGCCGGCAACGATGATGTCCTTCTTTGCCATTACATCGCGAACGGTCCAGTGACGTCCATGCTCAACGACGCCGAAGGAAAAATCAGACTGCGATGAGTCGCGCAGAATTACTTGCATACATTCAGAAAGCGTATCCAAATCTTCTAATTGTTTACGATAACGCTCAATAAACTCAGGTGCCGCTACGGCAACCAACGGTTCAGTGCGTAAGGGAATAACTTCTACGGCTTTCTTCATAATTAAATTTTCACTGATAATTACATCAGCCTGATTCCTCAATAGGCGTTCACAAGCACCACCCAAGGATTCTGAAAGAAAGTGAAATTGTGTACCCGGAAACCGATTAATCCAGCCTTGCAAAAGGCTCTTAAGGCTCGCCAGAGGGAAAAATACATCAATAGCAATGGTAATATCGCTTTCTTGTTGCGCCTGCAATTGCGCGGCGAATTGGCTGACATTATGCCAATGTCCAATAAGTGATTGTGCACGCTGATGTAATTTTACCCCCTCCTCCGTTAACCCTGGGCGATATTGGTTGCGATCGAAAAGCAGCATCCCAAGCTGCTCTTCCAATTTTTTCACCGCTGCAGTAATTGCGGGTTGGCTTTTAAATAAGGCTTGCGCCGCTGCATTAAAGCCACCACGCTCAACCACCATAACAAAAACGCGCAAGGCATCAAAATCAATGTCCATCAGTTTTATTTATTAAGTTTATAAAAACTTAATATTATCAAATTATAAAGGTTTTCTCTAATCTGATAATTAACTAACTCAGGGAGAAAATTATGTCCGCTATGGAAGAAACGACACAACAGCTGCTCCGTTTAATCATGAACCAACGACGTATTAGTGAAGATACTGAAAAAAAATGCCCAGGCCTTGAATGCACCCGATGCAGCCCACATCCACGAGCGAAAATTCAGCAGGCAATTCGCGATGAGCACACGCTGACCTTAATTCTTCCGGCCTTCCCCGCGAAGTCAGCCAATCGACAAAAAACCTTATCGGCCAAACCCGATCGTGGCGAAATTATGGGTTTAACCCAACTCAATCAACTATGCCAAAACATGCACAAGATTCATCAGCCGGGAGTGAAGTTAATTATTTGTTCTGATGGTCGGGTATTTAATGATTTGGTATTGGTCAATGATGCCGATGTGGATTTATACCAGCAGGGTATTCAAAAAATTATCTCCGAACATAAACTGCATCATTTAACTACCTTTAATTTAGATGAGGTTTACCTCGGCCATAATTATCAAAGTATGCGAGAATTACTCATGCTGGAATTTGGCCAATCTTTAACACGCTTAAAACAACAGATCCTTGAAGAACCGCATTGGCGCTATCAGTTCAATGGTATTCATCGCTTTATTATTGAAGATCAATTAGTGCTAAAACCAGAACAAAGCAAAAATAAAGTACGGCAACAGGCCAAGGAAACCACCTATGAAGTAATGCGCCGTTCAAATGCCTGGTCCGCACTCCTGACTAAGTATTTTTCCCAATCGATACGCCTATCCATTCACCCACAACCCTGCGGTTCTGAAAAAATGGGCATTCAATTTATCCCTTCCAGTAACCGCTGGAGCACGCCTTGGCATAATGTTTTGTTAAAAGATGCTCAGGGCTGGCAATTAATTAAGCGCGAAGAAGCTGTGCGTCTAGGAGCCACATTAGATGAAGATCACTACGTTTTGGAGGCAAGCTAATGCAACCATACATCATTCAAACCAAAGAACCACGTTGTCTAACCATGCTTTCTCTGGAGGCCATTCTCAACCAGGTAACAGAGCATAAAATTGTGCTTTTGCGTGGCTTTCATCCTTTAGCGCGCGAAACATTAGTAAATTACTGTCAAAGCCAAGCTCGCTTACTTTCTTGGGATTTCGGCCCGGTAATGGAAATGAAAGTAGACTCTACTCCCAAAAATTACCTATTTACCGAAGGGGATGTTCCCTTGCATTGGGATGGTGCCTTTCATCAAGAACCACGTTTCTTGTTTTTTAACTGCCTGCGCGCCCCCGAAAGGGGTAGCGGAGGTGAAACCGTATTTATTAATACTGAAGCGGCCTGGCAAGCAGCCAGTACTGCCCAACAAGCAGAATGGTGCCATTACGTCTTAAACTTTCACACTGAAAAACTTGCCCATTATGGCGGCTCTATTACGCGTGACTTAATCAATTACCATCCAGACACGCAACGTATTATTTTACGCTTTGCCGAACCCGTGGGTGAAGACTATTTAAACCCGGTAACGGTACGCGTGAATGGGAAGAGCGAAACCGAATCACAACAAATTCTGAGCTCTTTAAGCCAGCACCTGCGCCAACCACAATTTATGTATCAACACCAATGGCAGCCAGGTGATTTTTTGATTGCCGATAATTTTTCTCTACTGCATGGACGCAATGCCTTTCAACGCCACAGTCCACGACATTTACGAAGGATCCAAATATTATGACTGCCTATACCCTAATGCAATTAAAACAGAGTTCTACTCCAGAACAATTCAGTAATCAGGTACGGGAAATGGGCGGTCTTTTTTGGTGGGCTCCGGGAAATTTCTGGGTTATTAGCTCCTATCAATTAGCAAAACAGGTGTTAATGAGTGAGGATTTTAGCTGTGACCGCAGCCCCTTCTTTATTTCACGCATGCCGGAAATGAATTTGTCCTTGATTACTGATTTTTTTAAGGTGGTCAGTAAAATGATGGTGATGAGTGATGCACCAGAGCATACGGATAGACGACGGATTTGCTATCACGGGTTTAGTTCTAATTTTCTCGAACAATTGCAGCCATTAATCCAAGACACTATTGACCTCTGTCTGACTGAGTTTAAAGGACAACAAGCCTTTGATTTTGTCAGCCAACTGGCACAACAAATCCCATCGGTTACCTTAGCAGAGCTTTTTGCCATCCCTGATGCAGAGCGCATGGACTTTTATCATTGGTCAAATAACATGACGCAATTTTTTGGCGGCTCAACCAGTTATCTGGATGCCGATGGCATTAAGGTAAATCACAGCGCTCAATGCTTATATGATTATTTTGCTCAATTAATTATCGACAGACGCCGCAAGCCCGGTAATGATTTTTTGAGCATCCTATTAGAGCACCAGGCACATTTTGGTTTAAATGATGAGGAAATTATTTCCCAAGCAATTATGATGTTGGTTGCAGGACAAGTCACTACTACCGATCAACTGTGTAATAATCTTTTTATCTTATTAAGCACCCCTGGCTTATGGAATGAAGTACGGAAAAATATGCACGCCCTGGATGCCTATATTGAAGAATGCAATCGCCTTGATCCTGCAGTAACCTTTATTTTCCGGGTGAGCAAAAACGATACCATGCTCGGTGAGCAATTGATTGAGAAGGGTAAGGTTATTTTTATTTCAACCCATGCGATTAACCGTGATCCTGATTATTTTAATCAAGCTGATGGCATTAATCTTGTAGAGAAAAAAGCGCAACATTTTAGCTATGGTTATGGCAGTCATTTTTGTTTAGGGGCAAAGTTGGCGCGCATGGAGATGCATCATATTTTTAAAACGCTGCTAGAGCGCTATCCTAATTTGGGTTTGGATGCTGGAAAGCCGCCGTTGAGAAAACATCATAGTTTATCATTTTCAGGTTTTGAACAGCTTTATTTACAGGCTTAAAAGCACCTAAAAGGAAAACCTGGTTGCAAGCAACCAGGTTACCTCTGAATAATATTTATGTTGGCCTGACCTGATTATCTTCTTCTTGTTCTGCGTCATCCTCGGGGCCATCATCCGGGGTGGGTTCAGGGCCGGAAGTGGGTGCGGGCATTTTAAAGTTCTTTAAGTCATCACCGGCGATAAAATCCTTTTGCCCTGCTTTAAATTCAGTACCATCACCATTATATAACTTGCCATCCCCATTTGAATAAGCCATTACTTTATTCGTTGCTTTATCCACCATAGTAAAAGGCACTCCAGCCTCTGCCTGCTCTTTACTAAAATCAGCGAGATCGTCAAAGGACTTAAAGTGCATAGTGAGGCTGCCGTCCTCTTCGACTTCGGGGGGATTTTTCTTGTACCAGTCATCATCACCAAACCGATCTTTATAGGCTTTCAACAATGCATCAATCTGTTCACTTTGTACCGACACTTGTTTTTTCTTCGCATTTTCCTCGGCATCTAATTGAGCCCCCATCGTTTGGGCAATATCAGTACCTTCAGTTTCTAAAGGTGGAGATAAGAAAACCTCATCTTCCTGTTCAGTCGTTTTACTCGTAGTTTTGTTAGAGGATTCTTTCGGTTCTCGCATATCAGTGCTTCCTTTAGATTATATAAGATTAATTATAATCCAATTTTTCTGCACTGATTGGGAGGGTAATAAATTGTTTTACGAAAAGCGCTCTACGGGTTGATGACAATAAGGGGCCTTATGATGTTTGGCATAATAATCTTGATGATAATCCTCTGCCTGCCAAAATGTTTGTACCGGCAATAAATGTGTTGCCACCTGATAGCCACGCTTTTGTAGCATTTGCATCAAGAGCTCGGCTTCATCCAATTGCTCTTGATTATAATAAAACACCGCACTCTGATATTGCTGCCCAATATCAGGGCCTTGTCCCGATTTTTGAGTGGGGTCATGAATTTCGAAGAAACGTTTTAACACCTGATGATAATCAGTTTTCGCCTTATCATAAACAACGCGTACAGCTTCATAATGTCCGGTATTGCCTTGACAGATTTGCTCATAACCAGGGTCTAAGGTCACACCGCCAGTATAACCAGACTCAACCTTCAATACCCCTGGAATCAGCTTTAAAAAATGCTCTACGCCCCAAAAACAGCCACCAGCAACAATGGCCTCTTCGGTATCTAAAACCGTGCTGTTGGCAACAAAATCAATAGAAGCTGAATTAACACAATGACGTAAATTGTTTTGGGTAAAGTACTCACCAGTAAACACATGCCCCAAATGAGCATCACAGCGCTCGCAAAGAATCTCCATGCGCCGGCCATCACTGTCGGGAACTTGCTTCACCGCTTGCACAATATTCGCATCAAAACTAGGCCAACCGCAACCAGAACTAAATTGACTTGAGCCACGAAAAAGCGCCAAACCACAGCGCCGGCACAAATAAGTCCCTTGAGTAACTACTTGATTATAAGCCCCAGTGTGCGGATATTCTGTGGCTTTATCACAGATTACCCGCTTCGCTAAGGGAGTTAAACTGGCGGTTTTATCAAGATAGTTGCTCATAGTATTTTATCGTGGTTGTCCTTGGCAGATTTTATCCGCTAAGTAACCTACGGCTCCTGCATAATAGATAGAATTATTATAGTGCAAAATCATCTTATAGTTAGGGAAGGTCATAAATGTTGGACCACCGTGAGGCTCAACAATACTTGCATTTAGGTTTTGATGAGGTAATGGTTTGCCATCTTCTGTAAGGACACCTAAAGAAGCCCATTCACTTACTGGTTTAATCGTAGTTTTACCTTCCAAAGCCCGATCAAAATTCTTAGGTAACTTAACTTGAATCGCCCAAGGCTCGTCTGTCTGCCAACCATTTTGTTTCATGTAATTCGCGATGGAAGCAAAAACGTCCGGTTTACTTTTCCAAATATCACGATGGCCATCACCATCATAATCCACTGCATATCTAACCCAGCTGGAAGGTAAAAATTGTGGTTGTCCAGAGGCACCAGCCCACTCGCCTTTAAAGTCAGCTAAACTAACGTGACCTTCATTAAGAATACGTAGCGCAATGAATAATTCTTTACGGAAAAAGTCTTTACGGTTTGAATCATATGCCAAGGTGGCTAAGGCTTTAATTACTGGGAAATTACCCATGTAAGTGCCATAACTGGTTTCCATTCCCCAGAAGGAGACAATAAAACAGGGATTTACCCCGTATTTTTTTGCTATGTCTTCAAGTAAAGCCTGGTTCTTTTTAAATTCTTTACGCCCGATTGCAATTCGGTAATTATCCACGCGAGTGCTACGGTATTTCATGAAGGTCAACCGATGCTCAGGCTGTGACTTTAAAAGCCCTTTAATAGCATGACTGGGCTCACGGATACCGGCAAAAGCGCTGTCAAAAACTTCTGGAGGAATGCCTTGAGCTAAGGCTTCAGTACGTACCTCTGCAACCCATTGACTCCAACTTTGCTGTTGTGCAAAGGCAATTTGATGCATCAAAATACTTACTATTGCGACTAGCCACCACTTTCTCATAGCCCTTCCCCTTTGATTTTCTCTAAACTAAAAATGTATTCTATAAGATGACGTGATGTATGTACAACCACATGGGTTTGAATATAACGTGTAGGTTGGGCCCATGGCCCAACAAAAGACATCAAGCCCCACCAGAACTCCATGTTGGGCCATGGGCCCACCCTACATGTTATTGCAAAATTCACTCCCTTATAGTGCTTCCATAAAGGTAGTTAAATCTGCTTTTTCCTCTTGAGTCAGCTTTAATTGCAACACTAAATTAAAGAACTCTACTGTATCAGCCAACGTCAGCAAACGACCATCATGCAGATAAGGAGGAGAGTCTTTTATGCCTCTTAATGGGAAGGTTTTAATCGGCCCATCACCTACGACCTTCATTCCGTTAACCATTTGTGGCGGATAGAATTGCTCGGTCTGTAAATTATGCATGGTATTGTCGGTATAATAAGGCGCCGCATGACAAGTAGCGCATTTCGCTTTACCAAAGAATAGCTCTTGACCACGCATCTCAGCAGGTGTGGCTTTAGCAGGATCAAGCTTTCCTTCCCAGTTTAATTTAGGTGCGGGAGGAAAATCGAGGATTGCCTGGAACTCTGACATAAAATGAACCTGGCTGCCGCGCTCTAAAATGTTAACCCCTTTCTTAGTCGCAATTACTGGATCTCCATCAAAATACGCTGCTCTTTGTTCAAACTCAGTAAAGTCTTCTACTGTTTTTAAGGCACGTTGAGAGCCAAATAAGCGTTGGATATTTACCCCACGCAAGCTCGGTGTATCCACGCGGTGGCGTATTTCTTGGGGTCGAGCTTCTCCAGTTAAATGCGTTGCTTTATTGGTATGACCATTGGCATGACAGTCAAAACACGTAACTCCACGACTTGGTTTTATTGAACGGCGATCTTCGGTTTGGTTAAATTGTTGTTGTGGGAACGGCGTGAGTAGAAGCCTCAAGCCCTCTATTTGTTTCGGATTCAAGATCCCATTAAATAACTCATAATAGTTTTCAATAGTTACTAATTTACCCTTCGATACATCACCCAACTCTGGATGCGTGGTTAAGAACATCGGCGCAGGGAATGGGGGTAGAAAGTGATCGGGGATATCGAAATCCAAATCAAAACGGGCTAAATCTCGATTTTCCTGTTTATTAATTTCATCAATAGCAAATTTAGGGAAGACCATTCCACCCTCAGCATGATGTGGATGTGGCAGGGGCAAGAAGCCTGCTGGGAATAAGCCTTGTTTTTTAATGTCCTCTGGGCTCATTTGTCCTAATTTTTCCCACGTCATTCCTTCGGGTAATTTAACGCGCACGCCCTCTTGAACTGCTTTTCCATTGGACATTTTTGCCGTTGGCGAAGGTTTATTGCTTAAATCATAGCGTTGTTTTAACAGTTCTTGTTGCTTGTCATTAATCGCTTGTTTTGCAGCACTCATGCGTTGCAAAATGCTTTGAAAGGACTCATGAATAGCAACGGGGGCATAGCTTGTGGGAACGTTAGTATTGGGGGTAGGAGTCAGTGAATCTGCAGCCGGCGTATCTGCGTAGGAAACGGAAAAAATACTGCATGTTAATACCGCCAATCCTAAAGATTTTTTTAACATATCTAAAGTCCATTTTTATGATAAAAAGAGTTTTTTTATCATAGAATAGTTCGCTTAGAAATTCAACGTTGGGAAAGAAAATACGCGTCTTGCTAACTGATTTGCGTGCTATTTAAGGAGAGCCAGGTTGCGACGCTTATTATTCGCTACGTAAGGAAACTACTGGCTCTAACTTTGAAGCACGGCGGGCGGGATAAAAACCGAAGAAAATGCCGGTAGCAGCTGAGACCATAAAGCCCGCCAAGGGTGGCAAAATATAGATGGTGAAATTCCATCCGCTGAAATAGGCGACAATCCAGGTGAAAATTAATCCTAGAACCACCCCTAGAATGCCTCCCACTAAAGAAAGCATGACCGATTCGGCTAGAAATAAAGCTTGGATGTCGCTATTTCGGGCCCCCACCGCTTTGCGAATACCAATTTCCTTTTTTCGCTCACTTACTGACACCAACATGACATTCATTACCCCAATACCACCAACCAAAAGGGAAATTCCGCCAATAACTCCAAGCAATAAGGTAAAAATATGGCCTTGGCTCTCCATACTGGCAATAATTTGTTTGGCACTGCGTGGAAATACACTTAGCTTCGGAGAAAAGGAGCTAATAAGTTGCTTTATATCGATGATGATTTGATCGATAGGGCTATCCGCTCTTAACTCTAAGACCGCATTATTTATTTTGGCATCTTTGCTCACTAAATTCATACCTGCCAAAGGGATAATTACGGCCTGATTCACGTCCTCATTAAAAAAGCCATTTTCCTTCCACCGTTCGGCAATCCCAATAATGGTATAAAGAGAATGGCCTATGCGAACCTGCTTACCAATTGGATCATCAAAACTAATCTGTTTAATTTGCTGGGCCAAACCATCACCAATCACACAATAATGCTCAAACGTCTCCACAAAAGACACAAAATGCCCCCGGGCCAGTTTAATTTTTATAATTTTGGCTAAATGCTCATCAGCACCAATCAGTGCCCCTTGCATGGTTTTTCCCTGAAAACTGAGTGGTTGAAACGCCGTACTGTAGGGGGCAATGTCTTTAATATAAGGGATGAAGTCGGAGAGCTGTTGCCATTGATCAATGGATAAGGTATCCGCATGGCTCGGAGATTTGCTGGGTTCTTTTTGATAAACGGCAACCGCCAATAAATCAGTCCCCAAGGCTTTAAATTGCTCTAAAGCTTTTTCGGTAGCTAATTGCCCACAGCTAATTAAAGCAACCACGGCAGCGGTTCCCACTAAAATACCTAAAACAGCTAGAAAAGAACGTAGCTTTGCCGCCGTTAAATTAACTAAAGCCTGTTGGAAAAGACGCTTTAAGTTCATTGCGAACTCTCCGCTACCACGACCCCATCAGCCAAGGTAATTTGCCGTCGGCACAAAGAAGCAATGTGCTCATCATGAGTAATCATGATGATCGTACGACCTTGAGCATGCAAGCTTAAAAATAAATTCATCACTTCCGTGCCTGTACGCGAATCTAAGGCTCCTGTAGGCTCATCAGCTAAAATTACCTGCGGCTCAGTCACCAACGCACGTGCAATGGCTACCCGTTGTTGCTGCCCCCCTGACAATTGGGTCGGACGGTGATGTGCGTAACGTCCCATGCCCACATGCTCTAAAGCGGCTAAAACCTTGTCGTTGATTTCTGCGTTGGGAGTACCGCGGTAAATTAATGGCAGCGCAACATTTTGCATGGCATTAAAACGGGGTAACAAATTAAATTGCTGAAAGACAAAACCTATATGCTGATTGCGTACACGCGCCAACTCATCATCGCTTATTGCCGATACATTACGCTGATTCAGCAAATAAGTTCCCGCATCCGCCTTATCTAATAAACCAATAATATTCATTAACGTCGATTTGCCTGAGCCGGATGCTCCGACAATGGCTAATAGATCGCCCTCAGAAACATTAAGAGAGACTTCTTTTAATACCGTTGAGCTGATTCCTTCAAGATGATAGGTCTTTATAATATTGCTCAAACTCATTAAAGGTTTAGCCGATGAGGACGGGCTACTCATAAACCACCACATCCCCTGCTTTTAAGCCCGTTTCGACGACAACCGAATCAGCTTGCGCGGCCCCGGTGGTAATCATGCGTTTTTCTAGAGCGCCTGAGGCATTTTGCACCATCACCGTACTTTGGCCTTTTTCCCGTTTAATGGACGCAATCGGAATAATTAATTGGTTGCCGCTATCGACACTAAGCTCAATTGCCGCACTCATGCCTACCTTAATCCAGCGTTGTTGCTCTGGAGTCAACGATTTTACTTCGACTACCGCAGTAAAGAAGGGTAAACCATTGCTGGTATTAGAGGCCTGCGCATTTACGGCGACCAACTCTCCCTGGAGTGGATGCTTACCAAAAGCAAGGCCGCTAATGCTGGCTTTCATGCCAGTATGAATCTGAGAAATATCAATTTCAGGTACTTCAATTTCAATACTAATTCCGGTTAAATCACCAATCAGCGCAATTACTTGCCCGGATTTAACTGAAGCTCCCACGGTAATACGCGCGGTTTTATCCTCACCGGCTTTCGGAGGATAAAGCAAGACGCCCCCACTTGGGGCTTTCAAGCGAATTAAATTATGCTGCGATGCTAAAATAGCACGTACCTTAGCAAAATCAGCCAGGCTTAAGGTCGACATTTTTTTAGCATTACGCTCATCCACTTTTTCCAGCATTTCGGTAAGCTTACGCGTCGACTGCATGAGTGTAACCCGTACGGTATCCATGTTGGACTTTTCGCTAAGGTAATTATTTTTAGCCAATAAACCTGAATTCCATAAATCTTGGGTACCGGAAAATTTGGCTTTGGCGATGGTATAACTGTCTTTCGCTTTCAAATAATCGGTTAAGGTCTCATTAAACTGTTTTTGCAGCTCCGTAGAATTCAAAGTTAAAATAACCTCTCCTGCGTTGACCATTTGCCCATAATGGAAATCCATGGTTTCTACTACAGCTTCCATGGGGCTGGTAATGGTACTTTCATGCAAGGGCTGAATAGTGCCCGTAAAATGCAAGTTTTTATGTAAGGTTTGCGTTTTAACTTCAAAACGATGAGAATTATCGGCTTTTTGCTGCTCATGATGACCGCAAGCAGATAGAACGATGCTAATCAGTATTAAGGCAGCGATTTGCCACCAGTTTAAATAGTTATTCATCCACCATACCTAAGTTTAATTTTCCAGTGTTCTAATGTGGTTCCCAGAATGCGTTGCAATGTCGAGATTTGATTAAGATAAGCAACTTTGGCAGTAATTAATCCCGCCTGCGCCTGAATCAATTGATTCTGCGTATTGTTTACATCCAAGGCCGTAGCAATTCCTGCCTGTTGTTTTTTCTTTTCCAAAGCGTAAGATTGTTCCGCTAATTTCACTTGCTTTTGTGCTAGCTGGTAGCGTTTGGCCAAACTTCTAATATTATTAATGATATTCGTAATGTTGGTAATCAAGGCTCTTCTGGCGGCAAGTAAATTGAGCCTGTCTTTTTCCAGGCGTATTTTTGCATTAATCAATTGGCTACGCCGGCTCACATCGTTCAACGGTACCGTCACCGTCAAACGTGCCGCTTCGGTGATATTATGGCCATTGTAAATCCCACGAATCCCTTTGCTCTGTCCAGTCACGTCATTTACCGTACCACTTTGTACGTTTGCCCCTAAATCCACCTGCCAAAGCTGTTGGTTTTTTGCAATTTTATACGCCCGTTCATCCGCACGTAAGGCCAGTTTTTGTGCCAAATATAAGGTATTATGAGCTAATGCTTGTTCTATTGTTTTCTTTAAATCCGGAACCACAATTTCCTCAACGACCACATCGCTTGGGACGGACAAATGCGTTTCCGGATCAAGACCAATTACTTGCAATAACTCCTGCGTTGCGTTTTGAAAATCATTTTCCTCTTGCTCAACCATCAAACTCAAGGATTCAATTTGATAAGACTGTTGAATATTAGCCGTAGGCTCCAACTGCCCCGCTTCAATTTTCTTTTCATTAATGTCATATGACTTTTGCGCTTCCTTTAATTGCAAGCGCTGATTTTGTAACGTCTTACCACTAAGAATCAACGAGCGATACGCCATAATCACTTGGGTAATTTGATCTGAAACGGACTGACGCAAGCTTAGCTTGTTTAACCACTCCGTATCGATTGCATTTAATAATGCCACTTCATTCACATTTTTACCAAAGCCCCGCAGTAAGGGCTGGGTGAGGGAAAAATTTAATACTGGGCTAAAATTATTATCCCCAGAGACATTATTATCGATATTAAGACTGGCTTTAGTACCCAATTTAGTGCGTAAACCAAATTCAGGACTGGCAAGAAAGCTATGCGTTGTATCTGAGCCAACACCATTAAATCGACTTTTTTGGATTACGCCCGAAGCACCTAAAGCATATTGCAATTCAAATTCATTATTGGCTAAACGCAATTGATAGCGTTGCACCACCCGATCCAGCTCTGCATTGCGGATATTGGGGTTATAACGCAAAGCCAGCAAGATGGCTTCTCGTAGACTTAACTGGCGAACGGCTTTCTTACGGGCCGCTGGAGAGGTCGGTAGCTCAATCCAATTTTTAAGCATAAATTCCGGCCTGGCAATGGCCTGCTCTAAGCGTTCTTCAGCCTGTTTTAGCGGCTGTTGGTTCTCTGTCGTTGTTAAGGCACAGACTGGTAGGCTAAGCACTGCACTCAACAAAAATAACGAGAATCTGTTCATTAACTCACTCATTCATTCTTGTTCCAAACTGCAAATCGTTGCTTATCCTGCAAACGTAAGGCGGTTAATTGTCCCCCCCAAAGACATCCTGTGTCTATGGCATAAATTTTAGGATTAGGGCATTGCCCCATGAGTGCGGCCCAATGCCCAAAAACGATGTCGACATCAAGCTCTTTACGGTTGGGTACTGCATACCAAGGATAAACGTCAGCAGGGGCTGCGGCAAGTGTCCCTTTATAACTCAAATTGAGCCCGCCCTCTGCATCACAAAAACGCATGCGGGTAAAATAATTGGTAATCATCCGCAAACGATCGGCCCCCATTAAGTCATCAGACCAAATATCCGGTTTATTACCATACATATGCGACAGAAAATCTTGGTAATGATCCCCCGCAAGCACCTCTTCAAGCTCACGCGCCAACTGCATTGCCTGGGGCAAATCCCACATCGGAGCAATGCCCGCATGGGTCATCACCAGATTAAATTCTGCTGAATAGTATAAAATCGACTGTTTTCTTAGCCAATGGCCTAACTCTTCTCCATCGGGTGCCTGCAGAATTTCTTGAATGGTATCATCATGCCCTTTCCATGGCTTATCGCCAAATAAAGAACCTAATAAATGCAAGTCATGATTACCTAAAGTTATTCTGGGCGCTAACGGTAAGGAGTTTACAAAACGTAATACTCCCAGTGACTGGGGGCCACGGTTTACCAAGTCGCCAACAAACCATAAACGATCTACTTTTTCATCAAAATCAATGTGTTCTAAGAGTCGTTGTAAGGGGTCATAGCATCCTTGGATGTCACCAATGGCATAATCAGGCACCGTTTTTTGCTCCTGGTCGTAACGCATTACTGCTATTTTCAGCCACCTGCCATTGACCTGCTGCATTTAACTTTTGCAAATTAGGAGCTACCGCCGCATTTTGCTGCTGAGTCAGTTGGGTATGATATTGCGCCTTATTGACTAACTCCATCGCGGACATAGTTTCTACTTTACCGGACAAATGCTGCACTTTCACCGAGCCAGGTAAGGCAATGGCGTATTTAGAAAATACGATGCCACTTTCCATTTGCTGATTTTGCATTTGCTCAAAGCGGCTAAGTACACTACCATCTGCATTACGACTATGTAAGCCCAAAGATAGGAAACCGTTTTGTATCGCTTGCCAATTCTTATATTCAGGATGCTCACGCACAAAAAGCTGAAACATTTCCTGGCACATCAGCATGCCTCCAGGGACCATAAATAAAGGCGCTTTATTAATCATAATGCGGCCTTCATCTAAGGACTTAATAAACCACTCCAAAAATTCCAATCCTGCAGACTGTTCTTTTTCTAATAGTGTCTCGGGTACACCACCACTAAAAGTTCCTGCACGTCCATAACGGCCAGAGGGATTTTGCATGCCACTGCGCAGCATAAACTCCGTAAAATAGCGCTGAATGGCAATCGCATCCGCACGGATCAAAATAGCCCCTAAGGTTCCTGCAGAACGCTCATCTTCATTGAGTAAAGCGAGCCATACCGCTAATACGTCACCATTCGATGCAATCCAGGAAAAACCACTGGCAGGCATGAGCGCCCTCGCGAGCAACAAATTAATGCGACGACGCAGTTCAACCTCAGATTCTTTTTGAAACTCATAAGAATAAAATTGGCCAACAGACCCCATGCTATCTAAAAGCGGGTTCCATTCGCGTAACAATTGACCACTGCTATCAAATAGATTAATACGATAATCAATAAAGAGTTTACCAATCCCTTGTAAAATCGCTGCAGAAAACAAGGCATATTGCCAAAGCATCTGTTCTTCGGATACCGTGCCTAATGGTTCCTGAACCATAAACTCCTGAAACAAGCTTAGCGCTGCTTCGGTTCGATTTAAAGCATGATCCACCAGTCCGCCTGGTTGTGAATAATAACTGTTTGTGGTTTCAGGTAAACTTTGGCAATAATGAACCAGGTTCTCAATGAGTCGGGTACATAAACTCTCATAACGAGACATTTCAAGATGAGAAAACACATGTATTTTCTTAAGTAATACTTGTCGTCGTTCCTCAGCCAAGAACTGACCGGCAGTTACAATGCGGGTTAAATCTTTTATAGATTTTCTTTGCATAGACAAAGAATTTTTACGCTCTCGATGAAACAAAGCCATCTCCATAATGATTAATAACTCCATACTCTTAAGTTAAGTAACTATCCAGCTAAGCGAAGTATTCATCTCTAATATTTTGGTGAATAATTACAAATCTTTCATCCCAGTTATTAATTTTACACTAATTGGAGATAAATTTCGCTAGTTGAACATATTCAGAGACAGAAATTTGTTCTGGTCTCTTACTCCCATCTATGCCCAAATCATTTAGCTGATCCGCAGATATGATGCCTTTTAAATTATTATTCAATGTCTTACGGCGCATAGCAAAGGCACTTGCCACCAAACGCTCCAATTGGTCTACCGCAACCGCGTCAAATGGCGATACTTGATGTGGCACTAAACGAACCACAGCTGAGTCAACTTTCGGCTGGGGCTCAAAGGCTTCGGGAGGTACATCAAATAAATACTCTACCTCACAATGATACTGCAGCATTACGGATAAACGTCCAAAATTTTTGGTTCCCGGAATGGCGGCCATTCGTTGTACCACTTCTTTTTGCAACATAAAGTGCATGTCTTCAATCGATGAAGCAAAGTCTAATAAATGGATCAATAATGGCGTGGAAATATTATACGGTAAATTACCGATAACCCGTAATTGTGGACCAAATTGCGCATAATCAACAGTTAAGGCATCGGCGGCAATTAAATGTAAGCGGCCACCGGCACCGGAATAATCCAACCAGTGTTTTTGTAAATCCGTGTCAATTTCAACAACCGTTAATTGCTTGATACGTCGCAACAGCGGGATAGTTAAGGCGCCCAAACCTGGACCAATCTCCAATATATTATCTTCAGGCTGTGGATTAATAGAACCCAATATGTCCTCAATAATATGCATGCTTTGCAGAAAATTTTGGCCAAAACGTTTACGTGGAATGTGCTTCACTATAGGCACTCAAAAGAAATAAAAAAGGATTATATCCTGCTTATGGGGTAGGAGCAAAATTGAGTGGCTCAATACCCCGTCATCCCGGCGCCTGCATGTGGCACAACGTTATAAGTTAGCATGGTGTCCTATTCAGGAGATCCTTCGGCGTAAACACCTCAGGACG
The DNA here is from genome assembly GCA_031291095.1 of Legionella sp. Classification (GTDB taxonomy): domain Bacteria; phylum Pseudomonadota; class Gammaproteobacteria; order Legionellales; family Legionellaceae; genus Legionella. The sequence goes on along the minus strand of JARLJR010000060.1, from coordinate 2,063 downwards.
ACGTGCTATTCCACAATTTAATTATCCTAGCTCTAGCATTAATCTCAATATGGAGTAAAATTCGGGCACAATGAACAAGCTTAGGATGAGTTATGGCCTATAGAAAAATGTTAAAATCAAAAATTCATCGCGCAACAGTGACCGAAGCGGATTTGGATTATGAAGGCAGTATCACTATTTCCCCAGAATTGCTTAAAGCAGCGAATATACTTCCTTATGAAGCAGTAAATGTCTGGAATGTTACCGCAGGTACACGCTTTGAAACTTATGCAATTACCGGTGAATCTGGCTCAACAAATATTTGTGTCAATGGTGCTGCCGCGCATTTGGTAACCCCCGGTGATTTAATCATTATTGCTACCTTCTCCCAAGTTTTGGAAGAGGATTGTGCGCAGGTAAATCCAACCGTGGTGTTTGTGGATCAATTTAACAGCATTCGCGAAACACGACCCGAGCGTGCTGGAGTAAAAGCCCGCGAGCTAGAAGAAGCATAATTAATAGAGGTATCAAGACTACGAATAATTATGTCAGCAAACATACTGCCACATTTATTGGAACTGCGACGCCGTAGCATTTTCATTTTGCTCTGGTTTGCGGTGCTATTCGCTGCATTTTTTTTCCTAGCCAATGAGCTATTTCAAATCCTAGTAAGCCCTCTACTGCATACACTTTCAGCGCAAGACGACTTAATTGCAACGCAAATTGCCTCTCCGGTGTTTACGCCATTAAAGCTTGCTGCGGATGCCGCCCTGCTCTTAACTGCGCCTTATGCCTTGTTTCATCTTTGGCGTTTTGTTAGTCCAGGCTTGTATCAAAAAGAACAGCGTACCTTGCGTAGTGCTATGGTTTTAAGCCTGCTGCTGTTTCTTGCTGGAGTCGCATTTTGTTATTATTTAGTGCTGCCATTTATGTTTCAATTTTTTATCCATGCGTTGCCTAAAGGGGTGCGTTACATGCCCGATATGGCTTATGCCCTGGACTTTATTACACGGATGCTTTTGCTCTTTGGGCTTTGTTTCCAAGTGCCCTTACTTTGTCTGACGCTGGTCCGCTTGACACTTGTTGACATCGATACGCTAAAAAAAATCCGTCCTTACGTCATTGTGGCGGCTTTTATTATTGGCATGTTGCTTACCCCTCCAGATGTTTTTTCGCAAATTATGCTTGCGGTGCCACTGTGCTTGCTTTATGAAACAGGAATTATTCTAGCAATTTATTTTGTATGAAATACCAATGCCTTTACTGCGAGGTATGCTCACTCGGTGATTTTAGCCTATAATTTGATCATGAATTGGACAAATTATTGGTGGCAAAAATGAGTGATGGAAAACTTAAGGAGAAAATCTCCCGACTAGAACAGCAGGTTCGCAGCGCCCATGATTATTATCAAGGTCTCGCGGAAGAACACCGGCTGCTAAAAATCGTAACTGATAAAGCACCAGGAAAAATCATGGCGATGAAACGACTCATTAATTTGTATGATCAAAAAATAGAGGAAGCACAAAGCAATGACATGCAACTCGAAGAAGTGATTCTCGAACAAAATAGACTAAGTATGCTCAATCAAAGAAGAGACTTAGCACGTCATCAAGCAGCATGTGAAAAGCTCTTGCCGGAGGTCGGTGCGAAGCTAATCAGTGCCAGAACAAAACACAATACCCTAACGCAAGAACTAGCGACGGCAAAAAATATTTTGCAACAAAAACAGGCATCATCTACTTTATTTGCGACAGACAAACATCAACCAGTGAGAAAAAATGAAGACTCCCCCCTAAATGAGGACAAAGAACAACGCCAGCGCAATCGTTCAATTTAGCCTGGTTTTTGCAGTTAATGGCCTGTTCGCGTAGGTCGGGCCCATGGCCCGATTTTCATCCTTTCTCAATAAAACCAAGTGGTTAAATTCACCATTCGAGCATGTCGGGCCATGGGCCTGAGGTATCGACTCGTTTTTAAAAATGTGGACTTGCATCGTATAACGTGATCTCATTGATTCCGATCAAAGACTCATAGAGGAAGTACGATGCAAGTAAGCGCCATTTTACACGAACTATTATCTTCAT
>JARLJR010000059.1 GCA_031291095.1 Legionella sp. | reverse complement strand
CAGTATTAGTCACCACCACATTTTTCACTAATGAACCACTGACATAAGCTGGGGTGCTTAGCGTAATCGTCGTCGCACTCACTGCCGTCACTGTTGCTGGAATCCCGCCAATAGTGACCGTAGTTCCCGGTATAAAGCCTGCTCCCGTAATTGTAGCTACGGTACCTCCGGCAATTGAACCCGTATTCGGAGAAATCGTACTTAACGTCGGTGACACTGCCAAGTAAGTAAAGGCTCCAGTTAAGGTCGCATTAGCCGCACCATTACTGACTGTAACATCAACTAGCAACGCGCCACTGACGTAAGCTGGCACTGTTGCTGTAACACTGGTGTCACTCACTACCACAACGTTGGTCGCTGCAACTCCGCCAAAAGTAACTGAGGTTGTGCCGGTAAGGTTGGCTCCTGTTAAGGTCACATTAGTTCCACCCGCAACACTGCCAGTAATGGGACTCAAGCCACTTAAGGTGGGGGCTAAAGTCACATAGGTGAATCCACCAGTTAGAGTTGCACTACCCATACTGTTGGTAGCAATCACATCCACCGCACCACTAGCATGAATAGGAGTCACCGCGGTTAAAGTAGTACTGTTGACTACCGTCACATTGGTCGCCGCGCTGCCACCCAAGGTCACACTCATGCCCGGAATAAAGCCCGTACCAGTTAAGGTGATCGTGGTGCCTCCAGCAATCGAACCACTCGTCGGTAAAATGCCACTTAAGGTAGGAGCAACTGCCGTGTAAGTAAAGCCTCCAGATAATACCGCTGTAGAGATACCATTATTTACCACCACATCAGCAATTAAAGCACCACCGAGATATGCAGGTGTGGTCGCAGTAATGGCGGTAGCATTGACGACCGTAATATTAGTTGCCGCAAGTCCACCTATGGTCAGTGTAGTGCTTGGTGTAAAATTAGTGCCCGTAATCACTATTGAAGTACCACCTGTAACTGGACCACTATTAGGCGCAATAGAACTTAGCGTTGGGGCGACCCCTTGATAGGTAAAACCATTGGTTAATGTAGCTGTTCCAACACCATTATTAATTGCCACATCAACAATTAAAGCGCCACTTACATAGGCTGGAGTGACTGCAGTTAAAGTGGTTGAACCACTAACAATAACATTGGTTGCGGCAACCCCACCAAAAGTCACTGTAGTTGCTGGCGTAAAATTAGTTCCGGTCAAAGTAACAACCGTGCCGCCCGCCATAGATCCTACATTGGGAATAATTCCGGTTAATCCTGGAACAACTCCTGTATAGGTAAATCCACCCGTGAGCGTAGCACTACCAGCTTCATTATGAATAACTACATCTTTAGTTAATGAACCACTCACATAAGCAGGTGTTGTGATCACTAAGGTTGATGCATTAAGCACATCAATACTGGTAGCGGCAACTCCTCCAATCGTTACAGTTGTATTCGGCGTAAAATTGTCCCCTGATACTGTCACCGAAGTTCCACCTAACACAGAACCCGTATTTGGCGAGATTGTGGTTATTGACGGCACCGAGACCACATAGGTGAATCCACCGGTTAAGGTCGCCGTGGTAACCCCATTATTAATAACTACGTCTGCTGCTAATGGCCCACTAACATAAGCAGGCGTCACAGCGGTTAATGTTGTAGCATTTTCAATGATAATCGAAGTCGCAGCTACCCCACCCACAGTGACTGTAGTTCCTGGGATAAATCCAGTTCCAGTCAAGGTAATGGTGGTACCTCCAACCATGGGTCCTGTATTGGGCGTAACATTGGTTAACGCGGGAGCAATGGCCACATAAGTATAGCCTCCAGATAAAGTCGCACTGGCAACACTGTTAGTGACGACTACATCACTGACTAAAGCTCCACCAACATAAGCAGGAGTAACTGCTATTAATGTGGTTTCATTAATTACTTGAACACTGGTTGCAGCAATACCACCAATTGTTAGAGTCGTTGTTGGTGTGAAATTAGTACCACTTACAGTTACGGCTGTACCACCAGCAATGGAACCGCTATTTGGCGTAATGCTCGTAATCGTTGGCGCTGCCGCTTGATAAGTAAATCCACCACTTAATACTGCATTAGATACGGTGTTATTTACTACCACATCAGCAGCTAAGGAGCCACTGAGGTAGGCTGGTGTTACCGCCGTCAAACTGGTAGCGCTAGTGACCACAACCCCTGTTGCAGCAACGCCACCAATGCTTACCGTAGTCCCTGGAGTAAATCCCGTTCCAGTCAGAGTAACAGCTGTTCCACCACTAACTGGCCCTGTTGCTGGGGTAATTTGCGTTAAGGTCGGAGTCATTGCAGTATAGGTAAATCCGTCAGACAAAGTGACACTGCCGGCACTATTGGTCACCACCACATCAACTACTAAAAGACCGCTCACATAAGCAGGCGTTGTTATCGTTAAGCTGCCAGCATTGTTCAGATTTATATTTGTTGCAGCAACGCCACCAATAGTAACTGTTGTGCCAGGTACAAAGCCTGATCCAGTAATCGTTACTGCTGTACCGCCCGCAGTAGAGCCACTATTAGGAGAAACAGTACTGATTGTGGGAAGCGCTGCAACATAAGTAAATGCGCCAGACAAAGTCGCATTGGCGGTACCATTGCTCACAGTAACATTAACCACTAATGGGCCACTCACATAAGCGGGGACCGTTGCTGTCACACTCGTGTCATTGACCACGACTACATTAGTTGCAGCAATGCCTCCAACAGTGACGGCATTAACACCGGTTAAATTAGCACCGGTTAAAGTAACTGTTGTACCGCCATTAATACTGCCAGTAGCAGGGGTAATGCCAATAAGTGTCGGAGCACCAGCAAGATAAGTAAAGGCATTACTTAAATTTGCCATACTGATGCCATTATCAACAATAACACTCACTTGACCACTGGCATGAGCAGGAGTTACGGCCGTTAGGCTGGTCGCACTAATTATTTGCACACCAGTTGCCGCAATTCCCCCAATGGTAACTGTAGTTCCAGGAATGAACCCACTACCAGTTAAAGTAATCGTTGTGCCACCTGAGGTAGAACCACTATTAGGTACAATACCGGTTAAGGTTGGCGCCATTGCAGTATAGGTAAATGCTGAAGGCAACACAGCAGTTGCCACACCATTATTAACTCCCACATCAACCGTAAGTGAACCATTCACATAGGCTGGAGTTATTGCGGTTATGGTATTGGCATTCACCACACTAACATTTGTTGCAGCAACTCCGCCTAAGGTTACTGTAGTATTCGGCGTAAAATTAGCCCCCATAATAATTATCGCCGTACCACCATTGATTGAACCAGTATTTGGACTAATCGAAGCAAGAGTTGGGTTCGCCGCTTGATAGGTAAATGCTGCCGTTAAAACAGCATTGGAAACTCCGTTATTTACCACGATGTCAACACTTAACGGCCCATTAACATACGCTGGTGTCACCGCTGTCATGCTGGTTTCATTGATCACCGTAATACTCGTTGCAGCAATACCACCAAAGGTTACAGTAGTATTTGGGGTGAAATTAGTACCGGTCAATGTGACAACAGTTCCTCCCGCAGTGGATCCCACGCTTGGTGCACTGTTCACCAAAGTAGGTGCATTAGAAATATAGGTATATCCTTGCGGAAGTACAGTTGCTCCAGCTTCATTGGTAATAGTAACGTTTTTAACCAAAGAACCACTGACATAAGGAGGTGTTGTCGCATTCAAAGTTGTCGCATTAAGTACGGTGACATTAAATGCAGCAATACCGCCAATATCCAATGTGGTTGTGGGCGTAAAGTTAGTTCCGGTGATTGTTAAAATTGTTCCGCCATCAACAGTTCCAGAATCCGGAGTAATGCTAGCTATTGTTGGTGATGAGGGCACATAGGTGAATCCACCGGATAAGGTCGCATTAGATATGCCATTAGTTACGGTTACATCCGCAACCAATGCACCACTAACATAAGCTGGAGTAATTGCAGTTATGGTAGTGGCGTTAACCATGACGATACCCGTGGCGGTAATACCACCAATTGCCACTGTTGAACTTCGTGTAAATCCAGTTCCTGTTAGAGTAATCGCCGTGCCGCCAGCAATGGGGCCTGACGCAGGTGAAATGGAGTTTAAGGTTGGAGCCACTGGCGTATAAATAAAGCCTGCGGCTAAAGTCGCAGTACCAACGCCATTATTGACTACGACATCTTTAACTAAAGCACCACTGACATAAGCAGGTACAGTTAGGGTTATCGTACTTTCATTCATCACCGTAATGTTACTGGCTGCTATTCCCCCTATAGTCACCGTGGTTCCAGGAACAAAATCTGCCCCAGTAATGGTTGCCGTAATTCCCCCAGCCACCGTACTGGTATTTGGGCTAATACTAATAATACTTGGTGCAATAGCTTGATAGATAAATCCACCAACTAAGGTTGCATTGGTGCTGCCATCACTAACCGTCACATCTGCCGCCAAAGGTCCACTCACATAGGCTGGCACAATTGCAGTCACCGTGTTGGCATCAACCACCGTCACATCGGTTGCAGGAACACCACCTACTGTTACGGAGGTAGTGCCTGATAAATTAGTACCACTTAAGGTAATTACCGTACCGCCAGCCACGCTGCCAGTGAACGGAGTTATCCCGCTAAGACTTAGACCACCGCCCACGTAAGTAAAGGCTCCGGTTAATGTGGCAACGCCAGCACCATTATTCACGTCGACATTAACAGCCCCACTGGCATGCGCCGGGGTCACTGCCGTTAATGTGGTGTTATTAAGCACGTGCACATTCACTGCATCAATGCCATCTAAAAGTACCGTGGTTCCAGGAACAAAACCCGTTCCCGTCAAGGTAATGGTAGTGCCACCTGATGTAGTTCCACTGCTTGGTGTAATCGTAGCTAGCGTTGGGGTAGCTGCTGTATAAGTAAACCCACCAGCTAAGGTAGTGCTGCCCTCAGCATTAGTTACCGTCACATCAGCCGCCAAAGGACCACTGACATAAGCAGGTACTACTGCTGTAAGAGAACCGGTGCCTGAAATCGT
>JARLJR010000058.1 GCA_031291095.1 Legionella sp. | reverse complement strand
GAATTCACAACCGTAACTGCTGTGGCCGATACACCACCAAAAGTTACCGTAGTTCCAGGAGCGAAGCCACTTCCCGTTAGCGTTACCGTAGTTCCACCTAATATTGAACCAGTACCGGGTGTAAGTCCGCTTAAGCCAGGTACGCTCTCAATGTAAGTAAATCCAGCGGTAAGTGTGGCAATGCCCGCGCCATTATTAACTACGACATCTTTTATTAAGGAACCACTGACATAAGCTGGAACAGTCGCTGTTAAGGTGGTGCTATTCGTAATCTGAATATTAGTTGCGGTAATACCACCAATCGCTAAGCTAGTTCCTGCACCAAAACCACTACCGTTCACCGTAATCGTTGCACCACCCGTGACCGAATCAGTATTCGGAGTAACACTAGTCAGCGTTGGGGCAGTCGCCTGGTAAGTAAAGGCATGTGATAAAGTGGCATTTGAAACGCCATTATTCACCACCACATCAACGGTGAATGCGCCATTGACGTAAGCAGGGGTTACCGCCGTTAAGGTATTGGCACTACCCACGTTTACATTAGTTGCCGCCACTCCACCAAACGTTACTGTTGTGCCTGGTGTAAAACCGGTTCCAGTTATGGTTACTAAAGTTCCACCCGCACTAGATCCCGTAGATGGGCTAATACCGCTCAGAGTAGGAGCACCCACCACATAAGTAAATCCTCCGGTCAAAGTAGCACTACCAGTGCCATTATTGACCACTACATCCGCAACTAAAGAACCACTGACATAAGCAGGTACAGTCAAAGTTAAAGTCGTAGAGTTTACAATTGTAATAGCACTAGCGGTTACTCCACCAATCGTTACTGTCGTTCCTGGAACAAAGCCGGATCCGCTTATGGTTGCAGTGATTCCTCCCGTAATAGAACTACTATTGGGGCTGATCGCGCTAATTGTTGGTGCGGCAGATAGGTAAGTAAAACCACCAACTAAGGTAGCATTAGTACTGCCATTACTAACGATCACATCAACTACTAATGGGCCACTGACATAAGCAGGAACTACCGCAGTTATCGTAGTGTCATTGGTTACAACCACATCCGTAGCAGAAACACCGCCAAACGTAACCGCCGTCATCCCAGTTAAACCTGTTCCGGTTAATGTAACAGTGATGCCTCCATTAACGCCTCCAGTCGCCGGGCTAATGGCGGTTAAAACAGGGGCATTAGCAATATAAGTATATGCTCCTACCGAGGTAGCACTACTCACACCATTGTTCACGACAACATCAACAACTCCAGCAGCATGAGATGGAGTCACTGCCGTAAGGGTCGTTGCATTAACAGCCTCCACGTCCGTTGCAGCAACACCCCCAAATGACACCGTCATCCCAGGTATAAATCCTGTACCAGTAATCGTTACCGTGGTTCCTCCAGTAACCGAGCCGGATATTGGACTAATGGTTGAAAGAACTGGAGCAACCCCAATATAGGTAAATCCACTGTGAAGTGTGAAATTACCTGCACTATTATTTACCGTCACATCTTTAATTAAAGAACCACTGACATAGGCAGGAGTAACTGCCGTCAAAGTAGTAGAATTAAGCACGATAACTGAAGTAGCATCAACCCCTCCCAGAGTTACCGTGGTCCCCGGAACAAAACCACTACCACTAATTATAAGTAAGGTTCCGCCCTGTACCGAACCAGTATTTGGACTCACACTGCTTATCACGGGCGTCGTAGCCAGATAGGTAAAACCACCAGATAAGGTTGCATTCGATGCCCCATTATTCACGACAACATCCACAGCCAGCGAACCACTAATATATGCGGGAACTGTCGCTGTCATTGAAGTTGGACTGCTGAAGGTGACACTTGTTGCCGGAAGACCACCAAAACTAACCGTTGAATTAAGGGTAAAACCAGTACCGGTTAAGGTCACTACGGTTCCACCGATAACTGAACCCGTGTTTGGCGTAATGCCTGTTAAAGTTGGCGCATTCGCTATATAGGTGTAACCGCCCGGCAACGTAGCACTACCTATTCCATTATTGAGAGTTACATCCTTAACTAAGGAGCCGCTCACATAAGCGGGTATTGTTGCAGTTAGAGTGCTTACATTCGTTATATTAATATTGGTTGCCGCAACCCCACCTATACTTAAAGTAGTGCCCGGAACAAAGCCACTGCCAATTACGGTTACTGTAGTACCGCCTGCTGCAGAACCGCTATTAGGAGTGATGCTTTCTAGTGTAGGCGTTACCCCCTGATAGGTAAAAGCGCCACTTAGAGTAGCATTGGATACGCTATTACTAACTACCACATCGACCGTTAAAGGACCGCTGACATAGGCTGGGGTCACTGCAGTAAGCACATGGGAGTTGTTTACCGTAATATTAGTTGCAGGGATTCCACCTACAGAAACGGTAGTATTCGGCGTAAACCCTGAGCCTGAAACCGTAATAAATGTACCTCCCGCTAAAGGGCCAACACTAGGTACAACCCCGGTTGCCGTTGGACCTACTGGCGTATAAGTAAAGGCCGCAGCTAAAGTTGCAGCAGCAACGCCATTATTGACGGCTACATCTTTGACTAATGAACCACTCACATAAGCGGGTATCAGCAAAGTAATGGTGCTTGCATTCACTACCGTAATATTGCTCGCAGTCACCCCACCAATCATCACCAAAGTACCGGGAACAAAATTGGAGCCAGTTACAGTTGCCGTAATACCCCCAGCCACCGTGCTGGTATTTGGGCTAATACTAATAATACTTGGCGCAATAGCTTGATAAGTAAATCCACCAACTAAGGTTGCATTGGTGCTGCCATTACTAACCGTCACATCAGACGCAAGAGGTCCACTCACATAAGCTGGCACAATTGCAGTCACCGTATTGGCATCAACCACGGTCACACCCGTTGCAGGAACGCCACCTACGGTTACTGAAGTAGTGCCTGATAAATTAGTACCACTTAAGGTAATCACCGTACCGCCAGCCACGCTGCCAGTGAACGGAGTTATCCCACTAAGACTTAGACCACCGCCCACGTAAGTAAAGGCGCCGGTTAATGTGGCAACGCCAGCACCATTATTCACTTCAACATTAACAGCCCCACTGGCATGCGCCGGAGTCACTGCCGTTAATGTGGTGTTATTAAGCACCTGCACATTTACTGCATCAATGCCATCTAAAAGTACCGTGGTTCCAGGAACAAAACCCGTTCCCGTCAAGGTAATGGTAGTGCCACCTGATGTAGTTCCACTGCTTGGTGTAATCGTAGCTAACGTTGGGGTAGCTGCTGTATAAGTAAACCCACCAGCTAAGGTAGTGCTGCCCTCAGCATTAGTTACCGTCACATCAGCCGCCAAAGGACCACTGACATAAGCAGGTACTACTGCTGTAAGAGAACCGGTGCCTGAAATCGT
>JARLJR010000009.1 GCA_031291095.1 Legionella sp. | reverse complement strand
TTGAATATTTTGCTAAGCGTAAAAAGCTGGGTCATTTAATGTGGCCTTAAAAAGGCTTGAGCCGTGTGCGAAGAAACTCGCATGCACGGTTCTTAGAGGACTGCTCCTCAGTAATGGGGAGTAGTTACTCGACTCCATTGCTTGTCATACCCCAAAGTTTGCACCTACGCCCTGGGAGTGCACTTGGGCGGCCCAAGTCGCGGAACTGGAGGGCTATCCTGACCCCTACATTAGCCAATGGGGTGTCAAAAAATCTTAATGCGATATACTTACTGTGCTCCTAAATCTAGAATGTTGATTTTATCTTGCTGCATCAATAGCATTACCTCTATTCTTAGATAGGAATATTCAACACTTCAAAAGTTCCTTCTTGAAATTTACTTCCATACAATGGAATATCAGCTGTTTGGGATATCTCCTTCATAAGATCAAGGTTTTCTTTTGTTATTTTTGCTCCTAAATAAATCCCACTAATGAATATAGAGGGGAATTTGATTGACATTCCCTTCTCATCATCGGGCTTAGGATGGATTTTAGAGTCAATAATAATTCTCCATTCTTTTTCATAACACCAGTCTTCAGGTTTGGTTGCTATGGGGAAATTTAAAAATCGGGGCCAATACGAATGTGATGGTGTCTTTTATAATTTCTATTTGATTTATTGAGAATGTTGGTAAATACACCTGTTAGCGATTAAGCCATCGAGTTAAGGCTTCTATGGTTTCTTCGTTCACCTTAATGAGCTGCTGAAAGAGTGGTTCCAATAATGAGCGGTGTCCTTCTTTATAATAGCGTTCAAGATACTGACACGCATAACTCATTTTAAGCGTGCCTAGATAATTTACTCCACCTTTGATTTTGTGGGCGAGCTCTTCTACTTTATGCCAATTAAGGTGTTGGTACTCGGTTTTCATTTGATGAATGTCTTTTTGTATTTCATCGGAGAGATAGGTATTCAAAAGGGTTGCAAGTAAGTTTAGATCCGGGATATGCGATAAAGCACGTTGTTCATCGAATAGGGCAAAGGCATCTAATTGAAAGAGTTCTTCTTCGGTCTTGGGTAAACCAGCTCCCAAAAAAAGTGATTTATCGGAGCTTGGATCATTTTTATGCACTAGCGAAGCAGGATTTATTATTCGATGGATGCATTGTTCGAGGATGTTGATTGATGCGGGTTTGCTTAATACGTCATTCATTCCTGCGCGCCGGCATTCTTCCCATGCTGTTTCTTTAGCATGTCCTGTGAGGCCTATGATGGGAGTGATGGGTTTACTTAAGGCTCGCTCTTTATTGCGAATTCGCGTGCTTAATTGTGTCCCAGAAATACCAGGTAAACCAATGTCCGTAATGATTAAATCCACCGGATTTGTTTGTAACAAGGTCCATGCATCCTCGCCCGATGTTGCAGAAATAAAGGAGTATCCTTCTTGGGAAAGCATCATTTCCAGAGTTTTCAAGGCAATCATATTATCTTCAACCAATAAAAGATGAGCCTTTTTCGACAGGGTTTCCGAAGGAGGGGATGGTGCTGCTTGTTCTTTTTTTAGTGCTAGGGCTTCACCTAAAGGACATTGCACATCAAAATGAAAAGAGGTTCCTTCTCCTACTTTACTGGTCAGGGTGATATGCCCCCCTAAAAGGGTGACATAAGATTGGGCGATGTGTAAGCCCAAACCATGGCCTGTATAAATTTCTTTATACGAGGAGCTCACTTTAAAAAAGCGTTGAAATACTTGAGATTGCACCTCTTCCGGTATTCCTATTCCGGTATCGGACACCCCTAATTTCAGATGTACTGTCGATTCATCCAAGTGCAGGCATTCAATAGATAAGGTAATGCATCCTGATTGAGTAAATTTGATGGCGTTACCTAAAAGATTCAATAAAATTCGATGGATTTTATTGCGATCGCTGCGTATATAACGTGGTACGTCCGGTGCAATATAAGCCTTTAAGGCCAAGTGTTTTAACGAGGTAGCAGGTGTTTCCAAACGAATTAAATCGTCAATACACTGATGCAGATCAAACGATTCGGTTTTAACGTCCGTCTCTCGTAGATTTCCTGCACGCACATCATCCAAAATATCATTGAGCATATGCAATAGTTCTTTACCACTGTCATGTAGCATGTGGGCTTTTTCTTTATCTTCCTGGTTGTTGAGACTCTGCTCTAACAGTTCAGATAGACCAATAACCCCCGTCAAAGGCGTTCTGATGTCGTGGCTTATGTTGGCAATGAATTCGGTTTTGGCTATGTTGGCTGCCTCAGCAAGTTCACGTGCTTGTTTCAGAGCGGTGATGTCAGTAGAAATTCCGGCTACACCTGTAATTTCTCCTTGTTGATTGTATAAAGGGACTCTGTTGGTTAAGAAATAAAAAGACGATCCCTCTGGATTGGGAATCGGAGGATCTTCATTGTCTAATATAGGAGTTCCCTTATTAATCACGGTTAAATCGTCATTTTTAAGTTTTTCTGCTAAACCTTCTGGCCACTGACAGAGTTGAGATAACTCTTCGTAGGATTTACCAATAAATTCTTCTTTGTTCATTTGAAGCATATTGAGCACGTTTTGATTACAACCAACCATCAGACACTCTTTATTCATCCAGTACACGTTACAGGGCATATTTTCAATTAGAGACTCTAAATTATGGATGGCTTCCTTGTCTTTGCTTTGAGCAAAATTGAGGGTTTGTACTAAATAGTACTTCGTATTTTCGAATTCGAGAGCCTCAAAAAACCAGGTTAATTCGATGCCTTGATAAATGAGTTTTTGACTATTGGACTCTTGACCCTGATTAACAAAAGAAAGGAGTCGGGCGTCTATTTGCTTTTGGGAACAAAAGGTCGAAAAGTTGATTCCCCTTGTTTCATTATTGGTGCAGTGAAATAATTTTTTTGCACTATCATTAATAAAAAGGATATTTAATTGCGCATCAAGGATGAAAAAAAGCTCACTTAGCTTGGTGGCTAATACCTGCTCCATAAGATTGAAAAAGCCTGGTGACTTAAGATTTTTATTCATTACTAACAATATCCCTCACACATAGTGCTCGTTTATTGCGCATTTATGGGCATAATAGAGGCCGTTTTGAGATTAATTATAGACTAAGAATAAAGAGGAGTGGGATATGAACATAAGCTGTCTTCTTATGGGCGAGGATAGTTTGTTGATTCAGTGCGGTCAGTTACTTTTAGATAAAGGCCACCACATAAAATGGGTGATTTCACCTGTTAAGTCGATTCAGTATTGGTGTGAAGACAACAACATTGCATGGTGCTCTTCATTTGATGAGCTTGTTATTACTGAGGATAATCGCGTTGATTACCTGTTTAGTATTGTTAATAGCTCAATATTGACGCAAAAACAATTAGACATCGCACGTTTGGGCGCTATTAATTACCATGACTCACTATTACCTTCCTATGCAGGGGTGAACGCCACGACCTGGTCTTTAATCAATGGTGAATCCACTCATGGAATCACATGGCATGAGCTCAATGTTGAAATTGATGCGGGAAGCATCATCCATCAAAACCGTGTTCCTATATTTAATGAGGATACTGCGCTTACCCTCAATTTAAGATGTTTTGAAGAAGCAATTAATGGGTTTGAACAGGTAATTAAGGCGATTGAAACGTCCACCATACAGAGACAAACGCAAGATAAGAGACAACGCAGCTACTATGGCGTAACTCATGTAGTGCCTGATTTGGGTTTCATTAATTGGAACACTACTCCTGCTTGCGACATTGAACGGATAAATCGCGCCCTGACCTTTGGCCATTACAATAACAATGTGGGGTTATTAAAATTATACTTAGGGCGTAATGCGGTTGTTGTGCGTGAGGTGACGCCAGTTGATGATGAGGGAGGTGCAAAAGCCAGTGGGCAATTACTGGCTATTAAGCCCGATGGATTATTGATTTCCACTCAAAGTGGCTCTGTTTTGTTAAATAGCTTTTACACACTATACGGTGTTCAATTACCCGTTGATGAATTGGTTCGTTGCTCTAACTTGCAAGTTGGTTCCACGCTGCCTTGTTTTGATGAATCGTTAATTCAGTACTACCATCCTTTATATAAGAATTGCTTAAAAGAGGAACCGTATTGGCTCAAACAACTCCTAAGAGCCGAGGAGCATACTTTATTTTCAAAAATGGCTACTGATTCTAATAGTACGTACAAACAGCTGGGCTCTGTTGGTAGCGGTTCTTATGCAGTGGAGAATGTTCGTTATCAGTTATTAGTGTGTGTCTTTATTTATTTGTATCGTTTGAACAATTATGAGCCATTCACAGTTTTTTATAATGATGATGAACTCAATGAACTCAGTTTATGTGGTGGAATTTTTTCTAATTTACTCCCCCTTACCTTTGAATCCAATAGTGACATCACACCGCGACACTTGATGCAGGAATTAACCCGCCAGCTTAATGAGATGAAGACGCATGGAACTTATCTTACCGATGTCTTCATGCGACACCCTGATTTGGAAACAAAACAAATTGACTTTGTGATTACCCTGGGTCTTAATAAAAAACAGCATGACGTATCACCGAACTCACTGATTCATTTTGAAATTAACGAGCAAAACGAATTAGTGATTTATAATCGAATGAATCAGAACTATCAGGGCGGTGGATTGTCTTCTATTTTAACGAATATGCCTGAGCATTTGGATAATATTCTTCAATGGATGTATGTGACCCCAAACCAACCCATCAAAAAAGTGTGCTTTTTAACGGCTATGGAGCGTGAATACCTTAATGAATGGGGTGTAGGCCAGACTGAGGAATTACCCTCAACATCCATTACTCAATTATTTGAACACCAGGTCATTACTAATCCTGATCGAATCGCGATTTATGAAAATAATTATGAGTTTTCTTATCATCATTTGTGGGAACAAAGTGAAAAAATAGCTTCTTTTATTGGTACGCTTAATCTTCCTCAGCAGACCTTAATTGGGATTTATATTCCGCGAAGTCATAACATGCTGGCTTTAATTTTGGGAATTCTTAAAGCCGGTTGTGTTTATGTACCGCTCGACCTTCGATACCCACTGCTTAAAATTGAGATGATCATCAAGGAAGCGAAGTTAACTCATTTAATGACTATAGAAAGCCAGATGCCTGCATTGATGAATCAATTTGGAACTCAGGGTGTGCATTTATACAATGCAGAAGAATTGTTGGCACACAATGAGAATTCTTTGTCATTTAAAAAGGACGTCGTAAATCCACTGGCGAATAGTCCATTGGCGTATATTATGTTTACTTCAGGAACAACAGGAACACCAAAAGGTGTGATGGTGTCTCAAAAGAATGTAATCAATTATTGCCAATGGTTTACTCAAAGCAATGGATTTACAGCCGATTCGATTATCGATTTCTCTTCTTCCCTGGCCTTTGATTTATCCGTTCCTTGTACTTTAGCACCACTCTTGGTTGGCGGTGCATTGGCTATTTGTGATGAACAACAAAAAATAAATCCCAAATTGTATTTGCAGCATCTGAAACGATACGCCATAACGCATACTGAGTTGACACCCGGGTATTTGGAATTATTGTTACACTATCCTGAAGATATAAAACAATTAAATGACTTGCGCTATCTACTGCTTGGCGCGGATGTGGTTCATACAGAGGAGGTGACTCAATGGTTGGCCTTATGCCCAACCAGCAAAATAGTCAATGAATATGGACCTACAGAAACCACCGTGTCTGCAACCTCGTATTGTGTTACAGAGCTTGATGACTTGACGGAGGCCAGTGTTCCTATTGGACGACCTGCACTGAATAGCGCTTGCTATTTATTGGATAAATATTTTAATTTATGCCCTATCGGAATGATGGGCGAATTATATATTGGTGGCGCTCAAGTCACAGAAGGATACCTAGGAAAGCCGGAATTAACCGAGCAAAAGTATATTAAAATGAAGCTCAATGAATTTGAGGAGATTCTATATAAAACTGGAGATTTAGCCAGTTGGTTACCCAAAGGTCATTTGCAGTTTTTTGGTAGAAACGACCATCAAGTAAAAATTCAGGGTTATCGCATTGAATTACCCGCTATTGAATCAATCCTTATGAAACATGAGGCTATTTTTCAAGCGGTTGTCGTGATTCGTGAAGAACGGCATAAAGACAAGTATTTGAGAGCGTATATTATATCCGAAGACAAAAATATCAATACCCATCAAATTAAAGAGTTTTTGGCTTTATATTTGCCTGCGTACATGCATCCAAAGGAGTTTTGCGTTGTCTCCTCTATTCCTTTAAAAGAAAATGAAAAAATAGATTTTGATACGTTGGAACGGCAAGCCAGTATTTTGCTTGCGTATAATCCTGAATTATCAAACCAGACGCTAAATGACACCCAAAGAATTTGTCTTGAGATTTGGCAAAAAGCATTTTTGTCGCAAGTGATTCACCTTGAGGATAATTTTTTTGAGCTCGGAGGCGATTCACTTTTAGCGTTGCAGATTATTTCTGCTTTAAAAAGCCATTTTAAAGTACCGATTCCTTTATCGGTGCTGTTTGAGTATCCTGATATTATTTCGCTTGCTCATCAAGTGGATTTGCTCATTGCAAACGGTAACAGTACGTTCTCTCACGCTTCTTCGAGCATCATTAAATTATCATCAGGAACCCATAAAACACCGTTATTTTTGGTTCACCCGGTAGGTGGCTCTGTTTTTTGGTATCAACAATTAGCTCAGCGATTGGATGGGAAATGCACCATTTATGGGATAGAGGATCAGAGTATTAATGGTCATTCGCGTCGGTTTGCGTCAATCTCGGAGATGGCTCAATTCTATTTGGAAGAAATCGATAAAGTATATCAAGGAAAAGAATATTGTTTAGGTGGTGCCTCATTTGGTGCGACCGTTGCCGTTGAGATGGCAAATCAGCTAATGCAATCTAACAAGACCGTTACGTTTTTAGGACTGTTTGATGGTTGGGCCAAATATCCAGATTCACTGATCAAGTCGAATATCGTGAGGCTTTTGACCCAAAATCAGGAAATAGGGCAACAAACGAGTGAACAGCTACAAGAGCTAGAAGAGTATAGGAAAAAACTATTATCAGCGTTTGAGCTTCCTAATATTCATTCTGACGTTACTCTATTTAAGGCAAAGGACCTTTGGGATGATTTTGTTTTATCTGACGATCCTTTTAACGGATGGGAGCCTTTTGTTGAACACGAGATTACGGTGCACTCGATTCCTGGAACACATGAAACTATGTTTTTTGAATCCAACGCGGAGCATTTGGCGAATCTTGTGGAGTTAGAAGCTTTTTCGAAAAGAAAACGGTGAATTAAATAAAGCCAGCCTTCCTGTGTCCAGAGTTGAGTAAGAGCCAGGGCGTAGTCACGCTATTTCCCTGGCTCTTCTCACCGAACCGTACGTGCACTTTTCAGCGCATACGGCTCTCCATTTAACCATGGCCGACGGCCATCGCAACGTCTGAGTAACGAGAGGTAACTGTCTTTCTGATTTCATCTCTGAGATATGGGTTTGATTCAGGTAGCCGGAATCGAAATGGTATTTTCTTGCTACCCACTAAGCGATAAAGTATTGCTCCGTGTAAATTACCCCGGTCGGTTTTACCGAATAGTACCCATGTTTTAGTTTTCCCAGGTTCTGGTTGCTTGTACCAGTTCATTAGAAGTGTTCTGGTACTGCAACGGTATTTTCTGCGCAACCAGTACGCCAATTTCCAAAAAACAATTTGATCGATTTTACTGTATATTTTGGCAGTGTAGTCAGTGTGACGATAGAACTGAGACCAACCTTGAAGCTTCTGATTGATCTGTTCTACCTTATCAATTTTGCTTGTACTATAGTCCCCTGATAGTGCGCTGCTCAAGGAGTGAGCGAACGTTTTGACTTTCACGTGAGGAATACCGGTAACTACTCGCATAGTACCTTTAGGACCTCGCTTTCGTATAATTCGATGACCGAGGAATATAAAGCCCTCATTCACATGAGTTATATGGGTTTTATCCATATTCAATGTGAGTCTCAGCTTGCCTTCCAGAAATTCACGGCATCGATCACGAATGGCTCCCGCTT
>JARLJR010000057.1 GCA_031291095.1 Legionella sp. | reverse complement strand
TGTTTGCCTTGGCAAAGTTGACTAATTGACGACTAACCTTATGATCTTGATCCTGCATCCAGCGTTGCTCTCGGTTGTTTAATTTCTTTATTGCGACTACTTTCTTTAGTTTGCCTAGCTTTTTGCGAAGAGATCTGTGCTTACGCTTTGTATATTTGTTTCGACGACCATTACCACAGAATACCGTTTTACCTTTTTCCGTGACTGCTACAGCAGGAATTTTAAGTCCCAAGTCTACGCCCATTGTGTCAGTACCAGTTGTTTGCATAGGTACTGCATTAACGGCAATTTGCGCCATATATTTACCTGATTTTTCAGTGATTCTTAGTGTGCCAAGTTTATCCGTCAAAAGATTTAGTTGATAGCTTGTCGTTTCAGTCTTGACCATTATTCTAGTGCTTTTCCCATTAAGCCAGACAGGGAACGCAATATATCCATACTTGATAGAATAGTTTTGATTATTCCAGATAGCCACTGGTTTTTTGAGAATTGGGGCTTTGATTTCCCTTTGCTTGTCAGGTTCTTTTTTAGCATTGGTTTTCAAGTTTTTGACGTGCTTTTTGAAAATACTCTTAGCGTCTTGAATGGCTTGATTCTTCAAAGCACTGGGCAAGTCGGCAATAACACTTTTGGATGTATGTTTTATGGTATTGTCGCCAACATAATCACTAACCACATTGTTAGCAGTTTTGATATATTCTTGCAAGGTGGTTTTGATTAAGATGATTTGTTCGGGTGTTGGAAGAAGTTTGATTTGTGTCGTTATTTGCACGTCATCAACTCCTTTCAGAAACTTTTTGACTTTGAATATATTGCTTGATAATGGCTAAGGGAGCACCACCAACGGTAGAAATGAAGTAGGAGTTAGTCCATAGTGTTGGCAATTTAGTGGTTAGTTCATTGAACTCCTTTCTAAGTATTCTCGACGTTTTTCCTTTGATTGTTTTGATCACCTTATGGACACCCAATTGAGGATCAACTTCGATCAGAAGATGTACATGGTCAGGCATGATTTCCAGCTCTATTAGTTCAGATTGAAGCTCTATACACGTTTCTTGTATCAACTCTTTTAAGCGAGCTTCAATTTTCCCAACCAAGACCTTCCGACGATATTTAGGACACCAGACCACATGATACTTGCATGAGTAGACAATGTTGTTGTTAGATTTGTATTTTATATCCATACT
>JARLJR010000056.1 GCA_031291095.1 Legionella sp. | reverse complement strand
CCTAAATTATTTGCTGCTTCTGTTACCCCATAACCTTGCTCTAAAACAAGACTAATTGCATCCAGTTTAAATTCTTTGGGGTATTTCTTTCTTATCGTCATTACTTTCTCCAGTTAAGTGCATTATCTCTTAACTGGGGGGTTCAAATCTATTAAACCACGTCAAAGTTCATTTTTCATTATTAATATACATTCATTTGCAGCAATCCAAAAGACAGCTCAATCACAATCAATTCAAAAAAAATTAGCAAAGCTTGAAGCCTCCTCCAAAGGCAGAATAGGCATTTATGTTATCAATACAGCAAACCATACGCATTTAGGGTATCGTGCAAATGAACGTTTTCCTACCGGTTGTACTTCCAAAGTTATCGGTGTAGCAGCTATTCTTCATCAGAGCATGCATGATAGTGCGTTATTGTCGCAAAAAATAAGCTATTCAAAGAAGGATTTAACCAATTGGAATCCCATTACTGAAAAATATCGTTCATCGGGTATGACCGTTGAGCAATTATGTGCAGCCTCCATTAGTTACAGCGACAATACCGCGATGAACCTTTTGGTTAAAAAAATGGGCGGCTTAAAACAAATGACTCTCTTTGCTCATTCCCTTGGTAATACGTCCTTTCGACAAGATAATGGCTGGCCAGAGGAGGCCTATTCTGGCGGAAAAGGTGATTTAAAAGATAGTTCTACTCCCAAAGATATGGCTAAAAGTTTACAAAAGTTAGCATTTACTGACGCGTTAGCGAAACCTCAACGAGAGATGCTAATGTCCTGGTTAAAAGCCAACACCACAGGTGATTTTCGTATTAGAGCGGGACTTCCCAAAGAATGGATTGTGGCAGATAAAACAGGTACTGGTGGTATCTATGGCACCACCAATGATCTTGGAATTATCTGGCCTCCTAAATGCGCTCCGATCATCATGGCAATTTATTATACCAGCGATGCTAAAAGTGCAGTAAAACGGGAAGATATTGTCGCCTCAGTTACGCATTTATTAATCAATAAATTGGCTCAACGTGATCCATGCATCAGAAAAAATATCGAGGGAGCTAAACCAGCGTAGGGCCCATGGCCCGACATTTCATCTTGCATCTGACTGATGAATATTAACCAAATTACGTTTATCTTTCAAAAAACCATGCGGTAATGAGAAAGAAGAAGGAACATCGGGACATGGGACCGACCTATACTTGAGAACTAACGCACAAGAATATATGGGTGTTGCTTCTTATCCAGCCAACGCAACATCATTAATAAATGCTTTTTGTCCAAAGCAATGCATCCCGCTGTTGGGGTATTTGGCGAGCGCCACAAATGTATAAAAATAGCGCTTCCAGCTCCGGCGGTTGTTGGATTCATGTTGTAGTTTATGACGGCGCCATAAGTATACGGTTCAGTTAACATCGCTTCGTAACTTTTCGCATCAGTGGGGCCAGAAACCCATGAGTTATAGCGTTTATGGTGAATATCATCGATGAACTTATCATCCTTAGTGATGTACTTATAATCCATTTTAAGTGCTAAGGGATGCGTTCCGAATGCTTCACCAATAGGATATAAACCGGTGGGGGTTTTTAAATCACCTTCTTTTTTCTCTCCAAACAAAGCGACCCCATTTTTTCCAATAACAACGTTAAAGGAAGATGGGAACTGAGGTTTCCAGAGTGCTCCTTGCCGCTGGCACAATGTCATCTTAGCCTTAACGCCCCCTAATGATTTAACCACAATAATTTGTGACGGACGTGGCAGTACTTTTTTAACCTGTTGAGATTTACTCAATAGTTGGCAAGTATTATTCGCAGCAATTGAAAGCGTGCTTATCGAGGCTAAAATAGAAAAAATTATTATGAATATCTGATACTTATAGCTCATTTATCATTACCCAAAACTGAACAACAAATTGACACATAGCTCATTTACCGGTATCCTGCAGCTCTTTTATTGTGAAGCAGAGTGTTATGAACTATAGCATATTTGGTACGCGGCATTTGATGAATTTTATTTTTGCTCCATTCTTATTCTTCAATTTTGCCTTATGCTTTGCAATGGAAGTCCCCATTTATGATTTTCCCATCACGGCTTACTCTCAAAACGCAAATGACTATTTATCCCCAGATGGAGAAAACTACAATAAAACCTTATTAAGCCCGGAATATCAAAATGCACAATTGAAGCAATTTTACGAGCACTATTACTCGACTGAAGCCCAAGGATTATCACCCTGGAGCAAGCAAATGGTGACGTCCGCCTTGCCCCTGGTGAAAAAAGTTGAATCCGAACTATTAGACGACTTTAACAATCAAAACAAAGCGAATGAAGACAGACATTATGCTGAAAACTTCAAAGAACATGACCGAACCTGGTGGAGCAAAATCAGAGACAACATGGATTTATATGCTCTAGCCTCAAGTGAATTCAAAGAAGAAAATAGGGCAATTTCCGTTACGAATACTTATGCCCGCGCCTTGCCTGATGCAGCGCCTGATTTTTTTCATGCCAGTCTACCTGGGCAAGGATTTCCTTTTGATAATTTGCAAGAATCAGCAATTTGGGCAGGCACCCCGCTCTATGTTTTTACGGTGTCGAAGGACAAAGCCTGGTCATTAGTTTTAACACCAGATGGCTATTTTTCCTGGGTAAAAAGTAATGATATTGCCTATACTTCTCCTGAGTTTATTAATCATTGGCAAGCTGCTGCACAACATCAGCTTATCGCGATCACCCAAACAGAAACAAGTATTGTTGATGAGCAACAACATTTTCAATTCACCGGATATATTGGCGCGGTATTCCCCATGATTGAACAGAATAGTCAGCACACGGCCATTTTAATCCCCATTAAAAATCAACATAATCAAGCCATGATAAAAACGGGCCTTATCAATACCACTGCATCAAGCATAATGCCGTTAACCGCTACTCCCCAAAACTTAGTCAAAATCATTAACCAATTAAAAAATCGGCCTTATGGCTGGGGCGGAGCGTTCTTTTTTAATGATTGCTCTCAAGAGATTAAAAGTATATTCACCCCATTTGGTATTTGGCTCCCCAGAAACTCAGCACAACAAGCACGACTAAGTGCAACACTAGACTTATCAAAAAATACTGTTGATGAACGTATCAGCTTGTTAAAAGAAAAAGGACATCCACTAATGACTATTATTTATATTAATGGGCATGTGATGCTCTATGTTGGTACTAAAGATATAAACGATAATAAAGCTGCTGCCATTACCTATCAAAATGTATGGGGATTGTCTCCTGACAGCCATGACAAGCGCTATATCATTGGCCAATCGTTATTTTTCCCTCTGTTTAAGCAATACCCTGAAACCCCAGATGCTAGCTCCCTCGCGAGCAAATCGAGTTTTAAACTGATTTATCTTGATGAGTTCAATTTGAAAGCAAACTCCCCCCAGGGTTTTGCGAGTAGTTTTTTAAAACAACGTTATATCCAAAATTAATCATTCAGGCTTATTAAGGTAGTATCTATTGAGCACCCTCTGCGGTGCATCAAGGCTACGAACGACTAAAAGATGGCTATATGGAGAGTTAGAAATGCGACAGGTTATAATTAGCTTTATGCATCAATTAGTTCATAAAATGTTTTTCTTCTTGCTCTGCGCACTAATTTCTTTTTATAAAATTAGTTTATACGCAGCAGAGCCTCCTCTCAGCCCATCGATTATTCCCTCTCTTCCTGCCCATACAGGCTCCACATTAATGACACCGGATGTTTTGTTGCAACTGCCTTCAATTAATTCCAGTAAAACCACAATTTCCTGGATTAATAATCACCGGCTTATCTATGTATTACCCAGCAAAAAGCAAGAGCAGGCCAAGCTCAGAGTGTATGATTTGCACAGCAAAGAATACTCAGAGTGGGGTGACGGCGGCATTCCCAAGCCGTCTCCGGATGGGCAATGGATAGCCTACATTAAAGGAGCAGGAGAAGATGCCCAGCTTTGGTTAAGGAATAATGCCAGTGGTGATACAACTCAATTGTCGCAAATCTCAGGAGGCTTAAGCGGCCCTTATAAAGTGTCATATGACTTCATTTGGTTGCCTGATTCAAAAAGGCTCATCCTTACGCACCAACCCTATGCGAAGCCATGGGAAAAAAAAGAACGTCCAGAAAGTAAAATTATATTACTTGATAGAGTTACGCGACAGTCGCAACTGTTAGCATCGATTGATGCATCCATACGTTATCCTGCTTGGCTGCCGGGAACTGATCGTATTGTTTTTGTGAAAGAACGTAATACGTTCCTCTATAACGAGGAAGAAGATAAAGACTGGGTTCAATCGTTAAATATTCTTAATAAATCCATAGAAACTTTAGCTCAAATTGACGGTTGGCAACAATTTCTTCAGCCCACCCCTTCCCCTAATGGCAAATCCATTGCACTTCTTTATGATGCAGATAATCCTATTTATAGTTATATGCTAAGCATTGGACTTTTATCTACTGAGCAAACACCCAACTCCCAAAAGAGGGCATTAAATCGATTAACCAACGAAATGCAACTCATCTTAGCTTCTTGGTCTCCTGATAGCCAAAATCTTTATGCGCTAAGAACTTATGGTGCTTATTCCCAGCTTTATCGAATCGATGCAAATACCGGAAGCTCGGTGCAATTGACCTCTGAACCGCTTAAAATTGAAACTTATGCTCTATCCCCAGATGGTTCTAAGCTGGCATGGATTGGTGAGGATGCACATGGAAATTATGAAGTGAAATTAGCTCATAATGATGGCTCTCATATTAGAACGATCGATAAGCAGAGCATGCTGGCACCCGATATAGCACTTAGTGAGGTGCGCGAAATCGAGTGGGTGACGCGAGATTATCCTGTGCCTATGCGTGGATTATTAGTGATGCCCCTAAACTATAAAAAAGAAAATAAATACCCATTAATTGTGGATATTCATGGTGGTGATGCAGGAGATTCTATCCATTTAACTGGAGGTGTTTTGGTTTCAACATCATTGGAATGGCAGCTCTGGGCTGCGAAAGGCTATGCCGTATTTGTACCAGAATTTCGCTCATCTGCTTCTTTTGGTGCTTTAGGCATTTCTCGCGATTTATTTATTGAACATAATCGTTTAGGTGGCGATCTAAAAGATATTGAAAGCGGCGTAGACTATCTGATCAGTGCAGGAATAGCGGACTCTATGCGACTCGCTCTTATTGGACACAGTGCAGGCGCATTAAGAGCAAATTGGCTTGCTGTCGCGACGCATCGCTATAAGGCCATTATTTCCAAAGAAGGATGGGCAGATGAATGGACACAAGCATTACATGAACCACCGAATAAGCGTCATTACGCAATGTATGGCGGAACTCCTTGGGAGGTTCCTGAAAACTACTTAAAGAATTCGGCTCTCCATCACGCAGCCACGGCAGACACTCCTGTTTTATTTTTGATGGGCAACCCAGAGATCGGCGGTGCAGATGCGTACCAAACCGTATTTCAACTCTATTATTTCTTAAAAAATAATGGCATTGAAACGCAATACACCTATTACGCTGATGAAGGCCACGTATTTAATAAATTTATAAATCGGCAAGATGCATTAGAACGATGCGAAACATGGATTGCAAAACATTTCGGTGATTGAAGACAAACATAGCCTTGATGCCGCCCTAAGTGGAATCAAGGCTACAGATTAAGAATAAGTGCCGGCAGGGATGCAAATGTCGCCTTGTAAATACAATTGACTGTATCCCGATAAAATAACTCGCTCCTGATTTAATTCACACCAAAGCTCCCCCTGGCGGTCCCCGCCTTGGTAAGCATGAATCTTCTTCTTATTGAGACGCGCGCACCAATAAGGAGCAATAACACAATGAGCAGAACCGGTCACCGGGTCTTCAGGAACATCACACCCAGGATAAAAACACCGTGAATACACATCAGCATCGGTTGCAGGAGCGGAGAAAATAATGCCTCGACAGGCCATATTCGCCAACGCATTTAAATCAGGTTTTGCTTGCTTAACAAGCTCTGCATCATTAAAAATACATAAAGTATCAAATGTACTTTGATAGACCTCATCGGGGACCATTTTTATGGCTTCTATGAGTTCAAAACTGGGCTCTATCTTCACAAAGGGTAATGTCGGAAAATCCATCTGTAATAAGTTTCCATCTTTTCTTACGGTTAAGATGCCACTTTTGCTTTTAAAACGGATTTCTTGCTCTTGATGCCCTAACAACTCAAATAAGACAAAAGCGCTAGCCAATGTAGCATGCCCACATAAGTCAACTTCTGTATTGGGTGTAAACCAGCGTATTTGATAATGCTCCTCATCAGGAACAATAAATGCGGTTTCAGACAGATTGTTTTCTCTGGCAATAAGCTGCATTAGGCTGTCATCTAACCAAGATTCTAATGGACAAACAGCGGCGGGATTTCCCATATATAAGGTAGAAGTAAAGGCATCTACCTGAAAAATTGGTTGCTTAATCATTACAAGCCCCTTATTTGGTATAAACTGGATTAATTCTACATAGCTTGCTAATATATAGCAAGCTATGTAAATTCGAGAAAAAATGTATCCATCAACGCTAATCAAAAAGGCTAGTCGCCTATTAATCAAAAGAGCTAATGAATTGTTAAAACCCCATGGCCTCACTGATGCCTATACTTATTTTTTAATGGCTCTCTATCAACACGATGGTTTAACTCAATCTGAACTGTATAAACAAATAGGTATCGAGCAGCCCACGGCAGTTAGAACGCTTGATCGCATGGAACGTGATGGGCTGATTAGAAGAACTCGGAGTACAACAGATAGACGAGCTGTTGAAATTAGATTGACCGAAAAGGGACGAAATTGCCAACCAATCATTGAACAATGCGCTTGCGAGCTAAATCAATTTGCCTTAAGTGGTTTTAAAGAAGATGAAAAACTCAGGATAAAACAGCTTTTAAAAAGATTAAATGATAATTTTTAATCCGAACCAACATGGCTACTTATGGTGCATAAGCATGCAATCAAGGGTTTCATTTTGGCAACACAACCCCATAAATGAGAAATAGATCGATTTTACTCTTGCAACAAAAATGTCTGAATGATAGCCTAAAAGACCACTATAAATACGCTAAAGATTTTAAATGACCAATTCAGCGTTCCATCATAACCTCGCTGTTTTACCTTCTCAGGTCATTGGCCTTTTATTATCTATTTTTTTTGTGATCATTCTCTACGAGTCGTTCGCCTGGTAGGAATTCCATCTGCGCCCTTCCAGGCGTAGATCTCTGTCAGATGAAACTTATTCGTTTTAATTTTTGAGGATAGAATCATGAAAGAAAAAACCGAACAAACAACCTCGTTCTTAGCAAAAATTGCTGAATCTCCTTGGGTAAAAGGACCGGTTTTAGGCGCAGGGGTAATGGCGCTAGTGACCCCTTTCTTAAAGTGGACAAACCATGCGTACAAAGGTGAAAAAATGCCTCGAGGAAATTACTTTTCCGGCTCGGGGGCTTATGCTTTATCGGCAGTACCTGGGTATGCAACTACTTTTGCGTTTAAAGCGTTGTTGAGCAAGCAACCAGGCGACACCTCCCAATGGTATGAGTTATTTAGCTCATTTGCCGCCGGGAGTCTTTCTGGGCTGGTATGTACCCCGTTTGAGGCTTTGGCGCAAAATAAACAATTGACGCATAGCCCATCATTAAAAGAAACCGCCCAACAAATGCGTACCCATCATGGCTATAGTTCTTTTTTTCGCGGTGCGATGAGCGTGATGCTGAGAGAAGGACTTTGGTCGACTGTGTATATGACCGCGATTCCCATGGTGTCCACCTCACTACAAAAACAAGGAGTTGATAAGCAATACGCCCAACCCTTGGCCATGTTGATGATTGCTGGAGCCTATGGCTTGTTTAGTTCACCCTTAAATCAATTGCGTTATCGCAAACAAGAAGGACTAACAACCCCGGGGGCCAACAAAAGTTACCTTGAGCATGCTAAAGATATCTTTAATCAAGATCTTAAAGCCAGTAACTTGGCACGCGTAGGATTTTTCTTTAGAGCAGCCATTCCTCGGGCGCTTACCACCACTGTAGCTGCGGGTTTGATGGTAAAAGGCACAGAGTACTATAATCAGGTGGTTGATTCGTGCAAACTTTAGAACTCACGGCAAGCTGATTTGGCTGCCGTTTAAGGAAAACCTGGTTGCAAGCAACCAGGCTACCCTTAAGACATCAGGGGCACAGGGTATTTTAAACTTTAAAACTACGTTGCATGTCTTTATGAGGGATCCCTGCATCCATATATTCATCACCACAGATTTCAAAGCCTAATTTTTCATAAAATGGAATCGCATAGGATTGAGCACCAAGCTTTGCTTTTTTAACCTGTTGATTCTTTTGAATCATTTCAATTATAAAATTCATCAACACATGCCCCAGCCCCAGGCCTTGATGGGCATCCAAAATAGCTACGCGCTCAATTTTAGCAAAATCATCGAGGTAACGAACTCGCGCAGTACCGGCAGGCTGTTGATTGAGAAACAAAAGATAATGCTCACTCGTTGCATCAAGCCCATCCATCTCTTCGTGAAGAGGTACATTTTGCCCTTGAACAAAAACCTGATGGCGGATGGCATGACAAATTTGTATGTCTGCTGCCGCAGAGATTTTCTTTACCAAAACATTCATCTGTGACTTCATTCTCTACATCTCCTGGAGTGTTGAGCCCCTATTATATACCTCAGGAAGAGACAAGCGTAACTATGATGTAGCCATACTTTTTATGATTCAAAATCCTCTGGCCAGCCAGTAATTTTAATATTTAAATGATTGAGTAATCCAATTACATCTGGGAATGAAAAACGAGCGTCGGTCAAAGTATTATTTTGAATATCAATATCGTAATTTATCGCGTCTGTAAAATTAGCGCGTTTTAAACTGGTATGCATAAATAAACTATTCTGTAAGTCGGTATTCACAAAACTTGCATGATTTAAATTCGCTTCCCTAAAATCAACATCATGGGCTTTACACCCTTCTACAATTAAATCCGCAAGCTCTAAGTCATAAAAACTGGAGTGGCTAATATTGCTGCTATAAAAATACAAAGGGCTCGCAAGCTTCACCAATGGCCAGTTCAACTCGGTCCAATTGATTCCCACAAGCTTCGAATCGTTGAATGTAACTTCTGAAAATTTACAGCCTGGAAATTTTGACAGCGAAAGATCACAGGAATCAAAATTACAGTCAATAAACTTTACTTTACTAAAAATGACCCCAGAAAATTTACATTGTTTGAATTGGCAATTTTGAAACTCAATATGCTCCAGCTGAATCGCTTCTAAACAAAGATTAGTAAATGTTTTATCAGCGTAGAGCTTAAGATCAAAAACAGACATGATTCGCATATTCCTTTCAGTTAATAAGACTTAATTATCTCATAAATAGAATCGCTTAATTACTACATCAACACCTCAACACGTGAAAACCTTGATTACGCCTACGGCTGCATCAAGGCTCTGCTGTCCTATTAAAGCCCGGGCGCGATGGGTTGATCATATTGGGTGTTAATGTCAACACCGTAAGTGTTTTTCCCGTATGTTCTTAATGATTCCCAGGAGCCAGGAAATTTATAGGGATCAAAATAGTGGAAAAAGCGATAAGTCATGGAACCATAACTTACAACCTCTCCGTTGGCATCAGTGTTGATATCAAAATGAAGTTGCAATGGCTTTTTAAATTGCTCTACTCGCTCTAAAAAGTCTTGCAATGACCCAGCATCTTTAACATAGTCTACAATCGATTTTTTCAGTTCTGCCCAATCACCATGATCTTTTAAGTCTCTCGCATTAAGTAATCCGGCTTTAACCGTATTTGGATCAATACCTGGCACCAGTTCTTCTTGCGAGTCTTGACGCGTTAAAGCTAATTGCTCAATTTTCCTTACATCCGGCAAACCTGAATAAACTAATGGCCTCTCTCCGGATAAAACACGTTCCAAATTTCTAAATTGGTGAAATTGCTTGTGTAGCCTTATTTGTTCTTCCCTACTCTTGTGCCCAATATGTTGTAAAAATTCATTTTCATTGGGGTAGGTCTTAATCAAATAAGCATCAGAATCGTGGTCAATAACCTTATCTGCTATTTGTCTAAGATATTCGGCCGCAGTAAGCTCTCGACTTATTTTAACTTTTTTCGTCTCATAAGCTCCCTCCACGCGTTCTTCTTTAATATAAGTAAAGGTCGCTTTTACATCAGGAGCAACGCCATTTGCGATTAGAGCTTGAATTAATTCAAGACGCTTATCGAGCAAAGCAAAAAAATCATCCCTGTTATGCGTCAAATTATCCACATAAAAATGCAATAACGACATGTTGGATGCAAATGCCTCTCTTCGTTCCTCATAGGAGCTATTCCCAAAAGGATCCGCGGGAGAACTGTAATCAATGATTTTATCAAATTCTAAACCCTTATTTTTGAGCGCCGGTAATAGTTTTAGAATATCTAGACCAACTAATCTATTTTCATACTCATCGAATAATTGAAAAAGTAAATAATTAGGTTTTGAGGTAGCCCGATGATTTAAAGTTGCCGCATTAGCCTTCTCTAAAAAGAAATCAAACAGAGAGGGATAACCCATACTCATCGCAGTCATCAGAGGGTTATTGCCATTGTGAGGATTGCTCACCTCTAGTGTTGCGCCACGTTCAAGCAGCCACTTTACGAGGTCCGATACAAGTTTTTCCTGTGCATTGGAGTGAAAGAAAACCCGAGCCGTGAGCACTTGTATTATCGGCGATAATTTTGACCCATTCGATAGCTGGGTACTTGCTCCTTGTTCCAGTAAATACAGAAATAGTTCCAGAGCATTTTTCTGCCCCAAAAACACCGCCCGAATAGCTGAACTAAGAATACTCATCCGATTGATATCACCTGCCGCTTGCATGCTGCCCGCAACATTTATCACTTCTTTAACCAAGTCGATACGGCCTGCTTGAATAGCTGCATGTATCGGAAGCTCATCAATTAGCGGCTCTTTAGGAATCAAGCCTGCCGATTCAAACGCTGCAGATAAGTGCGAATTTGTAGATAATTTGGCCCAGGTGAATACAGGGCTTTCTTTAGCGGTAATTAACCATTCAAATACCGCTTTTTCCTCGTTTTTACAATAAGCAGAGAAATACTTATTTGCTAGAATGTCTATTGGGGAGCCAAGTTCTGGTTTTGGATTAAAGAAAGGATTCGCGCCAAGACCTATTAATAATTTGAATACATCAAGAGAACCTATTGCTGCTTGCAGAGGATTAACTGCAAAAGAAGATAAAGACTCATAAGCTAAATCTAGTGTTTTATGTTCTTTAATTACTTTTTTAGCCTTGCTTTCGATTTCTTTTAGCTTCTTCGCTTTGTTTTTGCTTCCATTATATTCAGTAATCGCGGTGAATAAGCTTTCTATACTTTTAGACTGGCCCATGAGGCTCTCCATTTTAATCTATATGTATATTTTATCACCATTTCTTGTGGTGCTCAAATAACACCCATCTTCAGGTTTACAAGTAAACCATTTTTTTCTTAATGTTTCTGAGGTAACTTTGTAAAAAAATTGTTAATCTCGGTGACTGAACCGCAGGGTCCTATTCGACCAAATAAAGGGATAAAATATGTCTATTGATAAAATAGTTTGTGTAGGGAAAAATTACCTTGAGCATGCCAAGGAACTTGGTGAAGCCATGCCCGAAAAACCCGTTTTATTCTTAAAACCAGCCAGTGTTTTGCAACAAGCCACATTTTGGGGCGAGCAGTTAGTGCTTGATTTTCCTAGTGAAGACAATGCGGTGCAACCAGAATGTGAAATAGTACTGCGCATAGCTAATGATGGATATCGCATGGGTACGGAAGAGGCTAAAAATGCCATTTCAGATGTGAGTCTTGGCCTGGATATGACCTTAAGAACCCGCCAATCTGCATTAAAAAAACAAGGACATCCTTGGACTACCGCAAAAGTATTTAAAGATGCTGCCATTCTCGGCCCCTGGATTCCCTATCAACAATTTACCGATTATCTGGAAACGGCCTTTCAATTGAGCATTGATGGCTCGCTGCGTCAATGTGCTAAGGGCAGCGAAATGATGATGCGGCCAGAAGATTTATTGGTTTATATTAGCCAATTTTTCCCCTTAAAAGTAGGTGATGTTATTTATACAGGTACTCCGGCAGGAGTAACATCGATATCGAAAGGTAGCCAGGCTGAACTACGTTGGCGCGATTATTCCTACCAGGTAAAATGGGGATAAGCTAAGCCCTTGATTGAACAATGAAAGGTCTATACCATAAATCCACGGGGATATATGAGTTCAAGAAATGGAAGAAAATAGACTATCGTTCTTAGACGGCATGCGCGGATGGGCCGCGTTAGCCGTTTATCTCTTTCATCTTATTATTCCATTTAGAGGGAAATTTGCGTTTACCGACTTTTATTTTTATCAAACACCGCTGCAAATTTTGTTAGATGGCGAGCTGGGTATTTTTCTTTTTTTCCTTATTAGTGGCTTTTCATTAAGCTATAAATTTTTTAATACTCCGATGCCGACAAGTAATACGTACCTAAAAGAAGCCGCGCAGTATCGATATTTTAGGTTATTAATCCCCATTTTTTTCGCCACCTTAATCCCCTATTTCCTTACTAAATTTCATCTGATGTACAATATAAATGCCTATGTGGGAGCTTATTCAAAACCATTCTCTTTTGCAGAGATGGTAAAATATACGTTTATAGAGCTTCCCTTTCAATTGAGCGCAGATAGTGGGCTTTTTGGCCCAATTTATTGGACTATCTACTTAGAATTTACCGGTTCATTTTTGATTTTTTCATTTCTTGCTTTATTTGGCACGTGGAACTTGCGATTTCTTTTATACCCATTCATATTGAGTTATCTATACACACTCACTGGAATACAACAGCTATACTTTTTATTTATTACCGGTGTTCTCATCTGTGATTTATTTTGCTCCTTGAAAAATAACCGCTCTTTATCGGAACGAAGCAAGCCAAGCGTTCTGAAAAGAACAGGAGCAATTGCTATTGCGTGTGCCCTAATTTATCTCTATTACTATTGCGTTGTGTGTAAGCATCCCATTTTTTTGAGCAATTCACGTTTTGAATTCAGCATTCTGTTGTTTGTTATTATTTTAACCAATACCTCAATAATGCATGCCCTCTCATCAAAACCCTCACAATTTCTTGGGCGAATTTCTTTTGCTTTATATTTAATTCATTTTCCTATTTTTTGCTCATTATTATGCTTTATTTTAAACTTCCTGAGCCAGCAGGGTTATTCACCAATAAACACTGCATTAATTGCTACCGGTCTAAGTAGCCTTGTTGTTTTTTTTGTGGCCTACCTTTTTTCTTTAAGTGTTGAAGAACAAATCTTAATTAAGATAAAAATCGCTTTGAAAAAAATTAGTAATATGAAAATACAACCACAGCCCAAACTTATCTCTTCCAACAACCTAAATTGAATGTGCCACACGTCCAGGTCGGTGGTATTACCAAACCGAAAAATTGCATTATCTACCCTCTCATTTAGCTTATTAAAGTGGCTCTTAATTTTAATATTGCTCAGCGACTTATATCTTGCTAGACTGGAGTGCAATTCAATGGTAAGGAATGTGCGTATGAAATTTGCTTGGATAACTTTTTTATTTCTTATGGGAATATCTAACGCTTATGCATATTTGGATCCTGGGTCAGGAAGTCTAATTATACAAACCGCCATTGCATCTATTGCTGGTTTTTTTTATGTTTTTAAAACCTTCGTAGGTAATTTAAAAAACAAATATTTTCCCAAAGCAAAAGATGAGCAGGTGAGTTTAGATGAGCCAGAATGATCTAGGTGCTGCAAACCATGTTCGCTCCTCCTACCGCGACCCCTGCAGCCAAATCTATAAACGAGAGCATGTTATCTTTCGTCAATTCAGCTCTAAAGGCATCGATGCCTATAAAAAGCTAATGCAATCAGGCTTATATGACCTTTTACAGTCGAAGCATTATTTGATTCCACATGAAGAAGTATCGCTAACCCAGGCATTAGATAGCCATGCGGAAGCAGTCATCCGCCCTGAGCAAATTAAATTCATCTCGTATCCCTATGAATGGTGTTTTTCTCAATTAAAAGATGCAGCTTTACTAACACTTGAAATAGCAAGGCTTGCATTAGAGCATGGCATGATATTAAAGGATGCGTCTGCGTATAATGTACAATTTCATCATGGAAAACCCATTTTTATCGATACCGGCTCTTTTGATATCTATGAAGAAGGGATGCTATGGCCTGCCTATAAACAATTTTGCATGCACTTTTTAGCCCCTTTAGCGTTGATGGCCAAAAAAGACCTGCGACTTGGACTCTTGACCAAAGAATTTAGTGATGGAATCCCGCTGGATCTGGCAAGCCAGTTATTACCCTTCAAAAGCAAATGCTCTGTATCCTTATACACACACATCCATCTGCATGCTAAAGCACAAAAAAAATACCACGACACCAAGAAGCAGATAAAAGGTTCAATCTCCAAAATGGGCCTGTTTGGGATTTTATCTAACTTATCATCAGCAGTTAAGCGTTTAAAAATATCCCAAAAAGAATCTGAATGGTCTGATTATTACCAAAATACAAACTACTCCGACAAGGCTCATCAGCACAAAATAGATATTGTTCGTGAACTGACAGAAAAGGTTAAACCACGAGCCGTTTGGGATTTAGGAGGTAATGATGGATTTTATAGCCACATTGCGGCTCAAACCGGTGCGGATGTAATTACTTTTGATTCCGATGTTTTAGCGATTGAACAAAATTATTTGCGGAATAAACGAAACAAGAAAACCAAGCTCCTCCCCTTATTACAAAATCTGGTTAACCCGAGTACGATGATGGGCTGGGGACAAAGTGAACGTGAGGGATTAAAAGAGCGTGGCGAGGCTGATTTGGTTATTGCTTTAGCGTTAATACACCATATCGCCATTTCGCATCATATTCCTTTTCATTATATTGCCGAGTATTTTTCCAGCCTAGGGCGTACTTTGCTCATCGAGTTTGTCGCTAAAGATGATACTCAAGTGCAACGCTTATTAAGAAATCGTGTTGATATTTTTGACTCCTATCATATTGAGCAATTCAAAAATGCATTTTCAAAGTATTATGAAATTAAAGAAGAAATTCCTATTGCTGAAACATGTAGAACAATTTTTTTGATGGAACAGCGTTAGGATGAATATCAAATCGGTAATCAAGCAGCACTGGCGCTATTTGTGCATCGCGCCTTTATTTTTAACCGCAATTTTGACCGCCTTTATTCAATGTCATAATTTACCTTTCCTACGTATGGAAGTTTTATTGGGCTATGCAATCCTAACTCTTGTTGGTATTGGCTATGGAGCGCTTATCATTGCGGGTAATACCTTTGTGCGCAGCATAATGTTGGCTCTTATCGTTAGTTTTTTTGTCCTAAGCCAACTTCAGCTTAGCCCGCTCCACACTATACCATTCCGTTATATTCTACTTTTTCTCTTAGTGTCCATCAGTGCGGTTTTTTATATTGTTATGAGCCGACAATCAACTCGGTTTCGGCTTGATACATTATTTATTTTGGTTTTGAGCATCTACTGGGCAGGAGCTTTTTTTACAAAACCATTCTTTGATACTCCTTTTTTAACTACTAAAAACACCGAGATAAGCACCAAAGAGAATAAGTCTCTGCCACCATATATTCATATTATTCTAGATGAACATACCAGCTTTGATGCGATTCCACTTGATAATGATTCATATAATCAGCAATTAGAGAACAAGTACATCCGCCGAGGTTTTCACATCTATCCTCAAGCCTATTCCAGAGAAAATTTTACCGTCGGCTCATTTAGTAGTTTTTTAAATTTTAAGTCCGTAGCGGATCTTGACAAATATTATCAATCAGAAGGTGAAAATGAGAATAGCGTTCGTATAAATAAGCTATTTGAAACCCTTGCCCAGCAAGGATACCACCTCAATGTGGTACAAACTGCCTATTTGGATTTATGCAAAAACAACCGTAAATTACCTTTAAAATATTGCCTCACGTATCATTTTAATGAGTTTGTTCCTGAGCAAAGTACATTAGTTGTCCGTACAGCCGCGTTATTAAATGGTGTACTTATTGAATTAAAGTTACAAGATATGCTTCGCTCCGTAAAAAACCTATCGTTATGGAAACATATTCCTTTTAATAATAAAACCGTGCAACCCATAACACCGGCTAGTGCGGCGGTGCGCGTTGTTCCAGAAGTACAAAAGCTTTTAAAAGCAGCACAACCAGGTAATGCCTATTTTATTCATTTACTTATTCCCCATT
This sequence comes from Legionella sp., assembly GCA_031291095.1. Lineage (GTDB taxonomy): Bacteria > Pseudomonadota > Gammaproteobacteria > Legionellales > Legionellaceae > Legionella. Next base: position 72,509 of record JARLJR010000056.1, on the reverse strand, counting down.
CACCCTATGTTTTTGACAAACACTGCGAGTTCGTGGGTGAAAATAGTGATCGCTTGCAAGGTTATAAAGAACAAGTGCAATGCAGCCAAAAGATAATTGATGACTTGTTATTAATCCTATCCTCTAATCCAGCCACCCAAAATAGTACGGTGGTTATTCATGGGGATCATGGAGTAAGACTGCAAGGGACGAACTCTAAAAATCAAGACTTCTTAACTAGTGAAAATTTAAAAAGAACCTATAGCATTCTTTTTGCAGTTAAAAGTCCCTTTGCTCCTCCTGGCGCGGATGAGCAGCAACTACCTTTAGACGTGATACTAAAAAACATACATGATCCTTCACATCCTATTTTGTCTCACACTGCATCACGGCACTATTTTATTATGCGCGATGACACAAATTTGAAGATCATAAAAAAATATTCCATAAAAACAAAGGATTGGGATATTGATGAATTGAAAAAAAGCTAAGATATGTGGTATCAACAAGATGGAAACTTGATCACCCTTAATGTGTACGTCCAACCCGGAGCCAAGCATAGCGACATTGCAGGTGTGCATGGAGATGCATTGAAAATTCGCTTGCAAACACCACCAATAGAGGGTCGGGCCAATGAGGCTCTAATAAAATTTATTGCGCAACTCTTTGAGGTCCCCAACCGGCAGGTACTTTTAAAGCGCGGTGAAAAATCACGACACAAAATACTGCACATCACAGGAAGTAAGCGTGCGCCCAGCAGTATATATAACATAACCCCTCCCTGACAAAAAATCACCATCTAGAAATAATTTACGCGGGTACTTCACTATTTATACAAGCTCATTATAATCAGATGTACTAATGCAAAAAAAACTCAAGGTTATCTTTGCTAGAAAATTAAGGATGTAAGAAAATGCCGAGTTTAAAAAAACATTCTGCACAGCCTGCTGAGAATGAACACTCAGAGCCCAAAACCACCCCCGTTAATGTCAGCCCCTCTGCGCAAAGACGAACATCTTTTTCTTTTCTAGTGGATTCACCCCTCTCGCTTAATGAGCCACCAGCTCATTTATTAGCGCCCAAATCATTAAAAAGAAGCTCCTCAGCCCCTCCAATAGAGTCTGATGATTTAAGCCATCTAGAAGTCCAAGAAAGCCCCTCGTTACCACCAATATTTTCTTGCTCATCCCAATATTTCCATGAGGACTCATCCATTACGATTATTCGTAACAGTGGGGAACAAAAAAAATTCTATCTTCTTTCTATCCTATCCCCTCAAGAACAAATTGCATTACGCAAAGCCCATCCTTTATTAGCAAAAAGAATTTTAGGTCCAGCTCTAGATACAGGCATGGCTCAGGTTTCTCTCCTAGGCCAAGGTACGTTTTCCTCGGTGCACTTAGCAAAAGATGAACAAGGAAGATTTTTTGCTGTGCGACAAATATTAAGTCAAGAAGAACTAACCCAAAGCATACCGAATAAATCATTGCCGCGGGGCGAAGTATTATTCGACACTATGACTGAATTAGAAGCCCATGCGCTATTAAAAGCCCAAAGTCTCCATGATTCTGTCCTCTTAACTGAAGATGTAGCCATACTCAAAACTACGTTAGGAATTCAACTTTATCAGTTTTTGCCTCTTGCCGATTTAGGAAATGGCAACAGCATAATTAACAAAATGGATTTTTTAAATGGTGCCGAGAAAAAGCGATTATTTGAGTACATCACCTTCCAACTGCTCCAGGCATTGGAAAAAATTCATGCGGAGAATGTTGCAATTAATGACATAAAACCCGCTAATATTTTACTTACTAGCGCAGGCTCAGTCTTTTTTTCAGATCTAGGTGCCGTGAGCTACTTCGATGCGCAGCATAAGCTAAAATGTGCCTCCCCCCTAAAGGACCAGCGCTATTTAGCCCCCCACCCACCGCTTGCAGAAAATGCTTCAGATAGTGAACGTTTAAAGAAAAATCAACGCGGTGACTTATGGTCTTTAGCCTTAACTTTATTGGAATTCTGGGATCAGCCCATGGTTACGACCTTTATTGATCGGGTATTAACTCGTCGCTATTTAGAACCGATACCTTCGGTTATTTCTGCTCCGACATCTCTTCCTCGCGTAGGTTATTATGTGGCGGATACCCAAATACAAACTAAATCATTAAACACTGTAACGAGTAGTGCAGTAGGCCAAGTCCCCTCCATCCCCATACCTCAAAAAACACCGGAAGAACTGCAGCAGATCTATCAAGAGGAGTTAGCAACATACCTTTTTCCCTCAGCTTCATTTGCAGCGCTTCCCTTGTCCTATCAAATATTATTTAAAGACATGCTGAATTTAGAGCACGGCCCAAACAATTTGACTGCCACCTTAGCCTCGCTACGCAAGGAGCTACACGATTTACCAATAAGTGCTACCCATATTTTGCCACTATTTACAAAATTCTTAACGATTCCTGACGATAAGTTTAATTCCGAATTATTAAAGCATATCATCCAGAAAATTGGTGAGCTGTTAAATAGACTTGAAGAAAACACGTTAGTTCGTAGTCAAATCATTAATAATTTAACTATCTATGCTCCTGGTGATTTCGCAAAGTTTGTTTTACCTTTAATGCAAAACCTACACTTCGAAATTACCACCCAGCCCGACTCCAGCGCTAATCGATTTTTTTCTCTACGCGCTAGTGCACGCCCTTACGAGGAACAAGGTATCATCAAAGAGTCCTTTATTAGTCTTGTAGAGAAATTTTGTAAAGGAGAGCTGCCTTATTATATTGTGCTCAATAATTTAACAGATCTTTTGTATGCGTTGGATAGCCAAAAGAACATAACACCATAAAAAAATTATAGTCTGGTTGCTTGCTACCAGGCTATGGCAATTTCAAAGATCAGGATTCTCAGTCCCATCAAATAATGGTACTTCATAACCCCCACGGACCCCATGCTTGGATAAAATAATTTGCCACAATTGCATGGAGCGTGCGCGAAAACCGCCTGCGCAGGATAACAAATAATAGCGCCACATGCGGTAAAAATGCCCATCATATTGAGACTGAAAAGAAGACCAATGCTGTTCAAAATTATCATGCCAAGCCATTAAGGTTTTATCATAATAGGCGCCGAAATTAGCCCAATTTTCCATTACAAATAAGCCTTCAACCGCTTTGCTAATTTGGCACATAGAAGGCAACATGCCGTTAGGAAAAATATATTTATTGATCCAGGGATCACAAAAGGAGGTGGTTATGTTATTGCCAATAGTATGTAATAAAAATAAACCATCATCTTGCAAACAATCAGACACCTTTTGCATGTAGGTGCGATAGTTCAAATAACCCACATGTTCAAACATACCTAAGGAAACAATGCGGTCAAATCGCTCGTGGATGTCGCGATAATCCTGAAAACGAATTTCAACAGGAAGGCCTGCACAATTTTTTTGCGCATACTCCCGTTGTTCTTTAGAAATAGTGATGCCAACAACAGAAACACCATATTTTTCTGCTGCATATTTGGCAAAAGAACCAAAACCACAACCTATATCCAAAACCCGCATACCTGGTTTAAGCTTTAATTTCTGACAGCTTAATTCCAATTTATTGCGTTGTGCCATATTCAAATCAAGGGCATTATGCCAATAAGCGCAGGTATAGTTCATACGACGATCGAGCATGGCTTGAAACAAATCGTTACCCAAATCATAATGCTTTTGACCAACAATAAGTGCACGTTTTTTCGATTGATGATTAATAAGCCGCAATAATAAGAGCTTAGGCCACAACCACTGATTTAATTTCACTTTATTTTCAATATCAGCAGTAATAATGCGATCAAAAAACTGATCCAATTCGCGACAATCCCACCATCCTTCCATGTAAGATTCACCCAGCCCTAAAGAACCTTCATTGAGGACACGGATATAAAATTCTTCATTATGAATTTGCGGATCCCAAGGCTCTTTGCCATTAGGTTTAACACCGGCTAAAAGCAACAAATCATCAATAACTTTCTGCGCTGATTTACAGTTCATAAGTAGCCTCATGCTACTATTGGGTGCTAAAGATTATGGCTCATATATTTGAAATAAGGCAAGTTTTATCAGGGATAAGCGATGTGTAATCACCGCTCTCCCCGTTGTCGTGAGATTGTAGGCAGACCGTAGCACCCTGCCAGACTCTACGTCTTTAGCAGTGGCCTCGGTGCGTTAGCGGAAACAAGAGAGAAAGGAAGATTTTGCTTCAGGGTTTACTTTATCTTCTCTATGAGCCTTAGCTAAACCCTCTACTCGTACGAATAAGTTGCTTAACTCTTTTAAAGTCGTAGGCTTATCGGCAAGCTCACTCGTGTCAATACCATGCTCAATCAAACTAGTTTTTAACATTCCAATAAAGGTTTCAAGATAGGTTTTAACGGCTTTCCGCTGCTCCTTTGGGAGTGTTGTAAACCTAATTGCATTAGGGTGGAAGAAATCAATCGGGTACATAAAGAAGGATTGTATAAATTGTCGAGCTTTTACCATATCTTTTCTTAGGCTTTTAAATTCTTCTTTAGTATAAGGTTTTAACCCTTGAGGTTCTTGATTAGTATATGCCATTGTAAAACTCCTTAGTTATTCCGCCGCAAATGATAACACAAAACACATCTTGACTCAAAATAAATCTTTAAGAGTCATTAAAGATCAATTGCTTATCTTGCGTCAACCTAGAAACAGCGATATTGTTAATTAATTTATTCATTGGCCAACATTTTAGTCATTACCGACAATGCCGGATTAAGGAGAGCAGATTATGACAGTCGACGTATTAGGTAGCATCAGTGCTTTAGCTCTTAATCAACCTGGCGTACAAATTACCGAAGGACTGTTGGTTTTAGCCGCAGCAGCAGGGGTTGGCGGTTATTTTGCGGGAAAGAAGATTGTTGAAATTGTCCACCGAGACTGGCTCGCCTACGAAGAAAAAAAACATAAAGCCCAAATAGATGCCATCAATAAACTACATAAGAAATATCTATCTAACCTGAGTACCTCTACCGGCACCCCAATTACAGCTCTACCTCAAATTTTTCAATTTAAAGCAGATAATAAAACAATTGAATCACTGCATTATAATCCCGATGAGCTCGATGATATTGGAACGGTTCCTCCAGAAGCCCCCACACAACTTGCACTTTATGAGCAGTATATTCTCGATGCCATTTTAAAGCTCAAAGCATATTATCATGACTTGGCCAGCAAAGATGACATTACCGCTGGTGTCTTATCCTATTTAATGAATATTCTGCAAAACAGATGCCTGAGCTTTGCAGGTTATGAATATGATATTAGCTATCTTAACGCGCTGATTAGCTTCATTAATAATTATGCATCCATGAAGAACACCGAGAATGACACGCATTTCAATCGTTTAATGGATGTATATACCCCGCTAAAATTCGCCGTGCAGGAATTAGAAAAACATAAAGAATCCATGTCCTTAAGGGATATGGTAGAAGAAGCGCGCAAAGCTTGCCTGGATACCAATAACCAGTTAATACGCTTGATGGTACGAATTATTGTTCCAGAAAAATATGATGCACTCATTGAAACAGTAACTCATAAAGAATTGGAACAAGACATACTACGTAAAAAGCTCGTTGATATTGAAAAATGGGGCGTGATCTTCAAAAGCAAACATGAAATTGATTTACCCAACTCCATCTTTCATAATTGGATCATGGGGCTCTCCAACTATTTCTTAGAGACTCAAGACCCATCAGCCATCCTCCATGGTAAGTCATTTATGCAACCAGATGAGCTGTTTGCCTTTATTAATTGGGCTCGTGATGTATCAGTTCGTCCTGAACCTGAAAAACTGAACAACCCACACTATAAAGAACAAAAACAACAGTATAATGAAGATAAGAAAAAGCTCCATGATACATTAAACCTAATCCATAAGGTCTTCGTCCATGCACCTTGCTTTGTCAACAGTAAACTGCACAAGTCTAAAAATAAAGAAGAGTTTGTTGTCGTTGACAGTGATGAAGACTTACTTGCCGCTGCAGAATTCATCGCCCAATTTGGCCATCTAATTCACGGGCTTATTTCCTTGCAAGGCCAATGTACTACTTTATCATCTCAGATTCAGGAACTCGGTTTAAACTTTTTTAATAATAAACAAAATTTTGAGCGCACATTCGCCTCCTTTAATGAGCTTTATGTAGTAGCCCAACAAGATCTGCATACCATGCAAACAAAACTGGTAGACATTGATGTAGCCAATGAAAATGTAATGCGTATTGCTTATAAAATCGAATTACAAAACCAGATGGACAAAGCGTTGAAAGCCGTAGCATCCAGGCTACTTATTCTTGCAGATAAAGTCCGGCACTATAAAAATAAATACCCCAAGACACAGGAAGAATCGACGGAAGAATTGATTGCTGATGGCGAGTTTTTTGCGAGAATGTATCGACAAACGCCTCATCAAGACCCCATACCTTCAGACAGCGAGGAGATAAATCCAACTCCTGAGCCACAGCCACTCCCGACGCCAATACCGGTGCCCCCAACACTTATTCAGATGAAAAATAATCTGGGGCAGCTGAGCAACCAGTTGTATACTGAGGTAGCTCATATCTCAGATGGCAGAACAAAAGACCCGCACCAGCAAAAATATAATGAAATTTATGATGCATTAAAAGAATTGGAATTAAAGTCCATCAACATGTTAGAAGAAATTGAAAAGCTGCAGGACGATCAAAAAGAAGCGGATCCTGACCGCGCAGATAAAGCCCAAAAGCTCTATAAGTTTACGGTTTCTTTATATGAGTCAACCATCAAATTTTTAGCACAAGTACCTGAGGAACGCAGCAATGGCCTGGACGCCTTTACGCAAAAAATGCGTGCGCAATTAAAGGCTCCGGAAAACAATGCATTTATTAACCGACATTATAATGGTCTGTCTAAATGGATTAACGATCATGTGTGTTTCTTCCCCACAAATACGCGGAAAAAAGTAATTGCTTTGGAGCACGCTTATGAAAGCTTATCCCTCTAGTTCGATGTCTTCGTTAAAATTATGGTTGGTCAGGCATGGCGAAAGCAGTATTAATGCCGGAATATGGAGTACCAATCCGGCTGATGCTCGTCTCACCCTTTTAGGCCAAGAACAAGCGCAAACAGCGGCAGCAAGCATTACCGAAACACCGGATTTAATTATTTGCTCTCCCTTTATTCGAGCCAAAGAAAGTGCAAACTACATCGGTCAAAATTGGCCTACGACTCCGTTGAGCATCTGGGCAATTCAAGAATTAATCTATCTTTCACCTACAAAAATGTTTCCCTTAAGCCCCGCTGAGCGAAAAGCACGAATAGCAGATTATTGGCAAAAAGCGGATCCTTGCTACTGTGATGGTGACGATGCTGAATCATTTGCCAACTTTTTAGAGCGAGTACGCCAGTTTCACTCCCAAATAATACAACAACAAGGTTTTGTAGTTGTGGTAGGTCATGGGCTATTTTTCCAAGCCTTTCAATTAGGATTGACTCATGGATTTGAGCCCACTTCAGATTGGATACGCCTATTTCGTCAGTACGAAACCACGCAACCAATAAAAAATAGCGAGTGGTTAAAAATAATGCGTAATCGTGCAGGGAGCTTGGAGGTTATGTCATCTTAGGGTCTGTAAGTGTTCACGTGGGTTAGAACGAATTATTTAGCGTATGCTTAACCACCTCAGTAAAATTTTTTAACGCCTTTTCACTTTCCTGTTTAAAAAAAATAAATTTACTGTTTTGCGGCACATGATTGACCCTCGTTTCCGTTGCTTTCAACGTATTAACCAATTGAGTCTTCAAGACTTGAGTGTCCCGTTCTTCACTCGATTTGGCCGTATCAATAAACCCATTAACCTGCTGTTCTAGTTGTTCGGCCTCTAACACCAATAATATGGCGTCAAACATTAAAGGACGTAAAAATGAATGGCTTAATAGTTCAGTTATGGGTTTTAAGACACTCGATAATGAAAACTTCGCAAAACCGGTTGTATGTTCTATTTGATAAATGGCCAGGCATTGCTTTAAGGTAAGCAAGTGCTGTACTAAGGACAGCTTACCAACCAAACCATTTACCTCAGTTGCACTCAATCGTTTAAAATCATTCGCGCCAATTTGGGCATCTTGTTGTGGATTTAATGAAGCGGCTGAAGTAGCGATGATTTGCTCTGCATGCTGAATTAATAACTTTTTGCGCTGCTCTAAAGTTGAGGTAGGCGTTATAGCAGAAGTTAAATTACCCACAGCATTTGCCGCACTGGCTGCCAGTTCATTTACATAGTGTGGCGTAAAATGCCCCACAACCGTCTGCGTTAGCGAGCTTAACACGCCCACAGCAAAACGAGCCACACCAATAACGGTACGTACGCCAGTAATACTCAGCGCTTTTTTCTTACTGATTGGAGGAATATATTCATTCAAAGCCAACCAGTATTCAGCAAAATCCGGATAATTATTTTTTAAACTATTGGATTCGATTAAGTCATTAGGTAACAGCGTATCTTCATTTAATAATTCGATGAGCTTTTTATAGGCAGTGATTTCCCTTAATGTGGCCATCTTCCCCTCTAATAGATCGCCTATTTTTGTAAACAGCGTGTTAATGTTTTCGCGCTCGGCATCAAACTGCCCCACTATTTTTCCTGTGGCCTGTTCAAGCTGTTTCAGTAATTTGTCTACTACGGGTTCGGTTGCAAGCCATTGCTCTACTTGTGCCAATAAACCAGGGCCTTGCAGTAATGCCATTTCCGGCCATATTGCTTGGACTGTTGTAATGTGCTCAGGAGCCAGGCAATACTCATCAAGGCGTTTTTTTAGTACATTTGCCGCATATTGAACTCCAGGTTGTTCTTTAATAATCTGAGCCAAGACTAAAGAATTACCTTGATTAATCGATTGATAACGCAGTAAATGATGGTAATAGGTTAGCGCAAATAATAACGACTCAGGAGAACCAATGCTGGGTAAATGCATCCTTTTCTCAGCCACTTCATTATAAAAAGGGGCTCCCAATTTTTCTGCAGCGGCATTGATTTTAGCCGCATAGTGCAGTCCCCAAAGAAAATTAGCCTCAATCTGCGAGCCTTCGGCAATCATAGCCCGTGCAGCAAGCCAAGGTTCTGTCTGAGAGTCGCTAACTTTGGACGCTAATCCATCAAGATCTGTGGCCCATGCGAACCACCATTCTGTCAGATTCATTTTGCCTACCTCGCGTTAGGAAATTACCATCAAGTTCTAAACCTAAGGGCAGCCCCTAATGAATATACGGGTTCATTGCCGCAAAATAAATAAGTATATACCAAGGTACAATAAACAAGTGCTCCAAAATAAATCAACACGTCATCCCAAACAGTGTAGGGATGACGTGTCTTGAAGTCCTATCAACTATTTATTAATAACGACCCGAAGCGCTTGCAGCTGCAAAGCCGTACTGTCGATATAATACTCGCTGTCGTTAAGTTGCTGTTTGAAAAAGTCTATTTCATCCGGACGAATTGCAGGATTAATCGCCTGTAGTGCTTCAAGTCGTTCCACTTCATAGCGAACACTTTTGCGCATCGCTACTTTTGCCTGCTCAACAATCTCAGATAATTGCCCTTCCGCCACCAACTTCGTCTTTGCCAAAATGCGTTCCACCACTTCGTGTATCTGCGTAATGATTGGATAACCTAAATGACGCTTCACTGATTGGCACATCTGATTCAATTGAGTGTAATCCAATACCTTGGACAGGTTTTTACCGGAAACATCCATAAAGATTCTAATGGGCGTTAATGGTAAGAACCGATCCAATTGCAAATATTTTGGTGACGCACAATTGACCGTATAGAACGACTCTAAAAATACGGTGCCGGGTGCAATACTTTTAACCGAAATAGTCGCTAAAGTCGCATTACCCATTTCAGAATCCAGAATCATCTCCATGCTTTCACTGACCATAGGATGTTCCCAACTCAAGAATTCCATATCTTCACGTTGTAATGCCTTAGGCCGAGCATAAGTGACCGTTACTCCTTCCTCCTTTAAACCGGGGAAATGGCTGATTTTCATATGATCCGTTGGGTGCAAAACCTCAGTGCCTTCAGAATGATATTCATGATCAATACCGTATTCATGAAACACTTGTGCCATGTAGTTTTCCAAATCCAAGCAATTCTCTTCAGCTTCGATATCAGCAATCAACGCTTGGGCTTGGGGAACATTACACGAGTTCAGCTCCAATAAACGGTCACGCCCTTCATGCAAGGCTTGATTGATTTGTTCGGTACGCAGTTGCGTATCGGCAATGAGCTGGTCGAGCAAAGCATCATCAGTAGAGCTCATGGCCTCATCTAAAATAGGCAATAAACGTTCTGCAAACTCTTCATAAAGTGAAAAGCCAACCGAACAACTCTTGGCAAACAAATTAATGCCTTCATGATACCAACGAAACAGTTTTTCCTGGGCGGTATTCATTAGGTATGGGACATGAATTTCAATATCATGCTGCTGGCCGATGCGATCCAGACGACCAATACGTTGCTCTAATAGATCGGGGTTTATGGGCAAATCAAATAAAACCAAATGATGGGCGAATTGAAAGTTTCGTCCTTCACTGCCAATTTCCGAGCAAACCATTACCTGAGCACCCTCTTCTTCTTCACCAAAATAGGCCGCCGCACGATCGCGCTCAATAATTGATAAACCCTCATGGAACGCGGTGCTGCGAATGCCTGCGCTTAATTTAAAGTGCTGTTCCAAAGCAATTGCTGTTTTCGCTTTAGCACAAATCACCAATACCTTTTTAGGGAAAAGCTCATTGATTTTATGAGTAAGCCAGTTAACTCGAGGATCTCGTACTAACCAGAGCTCTTTATTCAAGAAGTTCTCTGGCGATAAATTGGTAACCCCGGATTGTCCAGCAAGAGAAGAATAAAGTTCAGGCCGTTCCAAAGGATAAGCATGCACATGGCGCTGCGGAAAACCTTGGATTGCGGCACGGGTGTTGCGAAACAGTACACGTCCGGTACCGTGGCGATCCAATAGATTTTTAATAGCTTCCTGGATGTCTGCCCCTTTCATTGCTCCCAAATACGCCTCCAACTGTTGCATTAATTGCAGTTGCAATTGGCTTAATGGGGTATTGGTATCATAGGCTAATAATTCCTGAACCAGCTGATTAATTTGTTGATATCCCTCTTCCTCTTTCTTAAATGCAGAAAGATCATAAAATCGAGAAGGATCAAGCAAACGCAGGCGAGCAAAATGGCTGGCTATCCCTGCTTGCTCAGGAGTTGCGGTTAATAACAACAGGCCCTTACTTTGAGCAGATAAGGCTTCAACACATTCATATTCAGAGCTTACATCCGTTTCGGACCAATGCAAATGGTGCGCTTCATCAATAACCAACAAATCCCAACCACTCGCAATCGCTTGCTCGCGAGCCTCATCGTGCTCCATTAGAAAATCCAGGCTACACAAAACTAAGGTTTCGGTTTCAAAAGGATTGGCCGTATTTGGTTTTACATCGTCTTCGTCCAACGCATCATCATAGTCGTAATCGTCCTCACCATAAGGGTCTAGCGACTCCTTATAACGGCTAGCATCTATGATTGAAAAATACAAATTAAAACGGCGGATCATTTCCACAAGCCATTGGTGAATTAATGTTTGCGGTACCACAATCAATACCCGATTAGCACGTCCAGTAAACAATTGGTAATGCAAGATCATTCCAGCTTCAATGGTTTTACCCAGTCCCACTTCATCAGCGAGTAAAACGCGCGGTGCATGGCGTTGCGCCACTTCACTGGCAATATAAACCTGATGGGGCAAATGGCTGGTACGCGAGCCTAATAATCCACGCACTTTTGATTGCTGTAATCTACTGACATGATTTAGGGTATCTATTCTTAAGCGAAAGGAACTTTGCTTATCCAATAAACCACTAAAGAGTCTTTGTTGAGGTGTATTCAAGCTAATGAAACAATTTAACGAAACCTCGCTAAGTTGAATCTCGTCCCCTGATTCATCGATACCGCTATAGAAAAGCAGTCCCTGACGCTCCTCAATGTGGGTCAACCGTATTTTTTGCTGCTTACTGGTGACAACCTCTTCGCCTTCTTTAAAAATAATGCGGCTCAATGGTGCATTATCCGTTGAATAAATGCGCTCCTCACCCGCCGCCGGAAAGCTAATACTCACTTGCCTGCTACTTAAATCTGTAATAATTCCCAAGCCCAATTGTGATTCGGTATTACTTATCCATCGTTGACCAATGCTAAATGCCATAAAAAATACTACCTTTTCTTAAAAACTATCTAGAATAAACACAACAAACCAGTATATCTCTTTTTGGTACATCTGTCCCAAAATTAGGGCACAAAATAATTAAAAAATACAAATAATAGGTTCTTTATTCCGTAAATTTTGCGCTTTTTTGATAAAAATCGCGGAAAATCATTGTAAAAACAAAGTATTATCCTGATAATGGCCGCCTTATCATTACAGCAAACACTAAAAATGATTTATTTTTAAACTTAGTGCTTGCATTGCTTATAATCCATTGAATTTAAATGAAAATTAATTACTTGTTTTATCGTATTTTTTGGTTAAAAATAAGAATTACAGGGAAATTCTTAGTCAAAGGAACTGAATATGGCTACCAAAGAAGATGAAGTGATAATTAATGAACATGTTGCAGCGCAGGAAGCACTTATCCATGTAGAAGTACCAGAGGCTCTTCCTGAGGCTCTCGATATTGAATTGTTAATCAAAAAAGCACAAGCCGATGAAAAAAATGATATAGAAAAATTACTCATCACTGAAGATATTTTTAAAAGAATCAAAGACAGCCTCATCGTTACCATTAAAAGCATGGAAAAAAACCCCAGCATGTTCTCGCGTGCAGCAGACTTCTGGGGCGAGTTGCCTCTATGGCAAAAAATTATGGGTGGACTCACCGTGACCGTGCCCACTTTAATTTTAGGCTTGGTCGCTAATGTTGGCTTTTTACTTGCACTCTGTGGGATAACCACCCTTACTTATGCCGGCGGTGGCATTATTCTTGATGATCACCATAATCACACAGTAAACATCACGGACAGTTTAACTAAGGGGGTTCTAGGGCTTGCCAATCTTTTAGAACTGACAATTACTGCATTGGATAAAATCCGCCAAAAATTAACCGAGGAAGTGGAAAAATTTAGCGTGGAAAATGCTACTCTCCATAACAGCAATGAAAAACTAACTGAAGAATTAGAAGCACTTGGCCATGAAATTCAAGCCGCTACACAATTAACTGAGTCCCTCAAACAAACCAAGGAATCCTTAGAAGCCGCAGCCGCCTCTATGAAAGAACAAATGCAAGAAAAAGCTGAGTTATTAGACATCAATCAACAAATACTAGTACAAGTCACTGAAGATTATCATCTTAGCCAACAACATCTGGAAAATAAAATAGGTGAGTTTGCGCTGATAGAAAGAAAATTAGGATTAGAACTTGAAAAAACGAAAAATACCGTGCTCGCCTTACGAGACACTGTAGCTCAACTAGTTGATACGGTGATTGTTGGAGAAAGACAACAGCAAGAATTTAAAGAGCAGATGGATTCGTTTTTTGAAACGCAAGGAAAGAAATTCAATTCCATTACTGAGCGTATCGGTGAAACAGAACAAAAACTTGCGGTATCGGAAGTCAAATTGAAACAAAACAATGAGGACTATCAATCACAACTCGTTGAACTGCGTCAGCAAATAGAACGACTTACTCTACTTGGGGATAGACGTCAAAAGCAAATAGAGAACGTAGGTTCTCTACCAACAGAAGTATTAATTAATGCATTGCTGCAAAGAGGATTTTTTGCAATAAAAAATCCTCTGCAAGAGGCAGCAACCAGTGCTCTCGAGGTACAACCAAACAACCCCGTTGCAACTTATTAACCTCTTAAATATTACGATAGCCTGGTTGCTTGCAACCAGGGCGTCCTTAAACAGCAACCAAATCAGCTTGCAGGCGGAGAAATTCTTACCGTCAAAGCTACAGACTAGCACCATAATTGACAAACTAAGGGGCACTTTCCATAAAGGTCATCCCCAAAATCCGTACTGAGGAAGATAATGCCAAAATCCATTGAAGAGCGTACACAACAGCTTCAAAATGCGGTAGCTCAGCTTGTTGATAGTGTACAACGAGGTAATCTGAGACAAGAAGAAGTACAACAAAAAAATGATGAACTTCAAGCATTGCTCGCGCAACTGTCCCAACAAATGGGACAAGAGCACCAAGCACGTGAACATCACGTGGATGCATTTTTTGGTGAACAATTTTCAACTGCGCGTATTACTGAAATAAAACAAAGACTTGCAATAGCTGAAGATGAATTGAAACAAACAAATGAAAAATGCCAAACACTTCTCAATAAACAATCTGAACTAATAGACAGACTCTCCAAGAGATCAGAAGAGCAAATTAACGCCTTGAGGGAAAAAGGGTTTTTTGCAAAAGCTAATGTTAATCCTGCACAAGAAACACCAGAAAGCAGTCACAACGCACAACCATAGTCTATTTTATGTAGCCCCCTTTTTAGGCTATGCTAAATAGGATAAAAGGAGAAATCATGAGCATGGCTAAAAAAGTCGCAATTCTAGGGAGTTCTCGTACCCCGTTTGTTAAATCGCAAACGCTTTATACCGGTAAGTCGAATCAAGATTTGTTAGGTGTCGCAGTTGCAGGTCTTATCAAGAAGAGCAAAGTTGAGGGAGAGTGTTTAGGCGATGTTATTGCTGGCGCCGTTATCAATCACCCGTTTGACTGGAACCTGTCTCGTGAAGTGGTTCTGGGCAGCAGCCTATCACCAGAAACACCTGGCCTCACCATCCAACGCGCGTGCGGCACAGGACTTGAAGCCATCAATCTTGTAGCGCTCAAAATTGCCAGCGGACAAATGAGCAGTGGCATTGGTGGTGGTACCGATACCAATTCGGATATCCCGTTAATTGGCCAACGCCGGCTAACGCATTTTTTAATCGAATTTCAACAAGCGAAAGGCTGGAAAGAAAAATTACGAGCCTGTAAGAAATTTCGCTTCAGCATGCTGAAGCCCTTGTTGCCCGAAGTACGTGAACCACGCACTGGTTTATCGATGGGTGAACATTGCGAACTCATGGTAAAAGAATGGAAAATTAGCCGCGAAGCCCAAGATGAACTCGCCTTCCGCTCACATCAAAATGCTGCCAAGGCTTATGATGAAGGTTTCTACGATGATTTAATTACCCCCATGGATGCCTTAACACGAGATACCATTACTCGCAAAGAAACAACCCTGGAAAAGTTAGCTAAATTAAAGCCTGCCTTTGATAAATCAGCCAATGGAAGTTTAACCGCAGGTAATTCTACTCCGTTAACCGATGGAGCCTCCGCCGTCTTATTAGGTTCTCCCGAATGGGCGCAAGCACATCAGTTAGAGACATTAGCTTATTTTGTCGATTGCGAAGTGGCTGCTGTAGATTATGTCCATGGTGCAGGGCTTTTGATGGCACCGACAATTGCGGTAAGCCGTCTCTTAGAACGAAATAACTTAACCCTACAAGATTTTGATTTTTATGAAATTCATGAAGCCTTTGCCGGACAAGTATTATGTACTCTAAAAGCCTGGGAGTCTGCTGAATATTGTCAAAAGGTGCTGCACCGCGACAAGCCTTTAGGAAGCATTGACGTGCAAAAAATGAATGTTAAAGGTGGCAGTCTGGCTCTGGGACATCCTTTTGCCGCGACAGGTGGACGTATCATCGGCGCGGCCGCCAAAATCCTCGCTGAAGCGGGAAAAGGGCGCATTCTTGTCAGTATTTGTACCGCCGGAGGAATGGGGGTCGTTGCTATATTGGAGCGCTAGCAACCTCTGTTTCGTGAACGATTATCCAAGCCTGGTTGCAAGCAACCAGGCCACACCTGAATAATTAAATTAAAATCCACGACCACCACGTCATCCCGAGCGTAGCGAGGGATCTCCTCAATGTGGCATTGTGTCAACCCAACGCTTGCTTAATTTTGCAGTTTAGTTGATGATAACAAAAGACAAATGGACCTTCTTCCCAACACTAAATTAGGGTCAATCAATAAACAATAATAATAAAGATTGGATTTATGGACATTCATTCATTGATTTCGACCCAGCGCGATCGCTATAAAAAATTACCCCAGCGCCAACAAAGGATAGTACAAATCACCGCAGCCCTTTTGTTAGTATTACTGTTCATATGGTTTTACACCCTGACGCTGAGTAGCCACAGCAAGAAGCCGAACCATGCCCCGATGCTCATCCGCGAAGGCAATCTCATCAAAGTTCCTGAACATTCACCACTACGTTCGCAATTAAGGGTACAAACCATCCAAGCCTCTAATGCACCTCATATTATTAAACTTGCGGGAGTAGTTGAAGCAGAACAAACGCGCAATATAGCCATCTTACCCTCATTAACCGGACAGCTGGTTAGTTTAAATACTCAACTTGGGGATGAGGTAAAAAAAGGTCAAGTTTTAGCGGTTATGCAATCCCCCGCCATGGCTCAGGCCTATGCCGATAAAATTAAAGCTCAAAGTGCATTAAAACAAGCAACGGAAGCCTGGAATCGGGCACAAAAAGTCAACCGCGCCGGAGCGAATGCCATTAAGGATGTAGAGCAAATAAAAAATACCTACCTGCAGGCACAAGCAGAGATGCAGCGTGCACAAGCTACGTTGGAAGCCTTAGGCCAAAATAAAGAGAACTTATTGCAAATAATGGCCCCCATTGACGGTAAGATCACCACACTAAATTATGGTAGTGGCGCCTATATTACCGATCAGACCACTCCTATTTTTTATCTCTCAAATATTCATGCGGTATGGGTTACCGCATGCGTCCCAGAGCAGTCCATCCCCTGGGTAAAAAAAGGGCAAAAAGTGAAAATACATGTAGCAGCCTATCCGCAGCAACATTGGAATGGCATCATTACCTTTACCAATCATTTCCTGGATCCAGATACTCGTTGCAATAAATCACGTATTGCCCTGGCTAACCCCGATGAGCGTTTACAGCCCAATATGTTTGCGACGGTCAATACCGAAATACCTCAGGATGAACAGCCTATAGTCCCGCTGTCCGCCCTGCTCATGTATAATGACACGACCTCCGTTTTTATTGAAACCGCTCCCTGGACCTTCACCCAACGTACGGTAGTACTCGGCTCTGAAGATAAAGAGCATGTTCGTATTCGCTCAGGACTAAAACCAGGAGATCGCATTGTGACCGCAGGAGGGATACTTATCAATGATTGATAAGCTGATTGCGCAGTGCTTTCGACGTCGCCGCATTGCTTGGGGTGCGGCCATTTTGATTGGTATTTATGGTTATATTTCCAGCACCCAAATGACCATTGAAGCCTATCCTGAACTCGATGACGTACGCGTTTCCATTGCCACCCAATTACCCGGATTAGCCGCCGAAGAAATCGAGCAACAAGTGACCATTCCACTCGAGCGCGAGCTAGTTAGCGTACCCTATTTATCTGAGTTACGCTCAAGCAGTACCTTTGCCCTCTCGTTAATCACCATGATCTTTAAAGATGAGGCAAGTGAGTATTTTGCTCGTGCCCGAGTCTTAGAAGCCTTGAGCTCGCTGAACCTTCCCGCAGGCATTCAACCGGTAATGGATCCATTAACTGGCTCTGGCAGTGAAATCTACCGCTATACCTTAGAATCCAATACCAAAAATCTGATGGAATTATCAGAAATACAACGCTGGATTGTCATGCCCGCCCTCAAACAGGTTCCAGGGATTGCCGAAGTTAATAATTTTGGTGGTTTGACCAAAGAATATCAACTCAGCCTGGACCCTATGAAATTACGACGTTTTAATTTAGCCTTGGCCGATGTAACCAATGCGATTAACACTAATTCTGCCTTTGCTGGAGGCGGCCGTGTTTCTCGCGGAGAACAAAGCTACATCATTCGTGGTATCGGACAAATTCGCACTCTAGACGAGCTCGGTGCAGTAGTTGTTACGCAATATCAGGGAACGCCCATACTCATTCGTGATTTGGGACAGGTAGAGTTTGGTCATAAAGAGCGGGAAGGAATCCTCGGCAAAAACCACAATCCAGATACTATTGAAGGGATTGTACTGATGCGTAAAGGACTAAATCCAGGAAAAATTTTGGCAGGCTTGCATACCAAAATTGATTCCTTACAAGAACGACTAAAGCCGATGGGTGTATCCATTGTTCCTTATATCGATCGAGATGATTTAGTCCATTTAACAATTCACAAAATAACGCATACGGTTATTGAAGGTATTGCTATCGTCTGCATTGTGCTTATGCTTTTTCTAGGGAGTTTCCGCAGCGCCATCGTCGTTACAGTTGCCATCCCCGCCGCTCTGGTATCCGTATTCATTTTTATGAATTTAACGCAAATGCCCACCAACCTCTTCTCTTTAGGTGCGATTGACTTTGGGGTTATCGTTGATGGAGCTATTGTGGTTATGGAAACCATTTTACGCCGTCGAGAAGCACTCCCCAACGCCCCACTGTCCGTAGATGATACCTTAGCCGCAACCAACCAAGTAGCACGGCCTATTTTCTTCGCCACCCTCATTATTATTTCCGCCTATTTACCTCTATTTGCCTTTGAACATGCCGAAGGAAAACTCTTTAGACCGATGGCATATACGGTAAGCTTTGCGCTTTTA
This sequence comes from Legionella sp., assembly GCA_031291095.1. Classification (GTDB taxonomy): domain Bacteria; phylum Pseudomonadota; class Gammaproteobacteria; order Legionellales; family Legionellaceae; genus Legionella. The sequence continues at coordinate 53,786 of JARLJR010000056.1, read as the reverse complement.
GGTGCATTAGTCTGTTCTTTTGTACTGATTCCTGGATTAGCCTACACCGCCTTACGTAAACCGCAAAAAATACACCATAATCGGGTGCTCATCTGGTTAACCGTACGCTATCGTGAGGTCTTGCGTGATTTAATTAAACGTCCGGGCATTGCCTATACCCTGGGCATCGTTACTTTAGCGTTGATCATTGTGCTTGGTGCCACAGCAGGCCGTGAGTTTTTACCCGAACTCGATGAAGGAGCACTGTGGTTACAAGCAGATTTACCGCCTGGACTCTCCCTGGAAAAAGGCAATGAAATGGCAAGCACTCTGCGGGAAACCCTATTAAAGCATCCTGAAGTTTCCTTTGTCGTTACTCAGCTGGGGAGAAATGATGACGGTACCGATCCATGGACGCCCTCGCATATTGAAGTTCCGGTGGGTTTAAAGCCTTATGGCGAATGGCCTGGAAGGGAACCGAAACAACAATTTATTTCCAGGCTTGCGGAAGAGTTCTCCCAAATGCCAGGATTTACGATTGGGATTAGCCAACCCATTATCGACAACGTTAATGATCTGGTGGGTGGCGCGCATAGCCCACTTGCATTAAGAATTTATGGCAACGACTTACATGAAGCCCGCCGCATTGGCAGTGAAATCGTGGATGTATTAAAAAACATTAAAGGAACGGCGTCTGCCTCCATATTCCAAGAACCACCCATTCCACAAATTACGATCAAAGTAGATCGCGATAAGATTGCCCGTTATGGCATCAATGTTGCGGATATAACCAACTTAATTCAAACCGGATTAGGTGGAGCCCCCATTACCCTAATTTATGTAGAAAACCGTAACTATAATGCAACGGCGCGTTTTTCCAAGGCAGAAAAAAACAGCATCCAAGCTCTGGGTAATTTATTTGTAAACAGTGCTAATGGGGCAAAAATCCCCTTATCAGAGCTGGCCAAATTAGAATATCGCACTGGTGAAAGCAATATTGCGCATGAACAAGGGGAACGTGAAGTCACGGTTCGCATGGATAATCGTGGGCGCGATCTGACCTCCTACCTGAATGAAGCCAAACAGAAAATTGCTGAAAAGGTACAGTTTGATAAGAAACAATTCCGCTTAGAATGGGCTGGGCAATTTCAAAGCCAAGAACGCGCGGAAAAACGTTTGGTCTATATTCTTGGGCTCATGCTCGTTCTGATGGGTTTGCTTTTATTCTTCGAATTCCAAAAGTTACATTTAGTATTTCTCATTCTTGGGGTCGTTCCCATGGCAACCTTAGGTGGACTTGTTACCCTACATTTAACCGGGGAAACTATCAATGTGGCAACCGCGGTTGGTTTTATCGCCTTATTTGGAGTTTCCATACAAAATGCCATTATCATGGTTGCCAATATCCGCCGGGTGCGCAAACTAAATCCCTCACTTAATCGTGCGGTAATTGACGGGGCGGCTGAACGCCTGCGCCCAGTGCTCATGACCGCAACCGTAGCCTCTTTTGGTATGCTGCCTGCAGCCTTGGCTACTGGGGTGGGAACGGATGTACAGCGTGGTCTGGCAACGGTCATTGTTGGCGGTTTAGCAGTATCTACCTTGTTAACCCTATTTATTTTACCTACGTATTATTATGCCTTAGTTCGTTTTCTTGAACACAAACGCCCTAGAGTACGTCGTTGGGGAAGAAAGCCATGATGCATAATCTAGCACGTATAGGATTGCTGCTACTCGTACTCAATAGTTGCGCCGTAGGGCCCAACTATAAAAGGCCGGAGACTCCACTTCCCCAGAGTTATACCAAGCCCGCCCCCGTGACTAAAACCGCAGCAAGTAAAATACAGTTTGGTGCAGCGCAATCTTTTGTCGCGAATCAAGAGTTACCCGCGCAATGGTGGCGCTTATTTAATTCTGAACCATTGAATGAGTTAGTAGCGGCAAGTTTGCAATACAATCCCACCCTTAGTGTAGCCCAAGAAGCGCTACGTGCGGCTTTAGAAAACGCCTATTCAGAGCGAGGAGCGCTTCTGCCAGCAGTGGGCGTATCATTTAACCCCACCACGCAAAAAACTGCTGATATTCTCACCAGCGTACTGGCCAGCAACCAATATCGATATTCTCTATATACCGGGCAAGTGTTTGTGTCCTACACAATTGACGTCTTTGGCGGAACCCGGAGGCAACTGGAATCATTAATGGCTCAGGCCGAATTTCAACGCTTCCAATTAGAAGCCACTTATTTAACCTTAACAGCCAATGTAGTAAGTGCCGCAATCCAAGAAGCCGCTTTGCGGGAACAAATTACTACGACCAAAAAAATTATTGGTGAACAAAAAAGAATCTTAGCAATTACACAACAACAATTAAAATTAGGCGACACGGCCCTTGCCAATGTAGCCGTCCAACAAGCAGCCCTAGCCACATCAATAGCAAGCCTGCCTCCTTTGCAAAAACAATTGGCCATTCAACGGGATTTATTAAATTCACTAACCGGGCGTTTTCCTGATGATCAACACACGCCCCAAATTTATTTGAGCTCATTACATTTACCCACGCAACTGCCAATATCAATTCCCTCAACCCTTATTGAACATCGTCCAGATATTCGTGCGGCAGAAGAACAAATGCATGCAGCAAATGCGCTGATTGGGGTAGCCATCGCCAATCGTCTACCCAATTTTACCATTGATGCCACCAACTTAGGCACGGCAGCAACTACTCTTGCCACCTTACTGCGACCGGATACTCGCTTTTGGGCTTTAGCGGGCATTATTACGCAACCAATTTTCAATGGTGGCGCACTGCGTCATAAGCAACGGGCCGCAGAGGCAACCTATAGACAAGTAGCAGCCCAGTACCGCTCGACTGTGATCAATGCCTACCAGAATGTGGCCGATACATTAAAAGCCTTACAGGCGGATGCTCTTGCCTTAGATGCGGCCAATAAAGCAGAACAGGCTGCACGTACTAGCCTTAACATTTATCAACGCCAATTAGCACTAGGTGATACCAGCCAGGCAGCTTTACTGCTTAGTCAGCAAAATTATCAACAAGCTAAATTAAATTTAATTCAAGCACAGGCAAATCGCCTGTCAGATACGGTTGCTCTGTTTCAAGCCTTGGGCGGTGGATGGCAGCAAAAACAAATAGTGGAAAAATGAATTACACCTACAGCCATTAAAACGTCATCCCGAACGGAGTGAGGGATCTCCTGCGTGGCTCGGTGCTTGCATGGGAGATCCCTCACTACGTTCGGGATGACGGTCACACCTGAAGAGTAAGTAAGGCCTCTTCTTCTTCATCTTGAATAGAAAACACCGTCTTTCTCGCCGCTTTAATCAACCGGTGATCACGCGCCTCCAATTCCTTTTTCGCAAAAAAATTACTTAACAAATACGCGCTCGAGCCACCTACGGCACTGGCAGTTACCGTAACAAGTGGGGCAATAGGTGCAGGACCATTTTCTTTAAAGAAAACGCCCGCTCCAGCAGTAATATTAGCCGCACCATTGAGCGCCATATTCAACAGCAAAGTGACATTACCAATAAAAGGCAGATCAACGATTATTTGTTGAGGGTCTAAAGTAACCGCGATGGGATAGGTGGTGGTCGTCTGTGGCCCATGATAATAAACACCGCTAGCATACTGAGTTCCTTGAATCGGATACGTCAGGCGCAGCGCTGAATTGAATATACTAGAATAATAGGCCATACACAGGGCCGTGTTATAACTTAGCATGGCGATCGTAAGTGAACTACTCAGTGACGTCAGCTGGGATTGCATAAATTCACGGCCTGCTGGCCGTTCAATTTTGGTGCCATAATTCTGTTGAGTAAATTGAGCATCCTCGCGATACTGCTGAAATTTTTTAAGCGTGCTCCCTAAGCTTTTTAAAATAACTCCCGAGCCCAGAACCACCGAGCTAATCATGCAGATCATCCCTGGCTCAACATAATCAGTGGTGTGATACAGTTCCTGTCCATCCAACGTTTTGCTAAGTCGTAGGGGCAGGGTGTAGTTAATACCGAATAAGTGGTCTAAAGTCCCTGAAACATCTAATCCTCCCCAGCCAACTGCTGAGCCAGAATAGGATGCCTGAAAAGTTTTATCGATTGCTTGGGCCGCAGCAAAACCCATTCCCCCAACACTACACGCAATAGAGCCTGCGGTATCCAACACACTTCCTGCCGTATTGATGGCAGCACTGACAATATTCCCCATCCATCCCATAGCATAAATCCTTGTACATACTATAAAGTCCCTTGATTTGTCATTATCCATAGACAAAGAGAAATCAAACCAAACCTAAAACGGTCAGTTGTATCAAATCATAACTAGTTCATGCCGTCAATGAGAAGGTATTGGTCTATATAGATAAAAAAAGACCCCCTAGTAAAAATTTTACGCTCAAAAAACGCCTTATTGCTTTAATAATGGAGTTATCTTGTTGATCTGATTCGTAAAAATCCACGAAATACCTCGATTCAATTCACGATATAAGCTATTTTTGGAATCCACAAAACCCACACCGACCACTTGTTGTGCTGCAAATAAACGGTGCACGAATTTATTAGTGATTAATACATAATGCCCGAGCACCCCGCCATAATGCTGACTAAGACTTAAATCACAAAAAGCCTCAACATTGTTATGCACGGCTACGAGTAATAAAGCCTGCTTGGGAAATTGTGATAAGCTCTGAAAGCATTCGTCCTTTAAACTAAGCAAGTGATAATTCGTTACTGGCGTCAGGTCATGCAAAACAGCGGCCAGGGCGTCCTCATTGTGCAATGGTGCTTTTAATTCGATAAATAAATGCTGTCGTCCGCCAAATTCAGCAACAACTTCCGCAAGGGTTGGTATTTGCGGAACTTGTGCTCGCAGATCGGCAAAAGATACTTCGGCAATAGTTAGATCTCGCCCCCATAAGCGTTTTAAGGTAGGGTCATGATTCACCACCAACACCTGATCTGCAGTTGCATGCACATCCAACTCAATCCCCCAGCATCCAGCTTTTGCCGCCAAACGAAATGCCGTGAGCGTATTTTCTATAACGCCATGCGCATGATCATGAGCCCCACGATGAGCGATTAAACGTGCAGCGGATACCTGCTCAAGTTTTGGGGTTTTTCTCGGGAGCAAAGCAAAATAAGCATTGAACATTTTTTCCAAAAGTATAAGCGACATGGGCCGACCTCAAATTGTTGATCATTCCATTCTATGCAGGGCACTTTAAAAAGGCAAAAAGAGCGGATAATAATGAGAATTTTCATGAAAACTATTCCATTAATAGGCCTAATTGTGTAAAAATAATTAGTTTTTTAAATCTACACACAAGGGTAGATTATTACTGAGACTTGGATATGCCCTTAATTACCACTAATGTCGATCTCGCCGTTCGCGATTTACGCGCGGGAAACCCCGTTGCCATACCTACAGAAACAGTCTATGGTTTAGCTGCACCAATTGATAACGAACAAGCCATTAGAGCTGTTTTTATGATAAAAAATCGGCCCTTAAATCATCCCTTGATCGTACACGTAGCTCCCGATTGGGATGTATCCTCGCTGGTTGAACATATTCCGAATTATGCAAGACAACTTATTAACGCATTTTGGCCAGGGCCATTAACCTTAGTATTACCTTGTAAGCCAGAGCAGGTAAATCCGATCATTACGGGAGGACAAACCACCGTAGCTATTCGATGTCCAGCTCACCCCCTCGCTCAAGAACTATTAAGCAAGTTACAGGTTCCAGTGGTTGCCCCTTCAGCAAACCCCTTTGGCAAGGTAAGTCCAACAACTGCCTTGCATGTAAAAGAATCGTTTCCTGAACACGAGTTAACGATATTGGATGGCGGTCGCTGCACCGTAGGAATAGAATCAACTATAGTAGATGCCAGCAACCCGGAAACCTATCAAATTTTGCGCCATGGGCTAATTGATGAACAAGCCATTGCCACGGTTATTACCACACTATCAAGTAATCAGCAGAGTACTCTTCGCGTTCCAGGCAAATTAGACAGCCATTATCAGCCGCATAAAACCTTATATTATTTCGCCGACTACCAAGACCTCGCGCAATTTTGCCAGCAAAGCAGCAACTCAATCTATGCGATTGCCAGCAAACAACCAACAAGCATTGCCCCACAGCATTACCATCACCTTGCAGATAACCCAGAACAAGCGGCCTTTGATTTATACTATCAACTAAGGCAAGCTGACGCCTCAACAGCACAATGCATCGTCATCGAATTACCACCAGCAATAGGTATGTGGCAGGGAGTTCGAGAGCGGATTTTAAAGGCTGGCGTGCCTTATTTTCAGGAATAAAGCACGGCCATCTGGATGGAGGGCAGCCGCAGAAATCCTCTCCTTTTCACCAAATATTCGACATGCCGCGGGATGTCAAAAAAATGGGCTGTTACAATTATACTAAAAACCATTGACAGTATCGCAAAATATGAGTAATTTAACCGCGAATGCCGAGGTGGTGGAATTGGTAGACACGCTAGCTTCAGGTGCTAGTGGGGGTAACCCCGTGGAGGTTCGAGTCCTCTTCTCGGTACCATTAAACAAAATTAAAAAACACATCCTTAGATTAATCTATCCTGTAAAAAATCCTGAAGTTAATGCTCATCAGGAGATTCGACTCATACTTTAATTAACTTAGCAGTGGCCAGCAGCCGCATAATACAATACACTTTTGAGGATACTAACTACTCAAGGATTGTGTGATGACGGTGCAATTGCTCTCTCTTAATGACGTTAAGCAAAGTATTAATATGCTCCAAGCTATTGAAGCGATGGAGCGTGCTTTTATTCAACTGGCAGAAAACCAAGTTAAATTACCTTTGCGAACAGGAATTACTATTGATGAGGAGCAGGCGCTCACGCTCACCATGCCCGCCTATCTTGCCGCCGATAAAGCTTTAGGTTTAAAAGTCGTTTCCATTTTTCCCAATAATTCCATACGAAATAAACCCTCCATTACTGGTTTTATCATGCTACTTGATGCCCAGACTGGAGAGCCCAAAGCACTAATGGATGCGGGATTTTTAACAGCTCTGCGCACTGGAGCAGTCTCTGGTTTAGCTACAAAATATTTTGCTCGTGAGAATGCATCCCATGCAGCAATTATTGGCTCAGGGGTGCAGGCAGAAACCCAATTAGAGGCAATAACTGCTGTACGAGATATAACTCAAGTGTCCGTATGGTCCCGTGACCTGAAAAAAGCGCAGAACTTTGCTGATAAATTTGCGGGTCGTTATGAGATTAAGGCTTATAAATCAATATCCTTAGCAGTTCAACATGCTGATATTATTTGTACGGCAACAGGCAGTAACGAGCCATTGATTCACCTTGAAGACCTTCAAGACCATGTACACATTAATGCAATTGGCTCTCATACGGTAAACATGAAAGAAATCGATAATGAAGTATTAGGAAAGGCTCTGGTTATTGCCGATCAGCTGGGTGCGGTCTTGGCAGAATCGGGGGAAATTATGAGCGCGATTGCGCACAAGCAGCTTCAGCCTGAATCAATTATGGAGCTAGGTACTTGGTTGCTACATAAAAATGCTGAGGATAGAAATCGTCTTACTGTATTTAAATCCGTGGGCTTATCCATCCAGGATGTTAGTGTGGCTTCTGTGGTATATCAAAATGCCATGATGAACAACCTGGGAACTTCTTTTGCATTAAGTTAAGTATTAACTATGTGCTGAAACCTCCACCAGGGGAACTCTATTCCCCTGGCATTAAGCAAGTTCAAAAGACCCCAATAAAATTAGGACGCTATATATCAAGCATTTTTACTTGTTCAGCATAAATCGTCTCATAGATGGATAAGGTTGTATCCAAGTGATGCTCGGAAATCAGTTTTCTGCTTTCCTTACCCATCTGTTCTCTTGCCTCCTGAGACAACTGAGCCATATGCATTATTTTATTAGCTAAATCATCGCTGTCACCGGGCTTGAATAAATAGCCATTTTTATTTTCTTTTACTAAATGTGGCAATGCTAATGCATTAGCGGCAATAACAGGAAGCGAAGCCGACATGGCTTCTAGAGTAGCAAGAGATTGCAATTCAGCAATACTTGGTATGCAAAAAATGGATGCCCGTATGTAAGCCTGGCGTAAGCTTTCATCATCAACATACCCTAAAAATTTTATTTGCTGCAACTTATTTAATTGCTTAACCAATTGGCGAAGTTTATCCAAAATTTGCCCCTCTCCCACAATTTCCAAAAAAACATTCAGAGATTCAGGGATTTTTGCAATGGCTTTAATGAGTACATCTATATTTTTTTCATGAGAAAGCCGTCCTACAAAAAGAACGATAAACTTCGGGCTTTTCTCAATAAAATCGCTTTCCTTCAATTCATAAAAATCCTGGTCAACTCCATTAGAAACCGCTATTATTCCTTGGCGTTTTAAATATTTATTAATACCCTGAATTGCTAATTCTGTTGGCGCAGTGATCACATTTACTTTATTTAAAACCCGATCCGCATCACGCCATAAATAGTCAATAAGACGTTTTATTACACATTTTGGTAATGGAAGAAAAGGTACTATATTATCAGGCATCACATGGAATGTAGCCACAACAGGTATATTATATTCCTGCGACATTTTTACTGCGAGCCGACCTAAGGAAAAGTGGCATTGAATATGAACAATATCCGGACGCTTTTCGGTAAAAAATTTTTTCATTAGCTGTTTAATTTGCCAGAGAAAGCAAAGTCTGATCGTTGTATGGGTTATTATGGAATGAGATTTTAAACGATATTCGGTAACCCCATTAGTCGTAGTCACATAGCTTTCGCCCTTAGTTGGGCATGGTGCAACCACATAGACCTTATGTCCTCTTTTACTTAATCCTTCAGCTAATCTTTGTCCAAAACGCGCAGCTCCATTTATTTCGGGAGGATAGGTTTCAGCAATAATAGCAATAGTTAGTTTTTTTTTACTGGTAGTCATAACAATCCTTCCTGCTTTAACATCGCCCATACATATCACTAAAACGAACAATGTCGTCTTCCTCAAGGTGGCTCCCGCACTGCACCTCAATCAAGATTAATCGCTCATCAAAAGGATTTTCCAGTTGGTGTTTCGCGCCTATAGGTACATACATAGATTCATTAGGGTTGAGATATATTATTTTATCATCAAGGCAAGCTTGGGCTTTCCCTTCGACCACTACCCAATGCTCGCTACGATAATTATGCTTCTGCAAACTGAGAGACGCCTGTGGGTTTACTTCAATGTGCTTAATTTTGAAACCTGGGCCTTCATCAAGGATAGAGTAAGAACCCCAGGGTCGGTAAACAGTTCGATGGCTTTTATGAGCCTCATGATTGTCTTTTTTTAACTGTTGATAAAGAAGCTTAATATCTTGGACCTGCTCTCTACTTGAAATCAACAAAGCATCCGCAGTATCGATGATAATTAGATTATTTAATCCTAATCCGGCAATCAGGCGATTATGACCCCTTATATAACAGTTGGAAACATTCTTTAATATCGCTTCGGCATCAATCTGATTATTTTGCTGATCCGCATTTGTTAAATTAGCAATAGAATCCCATGAGCCCAAATCGCTCCAACCTATATCGCACGCCACAACAGCCATATTTTCAGATTTTTCTAAAATAGCATAATCAATACTTTGATTGGCAATATGTTTAAACGTTTCCTTATCCAGTGAGAGTTTATTATAGTCCTGAGAACAAATTACTTTGGATGCTTCGAAACAGTTTTTAATTGCCACATAAATCTCTGGACAGTGTTTTTGTGCTTCTTCCAGTAAAGTACCTGCTTTAAAACAAAACATACCTGAATTCCACAAAAAATTACCGGCATTTAAATATTCTACCGCTTTTTCATAAGAAGGCTTTTCTATAAATCGAAGCACTTGGCATCCCTTCGCTTCAATATAACCATAACCAGTATGGGGCTCAGAAGGTTTAATGCCAAAAGTAATTATATTTCCCTGATTAGCTAAATCGGCAGCATTTTTTACTGCTTCGTTAAATGCTTCTCGATCTTTTACTAAATGATCGGCTGGCAATACCAGCATTAACGTATCTTCATTGTACTTATGAGCAATAAACAATGCTGCTGAAATAATTGCTGGGCAGGTATTGCAGGCATGGGGTTCTAAAATAAAAGATAATTCAATATCAGAATCATTAACCTCTTGATAATTATCTAAAGTTTTAAAAAGTAACTCTTGATTGGTTATCGTAAGAATCTCGTGTATAGCTCCAATATCTCGCGCTTTTAAAAAATTCCTTTGTAAAATGGTATAACCATCCTGGAGTTTTATGAAAGGCTTAGGATGATGTAACCGGGAGACCGGCCATAATCTGGTTCCTTCGCCACCAGACAAGATTACCGGTACTATTTTGCTCGGTGTGGAATTCACATCAATAACCGTTAGTGCACGCATCGTATAGCTAAGTATAGGTCGTCTTGATATATAAGCAAAAATTACTGCATTATCAGGCGGCAGGGATCATTACTAACCATTTATTGATGATACGCAAATCATCAGGAGATAAGGTCCCTGCATCTTGTTTAAGTGCCACTAAATTTTGGATGTAGGCATATTTGTCTTTCTTATGGCGTATACGCGCCTTAATGACCTTCTCTTCTTGATTAAGCACGGAGAGCACATCCGTTCTTCCTAATTTATATTCTTCTTTGGCAGCCCTTAACTGTTTCTCTTCCAAGGCCACAATTTCTTTATCTTTTTTGATTCGGTTTAAATCAGACATTAGCATGGCATAATTTTTTTTCACTGAATAGGTTAACTTCCGAATAGAAAACAGGTATTCAAGCTTTGCCTGCTGACCAATACGCTGATACTTTTTAACAGTGGCAGTGATTAAGCCACCACTATAAATGGGTACTGATACATTAAGAAAAGCAGCCGCATTGACCTGGCCGCTAGTCCCTGCTGCCATCAATAAGCTTCCATTTTTTATATGAAATTTTTGCGGTTCATATAAAACCTCCGCATTGACCACGGGTAAACGATGTGAAGATTGTTCTTTAATTTTTTCCAATGCAGATTGTATTTTCAAACGATTGGACACCGCATTCCAGTTTTGCAGTTTTGCGACCTCGACCCATTTGTTGACATTCTCTGGTTTGGGCGAAGTTAACGAAACTTTATTTTTTAAAGGTGCCAATCGCTCATTATCATTTGCGATAATTTCTGCTAGCTTTTGCCGATGAATAAATAATTTTATTTGCGCCTCTTGGCAATGGATTTCTGCATCGTTTAATGCCGATTGAACATGAGCCATATCAATACTACTTGCCTTACCCAAATGGTATTTTTCTTTAACTTGTGCCAGCTGAGCGCTTAAAAACTTCTTATTTGATTGATAATATGCCAGGCTATCTTCATAATACAACACATTAAAATATGCTTTAACCACACGGACGATTAAATTTTGATACTCTGCATTTAAAGATGCAGCGGCAACCTTCGAATCTAACTTGGCGGCAGCCAATTTTCTAAAATTTGCTAAATTAAAAATGGTTTGCGTCGCAGACAATCTGACATCCATGGCTCCAATGACGTTATTTGCAGGTTGTAGATTGTCACTGACTATAGCACCACTGGATGTAAGGTTATTGATCAAGGGTTGAGTTACAAAATTAATATTGGGTAATAAATTAGATAAGCTAATGGCTATATCATCTCCAGACATTTGAGTGTCTATAATTTTTTGCTGGTAGACTGCATCATTTTCAAGAGCTTGCTCAAATGCCCCAATCAAATCCAAAGCCCAGCTCTTTGAAAAAATAAAGAGTAAGCTCAAGACCGCTATTCTTTTTCCCATATGTTTCCCTGCAATAAACAGCAAAATAGCCTAGTCCTACTATAATTACTAAAATAAACCGTTTTCAATGATACTACTATGGGCAAGGGTCCAGCAAATATTACACGCCAAAATGCTACTACTATTTTTAACTCCATAACGCACTATTGGGAATATGGTAAAGCGACCTCTGAAGTCACTATCATTCTGATACACGGATTCAGGGGGGAGCATCATGGACTGGAGCTCATAGCCAAACGACTTGGTGATTATCGAATTGTTGTTCCAGATTTACCAGGTTTTGGCTTATCTGATCCCCTCTTCAATCTCGAACATAATACTTTTTTTTATCATAAATGGCTTAACGAATTTATTTTAAGTTTAAACTGCAACGGAAAAGTCGCTCTATTGGGGCATTCTTTTGGAACTATCGTAGTAAGTGCGGCGGTAGCCGCTGGGCTTCCTGTCGACTACATGATATTAGTTAATCCGTTGGCAGAGCCACTCCTTAAGCAACGTGACTTCGGTTCACAATTAGTTTTAATTTATTATTGGCTCGCGAACCATTTGCCTGCTCCATTTGATTTATCTTTATTGAAAAGTCGTTTAATCACTCAATTTATGAGCGCTCTTATGACCAAAACAAGCAATAAAAAATTAAAGCAATGGATTCATCATCAGCATTTAACCTATTTTTCTCAAGTAAAATCGAAAAGAACGCTTATAGAAATTTTTAACGTGATTAAGAATGAATCGGTTACCCAATATGCAAAAAAAATTAATCAACCTACCCTGCTAATTGCCGCTGAAAAAGACAATGTTTGCTCTATAAACAAACAAGAAACATTACAAAGTTTATTTATTAACGCACGCTTGCTTGCAATTCCCAAATATGGGCATCTTTTACACTATGAAGCCCCTTACAAAGTCGCCGATGCAACCAAAAAATTTTTACGCGAAATGGATTAAAATGAACCAAAAGAAAAAAATTATCATTGCAGCAGATACCTATCCCCCTGACATTAATGGTTCTGCTCATTTTAGCTCTCGTCTTGCTCATGGATTAGCGAATAAAGGCTATGAAATCCATGTAATTGCACCATCACCAATAAAAGGGCCGAGCTATTCTAACTCAGTGGACGGCATCATTGAACATCGTCTTCATTCGCATGCGGTTTCTAACCATCAAACCTTTAGGCTCTGTTTACCTTGGCAAATCAAAAAGGAAATACGGCATTTATTTGACACGATTAACCCTGACGTAGTACACGTACAATGTCATTACCTTATTGGCCGTCTAGTCGTCAATGAGGCAGTATCACGAGCAACTCGCCTTATAGCAACTAATCATTTTGTACCTGAATGTCTTTCTCCTTATTTGCCGTTTCCGCAATGGATAAATAATCGAATCGCACAAATTTCCTGGCGTGATATCGGGAGGGTATTTAAAAAAGCAGATAAAGTAACAACCCCTTCTAGCCTCGCCATTAAACCATTGGAAGAGCACGCAGGCCTTGTTGAGGTAACCCCTATTTCAAATGGTGTTGATTTAAGCAAGTTTTATCGAACCAATGAAAAACATCTCAAACCAGCAACGCCCACGGTTCTTTTTGTTGGCAGGCTGGATCCGGATAAAAATATCCCTATTCTTCTTGACGCCATTAAACACCTGCAAAACGAGCTTATTGTGCGTTTAAACATTGTCGGCCATGGGTTAATGCGTAAAGAACTTGAGGATAAAGCGGTGGCCGCAGGAATTCAAAATCAGATCCATTTTTTAGGCTCAGTTAACGAAAATGAGCTGCGTGAGGCCTATCATCGCGCTACGGTATTTTGTATGCCAGGAGCTGTAGAACTCCAATCCATCGCAACACTTGAAGCAATGGCCTCCGCATGTCCTGTCCTATTAGCGGAGGCTATGGCCTTACCCTTACTTATTGATAATAACAAAAATGGGTATTTATTTAACCCACTTGATAGCCTTGATTTAGCGGAAAAAATAAAAAAAATAGTGCAATTGCCCTTAGAGGAGCTACAGGCTATGGGTGATGCGAGTTTTCAATTAGTGCAAAAACATCATATTGATAAAACATTAGACGCTTATGAACGATTATATTTTCCCAATGAGCTCACATAAGAAAAGTACGTCATCCCAAACATAATAAGCACTCTTATGAATGAGGCATAAGAGTGCTGGATAAGGATATTGCCACTATTACGAGCACAATTACCGCTAATCTAAGGTCTGCCGATAAGACCTCTCCCCGATAAAAATAATCACGCAAGTAAAAACAAGAATAGGCCATAAATTCGGCCAAATTGCAGTAAAATCTGCGCCTTTTAGCATCACATCACTAGTAATCCTTAAAAAATACGTGGGCGGCAATAAATTTCCAATCCACTGCGCCCACACCGGCATTGCAGCAAAAGGGAACATAAATCCGCAAAATAAAATAGCAGGTAATGCATAGGTACTGGCAATATTTGCCGCTTGGAACTGCGTTTTAGAAAGACTCGAAGTCACAATACCTATTCCTAAATTAGCGACGAAAAAAGGTAACGCGATAATAGACAATAACACTATACTGCCATAAAAAGGGACATGAAACAGATACCTGGCAATAAACAAGGTCAGATAAAACAAGATATAACCCAATATGATATTAGGTACTATTTTCCCAAACATCACCTCTAACGGATGAATAGGCGTAACTAATAGCAACTCCATCGTTCCTTCTTCATATTCAGTAGTTATGGAAATTGCCGTCAACATGGTGAGCGAAATAGTGATAATAGATACAATTAACCCTGGCAAAGTGTGGTATTGAGCTTTTCCCGCTGAATTATATTTTGCGTGCCTATCAATAATAAAAGCAGGCTCTTTGGTTTTAAGATAGCTTAATGGACCAATAGTATCTCTTTTTAACGCCTCTAAAGCGATTGTATTCAACGCAGAAAAAGCATTACCAATGAGCATGGGATCAGAACCATCACCCTCAATGAGCATATGGGGTTGCTTGTTCCTTATCAAATCATGAGTAAATTGTTCCGGAATATAAACAATGAATTGAACCTTTCCTGACTCCATAAGCTGTTTTGCATCATTATCCGTATTATAAATGGCTTGAATCTTAAAATATTCTGAATTGCTGAGGGAGTGGATAATACTGTTTACAAAAGGTGAGTTGTCATGCTTAACCACGATGGTTGTCAGGTGCTTTGCGTTGCTGTTAATGATATATCCAAACAAAATAACTTGTATTAAGGGGATTAAAATAAGGAAAAAATAAGTTCGTTTATCGCGCAGCATGATAATAAACTCTTTCTTCTGAATCGCAATAAATCTTAACTTCATATCCTTTAAGTTTGACATATTTATCAATCATCCAATTGATGTACTAATTTATATTTTCGGGTGAGCCAAATAAATATATCTTCTAATGTAGGATTTATCTGCCTCCAGGTTAAATAACCCAGGTTTTTATAAGGTTTAATTGCTTGCTCCAAATCCGATAGGTTTTGCCCGCTCACATGCAGCGTATCAAAAAATGTAATGACCTGCTCAATTCCTTGGCATGCTTCTAATTCTTTAGCTAATGAAATCGTTTCCTTACCTTGCACTTCCCAGGTAAACAAATTGGCTTGTTGCTGAATTTCCCAAGGACTGCCCTTCATGATCATTTCACCATTAAACATGTAAGCCAGATGACTGCAATGTTGCACTTCGGCCATATTATGAGTGCTAAGTAGAATCGTCATTCCTTGAGAGGATAAACTACGTAAGAGATCCCAAAATATTTGCCTTGATTCAGGATCAACATTTGCCGTCGGCTCATCAAGAAATAATAGCGAGGGTTTATGAATAATCGCCCCAGCTAAGGCCAAACGTTGTTTCCATCCGCCCGAAAGAGCACCTGCAAGTTTATTACGATATTTATACAATCCCAATTCATACATTACCTCATTAACGCGCTCCTGGCGATTCACTACACTATAAAGCTCTGCCATCAGTAAAATATTCTGACCAATGGTCAATCGTTTATATAAACTAAATGCCTGGGGTACATAACCCACTTGCTTTTTAATAAGCGCCATTTGTTTTTTTAAATCGTGCCCTATGCATTCACCGCGACCCTGATCTGGAGTTAAAAGACCACATAACATTCGTATTAAGGTTGTTTTTCCTGAACCATTAGGGCCTAAAAATCCAAAGATTTCCCCATATCGTACTTGTAAACTGATATTCTTTACGGCAGCAACATTTGCAAAACTTTTAGATAAGTTTTTTACATCTATAATGAGGTTCGAAGAGTTCATATCGATACTCAACTTATAAAATAACAGTTATAGGTTGCCCCGGGTGTATGGTCAGTGCTTTCGAAACAGGCTCTAAAATTGCCTCAACACGAAAAACAAGGCGTTCTCGTTCTTCATTGCTGTAAATTATCGGGGGGTTATATTCAGCTTTGGGAGAAATATAGGTTATTTTCGCTTTGGCCGGCTCAGCTTTAATGTCATGGCTAACATTAACAATTTGATTTAATTTAATTTTTCCTAATAAAGTCTGCGGAACAAAAAATATAATTTTTACTTGATTGGGATCAAGTAAAGAAACCACCGTTGAACCTACAGCAACCTCTTCTCCCTCCGTATAAAACGTATCGAATACAAGTGCTGTTTTAGGAGCAGTAACTTCCTGCTGATTCGAGTTCCATTGCTCCTTTTGTTCTTGGGCTTGTAAGGAGGCAAGTTTTGACTCAGCTATTTTTTTATTTTGAAGTGCTTTTTGGTAATTGAGCAGACTATCCTCAAACGCTTCTTTAGAAATAATGTCTTTTCCCAATAAAATAAGATCCCTATCTTTCTTAATTTTTTGCATCTTATAAATAGAATTGGCATTACTTAATTCATCACGGGCTTCCTGAACATTTGCTCGCGCAATTGTTAAATTTTGGGCTGAAGTTTCACGCTCTAAGGTGAATAATAATTGTCCCTTATTAACCATTATGCCTTTAGTAACATGATAGGACTTTAATGTGCCGGATATTAATGCGGTGATATAAATGTATCGGCCTTCAACATATCCGGTCAGTTGAGTCTGAGAAGGACTCTTACAAGAGTTTAATAAAAAAAGCAGAACGATGATAATCGCGCAACCAGCAAAGCCAATTAACTTTCTTATCTTTTCTGCTAAGCGATTCATATCTAATATATTTTTGTAAGCTTGAAAAAATTATAGTAGCTCTTTTGCCAAAAAGAAAATCAGCTTAAACAAAAAAATGCAGTCCTGGATTGGTGCTATAATTAATAATCCAAATTATACATTTTGGATGAATCACTTGGAGCAAGATAAATGGGTTATCAAGATTATATTAGTACGCACTTAAGACCAAGTGAATTGGATTTATCAGCATACCCCTCCCCACCGTTAATTCAATTAAATACAAACAATGATAAAGAGATATTAGGTTTGCTAAACTATGCTTGCCTTAACAGGTACGAATCTGATTCACCAGCAGAGTACTTTGCGTTAGACACGTTCAAGTTTGCCAGAAACTTCGTCCTCACAAGTTCTATTGATAAGATTACTTTTGATTGGGACAATACATTATACAGCTCTCTTATTATACAAGGTGCTGCTGTTTTTCCAGCGCAACTATATGTAAAAAAATTGCCAAAATACTTTCTAAACAAGTCATTAACCGCTATCGAATCTCCTCGTCCTTTTATGGAGGAGTTTGTTTTTGGTATGATGATTGGTTTTGCAATAAAACAGGGCTTAACTAAATTTAATGAATGGGAGAGTTATAAACCTGAAGTTGGGATTTTAACGCTTACCTGGCCTCAGAGACTCGCGGGTTTAGCAAAAAGCTATGTTCCTTTATTATCATTAATCGAAGGCCATTTTCCAGGCAAAAATGATGTGGCAGAGCAAATTCTGAAAAATAAAACTCGAGCCTTCGTTCATTTATATGATTTTATTAATTATATTTCCGACCTGTTAGATAAAATGGAGCATACTCACTTTAAAAACTTACCTCATCACCAACGCGTTGATCTGCAAGCATGCTTTCAATTAGGCAAACTGCATAAATTAAAATTTCCAGAAGTGTTAGAGAATAAAGATTGGCTTGGCAATAACCATTTGCATTTTGATGATTGCCTATTGACCTTAAACCATCTTGAGGCTTATCAGGCAAAGAAAATCTCTACCGTATACGTAAGACAATCCCAATCCGATGCCCTTAACATACGGTCGATTGATAGAATGTATACCCCATCACTCTACTCCTCTATTCACAAATCACGAGAAGAAAGCATCTCTCGCATTGCAAAAAAAGAATATTTCAATTGTACAATACAAAACATCATCAAAGTATTGGAGCAGGGAGCGGATTGGCCGATAACAACTCCTGAGCTCCGCCAACGCCATACCCTTCCAGCCGGGACTCAATTAGCTTTTTATGAAAGTGCAACAACGGTAAATAATTTTTGGGAGAATTACATTCAACCAATAAATTTACTCCAAAAAAAATTACGCCGGGCGAAAAAACTCGTTATTTCAAACCAAGACCAATGAGCTCGGGCAATGCCTGATTAATTTAATAAAAATACTCAGCGAACCCGAAAAACAATAAATGCTGGGTTAACACCCTATAACTGCCAGACTAAGAAAGAATTATTTTATTTATTCGAAGCTCCTTCGCCAGGTTCGGGATGATGTCTTAGAGCAGAGCCCTCTAGCGAATACTCCCCATAGCTTCCCCAAAGCGAATTGCACTTTCAGCCTTTAAATTGTCACCCCATTGCATTTTATTACCATCAGCGAATAATAAAATGACCGTAGAACCCAGTTTAAAATAGCCAACCTCACTGCCCTTGCACATATGCTTAGTCATCGTCAAATCCTGACGATAGTCAAACGAAGTAATTTGTTTGCTGCGTACGACATCACCATGCCAGCTCGTACCAATAGCCCCGACAATAGTTGCGCCAACCAGAACCATCTTCATCGGACCTGCGGTAGTTGCAAAAGAAATGACTAAGCGCTCATTGCGTGCAAATAATTTAGGAATCACACGTGCGGTGGTAGGTTGCACTGAAAATAAAGCTCCCGGTACATAAGTCATCGAAAGCAACTCGGCATCCAAAGGTAAATGTATGCGATGATAATCTTTAGGAGATAGATATAAGGTCGCAAAGCGGCCGCTTTCAAATTGCTGTGCTTCCTCATCAGAACAGGCTAAAAGTTCAGCTACAGAGTACTCTCGCCCTTTTGCCTGAATAAGTTGTCCTTGGTGGATAGTACCAATCTCGCTAACACACCCATCAACCGGTGAGATAATTTCTGCCTGCGCCAATGGCCGACACTCCGGCTTTAAATGCCGAATAAAAAACTCATTAAAATTAGCATAGGCGGTTGGATCTTCAATTAATGCCTCACTCATGTTTACATTATATTTTTTAATAAAACGCTGAATGATAAAGTTCTTAACTCTGGGCTCTTTCACTTCAGCCAAACAACCGGCTAACGTAGTAAGCCCATGTTTCGGAATAACATATTGAGGAAAGGTTTTTAATAAATCTAAAGACATGCAAGGAACTCACCGTATAAAAAAGCAGAATCATACCCCATACTGTATCCAGCCACAATTTATGCTTCTACATGGTTACTGCAGTAGAACACTTTTTTTCTGTCGGCATTCTTATCGAGGTATGCTTTGCTTGCAGATACTGCAAATAAAAATCTTTATGCTCCGCCTCATTAAACAGCTCAATTAATGCATAGCCCGGATGTTTTCTTAATCCAGTATTCTTTTTAATATCGTCTTGTATTTGTTGTATTATGTCCAAAAATAATTGTGAGCTGGCTGTTGATGAAAGCTCTCCCTTCATAAACGACATAGCCAAAGCGGTAGACGCATCATATTTGCGAAAATAGCCATTAATCTCGTCTTTCCTGGAGGGTTTTGCCCAAAAAAATAACGAATTTACCGTAGATAATCCCTTTTCATATTTACCTAATGCGGCATTTTTCAAGAGACGTAATCGCTCATTATCACTCTTGGAAATTTGTTCCACCCAGTCATATACCGTATTATATACCAGAGAAACCCCTGCCATATTTTGTAAATGAACAAAGGCACTACTATGTTTTGCGCAACTGACAGCCGCCTTGGTAAAAACATTAATATTGGCTTCGAAATTACTATTTCGCAAAGCCGTTGAAACACTGGCAATGTAATTTTTTTGCAGCATAAAAGGAGTAAGCTCACGAATAATACAGGTATTTAAGGCCCCATCTTCTGTCTTTCCGGAACTTAATATATAAGCCAGTTTATTATGATTACTTTCGGTACTTCTCTCTAAATAGTCTTTAGTAGGTTTTGCTCGTGTCCGTGTAAATTCAATGGTCGCACTATATTTTGAATCAATGATTTCATGCATGTAGAGCTTGAATGTATCTGCAGACAAAGTATCAACCCAAGCAAATAATTTTTCGTTAAATTCTTCAATAACCTGTTCATGAGTAAGGGGCAGTATCTCTCTTTTAATTGAGGAAGGTACTGTTAACATTTCCTCATCAGTAGCACGCAAATGTTTGCTAAATCGGGCTTGTAAAGCAAATTGCTCTAACTCATTAATAATTGGGCCAAATTTATCCTTGGCATAACTCGTAGTATGAGCCAGAGCATCTATGATTTTATCAGAATATTCCAAGCAAAGTTTGAGGATGTTTTGCGTAAACTCCTGATTATCGGAATCGAGTAAAACATCCCCCTTCTTCCCATAATATTGCGTGATAATATTTTGAAGTTCGTTGGTAAAGAGAGCCAGTAATTCCAGGGCCTTACTCAACGAAGCACCATTACTATTGGACGAGGTGTTGCCACTATCAGAATCTTTTTTTACATCAATCGCGATGTGTTTTAATGTTCCAAATAGTTGCCATACATCCGTTAGCTCACTATCAGTGACTTCAAGAGCATCTGAAGTATCAACGATCACCACATCACCTTTTTCAGCAACTAATTTAGCTAATACTTTAGTTAAATTCCGTGCATCGCGTAATAATGCTCTTAATCGAAGCGCATAAGCATCACGCCAAACCTGGTGATAGCGTTGGTGCAACTCCTCTAAATTATATTTTTCTGAGGAATCCGTAATCAATTCATTTTGTTTTTCCATCCATTCTTGGATATTTTTAAAAATAGACGGCTTACGGAACAGTTCTTCATTAGTCGATAAAAGGGGGACACCAAAACCATTGTCTTCACAACCCATATAGAAAACGACAACTCGATATAAATTATCGTAATGCTCCTGGAATATCTTCATCATAAAATTGACAAAGGATTTCCTATTAGTTTTTTCATTACATAATTGCGGAAAGGTTTGTTCATATTTGTTCCGCAGGGCTTGGCCTAAAGCAGTATAATCGAACGGCATCGTTGTCAAGATAGGTTTGTCTTCTGAACTTATTGTCGTGTTAGGGCTCTCGCTCCCATCAGAGTGCTCCACCCAATTTACTAAACTTCCATACTTCTTTATTATGCGTTGATAGTCACTTTCATCTAAAGTTTCAAACTCATCACACAAGCGTTTACATAGAACTTCAGGCTGAAACGTTAATAAAATTTTTAATGCCGCGGCAACTTTTTGCGCTTGCGCCTCGGGTCTTGTTGCCAAACGCGCAAATTGCTCTGGCTCAGCATATACTTTAGGTAAGGTACTGGGTAAAACCGTTGTTTGTACCATTTCAGGTACGGGAATGGTAATGCTTCCTTGCCCGGGATGAGCGTATGTTGGTGAATGATAAGGTTTTGCATCAACGCAACATGGAAAACGTTCATAATCACGAACCGTTAGATTCACTCGTGTTTTGGGTAATTCAATTCCAGTACGGGCCCCTTTAATAAAAACGACAAACCAGTACCAAAACATATCATAGTCGATCCCGCCCTTTAAACTCAGATTATGCGGATGTGGATCATCATCACCAAAAGCCCAGCGTACAAACAAGATTTCAATTATATTTTCAAGAATTAAGGTGTCGGTCGAAGGGATGACCTGTTCTTTCTCAATACTATCACTAGGAATAGGCTCTCCTTTTATATTAAAGGGCTTAAACCCCTCCAGTTTAAGTGAGAAAAGACCTAATACTTGACCTTCGTCATCATAAACTAAATGCTCTTCTGCCGTTCGTTCCTGAGATAATTTCAGAATGGTTGATGTGGCAACACTACCGTTAGCAAGCAGCCCTGGAAAATTTCTTTCCGGCTCAAGTTCCTTGAAAAACCCCTCTTTTAATGCGCCATCCTCAATATATTTAGCATGCCAGACTTTATGAGAGCCATCACCAACTCTATTGCCTAAAGTCAAATTTGATCTTGCCAACGCTTTTTTGGGAATACTTACCATGTCTCGTCCATTAGATCGCAATAATCCTTAAAGAATAGTTCATATTAAGCAGAAATATTGAAGAAGTTCAAGAATCTTTGGAACTATTTAGCACAATATTGGACAAGTTTTCGTAACAAGGGAAGCTTGGTTGAACAATATAGTCCAACCAAGTAATAAGGTGAAAAAATAAGGGGCAGATAATATCTTAGGGATTAGGTCCTAGTATCGCTCCCTCAGGATCTAAAGCGTTAATCGTTTTTTCACTAAACATGCGTACTGCCTCACCGGAGCGAGTTTGAGTGAAAAACCAATAATTACCGGTGGCATTTACTTTAAGGTAATTGAATATACCCGCGCTGAGTAAACTAATAACCGCATTAGCGATAAAAATGAGCGCATCCGAGAGAAAAAGAAGTATCTTTGAGGTTTCTGGACTTGGGGCAGGATCAACCGTAGCTAACATCTTTTGCTCAACATCTTGTATTTGTTTTTTGGCTTCGTCAAAAGCTGTTTGAGCATTGCCCCCTGCACTCATTAGCGCCTTATAAGCTATGCCGTATAAATTTTTTCGATAATCCCCTTCATCTTTTTCCCACTCTTTACCCATCTCCCAATAGAAATAGGACTTAGACAAGCGCGAAGAAATTTTCTTACATTCATCTTCAACACATAAAATAATTTTGCGGAAACATTCTGCTTTTTTATCGTTTTCCCGAGCCACAAAAGTAATCATGTCAACATCAAACCCTAAATCCTGTAATTGGGTTACACAGATGAAGCGTTCACTTAATCTTTCCGCAACGTTCTGATGTTCTTGGTTTTTTATCTTAAGAACCACATCGCCTTGGATTGGAATATTATACTTGACGCCGGCATAAAGAACATCGACGAGCACCCGTCGTTGCTCGCTATCCTTAATTACTGCAAGTGACGGTAAAAGAGTACGCAATGCGATCCCTTCTTTACCCACCCCTAATACCATGCGATAAGCCGCTTGATCATTAATTCCCGAACTGCGCAAAACTTGCAATGCCTCACTCACTGCTTCTAATTTATCCAGCACCATCGCATTTAGCCTTTTAGCATATTGCGCTTCGGTACTCGCGAAAAAGAAATGGTCGATGATTGATAGTTTTAAATGCTGCTCCGGCGTTAATGCCAACCCCCTCAAGCCATCAAAACCACCAGGAGTAGTTCCTTTTCTCGCCAAAGTTACTAGAGTCGATGCCATTAAAGGATATTTATTTGTTGCCTCCACAATTTCCTTGTAACCATCTATGGTTAAGGAGCTTGTAGCCCATAGTATTAAACATAGATCTTTCGCATGCACATCAGAAATACCATTAATAAATTCTAAGGCGCTTAATTTTTCTGGTTCTTGGAAAAATTGGGGGACATGCTGAGTAAATCCAATTTGTGGCTTTACTGACTTTACTGGGGTTAGTTGTACTAAACGGCTTAGCGGTCGAAAATAAAAGTCATTTGACAGAATTTGATGAATGAGCTCTTTAGGGTACTTTCTTTGCCACAAAATAGGCAACAAAGTTATTTGCTCCCTATCCCACATAAAACCACTATAATCTTTTATAAATTCGGGGAAGAGCAAATCCCGATTCTTAGTTAAAGCCCCCTCTTTTTTATTGATAAATTCCTCTTCATAGAGAACCGTCAACATGGTCAATAAATTACGGCTAATATTGTCATTGTTACTCAGGGTGGCATTTTCCAATTCAAGGCGTAATCGGCTGTTGTCTGATAGACAATCTTGCAACATCGCCATCGAGAAAGGCACATCATATTTCATGATGAGATCTAATGCAGGATTTTCTGCAAAGAGTCGCGGTAAATTAATTTTGGATAAATCGACGGGATCAGCAATTGTCGCCTTTTTTTCATTGACCTTTAGGAAACGTAATAGAAGACGGATACGTTCAAATCGTGGATTAATCTCATCATTTTCTGCATTAAACGCCAGCTGCAACAATTCAAGCGGGGCAGCCGCATTTAGCTGCGCCAGAAACTGGTTCTTGGTGGTTGGTTCAGAGCTCGAAGCCAGCTCAAATTTAGCGTCTTTAATGTGGGCATTTAAATCAAAGCTGGAGAGAAGGAGAACCGGCCGAGTTCTTGGGTTCATATGTGCTTTGCGGGTAAAACCTATCATCCATTGTCCTGGTTCATCACGCCGATACATAATCATCATGCCGCAATTTTCTTTATTCTCATCAATGTAGGCTAAACGCTGACAGACAAAATTACGTTTGTATTCGTCCTCATCTTCCTCTTCATTTTTTAGTGGGCGAAGACCTAAAAGGATCTTTAGAATTTCAGCGGACTGATCGCCTTGCGTATAATATTTAGCGGCAGTCTCCTGGCTCCATATATTTAGATGCTGATTTGCTTGGGTTTCGTTACCTAAAAAAGGAGTTCGCGGTAAATCTTCAACAATCGCATTATCTTGCTTTCCGGTCTGCATAACAAACTGTGGGTAACCAAAAGCGGAGAAAAGTTGTAGTGCATTTCCTTTTACCAAATAAGGCATAATTCAATTCCCAAAATGACAATTTGTGGCTATTATAACCAATAATGCAGGCAATGGGTGATAGATTTTTGAGAAAACTGCATTATAAATGCGTTTTTTTGCAACAAAGTATAAAAAGGTAGTGATTTTATGAGATGTAACATAATTGGCGCAGGACGTTTAGGTAAAAACATCGCACACGCATTAAATTCAGCGCAAATTATCTCCACCCTTACCCTGTGCAATCGTAGCCTGGCAAGCGCCGAACAAGCCTGTGTGGATATTGGCGCAGGACTTGCGGTTTCCCAGATTAAGCAGCTCCCCGAAGCAGAAATTACCTGGTTATGTTGTAATGATGATGTTATTCCGCAGGTAGTTACAGAACTCGTTCAGGAAGCCCATTTAAAACCGGGAAGTTTTGTCGTCCATAGTAGTGGCGTCTTAAACTCTTCACTGCTGGTCCCGTTAAAACGTTTAGGATGCTCCGTTGCCAGCTTCCATCCATTAAAAGCATTCAAGATAGGTTATGTGGATGCAGCCGCCTTTCATCAGGTTGATTGTGTCTTGGAGGGGGATGCTGCTGTATGCGACTGGTTAAAAGCCTCTTTTAACCAACTAGGCGCTTATGTATCGAATATGCTTCCAGAAAATAAAGCCATGTACCATGCCGCGGCATGCATTGCCTCGAATTATTTAGTCACCCTTGTAGCCTATAGCGAAGAATTACTTTTAAGCGCGGGCTTGCCCTCAGAGCAAGCACGAAGAATGCTGATTAATTTAGCGCAAGGCAATATCAATAACATCCAGCAAGTAACTGCCGTTAATGAGGCACTCACCGGTCCGCTAGCACGAGGCGATATCAATACCATTGCTTTGCACTTAGAGGCGCTAGAAAATCCCCAGCTACGCCAATTATATCAGGCAGCAGGACAAGCTACCCTGGGCTTAACGACATTAACTGCGGAGCAAAAAGAACAAATTAGGGCTTTGTTAGTAGAATAAGCCATTGTTTCACGGGAAACATAAACTCAAAAATGGAGCCTGGTTGCTTGCAACCAGGTTTTCTTTATCCTTACACCTTCACAGGATATATATTTCGTCATTTGTAAAAACGAAGCCCCAAAAGGTCGGGGCGTTCATAATGACGATGAAGACTAGATTAATGTAGTCCAGGTCTGGGCTCAACAACTTCCTGCTGCTCTTCTTTTCTAAGCCTATCCCCAATTTTTCTAATGTCACCCAAAGCATCTCTAAAATCAGCTGAGTGTTCTCGTAATGCCTCGGTGCGTGAAGGTAAAAGATTGCCGTCTGTAGAACGTACACCTCCTTTACGCCACTCAACGGGTTCAGGACCGTCCTCTAAAACGTCGTTCTTTTCTCCTTCCGGAGCAATTTTCTTTTCAGCCTCATGTTTAACCTCGACCTCATCGCGTTGTTCATGGCTGGCATTGACCATTTGAGCAAGCTTTTCTTCCTTAACTTCCTGATAATCCCCTTGCGCATCGCGCAATCGCCCCATAAAGGCTTGGTGTTGCGCGTTTACTTCACTTTTATGTTGGAAGTAGCTAGGTGCGGCAAAGCCAAGTAATGCCCCAATGGTTCCCAACACCCCACCCCATTTTTCACGGGCAAAGGCAAAATAACCTTTGGGTTGAGGGCCATCCCAAGCATTTGTAGTTTCTTTGGTCAGGTTTTTATGAGCCTGCATCTTGCCCGCTTTACCTTGCTGTAAATGATCCAGTGTTGATTCTTCAGCGTAGTTACGATTGAAAAGCCCTGCAAAGCCTCTTTTCGCATTAACTTTCGCCGCAGCGCCCTGGTCTACAGCACTAATAATTGAAGCGCCAGATTGTAAATGATTGTCGTATTTCGAATCCAAAGCCTGCTTTAAGTTCGCCGTAGCTTTAGTAACTTCTTTAGATGTTTTTGCCTCAGCTACCGCATGAATTGCCTGAACAATGGGATCATCTTTTTGAGAAGCAACACTATCCAAAACTGCAACCCGTCCATTAATCGCCTGCGCCCGCTCATTACCACTCTTACAGCCTGCAATTGATGCCTGCTCCACAAAGATACTCATAGCTTGGAACAATTTCGCATGCTCATGGGATTGATGCAGGTTATTCGCCATCATCGCTTTCATCGCTAATTTTGCTGACTCAACCGTTTGCTCTGCCGTACTCAATTGATCATCATCAACAACCCCACGTCCCGCAGTTTTTGCCCATCCTGCTTTTACATCCTTGATTGCCTCTCTCGCCTGTTCTGCTTGGGGAGATTGTGAAAAGTAAGGTCCACGGTTGTCGTCGCTTAAATAGGCTTTATAGGCATTAAATGCATCTTCTACACGCGCTCTTTGTGGATCATCTTTGGCAACCAAATTATACATCATCGACATTTCAGTCATTAAAGTTGCTTCATTCCTTAACGCATTCCAGCCATATCCCAAACTGTCGCCAAAACCATTAACCGATATATTTTGCACTAAACAAAAAACTGGGGGTTCGTTGTCTAATTGCGCCTTATCTAATTGCGCTTTATTATAATTATGTGCTCCGGTCAATATATATTGAGCACCTTGGGATTGCTTATTTTTACCGCCTTCCAAACTGTCATTAAGTGCCGTATGGAGGTTATAGGTAAAGGCCTTAATCTTGGCAGGTCCCTCATCAACACTCGCACCGATGTGGTATTTCTCACGAATATGATTTAGTTTTACCTCAACATCGCTAATAGCATCTTTAGGCTTAATTTTTTCTTTCACATCCAGTGAAGGAACCCGGATCTGAATTCTTGGTGGAGCTTGATTCGCATCATCATGAGCGATAGTAATCAAGCGTCTGTCGGCAAGATGTTCTGCGCCCACCCCACGGTCATGGGCAGTCACTTGAGTGCCTGCGATTAAGGTAGTTTGCCCCATATCTTGGTCTATGTGCACTACATCGTTAGGAGTTGCCGTTGTGATCTCAGCCTCATGTTTCAAATGAAGATCTTTGATTTCTTTTTTGGTTAAAATAACGCCTGTAGCTCGAGTGATTTCTTCAACCAAAATTCTATGTGCGTCAGTAGAAATACTCTTACGTGCTTTATCAAGTGCCTGCACTAATTTTACATCATTAACTTCACCATTTTTGGTGGCTTTTTCTAATGCATCCTTTACTGCTTGCGTAATTAACCCTTGAACCCGAACCATAGCGGCTTCATGAGCCTGTTCCATTTGCGCTTCCGTAAAACGGCCTGCAGAAGCATAGCTTCGCGCCGCTAAAGCTAAATGAAAATGATATTCTTGTTGCAAGGGAATAATACTGCCACGAATTCCCATTAGCGCCTGTGCTTGTTTCTCTTTTACATTTTCATTGTCAGTTAAGCCATCATGAGCTAAATCATATTGCTCGCGATATGCGTGTTTTAAGCCATCATACTCAGGAGAGGGATTGCCGAGAACATCCAAGCTTACGGTCGTTACTGGGGTAGGAGTATGTCCAAGATTGTCGAATTGTGCCTGCTCTTCATTGGTTAAGCTTACATTAATCAACACACGGCCCTGAGGGTCAAAGAGTAATGCCCCTTTGCTAGGATCAGCCAATCTATCTAATGCTATTTGTTTCGCTCGGTCCGTCAGCAATTCGATATAGGCTCGTTGTTGTGCTTGTTGCTCTTTCAACATATTTTGTCCTCAGGTTGCCTTCATAACTATGATTTTAGCAGAATTTGTAACCAAACTAAATAACATTAGCTCATTAATGTGTTTATTCAAGCCTATTTGAGCAAAAAAAGTGGTTTTTTGATGGGCAGGGCTAAAAAATTCTGTATAGGGAGTAGTGCAAACTGCATTTGCTGGGCCTTGCAGCAGCCCAGCCTACGAAATACGCTCTTAAAGTGTGGTTTTTAACGGCTCCGCACTTGCTTTGGCAGCCTTTTTCTCCTGCCGGCGTTCCTGCCAACTTTGTAGCATCACATAAAAAGCAGGCACAAATACCACCGCGAGACAGGTTGAGGCCAGCATCCCGCTGCAGACCGCAATCCCAATAGAACGCCGTGCATTAGCCCCAGCCCCCGTAGCGAATACCAGAGGCATAACCCCTAGAATAAAGGCAAAAGAGGTCATTAAAATAGGCCGGAAACGAGTTTTCGCGCCAAGAACCGCCGCTTCCATGATGGATTTTTTATGAATAAGCCGTTGTTCACGTGCCACTTCCACGATTAAAATCGCATTCTTAGCCGCTAAAGCAATTAACAGCAATATACCAATCTGGGTATACATATTATTCGCCAGCCCCAGCACAGATAAAGCCAATACAGTACCAATCAATGCCAAGGGCACACTTAATAAGATAGCCAGCGGTGTCACCCAATTCTCATATTGCCCCGCCAAAATTAAGTAGATCAAGATGAGGGATAAAAGAAAAATATAATAACTCATATTGCCCGCCATTTTTTCTTGATAGGCAGTACTCGTCCATTCAAAAGCAATCCCTGCCGGTAAGACCTGCTTCGCCACACGTTCCATTGCCGCCATCGCCTGCCCCGAACTGTAACCAAGAGCGGCAGCTCCATAAATATTGCTGGAGGGATATAAGTTATATAGGGAAATTAAGGAAGGGCCTACAGTCGGGCCAATATCCGTTAACGTACCTAAAGGCACCATGGCTCCGGATTCATTTTTAACATAATAATTACGTACATCTTCAATGCTCATGCGATAAGGTGCATCAGCCTGCACATAAACCTGAAACACTTGCCCAAATTTAGTAAATAAATTCACGTAGGAAGAGCCCAAATAAGTTTGTAAGGTATCGGAGGCATCCCCTATTTTTACCCCTAGTGATTCGGCCTTAGTACGATTAATCGGAGCTGCGACCTGGGGCACTGAGGCGCGAAACGAAGTCATTAATCGTTGTAATTCGGGTTGCTCGCTGGCATAGCGAATCAATTGATCGGTTGCTGCCTGCAATTTACGATAATCAAAGGAGCCATCCTGCAATTCCAGCTGCATTTGGAAACCACCTGACATACCTAGTCCTTGGATGGGTGGGGGCACCATCACCAGCACTTTAGCGTCTAAAGTTTTCTCGGCAATGTCATTAAGCTTATTATAGAGAGGTAATAAGCCTTCCGCCTTACCCCGAACACTCCAATCCTTAAACATAATATACAAGATACCGCCATTGGCTAAACTGGAACTGTTATCCAATAAGGAAATGCCATCAATAGCAATCACATCGGCAACACCACCTACTTTGGAAACCTGATCACTTAAGCGATGCAATAAGGCTTCCGTTCTTCCCAAGCTAGCGCCATCAGGCAACTGCACGTTCATCATCATATAACCCTGATCTTCTACCGGGATAAATCCGGTGGGAATGCGGCTTAAACCTAAAATCGCCAGTAGAACAAGAATAATTCCTAAGGCACAAGCAAGCTGATAACGATGAACTAAGCGATCCATAAAACCAATGTAGTTGGCTTCAACAGGGTTATACAATTTATCAAAAAAACGAAAAATCACATTTTTTTGTTTATGTGGGTCCACAGGTTTAAGCCATAAAGCGCACTGGGTTGGCTTTAAAGTCATCGCATTGATCGCACTGATAAACGCGGTGGCGGCAATCACTAAGGCAAATTGGGCGTACATTGCCCCGGTTAAGCCTGGCATAAACCCAGCGGGTACGAATACCGCCATCAATACCAGCGTGATGCCAATAATGGGACCGAGCAATTCCGCCATCGCCTTAATAGCCGATTCTTTGGGAGGGCTACCATGCTCGATATGCTGACTAACCCCCTCAACAATAACAATCGCATCGTCAACCACAATACCAATCGCTAAAACCAAGGCAAATAAAGTCAACAGGTTAATCGAATAACTCAGTAAAAGCAGGGCAAAAAACGCGCCAATGATGGTTACCGGTACGGTTGTCGCAGGTACTAAAGTAGCTCGGAAATTTTGCAAGAACACGAGAATTACAATAAGTACTAAAATACCCGCTTCGTATAAAGTCTTATACAGTTCATCAATAGAGGCCTTCACGAAAATGGTGGTATCAAAAGGAATTGAATACTTCATCCCAGGAGGAAATTTTTTCGCCATCTTAGCAACAGCGACACGCACCGACTCAGCAACTTTTAAGGCATTCGCCCCGGGTAACTGATAAATTCCAATCGCCGCGGTTGGCTGATTATTCAGTTTAGCCAACTGACTGTAACTGGAAGACCCCAGCTCCACTCGCCCCACATCCCGAATACGCACAATTTTGGCACTGCTGCTGCCATTAGCATTTTCATTCGTTTGGGTAGCTACGGTTTTCACAATGATGTTGGCAAATTGTTCTTGATCGGCAAGCTGGCCCGGCACATTCACCGTAAACTGATAGGGCTGTGCCCCTTGGGTTGGTGGCCCCCCAATTTGTCCAGCAGAAACCTCTTGGTTCTGACGGCTAATAGCATTTAACACATCGCTAGGATTTAACGCGTAGGAGAGCATTTTTTTCGGGTCAAGCCATATACGCATGGCATAGTTTCCCGTACCAAAAATAAGTACGTTACCGACCCCTGGCAAACGCGCCAATTCATTTTGCATGTTAATGGTCGCGTAATTATTCAAAAAGAGACCATCGTACTTGCCATGTTCTGAGGTTAGGGTAATAAACTGCAAAATGGCGGTCGACTTTTGTTGGACAACTACCCCTTGCTTCTGTACTGCATCTGGTAGCTGGGCCATTGCGGCTTGCACCCGGTTTTGTACCAAAACTTGTGCAAAGTTCAAATCCGTACCAATGGCAAAGGTAACAATCAGGGTGTAGGTACCATTGTTGGTGCTGGTAGATTGCATATACAACATTTTTTCCACCCCATTGACCTGTTGTTCAATAGGGATACCTACGGTATTAATGAGTGTTTTAGCGTCCGCCCCAGGATAGGTCGTCGTTACCTGAATCGTGGGAGGTACAATGGACGGGTACTGCGTTACCGGTAAAGCCATAATGGCTACTAAGCCCAATAAGACCAGCAGTAGTGCAATAACGTTCGCTAAGATAGGCCGTTCAATAAAAAATTTGGAAATCATTTGGCTTTGCTCTCACTGGATGAGTCTGCTTGCTGCTGAGGCAGCACTTTATTGCCCGGAGTCGCATTTTGTACTCCCTCAACAATAACATTGTCTTGCGCATCTATCCCCTTAACAATTCCACGCACTCCTAGTTTGGCACTACCCAGTGTGACCCGTTTTAAAACGACCTTATTCTCTTTATCAACGACGAATACATAAGCGCCAATTTGATCATAAAGTATGGCGGTATCAGGTACTGTCAGCTGCTGTTCTGGCTTAGTCACAGCAATCCGTACTTGTACAAAAAGACCGGGGAGGAATAAGTGATCTTTGTTGGGTAATTTGGCTCGTAACTCCATCGTTCCGGTGGCGGCATTTAAACCCGTATTCACGAAGTCCAAGGTCGCTTTATATTCCTTATTAGGATCACTTTGTAAGCTAACGTAAACCGGGACCTTGTCAAGGTCTTTAGGAGTAATACCCATTTCTTTTGCCGCAGCTCTTAATTTAAGCAGGTCTAATTCATTCAAATTAAAGTAAACATAGAGCGGGTCTATTTGCTCCACTGTTGCTAAATTAGTTGCTTGTCCGTTACCAACTAAATTACCGATATCTACTAAATGCCGGCCAATACGACCATCAAAAGGTGACATAATGTGGGTATAGCTGTAGGTGATTTCTGCATTAACGGCTTCGGCGGTGGATTTATCGATTTCAGCCCCAACTTCCTGAGTTTTCGCCAGCCATTTTTCCACTTCATTTTTGGAAGTAGCATTTTGCTTGAACATGCGCTGTTGGCGCTCATATTCGGTTTTGTTATAAGCATTTGCTGCCTTTTGCGCGACAACTGTGGCCTGGGCCGCTTTTAATTGCTCCATATAAGGTTGTGGCTGAATTACAAATAACTCTTGTCCTTTTTTTACAAAGGTTCCATCAACAAACTCTATTTTTTCCAGATACCCTGCAACCCGAGCCACCAAGTTAACTGAGTTAAACGCAACCGTGGAACCCGTTTGAGTAACATACTCAACCATTTCCTGACGTATGGGCTTTTGTATAACCACTGTGGGTGGCGGTATTTCCACGACTTTAGGCTTAGAAAATAAATGCACGATTAAGTAGATAAAAAATAAAGCCGCTACGGCAATTCCTGCATATCTGACTGATTTTGAATTTTTATTAAAGTTCATACTGGCTACCATTTTGGCAAATAAAGTTCTTTAATTTTCTGTTTTCTCGTGGCCGGTGGCTGATGGTTTTGTTGTTTCAACAAAGTACCCCAATTGGTACGTGCCGCCATTTCCGTTTTAATTTGTTGCGACACCACATCATCACATCCACGAATATCCCAGCCCCCACCAAGCGCACGATACAGTGCCACTAAAGCCTGAGGAATAGTTCCCTGGGCATTAACCAGTGAGATCTGCACACTTAACTGTTGCTGTTCTGCATTAAGCACTGGAGTAAAGTCTGTTTCCCCTTCTTTGTACCGAATTAAGGCTAATTGTAAGGACTTGGTCGCGGAGACATTCGCTTTTGCTAAATAATGCTCCGCTTTTTTTGCCTCGATGTATGCAGTAATATTATCTTGTACTTCTTGTTGGGCTTTTAATACCACATTGACATAATTTAATAAGGCTTGCTGAAATGCCGCATCCTGTGCCCGCACTGAGTTGGTAATCTGGCCATAATTTAATATTGGCCAGGTAAAACCAGGGCCCGCAGAAATGTTGCGATTCGACCAGTGGAATAAATCACCAATGGATGATTGACCAATACTATTAGAAGAAAAAGCAAAGGCACCATTTAATGACAGTGATGGGAATAAATTTGCTTTTTCAGCACCAATCGCTGCGGATTGACCAATCGCGTCTAAACGTGCTTGCTGCACATCAGGACGTCTGGCCATCGTTTCTTTAGGAATACCTACCGCAATTGAGCGTGGGGCTTTGGGAATACCCTGGCTTTTTTGAATGACCGCATCAATATTATTAGGAATAGTACCCAGCAATACGGCAAGCGCATCTTTTTGTTGCTGTAAATTTACCACGATTGACGGAAGGCTGGCTTCGGTTTGTGCCAGTTCGGTCATAGCTTGTTCCACATCCACAAGACTTGCTTGTCCGGCAGTATAACGAGCGCGCGCGATATTTAATCCCATTTTTTGCACAACGATGTTGGCTTTAGTGATTTTGATTTGAGATTCGTACATACGGATTTTAATGTAGGTAGTCGCCACATCCGCGGTCAGAGTAGTCAAGGCATTATCATATGCCGCCAGGGAGCTTAAAAAGGCCGCATCTTTGGCTTGAATTGCGCGGCGATATTTCCCCCAAAAATCAATCTCCCAATTCGCGGAAAAACCCATTAAGGCAGTATCAAATGATTGGGGTAAAATCTTTTGGAGGGAAGTACCACCAATTCGGTTGTAGGTGTAATTTCCCAACATCGCTTGCTGTTGCGGATAGAGCTGCCCCACACTCTGCGCCAATTGTGCTCTGGTTTGTAATACCTTCACCCCTGCCGCTTGTACGGATAGATTGCTGTGATAGCCTTGATAAATAACGGCGGTTAAAACCGGGTCATGGAATTCCTGCCACCATTTAGTGTCTTTAAATGGCTGCTCTTTAACAGAAGCATTTTTTTTTGCCCAATGCTCTGCAACTGGTTTATTCGGCTCTTTATAATTAGGGCCCACCATACAAGAACAAAGTAACAAACAAACTACAACAATGAACGTCTTCAACATGGAGCTAGTATTTCCCTATTGCAACTGTTTTTCCTTTACTCCACGTGATACGTCATCCTAAACGCAGTGAATTTTTTTAAGGCCAAGACCTAGTACCGTGGGGGTAGGCGATTACCAATATGTAGCATATTACACGACTTTATCATCACTGTTTCTAATTTGGTAGTGAATTTTGCGGGGGCTCCTCAACGGAGTGTAATGAGGCGTAAGTTGGACCCATGGTCCAACATGGAATTCTGTCGCGGCTCGATGCCTTGTTGTTGGGCCATGTCTTCGTACATCTGTAAACCATGTCCCTGTGCTATACACATGGGCCCAACCTACAATTTATAAATATAATTCTAACCCGCCTCGGTCACCTGCAGATGGGTTACATTCTGCAAACCACGCGGCAAGCGATTACCTCGGCGTCCCCGTTCGCCTAAATAATGCTCCAAATCCGCCCCTTTCAGCGTGAAGTGACGTTTTCCTGCATGGACGGTGAGTGAGTCATTCTTTGTGAGTAATTGCACATCAATAACATACTCTTCACGAGATGCCGCCTTAGCCGAAGGAATGCTGATTAACTTATTGCCTTTACCACGAGATAACTCAGGTAATTCTTTAATAGAAAATACCAATAATCGCCCGACACTGGTCGCACAGGCAACTAACAGTTCCTCATGGCCAGGCACGATTCGCGGTGGCAAAATACAGCTGGCTTCGGGCAATTTAATACAGGCTTTCCCATTACGGTTTTTCACATAAAGCTCGCTAATGGTGGCAATAAATCCATAACCCGCATCGCTTGCTAATAAAACTTTTTGCTCTGCCTCACCACCAACAACCGTTTCAAATAAAGCCCCTTCAGCAGGGTTTAATTTTCCAGTGAGCGGCTCACCTTGACCACGTGCGGATGGTAATGAGTGTCCGGGCAAGGAATAGACCTTTCCTTCACTATCAAAGAAAATGATTTGCTGGTTTGAACGTCCAGGGGCTTGTGCCTTAAATTCATCCCCTGCTTTATAGCTAAGTTCGGTGCCGTTAACATCATGACCCTTCGCAGCGCGTACCCAGCCATTCTTAGAGAGAACTACCGTGATTGGCTCATTAGGCAGAATGTCTTCTTCTTTTAAGGCCTGTGACTCTTGGCGTATGATAATAGGTGAGCGTCGTGCATCGCCAAACTCATCGCGATCACGAATAATTTCTTCCTTAACTAAGTTTCTTAACTTGGTCTCGCTGCCTAAGATGCTTTGTAATTGATCGCGTTCAGCAGATAAATCATCCAATTCGCCACTTATTTTAATTTCTTCCAATTTCGCCAAATGACGCAATTTCATTTCTAAAATAGCTTCGGCCTGTCGTTCGCTTAAATTAAAGCGTACAATGAGCCCTTCTTTGGGGTTTTCGTGCTCGCGAATGATAGCGATCACTTCATCAATATTTAAATACGCGATGAGCAAGCCTTCTAACACGTGAATGCGTTCGAGAACTTTTGCCAAACGATATTCTAAACGGCGAGTTACTACCCCAATACGAAAAACCAACCATTCATTAAGAATGGTCAATAGATTTTTTACTTTAGGTTTGCCATCAAGGCCAATCATATTAAAGTTAACGCGATAACTGCGCTCTAAATCGGTGGTCGCAAATAAATGCGACATCAAACCGTCCACATCCACACGATTGGAACGTGGAATAATGACCAGGCGCGTTGGATGTTCATGATCCGACTCATCGCGAAGATCCTCGACCATCGGCAATTTCTTTTGCTGCATTTGTAATGCAATTTGTTCCATCACTTTGGCACCGGATACTTGATAGGGCAATGCGGTGATGACGATGTTTTGTTTTTCCAAACCGTAAATAGCGCGCATTTTAATGGAGCCATTGCCGGTCTCATACATGGTTGAAATCATTTCCGGAGGCGTAATAATTTCTGCTTCAGTGGGAAAGTCTGGGCCTTTAATATGTTGATTAATGGCGACCAAATCTGCTCGTGGATTTTCCAGCAAGTGCACACAGGCATTCGCCACTTCAGTTAAATTATGCGGTAAAACATCCGAAGCCATACCCACCGCAATCCCGGTCGCACCATTTAACAGGATGTTAGGTAAACGTGCAGGAAGTAATGCGGGCTCTTGCAAAGTACCATCAAAATTATCTACCCAATCGACCGTTCCTTGCTGTAACTCAGAAAGCAATACTTCTGCATAAGCAGACAAACGTGCTTCCGTATAACGCATGGCCGCAAATGATTTTGGATCATCGGGTGATCCCCAGTTTCCTTGGCCATCAACAAAGGGATAACGATAGGAGAAAGGCTGAGCCATTAAGACCATCGCCTCATAACAAGCACTGTCGCCATGAGGATGGAATTTACCCAAGACATCCCCCACGGTACGCGCGGATTTTTTATGTTTTGCTGTAGCCTTTAAGCCTAATTCGGACATCGCATAAACAATACGGCGTTGTACTGGTTTGAGTCCATCGGCAATATGCGGTAACGCTCTATCAAGAATGACGTACATGGAGTAATCAAGATAGGCTTTTTCTGTAAATTCGGTGAGTTCTTTTCGTTCTGTAACATCGTTCATAATTTTGTTTTCATCGCTATCTATTAAGGCTATTTAACCATTGCTTTAGGCTCTTGCATAGCTATTTTACCAGAGGAAAGGGAGTGTTAGATATATAAACCGCCAGCAAATTGTGAATAACTTTATCTTTTTTTCACGCACAGCGCGCCATATCAATATAACTTATTGATTTATAAATAAATTTATTGTTTCTGCCATTTGATCCTTATGAATAAGCTGTGGATAACCATGTGTATGAAGCTGGAATAAGTTCGTTAACTTATTGTAAGTTAGGGGTTTATGGTGAGAGGCATTATCTTAACTGAGCCGTCATATCTCAGGGTGTATCTGAGAGTCAAGAGACCTCAAGAACTCCGAATTACCACGACGTGACCGCGGTAATTCAGGGTATTATTAATCAAATAATGCATGAAGGATGTCTGCAACGGTATTACATCCGCAAGGTATCCTCAGGGGTTAAATGAGAGCGATTAATACTATTTTCGGCGATTGTTTCCAACAACGGAGCATTAATTATATCGAAATAGTTGATGACTTCATTACAGTAGTTTAATGCATCCTCACTGGTACATCGTCGCTCAAGATCAGCATTCATCATGGCATTAACCAAAGTAACAATGCACTGCTCATAAAGAGTGAAATCAGATTTATTCAATGAAGAGCTGAACTTTCTATTTTCAAAAGAAACGCTATAAAGTTCAGGAAATAAATGCATGGTGACGATACCCATAGCATATAGATCAACGCACAGTAGATCGGCGCTAATTTTAGGGTCCAAATATTCACTAGTCCAGCCAAATACTTTAAAAGACCCCTTTTTATGAGACGTGCCAAAATCAATAAGTCTCATAGATGAGGCATCCAAATTTAAAACAAAATTTTGACACTTAACATCACCATGCTTACGATGGTGCTGATGCAACGTATTCAAGTCTTTTAAACCTGAACTAAGGCAGAGCAATCGTGTTTTCATAGGCACTTGGCACAGTTCATCTGCGCAGTAATGATGCAAGCCCTTCCCCTGCTGCCATTCTGAAACCACACTCGTTCTCTTATCTCTTACAAAATATGTGGCATTGCGCCCCAATAACCGATTGTATTTAACTTCACGAACAGCCTCTTCTTGCGCATGAACATGTTGCTTTAGCGTCTTAATACCATAACGTGGTTCTATTGCTTCCGCAGAATCATAACCCTTCTTAACAGAGCCACAACCACCCTGCTCCCGGTCGCCATGTTCGATAAAAAAACGATAGTCATTATCTAATAGAAATTCTGAACGTGGTGCGCCGGTATTTTTCCTACTGCGTTTGCTTATTGTGGATGGTACTACCGGTGGAAACTTTTCCGCGACTCGCTCGAGAGCACTTCCAAAAGAATGTATAGTCAATAGGTTGCTGTATTTTAAATCTTCTAATAAATTATTGAGCCGTTTGATGTTGCTGGTAGATAAAGAAAAAATGGCTTGTAACTGTGCTTTACTTAGGTTCACATTACTTTGCTCAAGCAAATCCAATAGACCACATACCACCCTTTTATTTGTCACAAACTCAACGCATGAATTTAATGAATTTTGATCCAATAAATCTACTTTTTTTAAATAATTAATCGCTTTGTAAAGGGCAGAACCATCAAGCATGCGATTCATAAGTTTATAAATTAATTCTTTATTTTCTTGTGCTAGTGATTTCTCTGATAAAACGCCTAGTATTCGCGTCAATGAAAAAACCTCACTGCTACACACGTAAGAAAATGTTTCATCATCAAGTAAATCATGCTGCTGCAGAAGCTCTAATGTTCTTGTTTTTTCTACGAAAAAATCATAGTCTTTTTTTAAGAGTTCAATAAGTGTTGCACTATTTAAAATAGTCTTTTTACAACTGATTAAAATTGGTAATAACTTATCAAAATAAAATAAGCTGTTGCTGGTGCAAAGTGCTCTAATCAATGCGCTGTTAAGAGGGATTTTTGCTTTATTAAGGTGTGTGAGCAAGCCTTCTAACAAATAAAGATAGGTTACGCGCGAAATCTGCTCTAAACACTCCTCGTTTAAACAATCCGCTTTATGCAACTCCTGTACTACATTAAACAGCGAATACACTTCTTTTATTCGAGCATGCAGCAAATTAAGTGCGGTTGGCTTAAGGAGCTTTTTGTTATATAAAAATCTAACTATTTGTTCAATTACCTCTTCCGAGAATGTTATTTGTGGGGCAATCGCTAAAAATACGTTAAAAATTTCTTGGTTTAAGGGGATTCTTGGCTGGACTGAATCACTACAGAATAAACGGTTTAAAAATAAATGTGTCTGAGCTGGTAGCTCGTAAATAATTACAAAATTTTTTTCGTTAATTAATTTTAAATTAGATAAGGCCACATAAATTTCAAAAAAGTAATGATTGGCAAGCTTCGTTTTTATGGTTTGCATCAGCTCTAAATTACTATTCGCCTCCGCAATTTCGGGAACATCCCTGAGTAGTTTAAATACATCTTCTGTACTTAAATCATAATCAGCGGGCTGATATTTGAGCCGTTGCACAAATGCTCTAAGTCGTTTAGCGCGATCATGATCACCGACAAGATATTTGCGAATGTAAAATGTTTCTTCATAGTCTTTTAAATGCTGGTGAAGCTCCTGTAATTTCATATCAAGTCCGTTTAGAGCATAGAGAGCACATGCTATCACAAGCAATAGGAACGAACAAAATGTAGATACTGTCTCTAAAGGTAGTATCCACGTTTCTCGTTTTTCTTATTTAATGTAGCCTGATGCTTGCAACTGATTAATTACAAAGAAATAAAATTTGAGAATCGAAGAAGAAGCCGAGATAAAGCATTTCGCTTTACCCGGCATGAAGATTTACTTAACTGTTTTTCTGACTTTTTGAATAGCACGGATTTGGGCAACAGCACGTGCCAACTCGGCAGCTGCGATGGAGTAATCCATCTCACCACTCTTATTCGCCATATCAGCTTCTGCTTGTGCTTTTGCAGCCAGAGCAGCGGCTTCATCAAGATGATCTGCGCGCTCAACCACATCGGCCAAAACGGTGACACAGTTTGGTTGTACTTCAAGCATACCGCCCTGAACATAGTAAATATCTTGATGACCGCCAGGCAAAGTCAGTCTGACCTCACCTGGTTTCAAGACTGTCAGTAAAGGGGCATGACCTGCGGTAATACCCACTTCACCTAATTCTCCAGTAGCAACAACCATCTCTACTAAACCAGAGAATATTTCATGTTCAGCACTAACGATATCCAAGTGCGTTGTTATAGTCATGTCATCTTGCCTCATAAGGTTTTCGCTTTAGCAACTGCTTCCTCAATGCTACCAACCATATAGAATGCTTGCTCAGGTAAATCATCGTATTCACCAGCAAGAATACCTTGGAAGCCTTTAATAGTATCTTTTAGAGATACGTATTTACCTGGAGAACCAGTGAAGACTTCAGCAACGAAGAATGGCTGTGACAAGAATCGTTGAATTTTACGAGCACGAGTTACTACGCGCTTGTCTTCTTCTGATAATTCGTCCATACCTAGAATTGCGATAATATCTTTCAATTCTTTGTAACGTTGTAAGGTTTGTTGTACACGACGAGCTGTATCGTAGTGTTCTTGACCAACAACTAATGGATCTAACTGACGTGAAGTCGAGTCTAATGGATCCACCGCTGGGTAAATACCTAATTCAGCGATTTGACGTGACAATACAACGGTCGCATCCAAATGCGCGAAGGTAGTAGCTGGTGATGGGTCAGTCAAGTCATCCGCAGGTACGTATACTGCTTGAATTGACGTAATAGAACCAGTCTTAGTAGAAGTAATACGCTCTTGGAGCATACCCATTTCTTCTGCTAGTGTAGGCTGGTAACCCACCGCTGAAGGCATACGACCTAACAGAGCAGATACTTCAACCCCTGCTAAGGTATAACGGTAAATATTATCTACGAATAATAATACGTCACGGCCTTCGTCACGGAATTTTTCCGCCATAGTCAAACCAGTTAATGCAACGCGTAAACGGTTGCCTGGTGGCTCGTTCATCTGACCGTATACTAGAGATACTTTGTCCAGTACGTTTGAATCTTTCATTTCATGATAGAAGTCGTTACCTTCACGAGTACGCTCTCCCACACCTGCGAAAACTGAGTAACCACTGTGCTCAATCGCGATGTTACGGATTAATTCCATCATGTTAACGGTTTTACCCACACCGGCACCACCGAACAGACCAACTTTACCACCCTTAGCAAATGGGCAAAGTAAGTCAATAACTTTAATACCCGTTTCTAAAAGCTCTTGGCTACCCGCTTGCTCTTCGTAGCTTGGGGCTTTACGGTGAATAGCCCAGTGCTCATCAGCACCGATTGGGCCCGCATCGTCTACTGGACGGCCTAAAACGTCCATAATACGACCTAGAGTCTTTTTACCCACTGGAACTTGAATTGGGTGGCCAGTATTTTCAACTTTTAAACCACGCTTCATACCATCAGTGGTTCCCATAGCGATAGTACGCACAACGCCATCACCTAGCTGTTGCTGTACTTCGAAAACCAACTCGCCATCAACTTGTTTCAATGCGTCATTGATTTTGGGAACACTGTCGCGTGGGAATTCAACGTCCACAACCGCACCAATAATTTCTACAATTGTTCCGATATTTTTTACTGCTACTGTATCTACGCTGCTCATTATATACCCTCTTATAAAGCGGATGCGCCACCGACAATCTCTGCCAATTCTTGAGTAATTGCAGCTTGTCGAGCTTTGTTATAAGCCAATTGAAATTCTTTAATCAAATCACCAGCGTTATCAGTTGCACTTTTCATTGCAATCATTTTTGCCGCTTGTTCACAGGCGATGTTTTCCACAACGGCCTGATACACTTGTAATTCGATATAACGTTCTAAAAGATTATCCAACAAGTCCTTAGCATCTGGTTCATAAATGTAGTCCCAGTGATGCCCCATTGTCTTGCTGTCATCTTCTGATTTTGGCAATGGTAGTAATTGCTTCACCAATGGCTTTTGCGTCATGGTGTTAACAAATTCATTGTATACGATATGTAATGCATCAATTTTACCGGTGTAAAAGGCATCTAACATGACTTTTACGATACCAATTAAATCATTAATGCTTGGTGTATCGCCTAAATGCTCTATTGACCCAAGGACATTGCTACCGACACGCTTAAAGAATGCTTTTCCTTTGCGGCCAATAACTGCAATATCAACTTCCTTGCCATTGGATTTCCAATCACGGATAGTTCGTACGGTTTCACGCAATAAGTTTGCATTTAAGCCGCCGCATAAACCGCGATCGGAAGTAACCACAATAAGACCTATGCGATTAACCTCGCGCTGCCCCATGAATGGATGATTGTATTCAGAGTGCGCGCGAGCAATGTGTTTTACCACATTATAAATTTTATTGGCATAGGGCTTGGATGCGCGCATTCTGTCTTGTGTTTTGCGCATTTTACTAGCAGCCACCATTTCCATTGCACGAGTAATCTTTCGAGTCTTATTAATACTCGAAATTTTAGAACGGATTTCTTTTGCTCCAGCCATATCTTATTTCGCCTTAAATTGACTACCAACTAGCTGTACGTTTAAAGTCTTCAACAGCTTTCTTCAATTGTGCTTCAATATCGTTATCATAAGCACCTGCTTCATTGATTGAGTGCATCAATGCAGCGTGAGTAGTACGCATGTAGTCATGTAAAGAACCTAAGAATGATGAAATTTCATTTAATGGAACATCATCTAAATAACCCTTTTCAACAACAAACAAAGCAACACCCATATCTGCTACAGAATAAGGGGCATATTGTTTTTGCTTCATGAGTTCAGTAATACGTTGACCGCGCTCTAACTGCTTACGAGTTGCATCATCAAGATCAGAAGCAAACTGAGAAAACGCTTCTAATTCACGGAACTGAGCTAATGCTAAACGAGTACCACCACCAAGCTTTTTCATGATCTTGGTTTGTGCTGCACCACCCACACGCGATACTGACAAACCTGAGTTAATTGCAGGTCGAACGCCTGAGTTGAACAAGTCGACATCAAGGAAAATCTGACCGTCAGTGATCGAAATAACGTTTGTAGGTACGAATGCAGATACGTCACCCGCTTGCGTCTCAATAATTGGTAATGCAGTTAATGAACCTGTTTTACCTTTTACTTCGCCTTTAGTTAATTTTTCTACTTCATCAGCATTAATACGTGCTGCTCTTTCTAATAGACGTGAGTGTAAGTAGAAAATATCCCCTGGATACGCTTCAC
This sequence comes from Legionella sp., assembly GCA_031291095.1. Taxonomy (GTDB): domain Bacteria; phylum Pseudomonadota; class Gammaproteobacteria; order Legionellales; family Legionellaceae; genus Legionella. The sequence goes on along the minus strand of JARLJR010000056.1, from coordinate 10,374 downwards.
GACCTGGTGGTCTACGTAATAATAAGGAAATTTGACGATATGCCCAAGCTTGCTTGGTTAAATCATCATAAACGATTAATGCATCTTCACCGCGCTCCATGAAGTATTCACCCATGGTGCATCCTGCGTAAGGAGCAATAAACTGTAATGCGGCAGTATCAGAAGCACCAGCAACCACAACAATAGTGTGCTCTAATGCGCCGTGCTCTTCTAATTTACGTACAATTGCCGCAACTGAAGAAGCTTTCTGGCCAACAGCTACGTATACGCACTTAACGCCAGTACCTTTTTGGTTAATGATGGCATCAATAGCAATCGCTGTTTTACCAGTTTGACGGTCACCAATGATCAGCTCGCGCTGTCCACGACCAACAGGAACCATCGCATCAATCGCGATTAATCCAGTTTGTACTGGTTGGTCTACTGATTTACGAGCAATAACCCCAGGAGCTACTTTCTCAATTGGCGCCATGGCACTTGCTTCAATTGGGCCTTTACCATCAATTGGGGTACCTAAAGCATCAACTACACGACCTAAAAGTGCGTTACCAACGGGCACTTCAAGAATACGACCAGTACATTTAACTTTTTGACCTTCAGCTAAAGATGAAGCATCACCAAGGATTACCGCACCTACGGCATCACGTTCCAAGTTTAATGCAAGACCATAAACCCCGCCTGGGAACTCAATCATTTCCCCTGCCATTACGTCTTTAAGACCATGAATTGTAGCTACGTTATCTTTAAAGCTTACAACCGTACCTTCATCGTTTGCTTCAGATACTACATTGAACTTTTCTATTTTCTTTCTGATTAATTCACTGATTTCAGAAGGATTTAATGCTACTTGTTCTGACATGAAAATTATCCTCTAATTTAAGCGGCTAAGTTGGTGTGAAGCTTTCTCAGCTTGCCCCGAACTGAACCATCGATAACTAAATCGCCTGCTCGAATAACAGCTCCACCAAGCAGGGTAGGATCAATACTGATTTTTAATGTAACTTTACGCTGTAAGCGCTTACTTAAAGATTCTATTAATCGCTCTTTTTGTGCTGTAGATAAGTCAGCGAAACTGCTTACATCCACATCCAGAGTTTTTTCTTGCTCTGCACGAAGAGCTTCGTAGTGAGCACAAATCTCAGGCAACAGCATTAAACGTTTGTTTGTAGCCAGCAAGGCAACCAGATTATTTATTGATTCGCTCTTTTTTGACCCAGCATTGACGACGCCTTGCAGCAACTCAATGTGCTGAGCAACTGTTGAGGCAGGATTTTCAATAAACTGTGCGGCTTCAGGATACATCACCGCCTGGGCAAGCGTTGTCAAATGAGCTGACCACTCGGCTAATTGATTCTCTGCTAACGCTGATTCAAAAATAGCTTTGGCATAAGGTCTGGCAATAGTGGTGCTATCAGACATTTTAAATCTCTTCTATCAGGTTATCTAACAGTGCAGCATTCGCTTTCGCGTCTACTTCACGCATTAAAATCTTCTCAGCGCCAGTAACAGCTAAGGTAGCAACTTGCTTGCGCAGCTCTTCTCTAGCATGATTTACTTGCTGCGTTAATTGCTCTTGCGCTTGCTTAAATTGCATTTGCGCTTCGTGCTTCGCAGCTTCTTTTGCTTCCTCAATGATTTGAGCAGCACGCTTGTTTGCTTTTTCAACAATGTCAGCTGATTGAACTTTAGCTTGCTTTAACTCATCTTTAACGCGATGCTGTGCTAATTCAAGTTCTTTACGACCACGCTCAGCGGCAGATAGACCATCAGCAATTTTGTCTTGTCTTTCTTCCAAAGCTTTCTCTAATGGAGGCCAAACGAGTTTCATGGTAAATAAAACAAAAGCTGCGAACACCAGCATTTGTACTATTAATGTTAAGTTAATATCCACCGTAATTATCTCCTGCAACAATCAGGGCGCTTAAGCGCCCCAATCATTTGTTATCAAGAACCCAGGTTATTTAGGAAAGGGTTTGCGAAAGTGAAGAACAATGCGATACCCACTCCAATCATTGTTACCGCGTCAAGAAGACCTGCAACGATGAACATTTTAACTTGTAACATTGGAACCATTTCTGGTTGACGAGCAGAACCTTCTAAGAATTTGCCGCCTAGCAGACCAAATCCTATAGCGGTACCTAACGCACCCAAACCAATCAATAACGCAACCGCAACAACGGTCATACTTTGAACTTGTGCTATTAGACTAGCAGCTTGCATATTTAATCCCCTTTAAATGGATGGTGAAAATAAATCGATTAATGTTCTTCGTGTGCCAAACTAAGGTAAACAATAGTTAACACCATGAAAATAAATGCCTGCAAGGTAATTACCAGGATATGGAATATTGACCAGCCAAGCGCCAATATGAATTGGGCCAAGCCTAGAGTCGCAGTACCGACAGGTGATGACATTGAAGCATTTAAGGTTAGCAAGGCAATTAAGATAAAGATTAATTCGCCGGCGTATAAATTTCCAAATAACCGCAGTGCTAAAGAGATAGGCTTAGCAATTAAACCTACTAATTCAAGCAACAGGTTAAAAGGTATAAATCCAGGATGATTAAAAGGTTGTAACGTCAATTCTTTAATGAACGTTTTGGCCCCTTTAATTTTAATACTGTAAAAAATGATCAGAAGGAATACGGTAATTGACAAGGCAAAGGTCAAGTTTAAATCATTCGTTGGTACAACTTTCAGGTAATGCACACCGCCTGCTTGCGCCATTAAAGGCAATACATCTACAGGGAAAATATCCATGAAATTCATCATGAAAACCCATAAGAATATGGTCAGCGCCAAGGGGCCGATTAATTTATTTTTCCCATGGAAGCAGTCTTTAACTTGATTGTCAGCGAATTGCAGCATTAACTCTGCAAAGTTCTGCAATTTCCCAGGAACACCGGTGGTTACTCTACGTGCGCCAAAATACATGAGGCCACATACAATAATCCCCATAGTAATCGAGAAAAATAATGTATCCAGGTTTAATGTCCAGAAGCCACCGCCTGGTCCCATTTTCATATCACTAACGTTGTATGTCAGATACGTTAGATGGTGTTTGATGTAGTTTGTGCTAGATACCATTTCAGTCACTTTCAGGCCTATTCTGTTTATTAACAATAATCAATGGAGCAAACCAGTGTGTCATCAGAATCATGATGTACGATGCAAAAAAAGCCACCGGGGTAATTTTAACCCACACAAATACAGCGGTGAAAAGCACGATCGATAAAAATATTTTTATCGCTTCGCCCTTATAAAAACTATCCACTATCTTTTTTGCTGATCGCGCGCCTTGATACTTAAATAACTTTCTTGCGAAATACGCATTAGGGATAAGGCAGACCATACCACCGAGCAATGCCGAAGTTGCTGCATTCACACCATAGCTCAGCGCACATATAGCCGCTAAGACCAATGTGATGCCTAACTGCACCAACCATAATCGCACAATTCCGCGCTTACTCAGCTGTTTGTTCACATATTCACCTAAGTTTCACCGCGCGGATTATAAAGCAACCAAGTTAAATGATCAACGATCGCGGCGGTTTTAATCAAATTAATTGGTAAATTTTCTATCAACTGTATTGATTGATTTTTCGTAACTGTACCCCGGCCACAGTTTTTTATAGCTTAAGTGCAGGGTATGGATAGAAAAAAGTAACCTCGTGTTTGTTGTAAAACATATTTGTGGTGTAGGAATCTGGGATTGCTTGGAATTGTTTGATTACGGATAAATCGATTTCACCCTGTAATTTAATGGTGAAAATCATTTGTTTTGCTTTTCCAGAGGCAATCCACTTCGTGATCAGTGTGTAAGCACGCTCTGGGTAGCAAGCAATATCTGATAAGACCCAATCGAAACATTCGCTAAGCGTCGCGGGCTCAATGGCAAATGCACTTTGCTGCAGGCAAGTTATTCGCGGTAATTTGGCAATTTTAGGGTCTAAAGGTGCCTTATCAACTGCGGTTACTTGGGTGCCTAATGACTGCATTACATAAGTCCAGCCTCCAGGTGATGCACCTAAATCCAGGGCTGTCTCGCCTGATTTGGGATAATCCTCTAATAAGGTTAAAGCTTCCCATAGTTTTAAATAGGCGCGATTAGGTGGATTAATTTTATCTTCAATAAAATAACAGTTCCCTTGCGGCCATTTTTTTAAGCGTTTGGCACTAAAAACCAAGGTATTTTTGTCTAAAAGACTAAAAACGCCCAGTGGTGGAATGGCTTCGCTCAGTGGAAAATGCTGCATTAATGGTAAGTACTGACGTAATTGTTCTTCGATCAAACGGGAGCGTCTCACATTCTCAAGGGGATGCAGATACCAGTATTTTCCTGCTTGACGCAGGATTTTTACTGCTTCAGAGATCGATTGGAAGCTGACGATTTGCGGCTCTAACCAAATATCTTGAGCAAAACAAACATCCACTTTTTTATGAGGAGAAAAAACTAAATCCGCAACTACCTGAGAGATTTCGCCTAGTTCATTGCAAAGATCTGTACGAAATTCTGGTTTTACCACATAAATTGCAGCGAGTTTTTTTTCGGTTTCCATGAAGCGAACTTAAAATAGGGTTTAAATAATTGCTTATAGCATATCATTGTGGCTGCATTTAATACAGAGCGTAACACAGTCACTGATTGGTAAGTCGCATAATCGCTCGCGCATACTCAATACTTTCTAAGTAGGCATTAATTAAATTTTTATTCCCGTATGATGTATTCTCTAATGAGCCGAAATTACCGTTCTCATAGTTAATCGTGTCTTTTAGTATTTCCCCAAGTTGTCCGCGTTGATAGAGTAAGGCTTCATTGAGTGACTCACTTAATTGGATTTTGCTTAAAATCGATGCCATTGATTCATTAAGAAAAGCATCCAAAGATGAAAAGATGCCCATGGTAAACGCTTGATGTGGATTGACCTGTTCGGAAGATAATTTCGCTAAGCATTCACACATTTTGGCACGGATTAATGTTCGCTCGACCAGATCAGACATTAAATCATTCTGATTTGCCAGCAAAAAAAGGCGCAACCAATTGCGAACCTGATTCAAACCTAAACGCTTAAGCGCATCAATTAACAAATCAATTTTTCGGCCATTGTAGGCTGCCGCAGAATTGGCCAAACGCAATAAACGATAACTTAATTTAGGAATGTGTAAAATGTATTCTTCAACCCGCTCTAAAGGAATATCGTCATTATTAAGTTCCGCTAAGACTTTAAGAAGATATGCCTTGTTTTCGGTAATATGATGCCCTTTTACCGGGCGTGGTTTATTGAGAAAAAAACCTTGGAAATAATCAAAACCTAAATCAACACAATCTTTAAATTGGTTATGACTTTCGATTTTCTCCGCCAATAGTTCGCCATTAAAATGCTTTAATCGTCGTAATTGTCCAGCGATTTGTCGCTTATTTAGATTGAGTACATCAATTTTAATAATATTAGCCAAGTCGATAAGAATGGAGTTTTTCTCACTCGGAATAAAATCATCCAGGGCAATGCAATAACCTTGCTCCCGCAGCGAGGTTAAACTGTCAATTAAGGGTTTATCAACAATTACCGATTCTAATACTTCAATAACGATGCGTTCCTTTGGCAATAAAGTAGGTACTTTCTGGACGAGATGGCTATGAGTAAAATTAATGTAGGCCAATTTATCACCAATAATGGTATCAATATCCATGCTGGCGAATAATTGGGTAATGACTAAAGAGGTGGCTTTATCTCCCAATTCACTATTGTCTAGCTCCACATTAGCAAGTCGAGGATTACGATACAGTAGCTCATAAGCATAAACGGAACCTTCTCGAGTATAGATTCCTTGTCTTGCCAATAATGTAGGTAGCTGAGAGTTCAATTCATCGCGCATCTTTTAGACTGTATGTCCTTATTATAGGCTATAGCCAGTGGGTTTATGATCATTTTTCCTCAGAATGCCAACGAAATATAATTTCAGTGCTACAATGTAGGGGTTGAGTTGAGGTGTATGAGCTTTTTTTTTCATGTTTTTTACTTAAATTCATGCAGTTAAATGGAGTAGGCGCAAATGAAAAAATATTCTCTGATTTTGTTCTTATTAGTTTGGATGTTTAACTACAAAAGTTTTGCAGATAATAAATTCACTCTTGAAAGCTCTGCATTTAAATTAAATTCAATGATTCCAGCAGAATTCACTTGCAACGGAGTCGATCAATCCCCCCCATTAACCTGGCACAATGCTCCAGCAAAAACTCAATCATTTGTGCTGGTCATGGAAGATCCAGATGCCCCTAATGGTACATGGACCCATTGGCTTACCTTTAATATTCCACCTAATGTAACTGAGTTAGGTGCTGGCGCCCCAACGCCAAAGGATGCGGTAAATGGGCAAAACAGCTGGGGCGGAAAAGGTTACCGAGGCCCCTGCCCACCGATGGGAGCTCATCGCTATGTATTTAAATTATATGCCATTGATAAGGAACTCACTTTAGGTGAAGGCGCGACACACGATACGGTTATGCAAACAATAACCAGCCACGTTCTTGGCACTGCAGAATTAGTAGGAATTTATCAAAAATTTTAGTTAAGCGTAGGCTGGGCTGAAAAGCCCAGTAAACACTATTTAGATAACCGACTCGCATGAAAACGCAAATGATCATCAATGAAGCTCGCAATGAAATAATAACTATGATCATACCCCTGCTGTAAACGCAGATTCAGCTCAACTCCTGCTTGCACACAAGCCGCTTGTAATAACTCCGGCTTTAACTGTTCATGTAAAAAGTTATCAGCACTTCCCTGATCCACTAAAATATCTTGATGCGGCCATCCTCGAGAACGAATCAACTCACAAGCATCATACTCATTCCACAGCTGTTTATCAGTTCCCAAATACCCAGTTAACGCCTTCTGTCCCCAGACGCATTGGCTTGGAGCACAGATCGGGGCAAAAGCAGAAACTGAGCGATACTGTTGAGGATTTTTCAATGCTAAGGTTAATGCGCCATGTCCGCCCATCGAATGTCCAAAAATCCCACAGGCTTGTGCATCCAAAGGCGCTTTTGATACTAAAAGTGCAGGCAATTCGTCTTGAATGTAGGTGGCCATACGATAATGTTTTGCCCATGGCATTTGGGTTGCATCCACGTAAAAGCCTGCGCCGAGCCCAAAATCATAGCTGTCATTATCCCCAGGTAAAGCAACTCCGCGCGGGCTGGTATCAGGAATAACCAAGGCTAATCCTAATTCCGCAGCAACTCGTTGTGCCCCTGCCTTAGTAATAAAGTTTTGCTCAGTACAGGTTAATCCTGAAAGCCAATAGAGGACGGGAACATTTTGCTGTTGAGCTTGAGGCGGTAAAAAAAGACCAAAACGCATGCTGCACTGAGTCGCCACCGATTGATGGGCATAAACACGCTGTACGCCCCCAAAACAAGAATGTTCTTCAATAAGTTCCATTGCTTAGCTCCTAATGAGATTAAAAGGTAACTACCGAACGGATTGACTCGCCCTTATGCATTAAATCAAAGGCCTCATTAATTTGTTCGATGGGCATCACATGGGTAATTAAATCATCAATATTAATTTTGCCATCCATGTACCAGTCAACAATCTTAGGAACATCGGTACGCCCGCGGGCGCCACCAAAGGCAGAGCCTTTCCATACTCGTCCAGTTACTAATTGAAATGGTCGGGTAGAAATTTCCTGTCCGGCTCCGGCCACGCCAATAATCGTCGATACCCCCCAACCCTTATGGCAACACTCTAAGGCCTGACGCATCAAGGTCACATTACCCACGCACTCAAAGCTGTAATCAGCACCCCCTTTGGTCAACTCCACCAAATGCGCCACTACGTCGCCCCCTACTTCTTTAGGATTAACAAAATCGGTCATTCCCATTTTTTGCGCTAGAGCCTGGCGTGCCGGATTGATGTCGACGCCAATAATCTGCTCTGCACCAACCATACGTGCGCCTTGAATCACATTAAGCCCAATACCTCCTAGACCAAATACCACCACTTTAGAGCCGGGAGTAACTTTTGCGGTGTAAATTACGGCACCTATACCGGTAGTAACGCCACAGCCGATGTAGCACACCTTCTCAAAAGGTGCATCTTGGCGAATTTTGGCAAGCGCGATTTCAGGTAATACAGTGTAGTTAGCAAAGGTCGAGGTTCCCATATAATGAAATACAGGCTTACCATTTAAACGAAAACGACTACTGCCATCAGGCATCAGCCCCTGCCCTTGGGTAGAGCGAATGGCTTGGCAAAGATTGGTTTTTTGGGAAAGGCAATATTCACATTGGCGGCATTCAGGCGTATACAAGGGAATAACATGATCGCCAGGTTTTAGCGAAGTAACTCCGGGCCCCACTTCCACGACAACGCCCGCCCCCTCGTGGCCTAAAATTGCCGGAAAGATTCCTTCTGGATCATCACCTGAAAGCGTAAACGCATCCGTATGACAAACACCCGTTGCTTTAATTTCTACCAAGACCTCACCCAGTCTAGGTCCTTCTAATTCCACCATTTCAATTGCCAATGGTTTTCCTGCTGCATACGCTACCGCTGCTTTCACCTGCATGAGCATCTCTCCATAAAATTAGGGCATTCCACTGCTGAGTGACTTATTGTATTGAAAAAAATGATAAAATTCACGAACTATGCATGCGTAAACCCGTTTTATTTTAAAAAATTTGTTAATGTGGCCTTAATAAAAATGGTTTAAAATTTTGCACTTTAATAATTTTGGACGTTAATTTACGATGACTAAGCAAAAAGAAGCTGCTCACTTTCTCTCCAGAGTTAAACACCATATTAGCACTACATCAAACCCTCAGCTTATCCTCCGTATTTTAACCGCCCTAGGTCTCGATGAGCTGGCTACTGATAATGTTGCATATAATACGTTCATCCAGCACATTACCTCTGAAAAAATTGATCTAAGCAAATTAATTGGGCACATCGAAAAAAATATTATTGGCAATGAGCCACTATGTAATTTATTGGCTTATATTGAAGAAAATAAGCTAATTTCTGAAGCTGAACTGGTAGCAGCAGCACCAACCTTACAACTGCAAATCAATATGCTTTGTATTTTTGAAGCACTCATTGTCACCATGGCAAATGGGCAGACTTTTGCAAAAGAGGTTTATGATCATCTCGTGGCACGTGCGGGCAGCCCCGCTCCGGGCAACCCGCTCGTTGATTTCTTTTTTGGCACGCCCTATGAAGCCACATTATTTGAACGTTTAAAACTGGTTTCGGTGAAACCGGGAATGCTCAATGTCGTCTTTCATCGCCTGATGGGGGAACAAGTAGAAACAAAAGACGATGCTAAAGCCTTTATCGAAGCGAATCATTTATCCAGCTTAAATGCCGCCAATATTAATGTTGCCAATTTTTCCACCAAGGATACGAATACGGTGGCTGGCATGGGGGTAAATATTTTTGAAGCAGCCTGGGAAGACAGCACTCATGCGCAACAATTAGGTGGCATTGATAATGCTAAAGCCGGTGTTGGCTTAATTATGATCATGGAAAACCAACGCTACACGACCAATTATGCCATGAGCCCACACTTACTCCCAGAAGGGATAAGTATTGATGAAACCTCAACTTATGAATTGTTGCCTAATTTAAAACTTGATACCTCCAAGAAAAAAGTATCCCAATTTAACATTCCCAAAGAATGGCGCGATTTATACACCAGCTGGAATTTAGCTTTTGTGCTAGCCAATATCGACCAGGTCTTCATGCCCATTAAACTCTTAATGCCTACCGTGGGAGGCTCAGAGCCACAAAACTATAAAGAGGTCCGCCTGTTATCACTCTTCACGATGGGAAGTCTATTTCTGAGTGAATCCCCGCAAAAAAATCCCCTATTTACCAATAATTATACGTTTAGCAATGCCAAGCTTCTCTTTAAAAAGATGGGGGAATTTAATAAACAGTACGCAGAAAAACTGCTATATGAACTATGCCCGCAAGAAGAGCGAGGCATCGACAGCATGTATGAACACATCTTCGGTACTTACCCAACTATCAATTTAGCTAAGCAATTACTGTCATTTGCTTACAACGGTCCCAAATTCCGCTTCACTCAAGCCTACACCGAGAATCAATCAAATCCGCTCTTTTTCGCCTCTCAAAGCACGACGGCTGAGACGGTAAAAAATAATTCCGTAGAAAATTCGAATTTAAGAAATAGTTTTAATCAGGTTCCCTAAAACAGCTGTAGGTTGGGGCCATGGGCCTGAGGTATCGACTCGTTTTTAAAAATGTGGACTTGCATCGTATAACGTGATCTCATTGATTCCGATCAAAGACTCATAGAGGAAGTACGATGCAAGTAAGCGCCATTTTACACGAACTATTATCTTCAT